>VBFH01000036.1 GCA_005883575.1 Chloroflexota bacterium | reverse complement strand
GTGACTTTCAACGAAACCACCTCCAAAAGTGGTCGCCTGAATTTTGGCCTTTGGGCCCCCGTGGCGCAGCCGCGGGCGGGCGCATGTGAAAATGTCGGGTCGTGAACTGGACCTACCTCAACCCCTTTTGGCACCAGGACCGGATGATGGTTTCTCGGCTGAACCCGGACGAGTGCCGGAGGCGGCTCAAGAAAGCACCCACGAGCCGGCTCACCGTGGCCCGCCTGTGGTTCGCCGGAGGTGATGCCGGCTTCTACAAGGGAGGCGTCGGCGCGATCAAGGCTGGTTCGTTGCTGGAGATGCACGTCCGGATCGAGGTCTCGCCGGGCGAGCGCAACTCATCCCGCCTCCACCTGCGTTTCTCAGGGGGCTTCGGTGGATCCGTTTTGATGCCGCTCCTGGCGGTTTGCTGCCTCGCCGCATTCGGCTGGGCGGTCCGCAACCTGACCGCGGGAGCCGCCTGGGACCCTCTCGATGGAGCGGCGCTGCTCTCCATCAGCGTCCCCGGGCTCCTGGTCCTGGCCATGCGATCAGACGCACCCAACGACCAAAAGGTGCTCTGGGAGTTCGTCGCCGATCAGGTCGACGGCGGCAGCGGGGCTACGCCAGGCTAGCTGCCAGGAATTCGAGGATCCGCCGGTTGGACGTGACCTGGTTGGCCAGGGTCGCTATGCCATGGCCCTCGTCCTCGAAGATCATCAGCTCGGCGCCGGTCGCCCGCGCGACCTGGACGCTTTCCTCCACCGGCACCCGCGGATCGTTGCGGCCGTGGATCACGAGCAGGGGGACCTTGATCGCGCCGGCGCGATGAATCGGGCTGATCTCGCGCAGAAAGTCCGCCTCCGCGCCGTTCGGGTCGCCGTACTCGCTGATCCTGAGCACACCTCGCCATGGCGGCATGTTCTTGAAGAACGTATGCCAGTCGGCGATGCCGACGATGTCCACGCCGGCATCCCACAGATCGGGATCATCGACCAGCACCGCCAGGGTCATGAAGCCACCGTATGAACCTCCCATCGCCGCGGTTTTGGTGGCCGCCCCGGTCTTCTTCAGATAGCGCGCCGCCTCGCAGCCGTCCTTGACCCCGTTCCATCGCAATGTCTTGTCATCGAGATTCTGAAATTTCATTCCGTAGCCGCTCGAGCCGCGCACGTTCGGAAGAAACAGATTGATGCCGATGGAGTTCAGAAGATGCGCCTGTGGCAAGAACGTCCCCCTGGACTGGCCTTCGGGCCCGCCGTGGAACTGCACGACCGTCGGTCGCGGCTGCGAGTCGATGCGGTAGACGAGGCCGGGGATGCTCAAACCATCGAAGGTCTCGTAGGCCGCTTCGACAGGAAACACGAGGTCCCCTGGTGGCTCTGACGTAAATGTGCGCCGAGTGCCGCCCGGCCATTCGTAGATCTCCGCCGGATGCGTGGGGTGCTCCCAGCTGACGAACAACCCCGACCCGTCAGGTTTCCACGCGACGTGATAATCCGGGCCGCCGCTGTGGTCGTTGGTGACAACTCCAGGCGGGAGGGCGACGCGATCCAGGGTCTTGCCGTTGCGCAGGTCGATCACCCGAATGTCGTCATAGATCCCCCCGTTCACCACCACGGCGACTTTGGTGCGGGCCGGATCGACGATCGCACCCTCGACTTCGTGCCCCTCCTCGAACAGCCACCTCGCCACCACGTGTGGTTGGCGTTCGTCGACCATTGCCAAGCCCAGGAAGTCGCGACCGAGATCGGTGAGGACGAGGAGGCCTTCGTCCAGCCACTCGACGGGAATGACCCGGAGGGCGCGCGGCAGCAGCCGGGTGAGCGATCCATCAGGCCTGAGCACGTAGGCCTCTGCAGGCGTCCCCATCAACTTGACGACCGCGGCGCGACCACCATCGGGACTCCAGGCACCCCACTCCCAAAAGCCCCCAGGCTCGGCCCAGTGAGTGAGCGATCCGGTCGCGACGTCGAGCTCGCCGAGGACCAGATCGGCCTGGCCGTTGGGATTCCAGCTCAGGCCGGCTCGCCGCTGGTCTGGATGCAGCACGACCGACCGGTGAATCGCCTTCGGGTCTGCGGTCAGGGCCTGATAGCCGGAGTCTGTGATCAGGCCGAGCTGCCAGATCTCATCGCCGCCATGATCCGCGCGCACGAGCAGACCGGCGGACGTGTGCGCATGTGGCAGCATGCGGTTCTCGCTTGACAGCACCAGCTGGGATTCCGCGGCGGCGGCGGTCGTTTGGCGGAAAACCTGCGCGTGTCCGGTGACGTTCGATGAGAAGTAAAGCGCGCCATTGGAGTCGGGCAGCGGTCTGGTCGCCCGGGCGACCGATAGCAGCTTCTCGATCCTGGCGCGCTCAGCCGCGGAAGTAGGGACGCCCAATTCACCTTCCACGTTAGCCGTAACCTTTTGCCCCGCTCAACCGCTTCACGGCACGGTGGCCGACGTCACACCCGCCGCGCACATCGGTCAGCTGTCGCCAGACGGACGCTGGCGTTGGGACGGCACGAGCTGGCGACCGGTTGGTTCGGCGCCTCTTCCGCTCTGGGCCGGCGTCAAGGTCCGTTGGCGGGCCACCTGGATCGCGACTGCGAGTGCGCTGCTCATCGGGTTGGTGGCCGACCAGTCCCTACGCACAGGCACATTCGGACTCGGGGCATCGCTCACATTTGTGATCGCAGGGTTGGTCGCCATCCGGGTCGGCCGGCTCGAGCGCGCCCAGTCCCGGCTGCTCGTGGTTGCCGCGGTGTTGTTCGCATGCTGGTTGACGGTTCGCGCGAGCCCATGGCTGCTGTGGCCCGATCTCCTGGCGATTCTCATCTTGCTGGGTCTGGCGGCTTCATTCGCCTCACGCGGGTCGGCCTTCGACCTCGGCGCCGCCGAGCTGGCCGCTCGATTCTTCCATGCCTTGGTCCAGCTCGCCGCCGGCGCCGGTTTTGTTGCCCGGCCGGCCGTGCACGCGCGGGGAAAGCTGAGCTCGGCCGCGCCCGTCCTCCGTGGCGTCCTGATCGCATTGCCGATCGCTGTCCTCATCGCCGGTCTGCTCGCATCGGCCGACCCGGTGTTCGCATCGTTCTTCAACCTCAACATCGACATCGGGCAGCTGTTGTTGGACGTTGTATTCGTGCTCATGGGATCGATGTGGGCAGCGGGTCTTCTGCGCCTGACCGCATCCGAGCCACTAGACCGCATCGACGGTCCGGTATGGCGGCTCGGCGCGACCGAGGCGCTCGTCGTGCTCGCCATCCTCGACGCGGTTTTTGCAGCCTTCGCGGTCGCCCAGGTGCTTGCGGTGTCGGGAGCGGCCGGCTCCACCCTGCGCGCGGCGGGCGTCACCTACGCCGACTACGCGCGTTCCGGTTTCTTCCAGTTGCTTTGGGTGAGCGGAATCACGCTGGTGTTGCTCGTGCTCTTCAGCCGCATCAGCAACTTCGCGGAGCGCAACGCGAGGCGAGCTTTCATGGTGCTTGCCCTCAGCGCGATCGCGCTGACCTTGATGATCGATGCGGTCGCGTTCCGCCGCCTAAGCCTGTACGAGGAGGCTTATGGATTCACGATGCTGCGCCTGTACAGCCACATCTTCGCCGCGTGGCTGGCGGTGGTGTTTTTCACGCTGGCCGCGGAATTCCTGGGCGTGTGGCGTCGCCGCCGATGGTTCATCGGCGCCACCCTCACCACCGCGGTGGCGCTGCTGCTAGTCCTGAATCTCGCGAGCCCGGAGGCCATGGTCGTGGCGTTCAACACGAGCCACGCCCTGAGCGTGCACAAGATCGATGGCGAGTACCTGTCTGAGCTTTCCAGCGACGCGACGCCTGCCTTGCTCGGGTCTCGCACACAGCTCGATCGGTCGCTGCGCGCTCAGATCACCCGGGCGGCATGCATCGGCCCTCGCTCCTACGCTGCGCCATGGGCCGCCTTCAACTGGGCCGACCAGCAAGCGGCCGCGTCGCGTCGCTCCGGCTGCTGACCGTTACCCGCGAGCAGACGCGGATTTCGTCTCGGGATAGCGTGAGGTAACTTCGAAATGTTCAGTGGCAGAAGATCGCGTGCTCGAAAATTTCGTCGACATGGCGGGCCGGTTGAACAGCATTCCGGTACAGCGCAAGAAACGGCTGGTCGTGCTCAGGTGGCTGGTCGAAGACTTCCAACCCGGAAGGCTCTACTCGGAGGCGGAGGTCAATCGGGTCATGGCCAGACGCCACCCGGACTTCGCATCGCTCCGACGATTCCTCGTGGACGAGGAGTTGATGCAGCGGCGGCGTGGGCTGTACTGGCGGACGGGAAGCGTGCCCAACGTCGGTCACGATCCGCCCTCGTGGCCCGACCTGTGATCCCGCGCAGGTTCGCCGCCATGGCCGGTCTGCTCGTTGCCCCGGTGGCGTTGGGGATTGTGGTAGTGGCGGGCGTGGTGACGCCCGGCTACGACCCGATGACCAGGACCATCAGCCGGCTCGCGGTACCTGGTATGCCGGCGGCCGGGGCTGTCGATTGGGCGATCGCCTTGATCGCGCTTGCATGTTTTGGCCTGGCAGTCGCCGTCGAGCCCCGAGAAATAATCGGGCGCGCGGCGCTGGCGTTGGCCGGAGTGGCGTTCGTGTGCGCCGCGGCCATTCACCTCGACCCCGGCTCGGCAAGCGCCACCGCTGCGCATCGGGTGGCGTCCGGAGTCGCGGTATTGGGCCTGACCGCCGCTCCGCTCGCGCTTGGGCGAACCTACGGCCGGATGTCGCTGATCCTGGGCACGGCCGAGCTCGGCGTGCTGGGTGTCGGGCTCGTGCTGTTGACCACTTCCTTCGCTGCCTGGGGCGCCTGGGAGCGATGCCTTCTCGCGCTCGCGTTGGCGTGGATCGTCCTGGTGGCTTTGACGATCGTATCCAACGAGGACACCTCGAGGGCAACCAGCGCGGCGATCAGCAGTGGCGGCTCGAGGTCACCGACCAGCAGCGTGACCAGCGCGAACAGATAGAGGAGCCCGCCCGCGATCTTCGACGACATCTGTCGTGGATCGACAATGCGGCGGAAGGTGAACGCGCTCACCGCCACCGACGTCGCGTACACGATTCCTGTGGCTGCCACGATGGCGCCGTAGTCGCGAAGTATCCGAGGGTGCAGGATCTCCAGCCAGACTGATACCGAGATCATCAGCACGGTGTCGGCGACAGCGTCGAGCCGCGCGCCACGGACCGACGCCTGCCGAAAACGACGGGCCAGGTGGCCGTCGAGCGCGTCCGTCAGCCCGGCCACGATCAAACCGACTCCGACGACGTGGCTCTGACCGGCCAGCGCAAAAAGCCAGATCAGGGGCACGAGGAGCAACCTCGCCGAGCTGAGCCAATCCGCGGCGGAAAGCCTCGTGTTACCTCACGACCACGGGCGTCGTTTCCGAGCCAAACGCCATAGGAGGTCACCGACCATGTCCCCATCGGTTCGGATCGCCGCCATATCCGCCGCACTTGCGATCACAGTCACGTTTGCCGTTGGGGCCATGGTCTTGGCCTCCGGACGGCCGGGGTTGCTGGTCAACGCGGCCAGCACGACATCTTCATCGACTATTCAGTCGGCGATCTTGACCAGTGGCGACGCCATCGTCTCCAGGAAACCGGACCTCGCCGTCGTCGACGCCGGCGTCCAGTCGCAGCAAGGCACGGCGTCCGCGGCGCAAAGCGACCTTGCCGCCAAGACTGCCAAGCTGGTCGCGCGGCTCAAGTCGCTCGGCGTGGCCGACAAGGACATGAACACCGCCGGCTACTGGGTGGGTCCGGTCTACGGACCTTCCGGGGAGACGATCACGGGGTACCGCGCGAGCGAGCAGCTGCACATCAAGTGGCACAATGTCGACACCGTCGGCAAGACGCTCGACGCGATCGTTCAAGAGGGCGGCGCGACCAACATCTCGGTCAGCTTCGGGATCGCCGACCCGAAATCGGCTCAGGCCGAGGCCCGGACGCTCGCCATCGCCGACGCACGATCCAAGGCGCAGGCGATGGCGTCGGCGGCCGGCGTGAAGCTTGGACAGGTCATCCGCGTCAGCGACCTCTCGGCGAACAGCCGGCCGCCTACACCGTATCTGGCGGCCACAGGCGCGGTGGCTGCGACCCCGACCCAGGTCCCAGTCGGCCAGATGGACGTGCAGGTCACAGTCGAGGTCGACTTCGCGATTGGTTAGATCGCCGTAAACAGTGTGACCGCGCCGCTCGCGATCAAGACGAAGCTCCAGCCCAAATCCATGTTGAACCAGCCGCGCCGCAGGATCCCAAGGCCAACCTTCTCGTAAACCACGACCGCGACGACGCCCATCACGACCAGCATCGCCGCGACGTGCAGCGATGCCGCCGCGACTGCCTGGAGCGAGATCTCGCTGAGGCTGTGGTACGTGGCGTAGACGGGGAGGCCAAGCAGGACAGGCGCCAGCATCAATCCCGCGCCGTGCGCCGACGACATCAAGAACGACCACGCCGCGAGACCCGCCGGACCGATCCGCATCCCGAACCCTCCCGGGTGTGAGCGCGGGCGCGCCAGCTTGTAAACACCGAAGCTCACAAGCACCAGAGCCGCGAGCAGCCGGACGAGGAATGGCGGCACGAGCTGTTCGGTGAGGGAAACGGCCACGACGACGATCGCGATCGAGGCCTCGTGCCCGATCGCGATCGGCAGAAGTGAGCTGAGAACCCCGCGCCGGCTCTTCTCCTGCAACCCACGGGCGACGGCAAACAGCCAGCCCATGCCGGGGTTTACGCCGTGGTAGGCCCCGAGCAGCGCCAGCGCTGCCCAGGGCCACAAAGTTGCGGTCACGAGTAGCAGTACGAGTCAGATGAAGCGTCGCCGGCTTCCAAGTGGATCTGGTGCGTGCGCTGCTGGAATGTGGTGAAGAAGCCACCGTCGAGGCTGAGGCCACCTTCGGGCTTGGCGTTGATGAGCGCGGCCCAGCTCTTGATGCCCTCGGGATAGAACTGCTCATCCCAGCTCGCGTAAAGCGAGTTGGTGAGGTACGCGCGCTTGCCGTCGCGGCTGAGCTCGACCATCTGCGGGCCGCCGTTCAGAGGTCCGCTCGTCTGGTGCGCGGCCTTGCGGACGATCCCGCCGAGGTGGACGCTTCCAGTCTTCTTCGGCTTGAACGGATCGCTGACGTCGAACTGCAGGAACTCGCCGGTGCCCCAAGCGGAGACATAGAGCCACCGGTCATCGAGTGAAAGGTTGATGTCGCTGACCAGGGGCGGTACCGCTTTGAAGCCTTGGAGCAGGGGTGGCAGCACCTCCGGGTCGGCCGGCTCGGCGGGGATGTCGATCACCTTCTCGATCTTGTAGCTGGATCCGTCGAGGTACCACGTCCAGATCGATGCGCTGAGGTCTTTCAGGCTCGTGACCACGCCGACGAAGCCGTAGGCCTTGCTGGGGTCATGCGCCGGGCGCAGCTCGAGCACCATCTGGTACTCCTTGCCGAGATCGATCTCCTGCCTGTGGCGTCGTTTCGGGAGATCCCAGATGTGGATCTTGTGGCCGTACTCGCCCGCGAGCAGGAGCTCGGGATTGACCCCGCCCTCGACCATCTTCGGCGTGCCCCACTCGCTGGTGATAGCGGTGTCGTAACCGAGGTGCCACCAGAAGTCGTAGGCGAGCTTCTGCGGTCCGCGATCGAGCTCCCACCGGCCCTTGACCGCGAACGTGTCGTGGTCGATCACGAAGACTCCCCCCGGGGCGTCGCCGTCAGGGTTGCCCAGCGCGCTGACATAGATGCCGTCAGGTCCGCAGTGGATGGTGTGCGGGCGGCTGTAACCGGCACGGTCCGCGATCTCCCTTGCCTCGATGGTGTGAACGAGCTTTGGATGCTTCGGGTCCGGCTTGACGTCGAAGACATAGATGCGGGACGAGCGCAAACCCGGAACGAGTAGATATCTGCGCTCCAGGTGCGGGTGCGCGGCGTACGGACACAGCGACGAGCTGCAAACGTTCCAGCCGAAGTGGTGAAACTCGTCGCCCACGTTGGGCGCGTCGACGCGCCCGATTTGCTTGCCGAAACCTTTTGATTTCGGATCGACGTCCACGGTCACGAGGCCGTCGGGCTCCTTGCGCGCCGGATCGAAGGTGACCATGTAGGCGAGGGTCTCCACGGGAGCTTTCGCCGCCAGGCGTGGCGACGGATAAAAGGTCTGGTCGGGTCGGAGAAGGGTGGTTGCCAATCTGCTGCCTCCTTTCATTGGGGGTTGACGGAGGAAAGGACAGGTCGCCTCTCGGCCGGGCGTGTGCCCGGGGGCTAGCGACCTAGCAGGTACAGAAGCAGTGAGGCGCTTCGATCAACCGGTGGGCCGGAAAACACAGATCGAGCGACATGGGTTTGGCCGAAGTTTAGCCACTTATAGCCTTCGCGCGTTGGGCGCTGGGTCCTCCGTAGCGCTGTTTAGGGCCCGGTGACTTATCGTGCGCGGGACATGATGCTCAAGCTCTACCCGGACCGCCGATGGCCGGCGTTTCTACGCGTCCTGGCGGACACGATCGCCTTCTTCTGGGCGGTGGTCTGGGCGTACCTTGGCTGGCTGATCTATCAGACGGTGATGCAGATGGAGGTGATCGCCGACGCGATCAAGAACACCGGGATGACCTTCGACCAGTGGATCGCCGCGTTCCGCAAGTCGGTGCCGGGCGGGATCCCGATCCTGACCAAGTTCCTGGAGGACACGGCCGACACCCTGAAGCATTACTCGGGCGATCCTCTGGTCGCCGCGGGCCAGAACATCCACGACGCGATCTTCCATACGGCGATCATCCTGGGCCTGCTGGTGGCTCTGCCGCCGATCCTGCTCGTCCTGCTCCCGTACTCCGGTTGGCGCTGGCGCGACATCCGCGAGACGGGCGCCGCGCTGGCGTTTGTCCGCATCGCCTCCATGACCGGGCGCGCGGACGCCGCCCGCGCGGCGCTCGCTTACCGCGCGGTTTCTTCCCTGAGCTTTCGTCAGCTGATGAGCGCGAGCCCCGACCCGGTCGGCGACCTGGTCGATCATCGTTACGATCGCCTCGCGACCGCGATGCTCAAGCGCGCCGGGCTCGACCCGACACGGCTCGCCCCGCCCGATCTGCCCGAGTTGCCACCGCATCGCGAGCGCTGAGTCATGTCTATCGTTGTGAGCAATGTGTCGAAGCATCAAGACCCTGCGCCACTCCGACGTCATCGCCGCCGATGACGAGATCCGCGCCGCGGCGCGACAGTTCGTCCGCAAGGTGAGCGGGTTCCGCGAGCCGACGGCGCGGCACTCTGCCGCCTTCGAGGGAGCCGTCGACGAGATCACGCTCGCGTCGCAGCGCCTTCTCGAAAGCATCGCTGGGAACCTAGCCGGAGCGGGGCACCGGGCTTAACAAGCTGGGTTGACGGGCCCGATACGCTGAGGCCGGTTGGCCGGCGGGGGAGGGAACCGGAACCGAAGGGAGGGAACCCGCGAGGGGTGTGTGCTCCTAGAGCTGGCAGCCCCGGCAGAAGTTGAGCGGCTCGCGGTTGGACCCGATCTGGCTGATCCGGTGCCCGCACCTGGGGCATGTTTTGCCCCCCTTCATATGCACCGCCATGAACGTCCGATCCTGCTTGGACTCCTCGTAGTTGGGATTCGCAAGGATCACGTCGACCGCGCGTGACAGGACGAGAGGAATGGCTCGGAAGAGCGCCTCTTCCTCCTCCGGCTTCAGCGACGCGCGCCGCCTAAGCGGCAGCAACCGCGCCTCGAACAGGATCTCGTCCGAATAGGCGTTTCCGACCCCGGCCAGGAACTCCTGGTTTCGAAGCAGGTCTTTCAGCTCGTCCCGGAATCGACGCAGCCGCGTGCGAAACACATCCAGGCCCATTGGGGCGACGGAGTCGGCCTCGGGTCCCTGGAGATCCCACCCCGGGACTTCCTGCGAGCAATCGCCCACCCAGTAGATCCGCCCCATGTCCCGAAAGTCGAGGTAGCGCAGCTCCTGCTTGCCCTCGATCCGCAGCGTGAACACCTCGGTGGAGGGCACAGCCGTGTCGCCGCCGGCCATCTGAAAACGCCCGCCGAGCATGGGGTTGATGACCAGCCAGCGTGGCGCGCCACCCCCGCCAAGCTCGGTTGCGAAAACCATGTGCTTGCCGCGCCTGGTCAGCGAGGTGATGCGCCGCGCCGGCAGGTCCAGGGCGAAATTGTCGACCGGGTAGCGCAGCAGGTGCGCCTTCTTGGGATTCACCGAGGCTGCGGTGATCAGCCTGCCCTCGACCCGCGGACCGATCCGGATCCGCAGCGCTTCCAGCTCGGGTAGCTCGGGCATGCCTGCAAGATACGGTGAACCTGTTTGGCCCCCCGTTGATGGGTGGGAAAACCAAGGCAGTGCGACAAGAAAGATTCACGGAGAAGGCACTCGAGGCTCTGCAGCACGCTGCGGAGATGGCGCGGGAGACGGGCAACCAGGCCATCGAGCCAGAGCATCTGCTCCTCGCTCTGATCGCCCAGGACGAGGGTGTGGCCCGGACACTGCTCGAGCGCGGGGGCGCCTCGGTCCAGGCCCTGCAGCCGGCGCTCGTCTCCGCGGTCGAGAAATTTCCGAAGGTCAGTGGCGGCGGGTCGCCCTACCTGAGCGAGGCGCTGAGCAAGCACCTCGCGCAGGCAGAGCGGGAGGCGGAGCGTCTCAAGGACGAATACATCTCCACCGAGCACCTGCTCCTGGCGCTGACGGACCTGAAGATCCTCAAGGACGCTGGCGCGACGCACGAGAGCCTTTTGAGCTCGCTGCGCCAGGTGAGAGGCTCCCAGCGCGTGACGGACCCCAACCCCGAGTCCAAATACCAGGCGCTGGAGAAGTACGGCCGCGACCTGACCAAGCTGGCCAAGGAAGGCAAGCTCGACCCGGTGATCGGGCGTGATGAAGAGATCCGCCGCATCATCCAGGTTCTTTCCCGCCGCACGAAGAACAACCCGGTGCTTATCGGCGAACCCGGCGTTGGGAAGACCGCGATCGCCGAGGGTCTGGCCCAGCGCGTCGCCCAGGGCGACGTACCCGAGAGCCTCAAGGGCAAGCGCGTCATCGCCCTCGACCTCGGAGCGCTCGTTGCTGGAACGAAGTTCCGCGGCGAGTTCGAGGACCGTCTCAAGGCGGTGCTGAAGGAGATCGAAGACTCGGATGGCCAGGTGATCCTGTTCATCGACGAGCTGCACACCCTGGTCGGGGCGGGGGCCGCGGAGGGCGCGATCGACGCCGCCAACCTGCTGAAACCCGCGCTCGCCCGCGGCGAGCTGCGCGCCATCGGCGCGACCACGCTCGACGAGTACCGCAAGCACATCGAAAAGGACGCAGCGCTGGAGCGGCGCTTCCAGCCGGTGTTCGTCGGCCAGCCGTCGGTCGAGGACACAATCAGCATCCTTCGCGGCTTGAGGGAGAGATACGAGGTCCACCACGGTGTGCGGATCAAGGACGCGGCGATGGTCGCGGCGGCAGTCCTTTCCAACCGCTACATCACGGACCGCTTTCTGCCTGACAAGGCGATCGACCTGATCGACGAGGCCGCGGCGCGGCTGCGGACCGAAATCGACTCGATGCCCGCCGAGCTCGACGAGCTCGAGCGCCAGATCCGGCAGCTGGAGATCGAGCGTCAGGCCTTGAAGAAGGAATCCGACCGCGCGTCGAAGGAAAGGCTTGCCGGCCTCGAGAAGCAGCTCGCGGAGCTGAGCGAGACGCGCACCGGGTTGCGGTCACGATGGAACCAGGAGAAAGAGGTCATCACCAAGATCCGCAACCTCAAGGCCAAGCTTGAGGAGGTACGCGCAGACGCGGAGCTGGCCGAGCGGGCCGCCGACTTCGCCAAGGCCGCCGAGCTGCGCTACGGCAAGGCGGTCGAGATCCAAAAGCAGCTCGACGAGCAGAACGCGAGGCTCGCGCAGCTACAGGGTGGCCATCCGCTCCTCAAGGAAGAGGTAAGTGAGGAGGACATCGCCCAGATCGTCGCCAAGTGGACGGGAATCCCCGTCTCCAGGTTGATGGAGGGCGAGGTCGCCAAGCTCATCCAGATGGAAGAGCGTTTGCACGACCGAGTGATAGGTCAGGACGAGGCCGTGAGTGCCGTGGCCAACGCGGTCAGGCGTTCACGCTCGGGTCTCGCCGATCCTAACCGGCCGGTGGGCTCGTTCATCTTTCTCGGACCCACGGGTGTCGGCAAGACCGAGCTGGCGCGGGCGCTGGCAGTGTTTCTTTTCGACGACGAGCAGGCGCTCATCCGCCTCGACATGTCGGAGTACCAGGAGAAGCACACGGTCGCCCGCATGCTCGGCGCTCCGCCCGGCTACATCGGCTACGACGAAGGCGGCCAGCTGACCGAGGCGGTTCGGCGCCGGCCTTACTCGGTCGTGCTGTTCGATGAGATCGAGAAGGCACACCCGGACGTGTTCAACGTCCTCCTCCAGATCCTGGACGACGGCCGCCTTACCGACGGCCAGGGGCGGACGGTGGATTTCCGCAACACGGTGCTGATCATGACCTCCAACCTTGGTAGCCAGCTGATTCAGGAGATGTCGAACCGCCCGTTCGACGAAGTCCGGGATGCTGTTCTCGTCGTGCTGCGCGACCACTTCCGGCCCGAGTTTCTGAACCGCGTCGACGAGATCATCGTCTTCAAGTCGCTGACCCAAGAGCAGCTCGGCGCGATCGTCGACATCCAGCTGGCCCGGCTGCAGAAGCGGCTGGACGAGCGGAAGATCACGCTCATCGTCAGCGACGCGGCGCGCAGGATGTTGATCGAGCGCGGCTGGGATCCGGTCTACGGCGCGCGGCCGTTGAAGCGCGCGATCCAGCGCATGGTTCAGGACTCGCTCGCGATGCAGCTGCTCGCCGGCAAGTTCGTGGATGGAGATGTCATCGAGGTGGACGTGAATAGCGGTGAGCTCGTCTTCGAGAAGGCCAAGGCTCGCGCTGCCGAACCGGTCGCCTAACTAGAGCAAATCGTCCCTGCCGGTGGAACCGTCAGATCGATCAAGTACGCGTCCTCGGCTGCGTGCGCGCATCGGCTTGCGTCGTACGACGTATGGCCATTGCCTCGACGGGTGAGCAAGACCGAGCCGGCGATCTGCCGGTTGACCGACTGTGCCTCGGCGTACGGCGTCGCAGGGTCGTTGGTGCCGCCGACGAGCAGGATCGGCGGCGTGCCGCTCACCGTTAGCGACTCCTGGCCGTGCTTCGGCCTGACCGGCCAGTACGCGCACTGTAGGTTCGAGTACTGGAGCCACGGTCCAAAGAACGGCGAGGCTTTGGCAAAGTCGGGACCAAGCCGGTCGTAGGCCGCGACATCGGTTGGCACAGCGAAGTCCAGGCAGTAAGCGGACTGGTAGGCGCCGTTGAACAGGTTGCCGTAGGTGCCATCCGATTTCCGCTGGTTGAGGAAATCGGCCAGGAAAAGCAGGCTGCTCCCATCGCCGTTGTCGAGGGCGGTCAGTCCCTGGTCAAGAAGTCTCCACGTGGTCTGGCTGTAGAGGGTGACGAGCACGCCGGTCATTGCGAGCGATCGCGTCAGCTGCCGATTTCTGACCCGCAGGGGATTCGCATCCAGGCGAGCCATCGCGGCGTTCAGCTTGGTGCCGGGATCCCCCGACCGGGCGTAGGCGCACGAGGATCGCGACTTACAGTCCGCCAGGAATGCCTGCAGGTTCTGCTCGAAACCGGCGACCTGGGCCAGCACGCTGTCGTTGGCAGAGACGGTCGGGTCCAGAACGCCGTCGAGCGAGAGGGCTCGCACTCGGCTGGGAAACAGGTGTGCATACCACTGGCCGATGTAGGTGCCGTAGGAAAAACCCAGGTAGGTCAGCTTTTCGTCGCCAGCTGCCGCGCGAATCTGGTCCATGTCGTTGGCCGTGCTCGCCGTGTCCATGAAAGGCAAGAGGTCGCCGCTCCGCCTCTCGCATGCCGCGGCGAAATCCTGGTCGGACTTGATCGCCGCCTGCTTTTCTTGGGGATCGTCGAGAACCGAATCGAGCGCCAGGTAGGCGTCCAGCTGCGGACCGTCGACGCATGTGACTGGCGTGCTCGCTGCCACGCCTCTCGGATCCCAAGCCACAAGGTCGAAGCGGCGATTGAGATTGCTGAGCGACCCGATGTCGCTGCGCAAGAACTCGATTCCCGATTCGCCGGGACCACCCGGGTTGAAGAGCAGCGAGCCGATCCGGCCGGCTTGTTGCGTCGCCGGCTTCCGAACCAGAGCGAGCGAGATCTTGCGCCCATCCGGATGCGAGTAATCGAGCGGCACCTGAAGAGTGCCGCATTGAAAGCCGCCCCCGCAGTCCGTCCAGGCGATCTTGGACGGCGCAGGGGAGGCAGTCGGGCTGTGCGATGCTTTGGGCGAGTTGAGCGTGCAGCCCGTCAGGAGGATCGTGGCGAGCACGATGACCTTTGCGGCGCGCCCCGTCACGCTCGCAGTCTAATCGGCGGCGTTCTGGCAGCGCCCGAATCCGCTCTATTGACACGTCGCCAGATCGGCTCAATAGTGAGCACCAGCAATACAGCCTCAGGATCAGTCACTCTGGAGGTGCGCTGATGGAACGTTCGCTGTACGAAAGGCTGGGTGGGATCGGCGCGATCACTGCAGTCGTCGAGGCGTTTCGCGACCGCGTGGCGGCAGACGATCGCATCAATCAGAAATTTGTGAAGACGGACCTGGCGCGGCTCACGAAGATGCTGATCGATCAGGTCGCCGAGGCGGCGGGTGGACCGAACAAGTACACCGGCCGCAGCATGAAAGAGGCGCATGCTCGGATGGCGGTCACGAACGGTGAGTTCGATGCCCTGGTGGAGGACCTCGTCGCGACCTTGAATCAGATTCACGTCGGCAAGGCTGAGCAGGATGAGCTGCTCGGAATGCTTGGACCGATGAAGGATGAAATCGTCGAGGTCGACTCGAACGAGGTCGGCACTCCGCTCCCGGCGGCGTACCAGCCAGCGGCGCCAATGCGTAGCTAGGCCTACTGACGGCCATCTTGGCGGGCTCGGTCGAGCTCAGCCGTGAAGAGTGGGCGTTGGTGCTCGAGGCGCTGGAGGAGGCCGCGTTCTATCGCGATTCGCGCTCGAGGGTCGTGCGAAGCGCTGCCAGGCGAAGTGACAGAGGTCTGGCGCGGAAGGCCGACGCCGGCGGGACGGATCGAAGAAAGGCCCGCATGTTCGAGGCGCTGGCGCTGAAGTTGAAGCGGGAACTGATCAGCTAGGTGCGACGCTTGTAGGGTCGGAGGGCTGGAAGATGAAACTTGACCCCCGGCTGATCAGGCCGAGGGCCAAGCACAGGGTGTTTGGGGCTGGCGGGCGGCGTCCCTTCCCGAATCTAGGCCGAGGATGCACGTCCTCTGTGGCTCCGCCCTTTGCTACCCCAATTCCCGTAGCCAGCCTACTCCGAGACACCCTCACTGGCTATAGACAAATTGCCCACGGGATTGGGTCGGACGCCCCCACCCTTGCTCCTGTCTTCGCGGAACGCGGCCCCGACGCCCGACCCGAATGGTTAACCCACATCGGCTGCCAATTGATCACGTGATCTGAATTAACACCTCCGACTGGGGTTCGCCATGAACGAACTGCACGGCCAGCTACCTAAATCGGCGACCAATTTCATCGCATATCGCGCCGGCCGTATCACGCCACCGGGTAGACGAGGTCGCCCACGATCTCGTGAGGCATGACATGGCGGGAACGGAGGGGTCCTTCCGTCGCAGGTTCACGCAGTACTCGACGACGGCACGATGATTTGCCGCCAGTTGAACCCGCAAGGTCGTATTGAGGTGCGGTCTCCATCCGGTCAGCACAACGTGATTCAGGTTTCGAGCGGCGTGGACGGAGAGCGGTACGACACCGGCGGCTACACGAGGGTTGCGGTTTCGCCCGACGGCAAGCGGCTTATGGCCGTCCGGATTGGATCCACAGATCCGATGTTGAATTACCAGCTAGCCGTCGCCGATCTCACGTCATCGAGCGCCATGCCATTCGGTCCGCTGGACTACTTATCTGACACGTGGTTGCCGGACGGACGTCTGGTTGCTGACCACTGGTGTGCGGCCGCTTTCGGGAATGCAGGCGCCTGCAATAACAGCCTTGATGGCACCTACGTTCTCGGCGCCGATGGCGATTCCCACTCGCTGCTCTTCAAGCTCACGCAATTTGCCACCGTTGTGGGCTATGTGTAGCCACGGCGTGTATCTAGACCCCAGTCGTCCGGACCCGGACTCCGGGTCAGCTCCGGCTTGCCGCAAGCGGGAAGGGAGGGATTCGAACCCTCGAGGGAGTTTCACACCCCCTACCCGCTTAGCAGGCGGGTGCTTTCGACCACTCAGCCACCTCCCCGACCAGGCGGATCGCTCGATTCTATCTACCCCAGCCTCTCTCCATACTTAGCACCCGATGGAAGCTCCCGGCGGACCAGGCGCGCCTCCGATGTGGGGGCCTGGACGCAAGATGGCGTTCGGAGCGGCGCCGGGTTCAATGAGCAAGCTCTGGTACACGCTGGCCGAGGGCACGCTCAGCGAGGTCTTCTTTCCCTTCCTCGACCACGTCGCGCTGCATGAGCTCCGCTTCTTCGCCTCGGCCGGCGGGGCCCCGCCTGTTGACGACTCTGCCGATGGGGAGCACACGATCAGCTGGTTGGCGCCCGGCGTGCCGGCTTTTCGAGTCGAGACGACGCACCACGAGTACCGCCTCACCAAGGAGTTCTTCTCCGACCCCGAGGAGAACGCGATGTTGGTCGCGGCCACCTTCACCCCCGAGCTTCCCGACCTGCGCCTTTTCATGCAGGCCTCAGCGCACTGGCATCCCTTCACCGAAGGCAACTTTGCGAATGTCATCGACACGCATCCACCGGCGCTGTTGATGCAGCAGCAAGACGTCTGGATCAGCATCGTCGGCCCGTTCAGCCGCGCTGCGGTCGGATACTTCCGCAGCTCCGATGTCCACATCGACCTCACCGACTCAGACGGCCAGTTCACGTACACCTACGACCGGGCCGGTCCGGGCAACGTTTCGGTCGGCGCGGAGATCGGCGTTCGCGCCGGCGCGTTTCAGCTCGCCGTCGGCTTCGCCCACACGCGTGCAGACGCCGAAGAGGTCGCCCGCTCCGCGCTCCAGAAAGGTGCCGGCACGGTGCGTCAATCGTTCGAGCGTGCCTGGCGGGCGCAGGCCGACATCCCGCAGGCGCTGGGCAAAGTCAGCGGCGACGACGGCATGCTCGCCCGCGCGTCCTTCGCGATGCTCCACTGCCTGGAGGACAAGTCGCACGCAGGCGCCTTCGTGGCCGCGCCGGCCGCGCCCTGGGGCGAGTCCAACCACGACGGCAACCATGTCTACCACCTCGTGTGGCCGCGCGACCTTTGCCGGATCGCGACCGCGCTGCTCGACGCCGGCGACAGCGAGGCGGCTTTGCGCGCGTTCCGACACCTGCAGGCGCAGCAGAGAGCTGATGGCGGTTGGTATCAGAACTGGACACTGGAGGGGACGCCCCACTGGCTTTCGACTGAGCTCGACCAGGTGGCCCTGCCCATCCTGCTCGCATGGCGGCTAGGCGTCGCGGGCTGCCTGGACCACGATCCATACCCGACGATGGTCCGTCCTGCTGCGCAGTTCATCCTCCGCGAGGGCCCCCTGACGACGCTCGACCGGTGGGAGGACGCCGGCGGGCTTTCGCCCTCGACGCTGGCGACATGCATCGCGGCGTTGATCGTGGCCGGCGAGTTCGCGCACGACGCTGGCGAGCATGTGGCCGCGAGTCACCTGCGCGCGGTCGCCGACTACTGGAACGACCGCGTCGAGGCTTGGTGCTCGATGCCTTCGGGGCAGTATGTGCGTCTCGCGTCAGACCCTGACCACCGCCCAACAGAGGGCGCCATCGCGCCTGAGTTTCTCGAGCTGGTGCGCTACGGGCTGCGCCGGCCGAAGGACGACCGGGTGCTTCGCAGCCTGCAGGGCGTCGACACGTCCCTCAAAGTCAGCCTTCCGGCCGGACCGAGCTGGCGTCGCTTCGTCGGTGACGCATACGGCGAGCAGGAGGACGGCGCGCCCTGGGACGGAAGCGGCCGCGGGCGCGCGTGGCCCGTGCTGACGGCGGAGCGAGCAAGGCACTTCTTCTCCATGGGGCTCCCGGCGGCGGAGATGGTGCGCACGCTCGAGGGATTTGCCGGGCAGGGTTTGGCGCTGGCGGAGCAGATGTGGGACGGACCAGACATCCCCAGCCGCCGGCTGCAGTTTGGCAAGCCGAACGGGTCGGCGTGCCCGCTCGGCTGGGCGCACGCCGAGTACCTAGAGCTCCTGGTCACGATCGCGCTCGGCGGCTTCCCGGACATCGTCATGCCCGCGCGACGGCGCTACACCGAGGGCCCGGCGCAAGAGTCGGCGTTCGTGTGGTCGCACCGGCATCAGATCGGCCGCATCGTTGCTGGGCGCCGCCTTCGTGTGCAGTTGCCGCGCCCCGGGGCCGTGCATTACACATTCGACCAGTGGGAGTCGTTCACCGAGATCGAAGCGGTTGACACGACGCTGGGCGTATGGGTCGCCGAGGTGCCTTGCCACAGGCTCGCCGTCGGGACGGAGTTTTCCTGGACCGCGCACTACATGACCGGCTGGGAGGGCCGCAACTTCTCCCTGACGGTGGTGGAGGCTTAAGCCCCTCTCCCCCCACGGAGAGGGAGGAGCTATCGCTCCTCGGGGGGCTCCAGGTCGTCCAGCCTCAGGCCGTTGCTCGTGTCTTCGTCGAACTGGCTGTGCAGCTCGCCGCAGTCGGCGCAGCGGTAGTACTCGCCGACGAAACCCTTGTGCCACACGGCGTAGCTGACCACACCCGGTTCTTCAACCAGGATCTCCTGCTCGAGCCGGTAGATCACCTGCTCCCAGCTGCCCGCCTCGATATCGTCGTCGAGCACGACCACGCAGTAGGGGTGGGGCTCGCCCCAGACCATGACCACCTCGCCGCGTCGCTCGTCGTCCACGTTGACGATCGACCACGCCTCGGCTGCATGCCCGCGGCTGCTGCGGACCAGACGCAGCGAGGCCCAGAAGCGCTCTGCGGACTCGCGCTCGGCCTTGTCGTGCTCCGCCTGGGCCTCTTGAAATGCGCTCCACATCCGCAGCAGGTGGTTGCGAAAGCGGTGATACGTGGGCAGGAGCTTCGGCTGCTGCTTGGGCGATCCGATGAGCTTTTCAAAGGCGTGCTCGAAGGCCGCCTCGACGCGCTCCTGGCGGTCTGAAACGTCGGGCGCCCAGCCTTCGTCCTCAGACAACCGCATGCTCTCGTTGAGCACGACCTCGAAGTCAAGCCAGTCGTCGCCGAACTCGGGCACGAAAACCGACTCCACGAGGTCGGCCAGGCGATGCTCTTCCAGCAGTGCCGGCGTGATCTTGCCCCTGGCGTCGGGCCAGCCCTTCCAGCCCATGACGTTGTGGATCCAGTAGTCGAAGACGGTGACCGCGTACTGCAAGGCGGCGGGGGAGCTCCATATGCCGGTCGGCCAGGTTTTCTTGCCGGTCCGTACCTTGTTGTAGAGGGAGATCACCTGCTCTTCGTCGAGGTATTCGGTCTCCATGGCCTCCCCACTATAGGAATAACCCCGAAGCGGCCCTGGGTATAGTCCTAGCAGATGGCTCACACCAGAAATTTCACCCCCGACCAGGTCGCCCGCTACGCTCGCCACCTCATCCTGCCCGAGGTCGGCGGCGCCGGCCAGCGCAAGCTGCTCAACTCGAGCGTCCTACTCCTGGGGGCGGGTGGGCTCGGTTCGCCCGCGGCCATGTACCTCGCCGCGGCGGGCGTCGGCAGGGTCGGCATTGTCGACTTCGACGTCGTCGACGCCTCGAACCTCCAGCGCCAACTTCTGCATGGCCACGAGGACATCGGCCGGCCCAAGGTGGAGTCCGCGGCGGAAACCCTGCGCAGCTTGAACCCCGACGTCGAGGTTGTGCCCCTCAACGAGCACCTCAACTCGGAGACCGCGATGCGGATCTTCGCGCCCTACGACGTGATCGTCGACGGCACCGACAATTTCCCGACGCGTTACCTCGCCAACGACGCCGCGCACTTCCTCGCCAAGCCCCTGGTCCACGGCAGCATCTTTCGCTTCGAGGGCCGGCTCGCTCTCTTCGATTCCGCCAAGGGCACGGGTTGCTACCGGTGCTTGTTTCCCGAGCCGCCGCCGCCAGGAAGCGTGCAGAGCTGCGCCGAGGCTGGTGTGTTGGGAGTCTTGCCCGGAATCATCGGCAGCATGATGGCCTTCGAGACGATCAAGTACCTGCTGGACATCGGGCGGCCGATGATCGGCCGCTACCTCTTGTTCGAGGGTGAGGATATGTCGTTCCGCGAGCTCAGGCTCCGCCGGAACAAGGCCTGCCCGCTGTGCGGAGAAAACCCGACGGTCGATTCGCTGATCGATTACGAGGCCTGGTGCGGCACTCCCGCGATGGAGCCTTCCGAGGCCCGAGCCAGCTAACCTCAAGTGCTGGAGTGATCCAGCTCGATTCGTTTGACGCGGCCCGGTTGAAGAATGCGCGCGGGATCGTGCGTGGCCTCGGTTCGGTGCTCGTCGCCTACTCAGGCGGGGTCGACTCCACGTTTCTGTTGAAGCTGGCCATGGACGAGCTGGGGGATGGGGCTGTCGCCGTGCTGGCGAGCTCACCTGCCTATCCCGACTCCGAGCAGGTGGCGGCGCGCGAGCTGGCCGCCTCGATGGGCGTCCGGCTGGTCGAGGTGAGGACCAGCGAGGTCGAGCTCGAGGCCTACGCTCGCAACCATCCCGACCGCTGCTTCCACTGCAAGGAAGAGTTGTTCGACACGCTCGCCCCGGTGCAGCAAGAGCTTGGGCTCCGGCATCTCGCCTACGGTGCGACTGCCGACGACGCCGGTGATCACCGCCCTGGACACGCATCCGCCGTCCGCCGCGGTGTCCGGTTCCCGCTGCTCGAGGCGGGCATGGCCAAGGCGGAGATCCGCGCCGCCGCGCGCGCTCTCGGCCTGACCAACTGGAACAAGCCGTCATTCGCCTGCCTGTCGTCACGCATCCCACACGGGACTCCGGTCACGGTCGCGGCGCTCCGCCAGATCGAGGCTGCGGAGAGCGCGATCAAGGCCTTGGGTTTCGCGCAGGTTCGTGTGCGGCATCACGGCGATGTCGCCCGGATCGAGGTCGACGCCGCGGAGATTCCTCGCTTGATCAGCCAGCGGGAGCGCGTCGCCGCCGCGGTCCGCCAAGCCGGCTACAAGTTCGCCTCCGCGGACCTCGAGGGTTATTCGACCGGAAGCCTCAACCGGGTCTGGAAACGAACATCGTCCCAGTCGTCCTGAGCCTGGACGAAGGCACGACCGGCGCTACCGCGGTCGTAGTTGGCACCGGTGATCAAGCCGGCGATGTTCTCGGCAAGGGCTACTCCGAGATCACGCAGCATTACCCCAGGCCGGGCTGGGTCGAGCACGACGCCAACGAGATCTGGTCGGCGGTGCAGGCGAGCGCGCGAGAGGCTTTGCGGGCGGCAGGCGTGACGGCACGCCATGTGCGCGCGATCGGCATCACCAACCAGCGAGAAACGCTCGTGCTGTGGGACCGGCGCACGCTCGAGCCCATCGCGCCCGCGATCGTCTGGCAGGACCGCCGCACCGCCGACGATTGCCGGCGGCTGCGCGAAGCCGGCTACGAGCAGCGGGTGCAGGAGACCACCGGGCTCGTCCTCGATCCGTATTTCACCGCGACCAAGCTCGCGTGGGCGACGAAGCACGTCGAGGGTGCGTCGAACGCCGCGGCCGGCACCATCGACTCCTGGCTCATCACGCGGCTGTCATCAGGTCGGGACCACGTCACCGACGCCTCCAACGCCTCGCGAACTCTCCTTTTCGACATTGGGCGAGGCGCGTGGAGCGAGGAGATGGCCGAGCTCTTCGACGTGCCCCTGACGAATCTGCCGCAGGTCGTCGACTCGAGCGGTGATATCTCAATGGCGGACCCGGCCTCGTTTGGTGTTGGGGCCCCCATCACGGGGATCGCCGGCGACCAGCAAGCCGCGCTTTTCGGCCAGGCGTGCACGTCCGACGGAATGGCCAAGAACACCTACGGCACGGGCTCGTTCGTGCTCATGCACACAGGTGGCCGCCGCGTCGCCTCCGGGTCGGGCATCCTCACGACCGTCGCGTGGCGGCGAGGTGGAAGGCTGAGCTACGCGCTCGAAGGCGCGATCTTCGCCACCGGGGCCGCGCTGCAGTGGCTGCGCGACGGCCTCGGCATCATCGCGAACGCAAGCGAAGCCGGACCGCTCGCCTCTTCCGTGCCTGACACCGGCGGCGTCTTCCTCGTGCCTGCCTTCGTCGGCCTCGGCGCGCCGCATTGGGACCCCTATGCACGCGGCACCATCGTCGGCTTGACCCGTGGGACGGGCCGCGCGCACATCGTCCGCGCGGCAGTCGAGTCGATGGCGTTCCAGACCCGCGACGTCGTGGAGGCGATGGAGAGCGACACCGGCGAACGGCTGAAGGAGCTTCGGGTCGACGGCGGCGCTGCGGTGATGGACGTGCTCTGCCAGCTTCAAGCTGACCTGCTCGGAATCCCGGTCCGGCGTCCCCGGCACACCGAGACGACTGCGCTCGGCGCCGCTTTCCTCGCCGGCCTGGGCGCGGGCCTGTGGGACGAGGCCGACCTGGCCAACCTGTGGAAGCTCGACCGCGAGTTCGAACCGCGGATGTCGCGCGACCAGGCGGATTCGATGCAGTCGAGCTGGCGTCGGGCAGTGGAACGAAGCCGTTCCTGGGAGCTGCCTCATGAAGAGCTACCCGATAATCAATAGTCCTTGAGCACCGCAGAACCCACACGTCGCGTCCGGCATCAGAACCTGTACGCGCATCACCTCTGGCTGCAGCAGCGCTTCTTCGCCGGGCTGCTGCTGGCGGCCGGAATCGTCGCCACGGGGATCGCGATCTACGAGGGCCAGCTTTTCTCGCCGGGGTTTGCGGTTTGGCTCGTCTACATCCCGACCGGTCTCGCGCTAGGTGGCGTGATTCTGTTGTATCGGTGGCGAAGTCACGTCCAGATGCTCGATGAAGGCGTCCGGATCTCGAGCATGTTCTCGAACGTCGTCATCGATTACGACTCCATCAAATGGGTCAAGGCGCTGCCACTGCGGCAGCACTTCCAGGAGCGCCGGAGCCGGATGATCGCGCCGATCATGAAGCAGCACATCGACAAGCCCGCAGTCTTCATGAAGCTCCGCGGCGATGAGTCCGAGCTCGCGGCCATCAAGAAAAAGCTCGGCTTGTTTCGCGCCCGCTTGATGAACGAGGACATCATCGCCATCCCGGTGCCCGACGCCGACGCCGTGGTGTGGGAGATCAGCTCGCACCTGCCCGAGCGACTCGGTCAGAACCAGGGAGGAGCCAGGCGGCGCAAAAAGCGCCGTTGATCGCGTCCGGCGAAAGTCGCGTTCTTCGCACATACATCGACGGTATCGACGTCGCCGCCTTGCTCATCCTCACCGCCGTCGCGTTTTTGCTGCGATTTTTCGGCCCGATCCTCCCCGATTTCTTCCTGCATCCGTTTCAGGGCCCATTGATCACCAACTGCGTGTCGAGCACACCGATCGATGCGCAAGGTCACGCCGGCACCATCTGTGGGCTCGCCTACCCGTTCAACCGCGGCTATCCCGACGTGAACGGGCAGCTGTCGCCGCCCAACGGACAGGTCTTCGACGAGGTCTATTTCCCGGCCGACGCCTACAACGACGTCAAGGGCATAGAGCAATGCCGGCCCACAACGGTGCTTTGTCGCTTCAACTACTTCGACCCTGAGCCTCCGCTGGCGAAGGAGATCATCGCCGTGGGCGAGGTCGGCTACGGATGGTTCCGGGCCAACTTCCAGGGGGCCAAAGGCGACTACGTCGATCTGGGTTACAACACCTTCGGCTGGCGCATTGCGGCATGCCTGTTCGGCACCCTGTGCATCCCGATGATGTATCTGCTGGCGAGGCGTCTATGGCCAAACCGTCTGTTCGCGATCGCTGCCGCCACGCTCGTGTGCTTCGACGGCATGTTCTTCATCCAGTCCCGCATCGGAATGATCGACATCTTTCCGATCTTCTTCATTCTCTGCGCCTACTTCCTGTTCATGGTCCACATCCAGAGCCGCTCCTTCAATGCGTCGATGGTTTCGCTGCTTGCGCTCGGAACGGTGTTGGGGATTGGGATCGCCGCCAAGTGGATCGTGCTCGCGGCGTGGGCCAGCATCGTTCTCTTCCTGGTGCTTCGCATCTTGCTGCGGAGCCTGAACATCGAGTTCGGACCAGCCGGCTGGCCGTTTCTCTCCTGGCGCCGCGGCGAAGGTCCAAGGGTGGCGGACGTTTTCTGGCCGACCTACCTGGCGGTTGCGGTCATCGCGCTGATCGTGATCCCGCTGGGGATATACATCCTTTCGTGGTATCCGTTCTTCGCCCGCGGCCAGTTCCACAACCTGGCCGACCTGGTCAACTATCAACTCCAAGCGTACGAGTACCACAAGAACCTCAAGGCGACCCATCCGTACGGATCGCCGGCGTGGTCCTGGCCATTTCTCGCCAGGCCGGTTCTGTACTACGCGGAGTACACCAACCTCGGCATCGACCATTGGTCGGGCCAGCCGCTCATCTCGCGAATGTCAAACCTCGGCAACCCATGGATCTGGTGGACGAGCCTGCCATGCGTGGCTGCGCTTCCGTACTTCACCGTCCGGCACCGCAGCTTTCTCGCTGGTCTGATCCTGCTGGGATTCATCAGCCAGTACGCGGTCTGGTTCCTGATCACACGGGTGCTGTTCATGTACCACATGTTCGGCGGCCTGATTTTCATGATCCTGGCGCTGGCTTTTGTGCTTGCGCACCTCGCTGAGAAGCTGCGGCCGCCCGGGCGTGAGCTGCTGGTCGCGGCGCACCTCGCCACCGCGGTGCTTTTCTTCGGCTACTTCTATCCGGTGTGGACCGCCGTCCCGATCTCGCAGGCCGCCTACTTCGAAGGACCTGGCACGCCTCCGTGGGGTCCCAAGATCTGGCTGATCAACTGCCACCCCAACTTGCCCCCATCGCAGCCGCAGCTTTTCTGTTGGAACTAGAGGCCCGGCCAGGAACGCCCTCGCGGTGCCGTTAGCAGCCGCGCTCTTCCTAGCCGCCTGCGCGGCGGCGGGCTTCGGGATCACATATCTGACGGGCATCGCGCTGACCCTCGAAGAGCGGTTGGTGTTCGGCCTGGTGCTCGGTGCCGCGGCGGTGTCTGTGACCACTTTCTTGCCCGCGCTCGTGGTCCACGACCTGACGCTGCCTACCGTGGTCGGGGGGTTGGCGATCGCCGTCGCGATCGGCGCGGTCGGATTTGTCTCAGGCGGCGCGCAGCCGGCCAGGGACTGGAACGACGCAAGCGTGCGCTGGAACGAGTCGTGGCGGAGCCTCGGCCATCCGTGGCCGCTGCTCGCGGTCACGCTCGCGTGCGGCGTCTGGACCGCTCACCTGCTCCACCAGGCGTATGTCTACACGCCGAGTGGGCTGTACGCCGGCTACGTCAACATCTGGGGCGACTGGGCGGCGCACCTGAGCTTTGCCGGCTCGTTCGCTTACGGTCACAACTTTCCGCCCGAGTTTCCGATCGACACGGGTCATCGCCTCGGCTATCCGTTCATGATCGACTTCCTCGCTGCCGACCTGATCCCGGTCGGCCTGTCGCTAACGGAAGCGCTCACCGCGACCAGCGGCATGCTGGGAATTGCACTCCCCGGAGTGCTGTACCTCGCGGCGGTGCGCTTCGTCGGCGGCCCAGCCGCCGCGGCGACGGCGGTCTTCGTGTTTCTGCTCAGCGGCGGACTGGGTTTCGTCTACCTGCTGGGGGATCTCGGCCATTTCGGACTCTCGGCCCTGGTGCACCTCCCGCGCGAGTACACCCTGAATCGCGACGTCAACCTGCAGTGGCTCAATCCGGTGCTCGCGTACCTCGTGCCGCAGCGTTCGACGCTGTTCGGGTTCAGCCTCGCGCTCGTCCTGCTGCTCTTTCTGTGGATTGCGCTGCGCGAGCACCTCGGCTGGCGTCCGTTCCTGTTCGCCGGTCTCGCGGCGGGAGCGCTGCCGGTCTTCCACGTCCACGCGTGGGGTACGGTGGTTGCGCTGCCCGCGTTCTGGGCGCTCTTCAACCGCCGCCGGGAATGGATCGCATTCTTTGTCCCGGCGCTGGTGATCGGGGTTCCCATCCTCGTCTGGATGTGGCCTCCGGACAACACGAGCATCTGCGGAGACCTGCCCTCGATCGCCGGCTACTGCATTGAGCCGGGATGGCTGTCGTTCACGGACTGGCAGCGCCACGGCGCGATTTACTTCGTGCCGGACTTGATCTGGTTCTGGTTGTGGAACACGTCCTTGCTGCTTCCCCTTGTGATCGCCGGCCAGGCTATGGTGCGCTGGTTCCCGACCGCGTTTCCGCTGTGGTTTGCGCCGGTCTGGCTGTGGTTTCTGGTCCCGAACCTGGTCGTGCTCCAGCCCTGGGTCTGGGACAACACCAAGTTCTTCATCTTCTGGGCCCTGCTCGGCAGCATCCTCGCCGGTGGCGTGCTTGCTGCAATGCTGCGGCATCCCGCGACCGCCGTCGTGGCGGTCGTGGTCATGATCCTGCTGGGCCTTTCCGGATTTCTCGACCTGGCCCGGGCTTCCGACTTCAGCATCAGCAGCGTCCAGTTCACCGATCGGGGCGGGCTGAAGGTCGCCAACTGGGTGCGCGGGCACACCAATCCCACCGCCGTATTTGCCGTCGCCGACGAGCACAACAGTCCCATCCCGACCCTCGCCGGTCGCCGCGAGCTCGTCGGGTATCCGGGCTGGCTGTGGACCTACGGGCTCGCCGACTACGTGCAGAAAGAAGCAGACGACAAGCGCATTCTCGCCGGCGATCCCTCCACGCCCGAGCTGGTGCGTAAGTACGGCATCGACTACGTGATGATCGGTCCCCAGGAGATACCACGCGGCGCCAGCCGCGCCTACTGGGACGTGCACGGGACGAAGGTGTACGACGACGGCGAGTATGCCGTGTACCGTGTCGGCAATGCCTGACTCGAAGCACGATCGCGAAGAGAACTTCGCGGGCAAGGTCGCGTTCCGGCCGGCGGTGGTCCACGGGCGCGCGCGTGATGAGGACGTCGATCTCGTCGGCGCGGTTGTGCGCGAGCTTGGTTCGAAGCTGCTGTCTTTACCCCACGAAGTCAGAGGCTCTGCCGTGACTTCGCGGGGACCCCGATTATGGCGCGGGGACGCTGATCTGCGGGCGCTCGGCGGCAGCGGGCTGAGCGGCGGCCGCCTGCTTGCTTGCTTCGAGTGCGTCCTCGAGCCGGCGGGCCAGACGCTTCATCTCCCGGTCGCCGCGGTCGAGCCGGTTGACGATCTGCAGCAGGATCTCGTCCTGGTGCATTAGGTGGTTCATCAGCGCCTTAAGCTCCTCCTCGGCCTTGACGTTGAGCTCGTAGTCCTGTTGCGCTCGCAGCCGGTCTCGGTCGGACTGGCGGTTGAGCGCCATCAGCACGACGGAGACCCAGACCGCGGCCTCGAGGCTGAGGATCAGGTTGAGGAAGAGGAACGGGTACCTGTCCCAGGGCCTGATGAGGTTGAAGGCGTTGAGCCCGATCCAGACCACCATGATCGCGAGCTGGACCAGAACGAAGAGCCAGCTGCCGACAAGGCGCGAGAAGTCGGCGGCGACGCGGTCGGCGAAGGTTAGGCGGCGCTCGGCGTCGCGGTTGAGGTCGCGAACCGGCGGGTGGTCATGCTGATGCTTGATCAGGTCGCGGGCGATGTCTTCGATTTCTCGGGCGATCGACATTTCTTGGGGGTTTTTCCTCTGGGGTTGCTGCGATGAAATTCGGTCTAGCTGAATAGCTTGGCGCAAATGCCCCTCGGCTGGCTACAGAAAGTAAGGTCTTTCTAGGACTTGACCGCGCGCCACATGAGGAAGAGCGGCAGCCGACGCCAGCGCTGGTCCTCGTCAGCTGCAGGCGGTTCTCGTAAGCACTGGACCACGAATCCCGCATCTTCCAGAGCTCGGAAATAAGCCTCCAGCGGGTATGCCCAACCCGAGAAGTCCATGCTCAGGCCGTCGCGATGCACGAGCGGAAGCTCGAGCCACCGCCTTGGCCCGAGGTAGTTGCCCTCGATGAGAAATGTGGCGTCGGCATCGCGCGATTCAAACCGTCCCGCGTCAGCGATGGGGTGCGTGACGCAGGCACACAGTGTGCCGGAGGGGCGCAGCACCCGGGCAGCTTCCTGCAAGCTGGCTTCCATGTCGTCGACGTCCATCAAGGAGTTGTAGAAGACGGCAAGGTTGAATGCTCCATCAGCAAAAGGGAGGGCTGCGGAATCGCATCGCAGGTAATCGTTGTCTGCGTCGGTCTCGCGCGCCAGTCGGATCAGCGCTGCGACGGGGTCAACGGCGACGACGCGATGGCCCAGCCGGGCGAGGTCTCGGGTGACGCGGCCCTCGCCGCAGCCGACCTCGAGGGTACGGCCCCGCGGTGGCGGCACCAGCTCAAAGAATGCGGGTGAGTACTTCCAGTACTCGTCGAAGTCAGGCGTCCGCGCCCAAGCCGCCCAGTTCGAGGCCTGACGTTCCCAGTGCTCGCGGGACATGATCGAACATGATGCGGCTCATCGATAGTCATGCGAGCGCTGGGCGGGTCTGGGGACGCCGCTCAATGCCTCGATGTGGCTCGCGAGCACCGAGTGCACGCCGTCCTGGCGCTGCATCACCCCGTCGATGATGAGGATTGGCTGGCGGTTGGCGACCCGGCGGTAGCGCTCGTAGATCTCCGGCTTGATGGTCACGTTGACCTGACCGAACTCGTCCTCGAGGGTGAAGAAGCGGATCCGGTTGGCGGTCGCGGGAGCCTGGCGCGTGATGACGAGGCCGGCGACGCGGACAGGCTGGTTGTTGCGGATCTTTGGCAGCTGTTTCGTTTCCAGCGCGCCCACCGCTTGGAGGCGGTCGCGGCAGAAATGGATCAAGTGGTGGCCTGTCGAGAGGTCGGAGATCCGGTATTCGAGCTGGTTGGCGTCGAAGTCGTCGATGTGCGGTAAGGAGGGAGCGGTGCCGTTGAGGCGCAGCTCGGGCTGCTTGTCCATGCCCTTGCGCAGGCCGGTGCCATGCCAGCGCTCCTGCCAGCCCCAGAGTAGTTCCCGCCTTGGTTGACCGAGTGCGTCGAAAGCGCCGACCATGACCAGGTTGCGGACGGCGCGGGGGCCGATCGGGCCGCCGCGGAGGCGGCCGAGGAAATCGTCGAAGGATCTGTAGGGGCCTGCTTGCTCTCGTTCGTTGACGATGGCCTTGCGCCCATCTTCACCCAGGTCGCGTACGTAGTTGAAGCCGATGCGCATCGCGTAGTCAGTATTAACAGGCACGGTTGACGCCGTCAGTACGCTGGAATCGGTTGGCAGGCGGGGGAGGGCGGCCACGGAGGAGGGAGGGCCCTCGGCCAAGTCTGTCGATCTGGGGGGCGGCGGCGGGAGGGCTTCGGGCAGGCAGCGCACGTCCGAGCGGTTGATGTCGACAGGCAGTGCCTTCAGGCCGTGGCGCTTGAGGTCCTCGACCAGCACGCTCGGGTGATAGAAGCCCATCGGCTGGTTGTTGAGCAGGCCGCAGCCAAACTCCACCGGGTGGTGCAGCTTCATCCAGGCCGTCTCGTACGACGTGCGCGCGAACGCAGCCGCGTGCGAGCGGCAGAAGCCATAGACGGCAAATCCTTGAACCGCGGCGAAGAGCTGGTCTGCAACCTCGCGCGGCACATCATTCGCCAGGCAGCCGTTGACGAACTCGTCCTCGAGCGACGACATCTCGACGCGGTTGAGGTGGCGGGTCATCGCCCGACGAAACCCATCCGCGCGGCCCGGTTTCATACCGGCGACGTGCATCGCGATCTCGATGATCTGCTCCTGATAGAGGATCACGCCAAGTGTGTCTTTGAGGATCGGCTCCAGCAGTGGGTGCGCATAGGTGACGGTTTCGCGTCCCTGCTTGCGGCGGATGTAGGGATGCACGGCGTTACCCTGGATCGGTCCCGGCCGGATGATCGCCACCTCGACCACCAGGTCGTTGAACGTCTGCGGTCTGGTCCGCGGCAGGGTTTGCATCTGCGCCCGGGACTCGATCTGAAACACGCCGATGGTGTCCGCCTCGCCGCACATCTCGAAGACCGCGGGGTCAGTCAACGGCAGCTGATCGAGGTCGGGGCGGACACCGGTCGTGTCTTTGATCAGATCCAGCGCCTCGGCCACCACCGAAAGGGTGCGCAGCCCGAGCATGTCCATCTTGATCAGGCCGAGGTCCTCGACGTCGTCCTTGTTGAACTGGACAACGCGTCTTCCCTCCATCGTCGCTGGCTCGACAGGTGCGATGTCGACCAGCGGCTCGCCCGTGACGAGCATGCCTCCGTTGTGAATCGACAGGTGGCGAGGAAACTCAATGACCTCGCGGCAGAGCTCCAGAAACTGTTGCCAGCTCTGGGGCCTCATCTCGGGCGGAGGAACCGCTCCCATCATCGAGTCCTCGACGTCTTCTGTGAACCAGCGGTCGACGCCCTTGGCCAGCCGGTCCAGAAGCTCGGCTGAAAAACCCAGCGCCTTGCCGACTTGCCGGATCGCCATTCGGGGCTGGAAGGTGACGACGTTGCACACCATGCCGGTCCGTTCCCAGCCGTACTTCTGGTAGATGTACTGGATGACCTGCTCGCGATGCTCGGTCGAGAAATCGATGTCGATGTCCGGTGTGCTGGTCATCTCCTCGTGCAGAAATCGCTCGAAGAGAAGGTTGTGTTCGATCGGGTCGACGCGCGTGATGCCAAGCACGTAGGCGACGATCGAGTCGGCGGCCGAGCCTCGGCCCTGCCCAGGCACACCGTGGTCGCGGGCGAAGCGCATCAGGTCCCAGTTGATGAGGAAGAACTCGGCGAGCCCCGTCTTCTCGATCACCTCCAGCTCGTGCTGCAAGCGGCGTGTGACCATCGAAGTAATCGGCCGGTATCGCTCGCGGAGGCCTTCGAAGCAAAGCTTGTAGAGAAAGGAGAACGGCGTCTCTCCGGCGGGCACGGGGTATCCAGGAAACCTGACCTTGCGAAAGTCGAGGTCGACGTCACACTCCTGCGCGATCTCCCACGGCGTGGCCAGCGCCTCGGCATGGCCCTGGAAGAGAAGGCGCATCTCCGCCCCGCCCTTCAAGTGGTGCTCCGAGTTCGGGAAAAGGCGAGGCCGTGCGTCCTCGAGGGTGGCGCGGTGACGAATCGCGACCAGCACGTCGTGCATCCGGCTGCGTGCGGGGACGTGGTAATGAACCTGGTTGGTCACGACCATGCGTGCGCCGCAACGTCTCGCTGTCGATGCCCGACCTTCGAGCACCCACTGGTCTTCTGGGCGCATGTGGTGGTGCAGTTCGCTGAAGACGCTCTCCGTTCCGAGCGCTTCCTGGAGGTCGCGCAGCCGCTTTTCGCTGTCAGTGGCGCTGAGATAGAAGAGGTCTCCGCGATGCTCGGCGACCTTCGCGAGCGTGCTCCGGGCTTCGCCTTTGGGCTGGTCGGCGTGGGCGATGCTGAGGAGGCGGCAGAGGTTCGAGTAGCCGCGCAGGTTGCGCGCGAGCAGGATCAACTCTTCGCCGTCGACCTCGAGTGCGCTCCCGATGATGGGTTTGACGCCCACCTTTCGGCATGCCTGGAGGTGGCGCACCGCGCCGTAAACACCGCCTTGGTCGGTGATCGCGAGCGCGGGCACATCGAGCTCGGCCGCGCGCATGGCCAGCTCATAGGGATGCGAGCCGCCGTCCAGGAATGAGAAGTTGGAGTGGCAGTGCAGCTCGACGTATGGGGTCATTGATATTCCGGAGGTAAAGGAATCCCGAACTTTGCGCACAGCGCCGAAACGTCAGCTCGATCGTTCTCGTCCAGCTCGTAGCCAGAGTGGAACCGCACGAGCCACTCTGGCGTGATGCAAGCGACCGCTCGGCCATCAACCGAGCCGATACCCGACAGCGCCTCAGCGGGATAGACGTCGCCATTCTCTGGCGGGCCGTAGATTCCATCACCGGCTTCATTGAGGACGATGGCGTGGAAGTCGATCTCGTGCCCAGCCTCGTCACCAAGCGCGTAATTCCAGCCCCTGGCATCGTCGCGAGGCGCGGGCCCATATCCCATTTCGCGCAGCATCGAATCGACTTCGTCGAGATGGCGTTGCTCGATGACGATGTCGAGGTCGGCATGGCGTCTGGTCTGCCGGCCCAGGCATGCATCCACAGCCCAGCCGCCGTCCAGCCAGATTCGGATGCCCCTCCCATCGAGGAGGTCGAGAAGATGGATGACGTCTGCAGGGGTCATGTGCGCAGGCCGAGCGAAGGACGCACTTTCAGTCCGCGGGGCGCCGCACGGCGCATTTTCAGTCCGCCGGGCGCGCGCAGGGCGCATTTTCTAGTCAAAGACCCGCTCGACGAACCAGTCGTTGCTCGAGAGGTCGTGATACATCTCACAGAGCAAGTGGTTGTTGAGCAGGACCCTCCAGTACTCGCGGACAACCGGCCTGGTCCACCACGAGGCCTCCACCTTCCAGCGCGCGATGGGGTCGATCGAGCCGCTGAGGGCTCCTGAGATGGAGGTGGGCGCGCCGCCTGGTCCGAGCTCGACATCGACGGCGGCGGATGGTGAGAGAAGCCGTGTCATCTTGAGAAGATTCCGCCCATGACCGTCCTGATGGGCGCGCCGGGCGGGTCCGGAACGCTACGTGAAATACCTCGGCCCAGACTCATGACGGAATAGCGCTCGATCACCTCGTCGCCGAAGCGTTCCTGGAGCCGCTCCATCGCCGCCGTGACTTCTTCGCCCGACCCATCTCCCCCCGCCCACAGCCTCAGCTGACGCCGGCCCGCACCCTCGAGCACCGGCAGCTCGATCCACATCTCGGCGATTGGCGCTCGTGGTTGCCACTCCTTGATCCACGACCCGACCAGGCCGAACAGCTCGGCCGTGCTGCTCAGCGGATGACGAACGATGGCCTCGCGTTTTTCTGAAGGTGCGCCATGCGCGCGCCCGGCGTCCGAATGTGCTCCGTGCGCGCACCGGGCGTCAGCGCACTCGAATAGCAACCTCACCCGCACGTGTTTGGCCCCCGCACCGCGCAGTCCAAGCTCGTCCGCGAGGTCGCCACACAACGCCCGGGCGACGAAGAGCAGAGCCTCGCGATCCTCGACCGGTTCACCGAACTGCCTGTGCGCGCTGGTGAAGAGTGGTGGGCGCCAGACTTCGAGCCTGTCAGGCTCGAGCCCGCGCGCTCGCAGCACCGCGTGCCGGCCATCGCGACCCAGCTGGCTTTCCAGCTCGCGCGGACCGATCGCAGCAACCGCGCCTAGCGTGCGCAGACCGAATAGGTCGAGTCGCTCGAGCTGCTCGGCGTCGAGCTGCAGCTCGCGAGAGGGGAGAGGGGCGAGAAAAGCTCTGGCGTCCTCGACCTGCAGCAGGCGTCCTGGTCGCGCGCGCGCCGCGGCAAGGCGCGCCGAGAAAGGACCAGGCGCCAATCCCAGTCGCGGCTCGCGCCCGATCGCCTTGAGCAATCGGCGCCGCATCTCGCGGATCGATTCGCCGGCGCGCACCACGCCCTCCAGGTCGAGCCACGCGACACCTTCGTCCCGGACCTCGACCACCGGTGCGAGGTCGTAGAGCGCCGCCGATAGCAGCTCGCGGATGCGGACCACAGCTTCTTCGTCGGGCAGGACGAACATCGCTTGAGGGCAGAGGTGCTCGGCCTGGCGCAGCGCCATACCCGGCACGACGCCAAAAGGCAGCGTCTCTTCGGACGCCGCGACGACATGCTCGCCCCATCGTCCGACGATGACCGGCGTGCCATAGAGGTCCGGCCGTCGCGCAAGCTCCAGGTGGTTGATAAGGGCTGCTGCTGTAAGCCGCCGACGGATCTTCGGCGTCGATGCGGCCGATTCGTCCGTCAGGGGGGCGGGCACTTCGTCGTTACGCATTTTCAATGCGCTCCTTCTCGTGCCACCCCTTCCTTCGACTCGACTCGCCTGGATCACTGAATCTCTCGTCACCGGTTATGGCCATCAGCCCTCAGACCGCAGCAGACTCGCGTGGCCCCAGCTCCTCGACGTGGATGGGTGCGTCGGTGACTCCGACTCCCGAGACGTAATCGCTGAGCGGTTGCGCGCCGAGAGGGTACCGGACCTCGAGCTCCGCCTGGCCCAGTGGCGGCGCGACACGGTTCTTCACGCAGCGCACCGACGCGCGAAGGCCGATGAGCTGACCACGCTCCCAGATCCAATCGCTGCGCGAGAAGGCGAGGCTGAAGCTCGACGCATGAGCGAGCGCGCGATCAGGCGCATCGACCACATCGACGAGGACCGTGCCCGATCGATTCGCGCCGGACTCGAGCGGCCCGAGCCAATGCTCCGGGATCTCGCTCGTCAACAAGATGAACCCGGCGCCGGCGCGCGCGAGCGTGGCAGCCGCCTCGCCTGCGGTCTCAGGAGACGGCGCGCGGACGACGGTCAGCGCGCCGAACTCCGGGGAGAAGGAAAGGAGCATCAACGGATCGAACCCGCCACCGTCGATCACCACCGCATGCGCAAACTCATGGGTTGCCCGCGCGAGCAGGGCGAGGGCGAGCGTGAGCTTGCCGCACGTCCCGCTTCCGGTGAAAAGGGCCAGCCGGCCGCGCGGCATGCCGCCGATCCCCGTGAGGCGATCGAGCTGTGATCCACTCGACCAGGGCTGTGGGGGCGGCAGCTCAGCCGCCCTCGTCAGCGCCTGGCTGCCGAAGCGGACCCGAATTGAGTTGATCGCGGATTCAAGAGCGATTTCCTGCATCTTTCATGGCTGCCTCAGGGGCGAGACGCAGGAGGGAAAGAAGAGGCGATCTCCATGATATCGAACGAATGTTTGGGGGTCAAGACCTCAGAAAAGCTCTTCCTTATATGTGCACGCCTCTCCACACATGGCCGTCCTCTCCAAGATCTTGTTCCGCAAGGAGACCCCCCGACTCCACTCACACCTACAGCATTTGTCAGTGATGTGGGCGGGGCCGTAGATTGGGCGGCCCAAGGCGGTGTCAGTTTTTGCCGACCTGCGCGTGTAAGGAAACCATTTGGGTTTCTCTCTCACTGAAAAAAGGGCCGGGGCTCCACAGAACCCCGGCGCGTAACGGACTTACGAAACGATTGAAGAGAAGTGTCTTACTTCTTCTTCGAGGACTTCTTGGCGGCCTTCTTGGCCGGCTTCTTCGCAGCCTTCTTCTTTGCCATCATGCGTTACCTCCTTCTCCTGAAGATATGGACCCGATAGGTTCCATTGGTTTGGCGGGTTCCATGTAGTGGTGTGACGTGTTGTGGATTCGCTCCTGCACGCACCTCCTCTGCAACCCCACGGGTTTCGCCGCGGACCCTTGATGAGGACTCCGAGACGTTGGCGGCTGATCCAAATGGTCCGCTTTCTCGCGTCGGGTCCGTTGCCTCTGTGGTGGCAACCACGAGCAGCATCGCCATACAAGGTGTTGTGATACTCGATGAACCCCACTCACGTCAACCCTCGCGAAGATTTTTTTTGCGAGAGGGTTGTGGAAATTTCTGGAGAGGTCGCGCTCATCGCGACGTCGAGTGACTCTTTCAACACTGCGACGATATGCATGATGCGAGTCGTCCTCGGTCATGGCGCATCCGGCAATGCAGCGTCGATGAAGCCTTACGTCGTGGCCTTCAAGCGACGTGGAATCGATGCCGTCGCGGTGGATCTTCCTCGTGGCGTCGCAGAGAAAGCAGTCCCGGTCTTCATCAAGACGTCGGGTCGAGGTCATGATGTCATCGGCGGCGGTCAATCATTCGGCGGAAGGGTCGCGAGCATGGCCGCGGTCGAGGCCGACTTCGGTGGATTGGTGCTCATCTCGTACCCACTCCATCGCCCAGGATTTCCCGACCAGCTCAGGATCGCGCACTGGCATCTGATTCGGTGCCCGACTCTTTTCCTGAGCGGCGATCGCGATCCCTTTGCGAACATCGACCTCCTGAAAGAGAAGATCAAGCTCATTCCGAACGCGCGCCTCGACGTCTTCAAGGGTCAGGGGCATGGTTTGCTGGCTGTGCTGGACCGGGCGGTCGACGCGGCAACCGACTTTATCCACAAGAACGTCAAGTGACCGCGAGCCAGCACATGGTGCAGGCCAATGGCCTGCGCTTTCGGGTAATGGCGGATGGGCCGGCGAGCGGCAAGCTCGTAGTTCTCCTCCACGGTTTTCCCGAAGGCGCCGAGTCCTGGTCGAAACAGGTCGACGCGCTGGCGCGAGCCGGCGCGCTCGCGGTCGCGCCCGACATGCGCGGCTACGGCCTGACCGACGCTCCCGAGAACGTAGCCGACTACGCGTTGCCAAAGCTCGTCGAGGACGTCGCGGGCATCATCAAAGCCTTCGGGCGGAGCGACGCCCACATCGCGGGCCACGACTGGGGCGCGATGGTGGCATGGTGCTTCGCCATCGCCCACCCGGAGATGACGAAAACCCTCACCGTGCTTTCGGTCGGCCACCCCGGGGCGCTGGCCGACGCCATGCACGACGAGGACCAGAGGGCGCGCTCGCGCTATATCGACCTCTTCCTGCTCGAGGGCAAGGCGGAGCACGTGCTGCAAGAAGACGAGTCCCGGCGTCTTCGCGCGATGCTCGGGGGCGCGATACCTCGAGCGGTCGTCGATCACTTCGTCCGCTCCCTGTCGCGTCCGGGAAGGCTCACGGCTGGTCTCAACTACTACCGCGCCAACCTCTCGCCCGACCACTCGTGGACGAGCCTGCGCAGCGACGCCAAGGTGGCGGCGTCCACGACCCTGCTTTGGGGGGATCGGGATCCTGCGCTGGGTCGTTTTCAAGCGGAAGACACGGCGCGACACGTGATCGGCGAATTCCGACTGCAAGTTCTCGAGGGTGCGGGACACTGGCTCCAGTTCGAGCGACCGGACGAGGTGAGCCGCTCCCTGGTCCAGGGGCTTTCCAAGTAAGCTTTCGCCGATGCTGCGGCCGGGTGAGTCGGAGCGGCGCCAAGGCCTGCGCCGTCTGGACGACATTCTGGAGAGCCTCGAACAGCTCAATCTCCACGACAAGACGGAGTTGCCGGACCATGTCGCGGAGGCGCTCGTGATGCTCGGCATCGAGCAGCCGCACTCGATTCCTATTCCGCAGCTCATCGAGCGCGTGTGGGCGATGCAGCAGCCTTATCTGATCACGATCGTCGTCGAGCGCAGACGCCGTCGCCGGCGCAAGATCTCGGCCGAATCTCCCACCCTGCCCGACCAAGCGCGCTGAAGAACCCCGCGAACTCAGAGGCCACGCCGTGAGCTCGCTGGGGCCACGACCCGGCGACTGGCTCGACGTTTTTTCGCGCATCGCCGTTGGTGTGCGCCGGGCTGTCGTCCCGCTGTCCGGCACCGAGGCCGGTCGCAGGGCCCACCACGTCGGCGCGGGAGGGGACACAACTGTCGAGGTCGACAGCGTGGCGGAGGCCGTGGTCTTCGCAGAGCTCGGAGGCCTTTTCGAGCGAGGTGAGAAGTTCTCCGTCCTGTCCGAGGAGGCCGGGCATCGCGGCTTCGGCGCCGAATATCCGCTCATCCTTGTCGATCCCGTCGACGGCAGTCTCAACGCCAAGCAGGGCGTACCTCTTTATGGCCTGATGCTCGCGGTGCTCGATGGTCCGACTGTCGCCGACACCTACGCGGGCCTTGTCGCCAACTTGAGCACCGGCGAAGAGTGGCGCGCGATTCGCAAGCAGGGCGCGTGGCGCGGCGGCAAGCCGCTGAGCGCGCTGACCCGTTCAGACGCGCGCCGGCTCGAGATCGTCGGCCTGGAGAGCACACCGCGCGCACTCAGGCGGGCGCAGCGGCTGGTGGAGCGCGCGGCAAAGATCCGCATACTGGGCTCGATGGCTCTGTCGATCGCGCTCACGAGCGCGGGCGGCTTTGACGTGTTTTGCGCTCCGATTCCGGTGAGGGTCTTCGACATGGCCGCCAGCCTGCTGCTGCTCCACGAAGCAGGCGGCATCGCGACGACGATCGAAGGCAGGCCGCTGGGCGCGCTCCGCTGCGACCTTTCAACTCGGGCGTCACTCCTGTGCGCCCCCAACCGCCAGCTTCACGCCGAGGCGCTCGAGATACTCGCCGCGGCGCGATGAGCCTCGATCCCAGCCAGACGGTCTTCGTCCTCCTCAGCTTCGAGGGGCCGGACGCGTACAGCCAGGCCGGCGGGCTTGGCGTGCGGGTGAAGGGGCTGTCGCGATCGCTGGCGCGCATGGGTTATCCGACATACCTCTATTTCTGCGGTGACCCCGACCTACCCGGCGAGGAGGACCTCGAAGGGGGCCAGCTCCACCTGAGGCGCTGGTGCCAATGGATCTCCGCCCAGCACCGCGGCGGCGTCTACGACGGCGAGGAAGGCAAGGTCAGGGACTGGAACTACAGCCTTCCGCCCAGCCTGATCGACAAGGTGATCGAGCCCGCCGCCGGGGACGCGAAGCAGGTTGTCATCCTCGGTGAGGAGTGGCACACCGCGTGGTCGATGAAGCTGATCTCGGACTTGGTCTTCTACCGCGGGATTCGCGATCGGACAGTGGTGCTTTGGAACGCGAACAACACGTTCGGCTTCCACCGCATCGACTGGCCCGCGGTCAACCTCGCGACCACGATCACGACCGTGAGTCGCTACATGAAGTTCAGGATGTGGGAGTGGGGCCAGAACCCGATCGTGGTCCCCAATGGCATTCCACGCGAGTCGATCTTCGACGCCGATCCCGCTGCGGTGGAGGACCTTCGATCGGCGGCGGCCGCCGACCACTTCTGGTTCAAGATCGGCCGGTTTGACCCGGACAAGCGCTGGCTGATGGCGGTGACCGCAGCCGCGGAGCTGAAGCGACGGGGGCGCACCGTCAAGCTCTTGATACGCGGCGGTCGCGAGCCCCACGGCGCCGAGGTGGTCACGCACGCCGAGCACCAGGGGTTGGTCGTCCGCCATGCTCGCGCGCCGGCCGACGCTGCGGCGTTGGCGACCTTGCTGCGCGAGTCTCGCGAGGTGGACGTGATCAACGTGACGAGCTTTCTCAGCGACGCGCTCGTGCGATCGATCTACTCAGCCTGCGACGTGGTGCTCGCCAACTCGGGCCACGAGCCCTTTGGACTCGTTGGACTCGAGGTGATGGCGGCGCGCGGGATCGCGGTCACCGGCTCGACGGGCGAGGACTACGCCGAGGCGTACCGAAACGCGGTCGTGCTCGAGACCGACGACCCCCTCGAGATCGTCACCGAGCTGTCGGTGCTGAAGGAGAGGCCTCGCCTTGTGACCGAGATGCGCAAGCGAGGCCGAGCCACTGCCCGCGACTATGTATGGGAGAAGGTGATCGACCAGCTGCTCCTGCGGATCGACTTCGCCGCCGCCCACCAGGGTGTACGCCTGCCGGCAGAACCCGCGCCGCGGCGTGTACCCCGGCGGCGGGTACGCAAGCCTGACGCTGCGATCATAGATGTGAACAAATGAGACCGCTCCACGTTGCCTTCGTATGGCACATGCACCAGCCGTACTACAAGGACGACCTGACGAGCACCTACCTGCTGCCGTGGGTGCGCCTGCGTTCGGCCAAGGACTACTTCAAGATGGCTGCGCTGCTCGACGGGTACCCGAACGTGCGAGGCACCTTCAACCTCGTGCCTGCGCTCCTGGCTCAGATCGAGGACTACGGCAAGGAGGAGTCGGTCGATCTCTTCCTCAACCTAAGCAAGCGCGCCGCCGTCGACCTGAAAGGCGAGGAACGCGATTTCGTCCTGCGCTGGATGCGCGAATCACCCCGGGCGTTGCGCGTTCAGCAGTCGCAGCGGTATCTCGAGCTGGCATCTCGACCCGCGGATGCACAGTTCACTCACGCCGACATCCGCGACCTCCAGGTGTGGTTCAACCTCGCCTGGTGCGATCCCGTGTGGGTCGAGTCCGATCCAGGGCTGGCCGAGCTCAAGCGCAAGGACCGCGACTTCACCGAAGACGACAAGGCGATTCTGTTTACTGCGCAGCTGGAGCGGATTCGCAGCATCATCCCTAAATACCGCGAGCTCGCTGATCGCGGACAGGCAGAGCTGACTTTCTCGCCGTATTACCACCCGATCCTGCCGCTGATCTGTCACGTCGACTCCGCGCGCAGCGCGAACCCGCAGATTCAGCTTCCCGAAAGGCACTTCTCGCATCGCGAGGACGCCGAGCGCCAGATCGAGCTCGGCATGGGCCTGTTCGAGCGCATGCTGGGGCGCCGGCCCAAGGGCATGTGGCCCTCAGAGATGGCTGTGGGCGAGAGCGTGATCGGGCTAGCCGAGAAGTCGAAGCTGGACTGGATGATCAGCGACGAAGAGGTGCTCGCGCGTTCGCTCGAGGGTCACTTCAACCGCGACGAGCACCTTTACCAACCGAAGCAAGTGGCGCGCGAAGGTCGCTCCGTCTCGATGGTCTTCCGCGACTCACAGCTGTCGAACGCGATCGGTTTCGACTACCAGCGGATGTCATCCATCGACGCTGCGCGTGACCTGCTCGGCCGCCTCCACCGGATCCGCGAGGTCCAGGTCGACCGCGATTTTCTTGCGGTGATCGCGCTCGACGGCGAAAACGCGTGGGAGTTCTATCCCCGTGACGGCCATGACTTCCTCAACGCGCTGTACACCGAGCTCGACTCCAGCTCCGAGATCATCACCACGACGGTCTCCGACTTCCTCGCCGAGCACCCGCCGCAGCATCAGCTTCATCACCTGCACACCGGCAGCTGGATCGGCGCAAGCCTGGATACGTGGATCGGAGATCCCGAGCACAACGTCGCGTGGGACCTGCTAGCGGAGACACGCGACTGGCTGGACGCGCAGTCGCAGCAGCGCCCGAAGGATTCCCAGCAGGCCGCGCTCGCGTGGCGCGAGATCTTGATCACGGAAGGCAGCGACTGGTTCTGGTGGTTCAGCCGCAAGCACGACTCGGGCATGGATCCGATCTGGGACAACCAGTTTCGGCTGCACCTCCGCAACGTCTACAAGCTCATGGGCGCTCGGGCGCCGGCCCGTCTGTTCCAGCCGATCATCAAGCGCGCACCGACCCCCGAACGTGGTGTGCCCGCGGCGTCAATCAGCCCGCAGTCGAAGCAGGACCCGGCGTGGGCACAGGCCGGTTACTACCTTGTTGGCTCCGGATTTGGCGCCCTGCATCGCCCCGCCGGCGTGGTCGAACGCGTCTATTACGGCAACGACGACGACAAGATGTATTTTCGCATCGACTCCCCTCGCTCCGGTCACGAGCTGGAGCAACAAAAGATCGAGTTCTGGATCTACTGCTCTGGCGCGCCTGCGCTCGACGGCGATGGCGAGCTCGAGCTGCCGCTTGCCAAGACCGCGGTGGGCGAGCTGGGTTTCGAGCCCGCGTTCGTGGTTCGGATCACGCCTCGCTCCCAGGGCGGCGCCGTCTCCGTGCTCAAGGTCATCGAACCCGAGACGAAGGCGATCGCGGAGGAGAGCTGGGACGTCGACGATCCTTTCGCGGTCGCGATTCCCTTCAAGCAGCTCGGCAAGCGCGCGGGCGATGCGTTCGAGATGGCCTTGATCGTGAGTCGCGAAGGCAAGGACATCGAGGTCGTGCCGCCGTCTGGTGCGCTCGGCATCCGCGTGCCTGGCCAGGCGCCGGCCGTCGCTGTGGAGGATGCGAAGCCTTTGAAGGTCCTTGTCGCCACCGCGGAGCTCGCTCCGTTCGCGAAGCTCGGCGGCGTTTCGGACGTCGCTGCCGCGCTTTCCAAAGAGCTGCGGCGATTAGGCCACGACGTGCGGGTCGTGCTGCCGCGGCACCGCCAGGTCGAAATCGCCCGCTACGAGCTGCGGCCGGTCGTCTCCGACCTCCAGGTGCCATTGGGCACCGACCTGATGCCGGCGACGATCTTCGAGGGCCGGCTGGGCGAGATGGTCGTGTACTTCGTCGACTGTCCGCCTCTGTACGACCGCGACGGGATGTTCGGATTTGGCGACGACGACGCGCGCTCCGTCTACTTCTGCCGCGCCGTCCTCGAGATGCTGCCCGCGCTCGAGTTCTTCCCAGACGTGATCCACGTTCACGACTGGTATGGCGCGCTCATCCCGAACCTGCTCGACCGCGTCTACGAGGGAGGCGCCTACGAGGAAATCGCGACCACGCTGACGGTCCACAACCTGTCGGCCCAGGGCGTGTTCGGCTTCGGCGCGCTAATGCTCGCGGGACTGCAGGAATGGGGTTTGATCCGGCTCGGCATTCCGGGACTCGACAACGTCGTCAACGTGCTGGGTCGAGGCATCCACTTCGCCGACGTCGTGAACACGGTCAGCGAGCGATACGCAAAGGAGATTCAGACGCCTGAGTACGGCGAAGGCCTGGATGAGCTGCTGCGCCGCAACACGCACAAGCTGCACGGAATCCTGAATGGAATCGACTACGACATCTTCGATCCTGAGCGCGATCCCAACATCGCGCACCACTACTCAGCGGACGCGCCTCAAGCGAAGGCCCTGTGCCGGGCCGCGCTGCGAACCGAGCTCGGGCTCGAGGAGGTCAACAAGCCGCTGTGCGCGATCGTCTCGCGGTTCTATGACGTCAAGGGTTTCGACCTGATCGAGCAGGCGATGCCTGAGCTGGTCCAGCTGGGCCTCCAGATCGTGGTCATCGGCACGGGCGACCGGCGCTATGAAGACATGTTCCGGCGTTGGGCTGGGGAGCTGCCGCGCCAGGTCGCGGTCGCGATCGGCTTTGACTCGGCGCTGGCGCAGCGGATATACGCAGGTGCGGACATGCTGTGGATGCCTTCGCGCTTCGAGCCGGGCGGCCTTGCGCAGCTCATCGCACTTCGCTATGGCACGATCCCCGTGGTGCGGGCGACGGGCGGCCTCGCGGATACGATCCGCGACTACGATCCCGCGGCGCAGAAAGGCAACGGATTCCGATTCGGGCCCTACGACCCCTGGCAGTTCTTCGCCGCGGTGGTTCGCGCGGCGGAGACGTTCCGCCATCCGGCGGTGTGGGCGTGGCTCATCCAGCACGCGATGCAAGAAGACGTATCCTGGTCGAGGTCGGCTCTGAAATACGTCCAGCTTTACCTGGCCGCGATCGCCGCCCATCGCGAGCGTCACGGCGTGGCAGCGTCCGAGCCCTCAGCCACCTCGGTCGGGCAATAGATAGAAATCCAGGTCCCGGCGGCCCGTTTACAAGCCGGACCGGCTTGTCTGGTAACACTGGCGTGGCTTTGGCGGCCGGGTTTAACCCGGCCGCGACACGAGGCTTCTAAATCCTCCAGGCGTCGTCGCGTGGAAGGAATCTAAACAATCCCATCCGCTCGGGAAGGAGTGGCGGCGCGAATCCGGCCGGCATAGCCGCGCCTGTGAGATATCCGAGAGTGGCCGTTGACCGCCGTGTATGAGAGGAAACCTCGTGGTTTCCTCTCATCCGTTCAGCCCCCCCAGTCGGGCAGTAACCTCAGTTGCTCGACGCGGCGGGCGCCGGGTCCGTACGCCGCGTTGAAGTAGTCGATGACCATGCGGCGCGCGGCGAACTGCGTGACCACGTTGCGCATCGACGCCTTCATCATCTCCACCCAACGGCGCGGGATTCCGTTCTCGTCCCGGTCGTAGAACGCGGGCACGACCTCCCGCTCCAGCAGGCGGTACAGGCCCTCCGTCTCGGCCAGGTCGTCGACGTCCTGGCGGTCGAGCGTTGCCGCAGAGGGGATGGCCCAGCCGAGCTCCGGCCGGTAAGCCTCGTCCCACCATCCATCGAGAACGCTCACGTTCAACCCGCCGTTGGCGCCGGCCTTCATGCCGCTGGTGCCGCTGGCCTCGAGAAAGCGGCGCGGGTTGTTGAGCCAAACATCGGCGCCCTGCACGAGGTAACGGGCGAGGGCGATGTCGTAGTCCTTGAGGAAGGCTACGCGGGGCTCCTCACGCGCGAGCGCGACCACGCCGGCGACGATGTCCTTACCGGGCTGGTCAGCTGGGTGCGACTTGCCCGCGAACAGGATCTGGACCGGCCGGCGCGAGTTGCGGAGCAACTTGCCGAGGCGGGTGCGGTCCCGAAGCAGAAGGTTCGCGCGCTTATACGGCGCGAACCGACGCCCGAACCCGATTGTCAGCGCGTTCATGTCGAGCTCGTGCGGGGTCTCGGCGCGCTCCTTGGCCACCTCGAGCAGCCTGCGCTTGAGGTCACAGTGGATCGTCCACAGGTCGGCGGCTGGAATCTCGGAGACCGCATGCCATCGTCCGTCGGCTGGATCGAGGTCCCACCAGTCCGGGCCGACGTAGCGGCTGAGCAGAGCCGCGATTTCGGGCGCCACCCAGGTCGGCATATGGACGCCGTTGGTCACCGAACCGATCGGAACCTGCGCTTCCGGGAGCCCGCGCCAGGCGTCTTTCCACAAACGCCGCGAAACGGCTCCATGCAGCCGGCTCACTCCCACCGACTGGTCGGCCAGGCGCAGGGCGGCGTACGTCGTGCACAGCCGCTCGCGCGGGTCGCCCGGCCGCTGGCGCCCGAGGTCCATGAAGCGGTCGAACGAGATTCCAACTTGCGACAGGTAGGGACCGAGCTGGTCCCAGACCAGGCCGGCGTCGAAGTAGTCGCTGCCCGCCGCGATCGGCGTGTGGGTCGTGAACACGATCCCGGCGCGGGCGACCAGGCGCGCCTCCTCCAGCGTCATCTGGCGCGAAGCGCGCAGCTCGCGGATGCGCTCGATCGCGCAGAGGAAGCTGTGGCCCTCGTTGAGGTGAAAGACACCCGAATCAAGACCGAGCGCGCGCAGGGCCCGCACGCCACCGATGCCGAGCACGATCTCCTGACGGAGGCGCCGGTCGGGCTCGGGCACGTAGAGCCGGTCGGTGATGTTGCGGAGGTCGAGAGGGTTGGCCTCCAGATCGGTGTCGAGCAGGAAGAGAGGCACCCGGCCGACCTGGGCGCGCCAGACGGCTATGCGCACACTGCGCTGGCCGATCGGCGCCTCGACCTCGACATCCGGCAGCTTGCGCACCGGCAGCTCGGAGCCACGGTTCTCGAAGTAGACCTCGAACTGGCGGCCGGACTGGTCGATGTCCTGGCGCCCGAATCCCTGGCGGTACAGAAGGCCGACCGCGACGAGCGGAAGGCCGAGATCGCTGGTTGCCTTCAGGTGATCGCCGGCCAGGACACCGAGCCCGCCCGAGTAGATGGGCAGGCATTCCGAGAGCCCGAACTCGAGCGAGAAGTATGCGATCCCCAGGGGCGCTTGGGCGTCCATGAACCGGGGATGGCGGTCGTAGTACTCCCGATAGGCGGCCTTGGCGCCCTCAAACGCCTGACGCACCTCCTGGCGCTCGCACGCGCGCTGGACGCCTTCCTCACCGAGCTGCGTGAGCAGCAGGACCGGGTTTTCGCGGGTCGATTTCCAGAGGTCCGGTTCGAGGGCGCGAAACAGAGCCTCGATCCGGGGTTGCCACGTCCACAGCAGGTCGTATGCGAATTGGTTGAGTTCTTCCAGCACGGAACTACGATGTTATGGGGTTGGGGACGTGAAGGCCGTGGTGATGGCGGGAGGCGAGGGTTCGCGTCTCCGGCCGCTCACCAGCAACATGCCCAAGCCCCTGGTTCCGGTCGCGGGCCGGCCGATCATGGAGCACATCCTTCTCCACCTGCGCCGCCACCAGCTGCGCGACGTGGTCGCGACCGTCCAGTACCTGGGCGCGTCGATCCGCAACTACTTCGGCGACGGCTCCGACCAGGGCGTCGCCCTCACTTACTCGGTGGAGGACTCGCCGCTCGGCACCGCGGGTTCCGTGATGCTGGCCCGCCAGCAGCTCAACGAGCCATTTGTCGTCATCTCAGGCGACTCGCTGACCGATATCGATCTCGGCGCCGCGGCTCGCTTCCACCGCGAACACAAGGCCATCGCGACCATCGTCTTGAAACCCGTGCCAAACCCGCTCGAGTACGGCGTCGTGGTCGTCGACGATGGCGGGGCAGTCCAGCGCTTCATCGAGAAGCCGAGCTGGGGCGAGGTGATCTCCGACCTTGCCAACACTGGCATCTACATCCTCGACCCCGCTGTTTTCGATTTCTTCCGGCCGGGCGAGGTCACAGACTGGTCGGGCGACGTGTTCCCCAAGCTGCTCAAGGAGGGCGAGCACGTTTTCGGCTGGATCGCCGACGGCTATTGGGAAGACGTCGGCAGCCACCCCGCCTACGTGAAGGCGAACTTCGACTGCCTCGAGGGCAGGGTCAAGGTCCAGCTGCCAGGCGACCGCGTCGGCGATTCCACGTGGATACACCCTGACGCCGAGGTGTTTCCTGGCGCCCGCGTCGACGGCCCCGCGCTGATCGGCGCGGGCGCGAAAGTGCGCGCCGGCGCCTGGATCAACGGGCCGGCGGTCGTCGGCGCTTACACGACCGTCGACTCGGGGGTGAAGATCTCGAACTCGATCGTCTGGGACCACAGCTACATCGGGTTGAACTCGCGCCTTCGCGGCGCTGTCGTCTGTCGATCGGTCACGGTCAAGAACGGCTGCCTGCTGGAGGAGGGCGCCGTGATCGGCAGCGACGTCACCATCGGTTCGGGCTCGACGGTGAACGCGAACGTCCGCATCTGGCCCAACAAAGAGGTCGAGCCGGGCGCGGTCGTCCACGAGTCGATCATCTGGGCCGGTTCGTGGAAACGCGGGCTGTTCAGCTCTTACGGACTGAACGGCCTGATCAACATCGAGATCACACCGGAGTTCGCTTCCCGCCTCGGCGCCGCGATCGGCGCCTTGACGCCGAAGGGCACCGAGATCGCCTTCTCGCGCGACTACACGCGGTCGGCGCGGATGATCGGCCGCGCTGTGATGTCGGGGATCATCTCGTCCGGCAGCAACGTCGTCGACCTCTCGGTGCTGCCCGCGCCTGTGTGCCGCTACTGGTCGCGCCACAACCACGTTTCGGCTGTGCATGTGCAGACGTCGCCGGTCGATCCACGCTCCGCTGACGTCCGCATCTTCGACGACCACGGCCTTGACGTGGACAAGAGAAGCGAGCGGAAGCTCGAGGGACTGTTCTTTCGCGAGGACATTCGTCGGGTATCCCACTACGAGATGGGGCGCATCACGCGGCGAGATCAGCAGACCGACCGCTACATGGAGGACATGCTGGCCAAGCTGGATCTGGAGGCGGTAAGGGGCGCGGCCTTCAAGGTCGTGATCGACTACAACAACGGCGCCGCTGCGATGGTCCTGCCGCAGATCTTGCGCGAGCTCAACTGCACGGTGATCCCTCTGAACGCGGCGCCCGCGGAGATCGTGATGGAGCAGGACGACCCGACCTTCCAGGGTCGCCTCCAGGAGATGGGCGTCATCACGTCCGCGGTGAAGGCCAAGCTGGGCGTGTTCATCGACACGCCTGGGGAGCGGTGTTTTGTCATCGACGAGAGCGGAGCAGTCCTGGACCACAGCGCTGCCTTTGCGGTGCTGGCGCAGCTGGCGTTGACGGCGAAGCCGGGCATGGTCCTGGGACCCGCCTCATCCTCGCTGGCGTTCTCGATGATCGCGGACCAACTGGGCAGCCGCTTCGTTCCGACCAAGATCACGCCGGGCGCGGTCTTGCGCGCGGCCCAGCACGCCGAGGCTGTGCTGGCGTCGGACGGGGGAGGTGGGTACTGCTGGCCGGACTTTGCCGTGTCGTTCGACGCCATCTTCACGATCGCCCGGGTGCTAGAGATGCTCGCCCACACAGGAACGTCACTGGGCGGCCTACGTTCCCGGATCCCGGTGGTGACGCACCGGACCGCGGTCGAGTTCTGCCCGTGGGAGGTCAAGGGGCGCGTGATGCGGACGATGATGGAGCGGCATCTGAAGGATCGAGTCGACCTGACGGATGGGGTGAAAGTGTTTGTAGACGACGGGTGGGTCCTGGTGGCGCCGGATGCCGACCGACCGGAGTACTACGTGATCGCGTCGACCACCGATCCAGGCCACGCACACGAGCTGGTGGACGAGTACTCGCAGCTCGTGAGGTCCGTGGTGACCGAGGCGGCCCCGCAGGCGGAGGCGGTCGTCGAGACCTAGAATCGAATCTCTGCCGAGCGGGCGTAGCTCACCTGGTAGAGCGCAACCTTCCCAAGGTTGAGGTAGCCGGTTCGAGGCCGGTCGCCCGCTCCAACAGTTTCAGCACAGGCAAGCGGCGAGCTAATCTCGACCGACCGGTGAGCCTCATCTTTCGCGCCATGTATCGGTTCGGGTTCACGCCGTGGGATTCCGGCGTGCCGCCCCCCGAGCTCAAAGAGCTCATCGAAGGACCCCAAGCCCGAACACCCGGCAAAGCCCTCGACCTCGGCTGCGGCACCGGCACCAACGCCGTGTTCATGACCCAGCACGGCTGGGACGTGACCGCGATCGACTTCGTTCCCAGGGCAATCACGAAGGCGAAGGCGAGGGCCGCCGCGGCAAAGGTGTCACCCCGCCTCATCCTCGGTGACGTGACACGGCTCGAGGAGCTGGGCGTCGGCGACGGCTACAGCCTCGTCTTCGACCTGGGTTGCCTGCACGCGATTCCACAGGCACGCCGCGACGCATACGCCGCCGGCGTGAACAGAGCCACGCTTCCCGGCGCCGACTTCCTCGTCTGGGGTTTTTACGCGAAGCCCAACTTCGTCACCAACGCCAGGATCACCCAGGACGAGCTAGAGCACCTATTCGGTGCGAGCTGGGACATCGTCCGCGCGTGGGGTGGAGAGCAACCCGACCGTTTCCCCGGCCGCTGGTACCACCTCAAGCGAAGATAGGCGCCATGGCAACCCGGGTCATCGACTTCTTCGCCGGCTGGGAGGATCACAACAAGCTCCTCGTCAGGACGACCTCGCACTTACGCGACGAGGACCTTGCACTGTCGGCCGGGGAAGGCCTCTGGCCGATCCGCATGCTCGCCTGTCACATCGTGGCCGCACGGGCATGGTGGTTCAGCCGCTGGATGGGCGAGGGGGACCAAGAGCTGCACCGCCTAAGCGACTTCGACGAAGACGAAGGTTCCGCCACGCGCGGGGCCGATGAGATCTGCGTCGCGCTCGAGAAGTCCTGGGCGGACGTGCGCCGCTGTCTCGAAAAGTGGACAGCGGACGATCTGAACGAGAGGTTCCAGAGGCCCCGGCCTAACGCCGCCGGCGAGCGGCCGTGGCGGGACCGCCGCTACATCATCTGGCATGTTGCCGAGCATGACGTTCATCACGGGGGCGAGATCTCGCTCACCCTGGGCATGCACGGCCGACCCGGCCTCGATATGTAGGCGTTAATTTGAAGCGTCCGGGCACCGTAGGCCCATAGACTGTGGGCTCTGTTTTCCTGGAAGGAGGGTGTATCAATGTCACGTAGTCCGCTTCTGAGACGCTTCCAAACACTGTTCGGCGACTTCGAAGAGGCGGAGCGCTCGGGGCGTACGGTCGCTGCAATCCGGGAGGAGCGCCGGAAGGCACGGCTGACGCGCCGCGACTTCCTGAAGGTGACTGGTGCCACGGTGGGTGCGGCGGCATTTGCGGGGCCGATAGCCGCGCTCGCGGTCGGCAAGCCCGCCGGAAACCAGGGACAGATCGCGATCATCGGCGGCGGCATCGCGGGCCTGAACGCCGCCCTGACCCTTCAGGACGCAGGCATCGCATCAACCGTGTACGAAGCATCGAACCGGGTTGGCGGCCGGATGCACTCCGACACCACGTCGTGGCTCAACGGGCAGACCAGCGAGCACTGCGGCGAGCTGATCGACAGCGGCCACAAGACGATCCTCGGCCTCGCGAGCCGGTTCAAGCTGCCGACTGTCGACCTGCTCGGCGCCGAGCCGATCCACTCCACGGACACGGACTACTTCTTCGGGCATTACTACACGGACGTGCAGGCGCAGGCCGACTTCAACCCCGTCTGGAACAACGTCAAGAAAGACGTCAACGCCGCGAGCTACCCCACGCTGTACAACAACTTCACGGACGCCGGTCGCGTGCTCGACCACATGAGCATCTACGACTGGATCGAGAGTCGAGTCCCGGGCGGGCACACCAGCCCGATGGGCCAGCTGCTCGATATCGCCTACAACATCGAGTACGGCAACGTTACCCAGGAACAGAGCTCGCTGAACCTGATCTACCTGCTTGGATTCTCATCCAACCCCGGCAACTTCCAGATCTTCGGCGCGTCGGACGAGCGCTACCACATCGCGGGCGGCAACGAGCGTCTCCCGCAGGCGATCGCGGCCGCCCTCGCACCGGGCACGGTGCAGCTCAACACGGCCTTGACCGGGATTACCCACAACTCAGACCCCAACGCCAACACCAACACCTACACCTTGAGCCTGAAGACCGGAAGCACGACGACGACGAAGACCGTCGACCGCGTGATCATGGCGATCCCGTTCTCCATCTTGCGCACCATCCTGAGCTCGGATCTCGATTACCAGACGGCGGGCTTTGACTCGCTCAAGCAGATGGCGATCACGCAGCTCGGCTACGGCAAGAACGCCAAGCTCCAGCTGCAGTTCAACAGTCGCTACTGGAACACCTCAGGGCCGTGGGGAATCGGCAACGGCAGCACCTACTCGGATACCGGCTTCCAGAACACGTGGGATGTCACCCGTGCGCAGGATGGAACGACCGGCATCCTTGTCGACTACACAGGCGGTGGCGTGCCCCTGGCGTCATTCAGCGGTGATCCGACGAACGTCTCGCACGTGGCCAAATTCGCCAAGACGTTCCTGTCCCAGATCGAGCCGCTCTTCCCAGGGATCACCCAACAGTGGAACGGACGTGCCACGCTCGATGTGCCGCTGAGCAATCCGTTCTTGCTTGGCTCGTATTCGTACTGGAAGGTCGGGCAGTACACACAGTTCAGCGGCTACGAGAAGGTTCGGCAGCCCGATCCTGCCACGGGCAAGTGCCACTTCGCAGGCGAGCACTGCTCGCAGGACTTCCAGGGCTACATGGAGGGTGGCGCTTCGGAAGGCGCGCGAGCGGCCAACGAGATCATCGGCGACTACAAAGTCGGGCAGTTTCCGTAGCCGGAAGGGACGCGGCCCAGGGGGGTCCGCCGGGAACCGGCTACGCCGGGCCCGGCGCAGCAGGGGGGAGTTCCCCCCTCGATGGGATGCGAAGCGACATCGCACCCCAGGCCATCGCCACACCCGCGGCAACCCCAGGTACGAAAGCGAACCCCGCCTGACCAGTCGCGTCCCACAGGGCGCCGGCGATCAGGGGCACGACCAACGCGGTCGCGTACTGAATCGTGAAGATCGCCGCGCTCATCGAAGCGACTTCGCCGGCGCGAGCCACCCGTGGAGGCAGGCTCAAGACGACCACGAACGCGAGCGCGGTTGCGAAACCAAGCACGAACGCCCACGGCACGACGCCCAAACCCGGCGTGAAGACGATGCCCGTCTGGGCGATCGCCATCAGCGCCGCCGAACCGATGAAACCTCCGCGGCCGGTAAGGAGATTGGGCCACAGGGCCACCGCCGGCGCGGTCAGCAGCTGCGAGCCGTTGAGCACCGCGAGCGTGGGGGAGATGAGGTCGTGCCGCCCGGTCTGCTCGAGAAAGTCGGGGATGTAGGCGTTGGCGCCGAAGTAGGTCGCCGAGGCCATGCCCATGACCAGGCCGATGCGCGCCGCCTGGTGGCGGCGCCAGTCGGGCCACCACTGCGCACGTAGCGATACCCCGGCCGCCCGGACAGGTGCCACGAGTCCGATCGCGATCGCGCTGAGCAGGACGATCACCGACCAGGAGGCGAGCGCCCACCGCCAGTCGCCATGGGCCAGCGGCAGCGCACCCACCGGCGTCGTGAGCGCGGTTGGCAGCGTTTCCCCGATCAAGATGCCGTTGCTGTAGACGGCGGTCGCGATCGCGATTCGGCGCGGAAACCACTCGCGCACCAAGGAGGGGAGGGCGGGCTGCGTGACCGCCACCCCGACGCCCATGAGGAACGTCGCCGAAAACAGCACCGGCAAGCTTGGTCCGTAACCGCGAAGCGCGCCGAAAACAGCGACTGAACCCAGGCCCGCGATCAACGCTCCGCGGATCCCGAGCTTGGCGATCAGAAGCGATCCGGGCACGGCGGCAATCGCAAGCAGCAGCACAGGGCCCGAAACCAGCGCGCCGACCGATTTCTCGTCGAGATGCAGCTCCCTGTGGATCAGTGGCACGAGCGGGGGAACGGCGAGCATCGTCAGCCGCAGGTCGATGCCACCCAGCCACAGCAGCAGCAGGCGCAGCCAGTCGGCGCGCGTAAGCCTCAAGTCGTCACGCCGTCATCGACCATACTTGTGGCGCATGCCAGGCCTTTTGATCGTCGCCGCGGCCGGACCGGACGATCCGACTCGCGCGAGCGTGCCGTTCCACATCGCGGTCAACGGAGCGAAGCCGGCTGGGACGGAGGTGGCGATCGCCCTGGCGGGAGACGCCGCGGAGCTCGTCAAGCCCGACGTCATCGCCAAGGTAGTCGGCCTGGGCGTCCCACCGCTTCGCGAGCTGCTTGACAAATGTCTCGACCAGGGCGTTCGCGTCTACGTTTGAAAAGGCTGCGCCGAGGCCCGTGGGGTCTTGCCGGAGATGCTGACACCGAACGCGAAGTACATCGGACCGCCCGATCTCGTGCGGCTGACGATGGAGGCCGATAAAGTCCTCAGCTTCTAGTCGCGCCGATCGCGGCGAGAGCGCTGGGGTTCTCCAACGAAGACAGGTCGCCTGGGTCCTTGCCCGTGTAGACCGACCTGACCACCCGGCGCAGGATCTTGGCGTTCCGCGTGCGCGGCAGGTCGCCCACGAAATGCACCGCTTGGGGACGGAGCGGCTTGCCCAGCGCGCCGGCGACCAGGTCCTGCAGCTCATGCGCGAGCGCGTCGCTCGGCGCGTGCTGCGGTCGCAGGATGACAAAGCAGACAAGGGCCTCGCCCTTGAGCTCGTCAGGCACACCGATGGCCGCCGCCTCAGCGACCGCCGCGTGACCGACGAGCACCGATTCGACCTCGGCCGGCCCGAGGCGCTTGCCCGCGATCTTGATCGTGTCGTCGGACCGGCCGAGCACGTACCAGAGGCCGTCCTCGGGGTCGACGTAGGCCCAATCGCCGTGCACCCAAAGGTTGTCGAATCGGCTCCAGTACGTTTCGATGTAGCGGTCCTTGTCGCCCCAAAAGCCTCGCGTCATGCCGGGCCATGGGTTGCGGATCGCCAGCTCGCCGACCTCACCTCGCACTGGCCGTCCGTCCCCGTCGAGCACGTCCGCGGCCATGCCGGGCACCGGACCTGCGAACGAGCATGGACGCAGGTGCGTGAGAACGTTGCCGCACAGAATGCCGCCCGCGATCTCGGTGCCGCCGGTGTAGTTGATGACCGGCAACCGGCCGCCGCCGATGTGCTTGAAGTACCAGTGGAAGGGCTCGGGATTCCAGGGTTCGCCCGTTCCCCCGAGGATGCGCAAGCTGGTCAGATCGTGATGGGCGGGCACCTCGTCGCCATGCGTCATCAAGCTACGAACCAATGTTGGTGACACGCCGAGCACGGTGACCTTGTGCTGCTCGATCATCCGCCACAGCCGGTTCGCCGCCGGATGGTCGGGTGTGCCTTCGTAAAGCATCATCGTCGCGCCGAGCGCGAGGGTCCCGAAGATGAGCCAAGGACCCATCATCCAGCCGAGGTCCGTGTACCAGAACACGATGTCTTCGGGACCGACGTCGAAGCAGTGAGCCATGTCCTGCGCGGCCTTGACCGGAAAGCCGCCGTGCACGTGAAGCGTTCCTTTCGGTTTGCCGGTCGTGCCGGAGGTGTAGATGATCATCAGCGGGTCTTCGGGGTCGAGCTCTTCGGTCTGCGCGCGGTCTGTCTGGTCCTCGAGCAGAACCTCCCACACAGCGTCGCGTCCGTGCGTCCAGGGAATCTCGCGCACGACGCGCCGATGGACGATGACTTTTTTCACGGTCGGACAGCTCACGAGCGCGCGGTCGACGGTCTCCTTCATCGCGACGACCTGGCCGCGACGGTAGAAACCGTCGGCGCAGATGAGAACTTTGGCTTCGCCGTCTCGCAGCCGCGTCGCGATTGCCTCCGGGCCGTAGCCCGAGAACAGCGGGATGATCACCGCGCCGATCTTGGCCGCGGCAAGCACCGAGACGGCGACTTCGGGACACATCGGCATGAAGATCCCGATGCGATCGTTCTGCCTCACGCCAAGCCGCCGCAGCGCCCCCGCGAGTCGCGAGACCTGCCGGTCTAGTTCGCCGTAGCTGAGGCGGCGAACCTCGCCCGGCTCTCCTTCCCAGATGATCGCGGTCTTGTCGCGAAACTCGCCGTCACGGTGGCGGTCGAGGCAGCTCTGGACGATGTTCATCCGAGCGCCGACCCACCACCTCGCCCAGGGCTTGCCCTGCGAGAGGTCGACCACCTTGTCGTACTCGCGATAGAAGGCGATGTCGAGGTCTTTGATCGCGGCGTCCCAGAACCATTCGATGTCGTCGTCGGCGCGATGCAGAAGCTCGTCGAACGTTTCGATCCCGTGGCGGTCCATGAACCGCTTGAGCCGGCTGCGTTCGATTACCTCTGGGCTCGGTTCCCAGATCACGTCCCCGATCACCACTGGCTGCACGGTGTCTATTGTCTCAGTCGATGGATGAGCTGCCGGACGACTTCGCGGACACCCTGAACCGGGTTCTCGATCCCGGTCAGCGCGACGCGGCAGCCGAGATCATCGAGGCGGCGACCATGCTGGACGATGTCGGACTCCGCCGGTTCCTGCAGCTGTTCGCGGCGAGGGTCCGTGGCTCCGACGCCCCGATCAAGGCCGACGAGCTGCGAGGGTTCCTCCAGCAAGCGGCCCTTTGATCCGCTCGGCCTCCTGGAGGAGCGTCCAGTAGTTGCACCAGGCGGTCTCCGCGACCGCCAGCGCGACGTGTGGCTTCACGCGCACGCGGGCGGCCCGCACCGCCTGCTGCTGCGCGTAGCACCAGCGGTCCCATGCGCGCTCGACGGTCGACTCAACCAGCTCGACCCAATCGGCGTCCTCTCCGCTCATGGTGGGTGGAGGCAGCGTGAGCACCTTCCACTTTCGGTCCTCCCGCACCAACGTCATAAGCGGCTGACCGCTCGGCCGCCCGAGATGACGGTTCGGACGGGGGTTTTTGGGATTCAGCGCCATCAACCGCTGCTGGACCGCGAAGACCAGGTCCTGCGCGGCATCGATCGTGGCCGGCGCGACGGGCGGATTGCGGCGCCCAAGTCGGATCTGGAGCGCCCGGATCGCCTCTCGTAACGGCTGCGGCGCGTCGGACCGGTCGTTCAGACGGAGCGTCTCGACCTCATCGAGGAGAAAGTCCGACTCGGCGAGCAGCAGTCGGCGATGCACCTCGGCCGCGGCGGACACGCAAGCACGATCGGCCGCACGCGCCGGCCGTGTCAAGTGGGGATTTACACGTCAGGCAATCGCGAGTAGCCGCTTGCCATTGTCGATCAGCAGCTTCTGCAGCACGGGCTGCGGTATGTCGAGCGTCTTCAGCTCATCGAGGCAGCGCTGCGGCTGGATGAAGGGATAGTCGCTGCCGAAAAGGAACTGGTCCTGCAGCCGGCCCTTCATGTCTCGCAGCACCTCGGTGGGGATATAGCGTGGGCCCCAGCCCGAGATGTCGATGTGGATGTTCGTCTTGTGCAGGGCCATGGCCAGCAGCTCCAGGTGCCAGGGGTAGCCAAAATGGGCGGCGATGATCTTCAGATCCGGGAATGCGGCCGCCGGCGCGTCGAGCCAGATGGGGCGCGCGAAGTCGATTCGGATCCCCTGGCCGCCGGGTTGGCCAGCGCCGATGCCGCTTGTGCCGGTGTGAAACAGGGTGATGAGGCCCAGATCCTGGCACCTCTCATACAGCGGCCAGTGCTGTTCTTCGTTGGGTGCGAAGGCCTGTAGGGAGGGATGCAGCTTCACGCCTTTCAAACCCAGCTCTGCGATCCGATCCAGCTCCCCCACGGCGCGCTCGCCCTTGAGCGGATCGACGCTGCCAAAACCGATGAATGCGTTCGGGTACTCGCGGCACGCGTCTGCGACGAGGTCGTTGGGGACGCGAGGCCTGCCTGTCGCGGTCTCCGCGTCCCAAGCGAGAAGCACGGCGACGATGTCCATTGACTCGTACTCACGCGCCACCTCCTCCAGAGTCTTGCGGGCGACCTTGGAGCGGAAGTAGGACTCTGCCGCCTCCACGTACCCCTTCATCGACACGTCTAGCCAGTCGGGAGTGGGGAGGTGGACGTGAAAATCTATCGCCTGCACGGCGAGACTTATCGTGATGGAAGCGACGTTGCTCGTGCTAGCCGGCGGCGACAGCCGGCGCATGGGAAGGCCCAAGGCCTGGATCGAGGCAGGCAACACGTTTCTGCTTCGCTACGTGGTGGAAAGGCTCGCCGCCGCGTTCTCGGAGGTGATGATCTCTTTCGCCGAGCCCGAGCAGATGGAGCAGCTGGTGCCTTACCGGGTGGTCTTCGACCGCAAGCGATCCGCAGGCCCCCTGGCCGGTCTCGAGGCTGGGCTGATGTCAGCGCGCCACGACGTCTTGTTCGCGGTCGCGTGCGACATGCCCTACGTAACCCGGCCGACCGCGGAGCTTGCAGTTGCCGCAGCACGTGGCTGTGACGCCGCGATTCCGCGTCACGACGGTCTCTTCGAGCCCGTATGCGGCGCGTATCGCAAGACAGCTCTGCCGGCCATCGTCGGCGCACTGGACTCCGGCAACTACACGGCGCACGACGTCGTGATGGACCTCGACGTGACGTGGCTCGAAGGCCTTGACGTCGCGGAGTTCGAAAGTCTCAACACGCCGGCCGACCTCGAGCGTTTCCATGCCGGTCTTCCGGCGCAGCGATAATTGATCGGCACGCCTTGAAGATCGTCGTCACCGTCAAGCAAGTACCCGATCCGAACTCGAATCTCACCCTCGAGGGCGACAACAGCATCTCGCGTGAGAAGGAAGCCGTGCTCGACCCAGGCGATGAGTGCGGCGTGGAGGAGGGCCTGCAGCTGAAGGAGGCGCATGGGGGCGAGGTGATCCTCGTCTCGATGGGACCGGAGCGGGCCAAAGACGCGATTCGCAAAGGATTGTCGATGGGCGCCGACCGCGCCGTGCTTGTCTCCGACGCGCAGCTGGCGGGCGCGGATGCGCTGCTCACGGCGCGGGTGCTAGCGGCGGCGATCAAGCAGGAGGAGCCGGACCTCGTGATCTGCGCCACCGAGTCATACGACGGCAGCACCGGGATGGTGCCGCCGATGCTGGCGGAGCTTCTCGGCTTTCCCCAGCTGACGTTCGCCAAGAAGGTCGAGGTCGACGGGTCGATGGTCAAGATCCACCGCCAGACGGCCGACGGCTACCAGATCGTCGAGGCGCTGACGCCGGCGCTCATCACCGTCACCGCGGCCATCGCCGAGCCGCGCTACGCGTCGCTGAAGGGGATCATGGCCGCGCGCTCCAAGGAGATCAAGCAGATCGCATTCGGCGATCTAGGCGTGGAAAAAACCGAGCCTGCGGAGACGATCGAGGGCGTCGTCGACGCCGAGACGAGGAAGGCCGGCGAGGTCATCGAAGACGACGGCACCGCGGTCGACAAGATCGTCCGGGTGCTCGCGGCGGCGAAGGTCCTGTAGTTGGCTGCGATTCTCGTGTACGCCGAGCTGAGCGAAGGCAAGCTCGCGTCCACATCGCTCGAGCTGATGGCCAAGGCGCGGGAGCTGGGCGATGTCTACGCCATCGCGTTGGGGTCGGGAGCAAAAACCGCAGCGGCGACGCTTGGCAAGCACGGCGCGAAGGTTGTCCACGTCAACGAGGACACGGCGTATGACGACTACATCGCAGAGCCCGCGACCGAAGCCGTGGCCTCGCTCTACGAGAAGGAGAAGCCCGACGTCATCCTCTTCGGGTTCACGACCGACTCCCGCGAGGTGGCAGGAAGGCTCGCCGCTCGGCTGGGCGTCGGCTTGATCGCCAACGCAAGCGACCTCGCCGCGCAGGACGGAGGCTTCGTCGCGAAGGTGCCTTACTTCGGTGGTTCGAAGGTCGCCTCCATGAGAGCGAACGGCAAGCCTGCCATCGTGCTCGTCCGCCCCAAGTCGTTCGAGGCCTCAGAGTCTGGCGGGACAGCCGAGCTCAAGCAGCTCGACGCTTCGGTGGCGGACGCCTCGAAACGCGCGCACATCGCGGAGCGGGTGGCCGAGGCTTCCGAGAAGGTGAAGCTCGAGGACGCACGGATCGTGATCAGCGGCGGCCGCGGCATGGGCGGACCGCAGAACTTTCCGCTGCTCGAGGACCTCGCCAGCGCCCTCGGCGCCGCTGTCGGCGCAAGCAGGGCGGTCGTCGACGCCGGCTGGGTGCCTTACTCGATGCAGGTCGGTCAGACCGGCAAGTCGGTCCGGCCCGGTGTCTACATCGCGGTGGGAATTTCGGGCGCGATGCAGCACACGGTCGGCATGAAGACCTCGAAGGTGATCATCGCGATCAACAAGGACGCCGAGGCGCCGATCATGAAGATGGCGGACCTCGGCGTGGTCGGCGACGCGCTGAAGATCGTGCCGGCGCTGACGGCTGCCGTCAAAGCCAAAAAGCACGGATAGGGTAGGCGCTCAAAAGCTCCTCGAAGAACGCGTCGCGCGGCGTCGCGAGCGCGACTTCGAGGCCGCGGACGCGATTCGCAATCGGCTCCGCGACGGCGGATGGGACGTCGTCGACAGCGCGACGGGCAGCGAGCTGCAGGCGGTCACGGCGGGGCCAATCGAGGGACCGAAGCCCCAAGCGCGCGCCGTAACCCTGCTCACGATCGTGCACGGCTGGCAGCCAGACGCCGAGCGCTGGCTGCTCTCGGTGTTCACGCACACGAAATCGGATTTCGAGGCGTTGATCGTCGACAACTCCGACGATCAGCGCATCGCGGGCTGGTTGCAAACGCGCGCGGCCGAGCGCCTGCGCGTCGTCACGCCGAGAATGACGTTGGGTTTTGCAGCGGCGGTCAACGCCGGGATCGAGGCCGCGGCAGGCGAGGCCATCGTCCTGTTCGACCCAGGGGTTGAGCTGAAGGGGGACGCGGTGCGGCAGCTGCTCGAGGCGCTGTCGGATCCGACAGTGGTGGTCGCCGGACCATTCGGGCTGCGCGGCAAGCGGACGCTCAAAGAGTTCGCCGAGAGCGAGGGGCCCGATGCGGACGCGATCGAGGGCTACTGCATGGCCTTCCGGCGCGCCGACGCTCAGGCGATCGGCGGCTTTGACCCCAAGTTCCGCTTCTACCGGATCGCCGACGTGGAGTTCAGCTTCCGGCTCCGGGACCGGGGCGGCCGCGCGGTCGTCGTCGCGGATCTGCCCCTCGTCAAGCATGAGCACCGGATCTGGGAGTCGACCGCGCCGGCGGAGCGTGACCGTCTGTCGAAGCGCAACATGTATCGCTTTCTCGACCGCTGGCGCGACCGGGAAGACCTCCTGACCGGCGAATAGAATTTCACCTCTCCGCCGGCCGGGGAGGTCGGCGGCGAAGCCGCCGGGGTGGGAGTCCTCTGGCAGAATTCGCGCGGTGACGGACGAGTACACGACACGGATCGGCGAGCTGCACGCCAAACGCAAGAAGCACCTCGCCATGGGCGGCGAGGCGAAGATTGCCAAGCAGCACGAGCGCGGCAAGCTGACAGTGCGCGAGCGCCTCGACCTTCTCTTCGACGCCGGCACGTTCGTCGAGCTCGGACTGCTCGCGCACCAGCAGGCGGTCCGCGGCGGCGAGGTCGACGCCGACGGCACGCCGGGCGACGGGGTGGTCACCGGGCACGGCGACGTCGATGGCCGTCAGGTCTGGGTGATCGCCTACGACTTCACCGTCATGGCCGGCTCGATGGGCGCCGTCGGTGAGCAGTTCAAGGCCGCCCGCGTGCGCGAGCTGGCGCTGCGCTACCGGAAGCCGATCGTCTGGCTGCTCGACTCGGCGGGAGCTCGCATCCAGGAGGCTGCAGGCTCGACCTTTGCCGGCACCGGCTGGTTGTTCGCCGACCAGGTCGTGATGTCCGGTGTGATCCCGCAGGTCGCGGCAATGCTCGGTCCATGCGCCGCCGGTACGGCTTACATACCCGGCCTCGCCGACTTCGTCCCGATGGTCAAGGGCACGTCCTCGATGGCCCTTGGCGGCTCGCGCCTGGTGAAGGCGGCGACCGGCGAGGACGTAACCGACCACGACATGGGCGGCTCGCAGGTTCATTGCTACGAGTCCGGCGTCGGCGACAACGAGGTCGAGAACGACGCGGATTGCATCGCCACGGTGCGCCGTTTTCTTTCTTTCTTGCCCTCGAGCAACACCGAGACGCCTCCCTTCGTCGAGATGGGGGACCCGTCCGATCGGTTGGTCGAGGGTCTGGAAAAGATCGTGCCCGTGAATCCGCGCACCGCCTATGACGTGCGCAGGGTCGTCAAGCCGGTGTTCGACCGCGATTCGTGGTTCGAGCTCAAGCCCACGTGGGCGAAGAACATCGTCATCGGCTTTGCCCGAGCGGGCGGCCACTCGGTCGGGGTCGTGGCCAACCAGCCGATGCAGAAGGGCGGCGCCCTGGACTCCGACTCCGCCGACAAGGCGGCGCGGTTCATCCGCATGTGCGACGCATTCAACGTGCCGCTGGTCTACCTGATGGACGTGCCCGGGTTCATCGTCGGCTCGCAGGTGGAGAAGGGCGGAATCATCCGCCATGGCGCCAAGATGCTTTACGCGACGTCGGAGGCCACCGTGCCGAAGGTGACCGTCATTATGCGCAAGGCTTATGGCGCGGGCTACTACGTGATGTGCGGCAAGGGTTACCAACCCGACACGATCGTGGCGTGGCCTTTCGCCGAAATCTCCGTCATGGGGCCTGAGGGCGCGGTCAACATCATCTTCAACAAGCAGGTCGAGGCGTCTGACAACCCCGAGGCGACCCGGGCGCAGCTCGTGGAGACGATCCGCGCGCAGATCAATCCTTACCTCGCGGCCGGTTGGGCGATGATCGACGACGTGATCGATCCCGCCGAGACGCGTCGCGTGATCATCAAAGGCCTCGAGCAGGCGGGGGATAAGCAGATCGGCCGCCCCTGGCGCAAGCACGGCAATATCCCGGTATGACCGAAGTCAAGGCCGAGCTCGTCGGCAACGTCTGGAAGGTGAAGACCGAGCCGGGCGCGCACGTGGCCGAGGAGGATGAGCTGCTGATCCTCGAATCGATGAAGATGGAGATCCCGGTCACAGCGCCGCGTGCGGGCACGGTTAAAGAGGTGCGCGTGAAGGAGGGCGAGGTGGTCAAGGAGGGCCAGGTCCTGGTCGTCCTCGAATGAAACCGGCGCAGCTCCTGCTGGCCTACCAGCGGCTGGTCGAGAAGGAGCGAGAGCTGCGCGATGAGATCGAACGCGTGGAGTCCCTGCTCGCCTCCGACCCCGACGTCGCCCACGGCGAACAAGCACTAGCCAACGCGCGGGCCGAAAAGCAGGCGATCCAGCTCCGTTTGCGTGAGTCCGATCGCGAGCGAGAGGCCCACCGTACGAGGCTGCGGTCGCGCGAGAAGGAATTGATGAGCGGGAGAATCCGCAACCCGACCGAGCTGATACAGATGAACCAGGAAGTGCAGCACATGAAGGCGAGCTTTGCCGAGGAGGAGGAGGCCGAGCTTCGGCTGATGGAAGAGGCGGAGCTGGCCGAGCAGGCGGTGCTCGAAGCCTCGGAGCGGCTCCAGGAGGCGCGGACCAGGTCGGCGTCGGATGAGCCGGCGCTGCGTCGAGACCTCGAGTCCTGGCAGGCGGAGCTGGTGACGGTCAAGGCGGACAGCGAGGCGGCGTGGGCGCAGGTGACACCCGCAGCGCAGAACGCTTACCTACGTGTGCGCGTCCATCCACCCGTCGCCGAGGTCGACCACAACCAATGCCTGGCATGCCACGTCACAGTCACGTCGTCGGGCATGCAGGCGCTGCGCAAAGGCGATGACATCGTCCATTGCGACAACTGCGGCCGGATCCTGGTGATCGCCTGAAGGTTCTCCGTCTATTTACCGACGGCGCCTCGCGGGGCAATCCCGGAGCAGCCGGATTGGGAGTCGTCATCGAAGACGAGCAGGGCATTCGACTCCGGGGCTTGCACCGGTGGCTCGGCGTAACCACCAACAATGAAGCCGAATATCACGCGCTGATCGAGGGGCTGTTGGCAGCGCGGGATTGGAAGCCGGACCGGCTCGAGGTGTACCTCGATTCCAAGCTAGTCGTCGAGCAGATCAACGGCCGCTACCGGATCAAGGCTCCTGAGCTCCAGCCCCTGCATCAGCGAGCGACTGAGCTGATGCGCCAGTTTCCGGACGTGGCGGTGACGCACGTTGAACGCGCCAAAAACCGCGGCGCCGATGCGCTCGCCAACATGGCCATCGACGCCCACGTCAAGAAGACCAAGTCCGGTGGCTAAGGTCACCTATACGGTGGAGAGCGAGCTCGATCACAGGGTCGTCTGGGACGCACTGACCGAGTTCGGTCCGCGTCGTGTCGCGCTGTGGCCGGACCTCTCTCCGTCTTCTTTCCACGTGCTGGAGCGCGGCGACGGCTGGGCCCGGGTCAAGGAGGGCACGGCGAGCCTCGGCATCTGGTCGATCGAGCGTTATGAGTGGAAGGAGCCTGTGATCACAGCCACGGTCGAGCAAGCCAATGCCGCGCAGCCCGGCGGCACCTGGCGGATGGAGGTACGGCCGGGGCCGCATGGAGGATCGGTTCTGAGGGTCAACATGGACCGCCGGGCGAAAGGAGTCGTCGGCCACATCCTCCACGGCCTCTTCCAGGTCACGAACGGCCGGTTCCTCGCCGCGCGGACTCGGCGCATGCTTTCCAACCTCCGTGGGTAGACTTACCCACGGGCCGAGGCGGACGGGTGACCGCCGGCGAATTGAATAGCGTTGGAGGAAAGTCCGGGCTCCATAGAGCAGGGCGCTGGGTAACACCCAGTCGGGGCGACCCGAAGGAAAGTGCCACAGAAAATTACCGCCTGTCGAGGTTGATCTCCGGAGAAACGTCGTCAGGTAAGGGTGAAAAGGTGGGGTAAGAGCCCACCGGCGGCTGGGTGACCGGCCGGCCAGGTAAACCCCGCCCGGAGCAAGACCAAATAGGAGGACGTTTTAACGGCGGCTCGCCCAGTCCTCGGGTATCGGTCGCTAAAGACGCCGGGCAACCGGCGTCTCAGACAGATGGTCACCGTCCCGCGAGGGATACAGAACCCGGCTTATCGCCGCTCTCGGCCCACCTCTGTATCCTTAAAGCCGCAAGTTGCAGGTGGCAGGTTGCGCTCTCTGCTTCATGTTTAGCAACGGCGCGAGGCTTGGCGGACTCGACACAAGGATGCCGACCCAACAGGAAGTCGCTGGGCCAACCTTCTGTGCACCCACGCGCGGTAGTGCCTGACGACGCGGTTGGCTGAGGCCGGCCGGCGCGGCTCGGTGGCCACGCAGGACGGAGATCTGAAGACGCCTACCTCGACGCAGGACTCACAGCATCCGCTTGCTGGATCTTCTCGGTGGCCGACTCGATCAGGTCAGCCACCTCGGCCGGATGAGAAACCATCGGCAGGTGGTTCGAATTGACCTCGACCACCGTGGCGCCCATCCGCTTGGCGAAAAGGCGCTCCGCGTCCGCTGGAATGGCCTCGTCACTCTGGGCGACGAGGTACCAGGACGGGAAGGACTTCCACGCGACCTCGCCCATCAATTCCCCGAACGTGCTGACGGCCAACGGCTGCTGCGCTGCAAACATGACCTTGGCCTTGACGGGATCGACGTCGCCGGCAAAGTGACTGACGAAGTCGTCCTCGGGTAGCCACGCATACCCCTGCTTGTCGATATCCAGATGTGCGATCGCCGGGCTTGGTGGTCCTTGGGCCAATAGGGCGCCGAGCGATTCGCCCTGGTCGAGCCCGAACGCCGCGACATAAACGAGACCTGCCACGTTGGTCGCGTCTTTGCCGAGGGCGGTCATGATCTGGCCGCCGTACGAATGTCCCGCCACGATTGTCGGGCCGTTTTGGCGCGCGAGAACCTCGCGGAGCCGTGCGACGTCGTCCGATAGCTTGGTCAATGCGAACTGGGGTGCTGTCACGTTGAATCCGTCTCTCTGAAGCCGCTCAATTACCGCGCTCCAGCTAGAACCGTCAGCCCAGGCGCCGTGAACCAGAACGATGTTGGGTAGCTTGCTCATCTCAAACTCCTCCAATTGGTTGCGCAACGCGCCTTTGGCGGCAGTGCGTCTCATGGGGCGCCACATGGGCCGCTTCGAGGCGCGCCGCCATAAACAGAACGGTCTGTATAATCGCGCGTTGGGCGGATCCATTTCCCAGCTGAGATCCGCGCTCGCCTCCGAGCAACGACCGAACCGCGATCTAGCGTCGGCTGTTTGTTGCGGTGGTCCCCACCAACCTCACTCGGCCAGACGCGGTGCTACTTCGTAAGCGAATGCGCGTATCTGCTCGCGAAAGTCACCCAGTGTCGACGAAAAGGGTTCGATCACCAGTTGCTGGATGCCGACTTCGCGGTACCGCCGTAGCTGCTCGACGATCACGTCAGTGTCGCCATGGAGAGTAGTCGCGGGGTCAGCGTCAACGGATCCCCCAACCCGGGTCTGGACGCGTAGCGACATCGTGAAGTCACGTCTATGACCATCTGATTAAGTGCTCCGATCGCTTCGCCTGCCGCTTCTGGTGACAGCCTGAGCCCATACCAACCGTCGCCGAGGTTCGCGGCGCGTCTCAGCGCCGCCTTGCTGCCGCCACCCAAGACGATTGGGATCGGAGAATGCAGCCCGGGTGAAAACAGTGCCTCGGAGAAGTTGATGTGCCGGCCGTGATACTCGGGGTGCTCACTTTCAAACAGCGCACGGATGGCCTGGATGTACTCGTCGGCCAGCTGGCCTCGACTGTCGAAGTCGCCTCGGAGAAACGAATACTCCTCGGCGATGTAGCCCACACCAATGCCGAGCGTGAAGCGGCCTGCGCTCAGGTGCTGGACGGTGGCGGCCTGCTTCGCGGCTAGCAGCGGATCGCGCTGTGGGAGGACCAGGATTCCAGTACCCAGCCGAATTGTTTCAGTGCGGGCGGCGAGGTAGCTGAGCGTGGTGAAGGTCTCGAGAACGTTGCCGAATGGCTCGGGACGATTTGCCGGAATCAGGATGTGATCGCTAGTCCACAGAGATGAGTAGCCCACCTCCTCGGCGCTTTCGGCGATGGCGATCATCGACTCACGGTTGCCGAGGCTGCCGTAGTTCGGCAGGTTCAAGCCGAAGATCATTGCCAGCCTGAGGCTTGGCTCATGCCTGGTTTCTTTGCCGGGTTAGCGCGCCCGAAGAGTGCCGCGTTTGGCGGGGATGGCGGCCTCGAGCAACGCCTCGACCGCGGAGCGCGTCGCCGCAGCCGCACCTCGGCGATCCTCGTCCATGCGTGCGGCCACTGCTGCGCCGTCGTAAAGCAGCAGGAGTCGTCTTCCCAACTGTTTGGCATCCGTTGCACCTGCTTCTTTGGCAAGATCAGTGAACACCGACCTGAGCCAGGCCCGGTACTGCTCGGCGACGATTTCGCTTGCATCCCGAGGGCGCGCCTCGGCCGTTGCCATGATGAACCTGCATCCACGAAACGCCGACCCGGCAAGCAGCTCTTCAACCTCGGCGAAGATGCCCAGGATCCGCTTCCTTGGTGAGTCGTTCGCGGCCAGGATGCGAGCGATGCGCTCTTGCCTGCGCCGCATGTGCTGCTCGAGGTAGGCGCGAACGAGGTCCTCCTTGCTGCCAAACGTGTTGTAGAGGGTGGCCTTCGTGACGCCGGCACGTTCAGCAATCCGGTCGACACCAACCACATGCACGCCTTCCGCGTAGAAGAGCTGGTCGGCCGCGGCCAACAACCGCTCTCGCGCAGATTGCCGCTGAAGAGACTTGGCGGTCATGTCTTGATCATACTGACCGGTCTGTCTACCGATGCTTTCGCGCAGCACTTAGGTGGCGGTTCGGCCCCCGTCGATAGCGATGGTTGCACCGGTGATGTAGCCGGCCTTTCGTGAGGCAAGGAACGCAACGACTTCAGCAATCTCCTCGGCCTGGGCGGCGCGATTGAGCAGAGTTGTGGTGCCGAGCTTCTCGGTTCGATCAGGTGCGGCGCCGCCCGTGAACACGGGACCGGGTGCGACGGCATTTACCCGCACGCCGCTGGGGCTGAACTCGACGGCCCAGGCGCGAGCCATCGCCGCTTGCGCCGCTTTGGTCGCGCCGTAGGCCGCTCCGCCTGCCAGTCCGATCTGGCCGGCCATGCTTCCCAGGTTGATAATGCAACCGCTGCGGCGCTCGACCATCTTGGGGGCGATGGCAGCGACCAGGAAATAGGCCGACCGCACGTTGCTAGCGAACAACGAGTCGAAGGTTGCGACATCGAGGTTGGCGGTCGGTCCGAACCATGAAAACCCGGCGTTGTTGACCAGCACATCGACAGGGCCGGCATCCGCCGCCAGGCGTGCGATATCTGCCGGCAAAGTCAGGTCGGCAGGTACAAATCGCGCACAGCCGCCTTTGGACTCGATCTCTTTGACGGTTTCCTTTCCGCGCGACGCATCTCGGCCGTGCACTATGACGTCGAAGCCGTCACTCGCCAGCTTCAGTGCGATCGCTCGGCCGATGCCAGAAGTGGCTCCGGTCACGAGCGCGACCGGCGTCTGAAGATCGGGGTCGGGTTGGGGGCTCATACCTGCTCCTTTGCCGGCGGGCCTGGAAGGGAAGTCGCGGTAACCTGGAATAGACAGACCGGTCTGTCTATTCCATCTACGGTCCGGTCAGCCCCAGGTAATTCAAGGGAGTCATCCAATGCCGATGATCGACGTCTATGCCACCGGCAGTACGTTCGCGGATCCAAAAGCCCTCGCGCGCGACCTGGCCTCCACGTTGATGAAGATCGAACAGGTTCCGGACATCCCGATGTTCCGCAAGAACACCGCGGCGTTCATCCACGACCTACCGGACGGCGCGCTCTCGAACGTCGAAGGAGACGGCAATTACGTCAGGGTGCAGGTACTCACCAACGCAGGGGCGCTCAACCGGGACAAGCAACTAGCCGTGGTCCGCCAGTTCACCGACCTGGTCGCGGCTGCCGCAGGCGATCCCTCGCTTGAGGGGAGGACCTGGGTGCTCCTCACTGAGGCGATTGAAGGCGGGTGGGGGCTTGCTGGGCACGCCAACACCAATGCGGAACTAGTCGATGCCGCTCGGGCTCAGATCACAGAGCTTCAGCGCGCCAAACGACCGGGTGGATGACCTGCGCGAGGACACGAACCACCGCGGTTCGGACCGCGAGGTATGAGGTTCAAGTCAGGGCGTCGGCTGTTGGGATTCCGCTGTACATCGGATTGAGGATCGTCATCTCGTGCTCTGGGGGAAGGTACTGGGGTGGACAGTAAGTTGGGCGTACCAGTACGCATTTAGTACGCAGTCGCCCTCAAGCTTTGGGTGTCGCCAGGTGTCGTTTCGTGTTTGGCATGCGTGCGGCGATCTCACCGATTCAGAACCCGGCTTATCGCCGCTCTCGGCCCACCTTCTGTATCCCAAAACCGCAAGTTGCGGGCGGCAGATTGCGGTCGCCGCT
>VBFH01000008.1 GCA_005883575.1 Chloroflexota bacterium | reverse complement strand
CCGCCGCTCCCTGCGACGCCTCGAGGGGCTCGGCTACAAGGTGACGGTTGAACCCATGACTGCCTGAGTGACCCCTAATTTTCAGGGGAACCGAACTCTGGACTTGCGAGGATCCCAGATAGTCCGGACTAACGGCCCATGCCCCCTCGGCACCACCGAGCATGAAAATTGGCTTGCGTCGAGTGGTCGAGATGCTCGTCTCTGTTTGGTGTGTTGAAGCCCGGTGACTAACGTGAGCTGCGACCTTTGGGTACCAACGAATGTCGCCTCGCTTGGGCGAGAGCACGCAGGGGAAACTCTTCACTGGTCCAGGTCGCCCTCCACTCGATAGCCGATTCGATGGAGGTACAGGATGAGGCCGATCTACGAACGGTGTTGCGGGCTGGACGTCCATAAGAGGACGGTGGTGGCATGTCGAATCACGCCTGAAGGCACCCAGACGAGAACTTTCGGGACCATGACCGATGAGCTTGTCCGCTTGCGAGACTGGCTGCTCGCAGCCGGCGTCAGCCACGTCGCCATGGAATCCAGCGGGGTCTACTGGAAGCCGGTCTACAACCTGCTTGAAGACCAGGGCATGGAGTTGTTGGTGGTCAATGCCCGGCATGTCAAAGCGGTTCCGGGACGCAAGACCGACGTCAAGGATGCTGAGTGGCTGGCTGAGCTGCTCCAGCATGGGTTGCTCAAAGCCAGCTTCATTCCCGACCGTGAGAGTCGTGAGCGGCGGGAACTGGTCCGCTACCGACGCTCCCTGGTCGAGCAACGCGCGCACCTCATTCAGCGCATGCAGAAGCTGCTGGAGGGGGCGAACATCAAGCTGGGCGACGTCGCCAGCGACGTGATGGGCGTTTCCGGCCGGGCCATGCTCCAAGCTCTGGCCGAAGGCGTCGATGACCCAGCCGCTGTAGCTGGCCTGGCCAAGAACGCTCTGCGCCACAAGATTCCGGAACTGGAGCGCGCCTTGACAGGTACGGTCCGCCAGCACCAACGCTTCCTCCTGCGCAGCCAATTCCACTTGCTGGAATCGCTGGAGACGGAGATAGCTGCACTCGACGAGGAGGTCGCCCAGCGCATGCGCCCTTTCCAGGTCGCACTGGAACGCCTGGATGAGATTCCCGGTATGGGACTTCGAGCTGCCCAACAAGTCCTGGTCGAGACCGGCCCCGACATGTCCCGGTTCCCGACCGTAGCCCACTTCGTCTCCTGGGCCCGCATGTGTCCTGGCAACAACGAGTCGGCTGGTAAGCGCCGAAACACATCCATCGGGGGCGGCAATCGTTGGCTGCGCACCAGCTTGCTGGAGGCCGCCTGGTCGGTCAGCCACTCCCGCAAACCAAGCTTCTTCACCGCTCGCTACCGACGCCTCGCGGCACGTCGAGGCAAGAAGCGGGCGGCAGTTGCGATTGCTCACTCGCTCCTGATCGCGATCTATCACGTCCTCAAAGACGGAGTCGTCTTCCAGGATCTCGGCCCCGCCCACTTCGAGCAGCGCAACCGAGACGCCATCGTCCGCCGCTCCCTGCGACGCCTCGAGGGGCTCGGCTACAAGGTGACGGTTGAACCCATGACTGCCTGAGTGACCCCTAATTTTCAGGGGAACTGATATGAAGTCGGATG
>VBFH01000007.1 GCA_005883575.1 Chloroflexota bacterium | reverse complement strand
GCGGCATCCGGCGATCGCCATGGACTGAGCGCGGAGATGTCCAGCGACGGGTCCGGGCGGCCGGCGATGGTCTTGGCGAGAAGCTCGGCAACCGGCGGCCCATGCATCGCTCCGTGGCCGCCGAAACCCGCCACCATCCACAACCCGCCTTCGACCAAACCTACGTAAGGATGCCCATCTCCCCCGACGTCGACGTTGCCGACCACATGCCTCGCAATGCGCAGGTCGGCGAGCGATGGTGCGCGAAACCGCGCCAGGTCGGCGAACTCCTCGAGCATGCGGGCGTGCCCGTATCCCGGCGGGTTGTCCTCGTAGAGGATCGCGATCACGAGCCCGTCCGCCTCACGTTCGATCAACAGGCCTGTATCCAGATCGATTGTCAAGGGAACCCGCTGCCTCGCGAGCGCTGGTCCGGTGATTGCGCTGTAGAGCGGCATCGGCCGGATCGTCAGCCCGAGTCCGAATTGACGTAAGAAGTCGCTGCTCCAGTAGCCGGTGCACGCCACCACGCGCTCGGCCTCGATGAGACCGGGGCCGCTGAGGCGCCACCCTGCGCCGGCGCGCTCGAGCGAACTCACCTCCCACTGCTCGCGAAAACGCACACCGCGGGCCTTTGCCGCCTTCACCAACGCGGCCACGCCCTCGGTTGGGGTCACCCTGCCGTCGCTGGGCGTGTACGTCGCGCCAAGCAAACCGTCGGTGCCGACCCAGGGCACGACCTCTCGAATCTGTTCCGGGTCGAGCACATGAACGTCTGTGAGTCCCATGTCGCGCTGCAGCGCCGCGGCCTCCGCGAGCTTCGCCATGATGTCGGGCTGTCCGCTCATGAACAGGTAGCCGTTGGCATGCCAGGTGACTGGCGAGTCGAAGACGCGCTGGGCAGAGCGCCAGAAATCGAGCCCACGCCGCGAAAGCTCGATCTCCAGGGGCGTGCTGAACTGCTGGCGGACGCCGCCGAAAGAGCCGCCGGTGGATCCGCTGCCCAGCTCACCAGCCTCGACCAGGAGGATGTCGGTCTCACCTTCGGCGGCCAGGTAGTAGGCGACGGCGCAGCCGGCGATGCCGCCGCCGATGATCGCCGTCCCCACTCGCTCTGCCGTCATTCGAACCTCCGCGAGGTCCCTACGATAGGCGGATTCTCGACTTGAAGGGAGGGGTTGCGATGTTCTCGTTCGAAGGCAAGAAAGCCCTGGTGACCGGCGGCGGTCGCGGCATCGGTCGCGCGATCGCGCTCGCGTTCGCGAGCAAGGGGGCGGATATTGCCCTGGCGGCGCGCAGCCGCTATGAGCTCGACAATGTCGCCGCGGAGATTCGAGCGCTCGGCCGCAAGGCATTCGTGCACGCCCTCGACCTTGCGAACACCGAGCAGGCGGCAAACATGGTGGACACCGCCGCGGGCGAGCTGGGTTCGCTCGACGTCCTGGTCAACAATGCGGGCGGGATCACCGACATACCCGGCTCGATCGGACCGCTTGCCGAAGCCACCATCGATGCCTTCGATGCCATGTACGCGCTCAACGTCCGCACCCCGCTGTTCGCCGCGGTCGCCGCCTGTCGCGTGATATCCCGCCAGGGCAAGGGCGGCGCGATCTTGAACATCGTGTCCATCGACGCGCTCTTCCCCGCACCGACCGAGGGAATCTACGGATCCGCCAAGGCGGCGGTGGTCAACCTGACCAAGGTCCTCGCGTACGAGGCCGGCAAGGATCGGATCCGCGTCAACGCGATCGCGCCCGGAGTGATCGAGACCCGCCTCACGGAGCCGTGGCTGAGGACACAAGACCAGCGGGCGGATCGCGCGTCCTTCTATCCGCTCAACCGGGTCGGCATGCCCGACGACATCGCGGGTGCGGCAGTGTATTTGTGCTCCGACGAGGCCGGTTGGGTTTCGGGCAATGTGCTCTACGTGACCGGCGGGCAGCTCGCGACCAGCGATGTGTTCCGGTGGGTGCGCGCGCACAACCCGGTCCCGGACTCGTCGAAGATCTGACCGCTAGCATGATGGTCCTTGCGCCGGACCGTCATCTCGCTGGGGCTCGTCTGGCTCACGGCTTTCAACCTGCGTGTGATCCTCTTCGCCATTCCACCCTCGCTGCCTGCGATTCGCTCTGACCTGGGACTCAGCTTCTCCGCCACGGGCTCGATCACAGCGCTGGCCGTGCTCACACTGGGTGTTGCCTCGATCCCCGGCGCGCTGCTCGCGACAAGATACGGCGCGAGGCGGCTGGTCTCGCTGTGCAGCGCCGGACTCGTCATCTTCACAGTCGCGATCACGCTGCCGCCCGGCGTGTTCTGGGTTTTTGCCGGCACCGCGCTGCTGACGCTCTCGATCGCGCTCGCCCAGCCTCCCCTCGCGGTTTTGATCCGGCGGTGGTTCCCCACAGCGATCACACGAGCCAGCAACCTGTACGGCAACGGACTGCTGATGGGTAACGTCCTCGGGGCTTCGCTCTCGCCGTACGTCTCGCGAGCCATCGGCTGGCGCGCGATGTTCATCGTCTGGGCGGCCGTGGCGGCGCTCGGCGCGTTGCTGTGGATTCGGTACACGCCGCGGGACCGGACGGCAGCCCCGCCTGCGCACCTGGCCGCCGTGCTCAGGGACCGGAGAGTCTGGCAGGTGGCCGCCCTGTTCACTTTCCAGAACCTCGTCTACTACACGGTGGCCACGTGGGTTCCTTTCCTGCTCGTAGGACGCAGTGCGGGGTACGTCGCCACGACGTTCCTGTTCCTGAACTTTTTCCCGATCCTCCCGCTCTTTGCACTGTCCTTCGTCCGCTGGCCGTATGCGCTGTCGACGCCGTTCTACGTGGTCGCGGGCACCCTGGCGGTGACGGGGTCGCTCGGACTGCTGCTCGGCCTGACCGACTTCGTGCAGCCCCTTGTCTTCATGGTCGGGCTCGGTACCGCGGCGGCATTCGTCGCCTCGATCGCGCTGCCGCCCCTGATCGCCAGCAGCGAAAGCGAGGCCTCCGCGTTCTCGGCGGTCATGTACACCGCAGGCTACTTGCTGGCATTCGTGGGCCCGCTCTCGGCCGGCCTGCTCGTTGACGCCACGGGCAGCGTCCCCCTTGCGTTCTGGCCGCCGGTTATCGGGGCGGCCCTGATGGCGGTGGTCGGCTCGCTCGCGCCGCGCCTCCTATCCAGATCGCGGGTCGCGACCGCAAAGTGACGGCGGATGACGGGGAGGCCGCGGGTCGCGAACGCGTGCTTAGAGGTGGTCCTGCGGTCGCTTCCAGTCGGAGGTGTCGATCTTCGCCGCGCTGGCCGGTTCGAGCACGCGTGGCGTCTGCTTCGCGAACCTGGGTAGAGCCTCCTCGGCCGCCCACTCCAGCATTTCGAGCTGGTCGTCGCGCGGCTGGTCGAAGATGAACTGGTTGACGCCGGCCTCGACGTACGGCTCGATCACGCTGTAGAACGCGTCCCTGGATACCCACGGGTCTTCGTCCGCCTTAGGCACCCAGTAGTAAAGCGAGCGGTCCAGCGTGTCGGGATCGCGCCCGATCTCACGGCAGTAGTCATCCAGCATCTGATTGCGTTCGCGCATCTCGGTCGGCGTACCGAATGCATTCCAGGTGTCCCCATACTTCGCGACGATCTTGAGCATGCGCGGCCCGAATGCACCGAGAACCAGCGGCGGCCGCGGCTTCTGCACGCTCGGGGGACGCGAGCGAGCTTCCCTCAGCCGGTAGTAGGTTCCGTCGAACGAGCTCGTGTCCTCGCGGGTCATCAGGTCGACCACTTGAACCGCCTCACGGAAGCGTGCGACCAGCTCTTTGGTTTCCGGAAACTCGATGCCGAACATCGTGTGCTCGGGCTCGTACCAGCCGGCTCCCAGCCCGATCTCGAGCCTGCCATTGGCGATGTGGTCGACGGTCACCGCCATCTTGGCCACGATCTGCGGGTAGCGGAAGGTGTTGGACGTCACGAGGATGCCGACCCTGATCTTCTCGGTCCGCGCCGCCAGTCCGGCAAGCAGCGACCAGGCCTCGAAGTAAGGGCCCTGCGGCCGGCTGGGTTGGACCAGGTGATCGCACAGCCATGCGCTCTGGTAGCCAAGCCGCTCGAAGAGCTGCCAGCGCTCGACCGTCTTGTCCCATGTCATGTTCTGGTCGGTGCAGATACCAAAACGGAATCGCCGGGTCATTCGACTCCTCCTTGAATGAGCGCGGTCGCCGTCACCGAATCCTAGAGCAGCCGCGCGAGCCGTCCGCGTCGCCGAACCCACACTAGAATCCGACGCGGGATGACAACGGGATGGGCCTGACTACGCTGAAGATGCCGCAGCTCGGCGAATCGGTCACCGAGGGCACCGTCGACCGCTGGCTCAAGCAGGAAGGCGAGGTGGTTCGCCGCGACGAGCCCATCGTCGAGGTGGTCACCGACAAGGTGAACGCAGAGATACCCTCCCCTGTCGAGGGCAGGCTGGTCCGCATCAAGGTCTCTCCCGGAGAGACGGTCCCGATCGGGGCGGCTCTGGCCGAGCTCGAGGTCGAAGGCGTGACCGCCGCCGCCGAGGACAAGGCCGAGGCGGCGGCCGAGATTCCTCCGCGGCCACAGGCGTCGCCGGCGCCGGCTGCTTCGGGCAGGATCAGCCCGGGGATCCGCAAGCTCATCGAGGAAAACGGCCTCGAGATCTCGCAGATCAAAGGCACCGGCCAGGGCGGCCGCGTCCGGCGCGAGGACGTGGTGTCGTACCTGTCCGAGCACCGCTCCGCAGCACCGGCGCCACAGCCGTCCGGGGCGCCGCCGCGGGCGACTTCAGACCGCGGGAACGAGCTCGTTCGGATCTCGGCCGTGCGCCGCCAGATCGCGGAGCACATGGTGCGCAGCGTGAGCACCTCGCCTCACGCCTGGTCGCTGCGAGAGGTCGACGTGACCCGGCTGCTCGACTATCGGGAGGCAGAGAAGGACAGGTTCCGCGAGCGTCACGGATTCGCTCTCTCTTATGTGCCGTTCTTCGTCCAGATCGTCTGCGAGGCATTGCTCAAGAACCCGTACCTGAACTCGAGCTGGACGGACGAAGGCATCGTGCTGAAGCACTACGTCAACATGGGCATCGCGGTCGCGCTGCCCGACACGCTGATCGTCCCGGTCGTTAAGGATGCCGACCTGATGGGCTTCATGGAGCTGGCGAAAGCGATCAACGACCTGGCCTCTCGCGCCCGAAGCAAATTGCTGCGGCCCGAGGACGTGCGGGACGGCACATTCACCCTGAACAACACCGGCGCACTTGGTTCGGTCGCCGGGCAATCCATCATCAACCAGCCCCAGGCCGCGATCTTGAGCACGGAGTCGATCCGCCGGCGCCCGGTTGTGGTTGGCGACACGATCGGGATTCGCCCGATCATGAACCTGACCATGTCGTTCGACCATCGCATCATCGACGGCCTCGCGGCGTCGCGGTTTCTCAACGACGTGCAGGCGGGCATCGAGGAGTGGACGCCGGACAAGATCAAGCTGTAGAGGCGCGATTCAGGCCGTGTCCTTCCACGTAGTCCGCAGTGGCGCGAAGGTACCGGTCGATCGCGTCGGGCTCCGCGGCGCGGCCCATGTGGCCGATCCGGAAGATCTTGCCTGACAGCTCGCCCAAACCTCCCCCGATCCGGATCCGGTGCTCGCGAAGGAGCCACGCCATGTAGTCGGCGACGTCCATACCCGGCATGCCGTAGGCGGCCGTGGTAACCGGCGACGCCGTGGCGAGTGGCGACAGCATCTGAAATCCCATCTCCTCCAGGCCCTCCCGGACCCTGTCTCGTGCCGCGGCCAGTCGCCGCCAGCGGTGCTCGACCCCTTCCTCGAGCAGCCCCGTGAGCGCCACGTCGAAAGCCTCGACCACGTTGGTCGGCATCGTTGTCGGGTGGGGATGCCATTCGCTCCACAGCTCCGAGAACCGGCGCCACGTCGCCAGGTTGAGGTACCAGCCGGCCGCTTTCGGACGGCCGTCGACGAGGGCTTCGAGGGCGCGCGGCCCCGCCGCGACTGGTGCCACGCCGATCGGTCCGCCGATGCATTTGTTGGCGACGGTCACGCACAGGTCGGCGCCCCACGCATCCATCTCGAAAGGCACCCCACCGATGGCGGAGATGCCGTCGACCACGGTCAGAGCGCCGTGATCGCGCGCGACTCTGCAGATTCCCTCGACCTCGTTGAGAACGCCGACCGATGTCTCGTGATGCACGACGCAGACGGCCCGCACCTCGGGATGGGCCGCGAGAGCATCGTTGACATGCGCCGCGGTGACGGCCTCGGCCTGGCCTGGACGGATCGTATGCACCTGCAGATCGTTCGCGGTCGCGACCTCGGCCATCCGGTCTCCAAAAAGTCCGTTCGTGGCCACCAAAACCTCGTCCCCGCGGCTCAGCACGCTGGCGATGCACATCTCGATACCCGCCATGCCCGATCCGAAGACCAGATGCACCTCGCCGTCCGTCTTGAACACCTCACGCATGCCTGACACCGCGCGCTTGTAGAGGCGCGTCCAGCCATCGCCGTAGTGCGCGCGCACCGGCCGGGCGAGCGCCTCCAGGACCTGGTCGTCGACGCTGACCGGACCGGGGATCATCAAGAACTCTCGGTCTTCGATGGCGGATCAGGCCTCCACGAGCACTTCGCGCGCCACCCGGTAGCCGGACTTGATGGCGCCCTCCATGCCGCCGGGCCCGACCCTGTCGTCGGTGTGCTCGCCGGCAAAAAACACCCGTCCGTCAAGTGGCGCCGCAATGACGGGCAGCACAGAGTCGCGTTGGTCGCCGATCGGCGCCCTGACCACGGCGCGAGACCACGGGTCCTGCGTCCAGCTCTTGACGAAACCGAACAGTCGCTTGATTGGCCGCCCGACGACAGAGCTCATCGTGGCGTCGACGCCGTCGAGGATCTGCTCGTCGGTAAGACCAGTGGGTTCGACGTCGCCCGCCGCCAGGCCCGCGACGATGATGGGCCCACCGCTTTGATGGACCGTCTGCTCCATGACAAAACCCGGCATGCGATCCGTGAAACAGCCAGATCCGATCGCCTCTTTGACCAGCTCGCGTTCGGCGTACTGGACCACCAACCTTGTCGCGTTGCCGTAGCGTAGCTGGAGAAGCGCGCGGACCTTGTCCGGCGGCAGCGCCGGCTCGAATCCGAGCTCGGACACGAGGGGACCCGGAACTGTGACTACAACGCGGTCGGCATGGAAGGCCTCGTGGTCCGATTCGACGGTCACTCCGGTTGCGCTCCAGCCCACGACGCGCACCGGACGGTTGAGCCGCACGTCCAGCTTCCGCGCGATCGTCCGTGGCAGCATGTCATTGCCGCCTTTGATCTTGCGGTAGGCCTCGCCCCACGAGAGCTCCACGTTGAGCTCCTGCGCGTCGGCGATTCGCAGCGGGGCGGCGGGAGTCGATTGCGCGATTGCCGTAAGGAGCAGCTCGGCCGGTTCAGAAACACGAGCTCGCCGCAGCCATTGGGCAACGGTTTCGTAGTGGCTCGGACGGGTACGCTTGATCGCCTCGCGCAGCTCGTTGACGATCTCGGCGGCCGCGGCTCGGTCCAGGCGCTCGCCGCCGAAGATAAGGTCGGGTACATCGGTGCCGAGGCTGAACTCGTCGCTCAGCTCGACGCCATGCTTGGCGCAAAGCTCGGCGATGTTCTGCTGCCCGTGGTAGATGATCTCCGCCCCGATGTCCGCGAACTGACCCCCGGCAAATCCTTCCCGCAGCGTGAACACCCGGCCGCCGACGCGGTCGCGCGCCTCCACCACGACCACATCGTGGCCCGCTGCCTGGACCTCGGTCGCGGCAACAAGACCAGACAGGCCCGCTCCGACCACTACGATCTTCATTGCACCATCACATGATCCGGCCGCCGTCGAGAAGGACGACGATTCCCGATGCATCGGGCCAGGAGCTGATATCGAGACCCGCGCGAGCGATGTCTTCCGGTTGCGCGATCCGTTGCAAAGGCATCTCTCGCTCCATCACCTGCTTCTGCACTGCGGGATCGATCGCGAACCACATCTCGGTCGCTACCGGGCCAGGCGCGATCGCGTTGCAGCGGACGTGGGGCGCAAGCTCGCGTGCGAGGGTCTTGGTCAAACCGATGAGGCCCGCCTTGGTGGCTCCGTACGGAGCTCCATGCAATGAGCCCGCGACGCCGCCGTCGCTGCTGACGTTGAGAATCGCCCCACGCTGCGCGACCAGGTCGGCCTTCAGCTCTTTCGAAAGGAAGGTCGGCGCGGTCAGGTTGATCGCGACTGACCGCTCCCAGGCCTCGCGCGTGAGCTCCTCGAGCGTGAACTCTTCGCCGATGCCGGCGTTGTTGACGAGCAAGCTCACGCGTCCCTTGGCGTGCGCCGCCGACGCCACCGCCCGCACCCCGTCGAAGTCCGAGAGGTCGGCGCAAACGCTCTGGGCATCTCCACCGATGTCGGCGGCGAGCTCTACCGTCTTTGCGGCATCAGCGTCGCGGCTGCGATAGCTGAAGACGACGTCGTAGCCGCGCCTCACCGCCTCCAGGACGAACGCGCGACCGATCCCGCGCGAGCCGCCGGTCACGAGGGCCAGCGGCCGGGACTCAGCCATCACGTCTCACTCTTTGACGAAGAGCTGTCGCGGAAAGTCGGCAAGGACCTCGTGTCCGCTCTCGGTCACGCGGAAGGTATCGCTGAGCTCGAAACCCCATCCCTCCATCCACATGCCGAGCATGAGGTGGAAGGTCATGTTCGGCTCCATCACCGTCGTGTCCTTCTCGCGGAGGCTGGCCGTATGGTCCGCCCAGTTGGGCGGGTAGTTCAGGCCGATCGAGTAGCCGATGCGGGAAGGCTTGCTGAAGCCGGCCCGGTTGATGGTCTGGCGCCACGCCGCCTCGACCTCCTCGCACAAAGCCCCGGGCCTGACGGTCCCGAGCGCGGCCGCCATGCCGTCCGCGGTGGCGGCGGCCACCCTTTTCATATCGTCTGGCGGTTTGCCAAGGTACACGGTCCGCGACATCGCGCAGTGATACCGCTGACGGCAGCCGCTGAGTTCCAGGCACGTTGCCGTGTCGCGCCGAAAAGGCTTGTCCGACCACGACGCGTGGGGAGTCGCGGCGTTCTCGGCGCTGAGGATGGACGGAGGGTTCGCCGGCGCGTCGCCGCCGTACTGCTCGGTGCCTCGAATCTGCGCCTCCGAGATCTGCGCCGCGGCGTCGCACTGGCGAACGCCCACGGCGACCGCATCGATCGCGACGCGCATCACCTTCTCGACGATGCGAGCGGCCTGGCGCATGACCTCGATCTCGCGCGCCGACTTCACGGTCCGGACCCAGTTGACGAGCAGGTCGACATCATCGAACCGTGCCTGAGGCAGAGCTCGTGTGAGAACTTGAAGGTTCCGAGCGGTGAAGAAGTAGGCATTGCCCTCGTAGCCGATGCGGGCGGCTGAGAATCCACCATCCGCGAGCACCGAGGCGACGTGCTCCATCGGGTGCTTGACCGGCGACTCGACGTAGTCGTCGGCGTAGCTGAGGATGTTTGCTCGCGGCAGGGTCGTGGTGAGGATCGCGCTCTGCGCGTCCATGCCTCGCCCGACCCACAGCGGCGGCTCACTCTTCAAGGGCACGATCACCGCCTGCGGCACGTAGAAGGACCATGCGTCGTAGCCGGTCAGATAGTTCATGTTCGCGGGATCGGTGACGAGGAGGACGTCGACACCGGCCTCGCCCATCCTCACCCGCGTTCTCGCGAGCCGCTGCTCGTACTCGTCATCGGGAAACGCTGCCATCCGCCACCTCCTTGGCCGACTGCCGGCCGAGCAACAGATGCTCGAACACGCGCTGAGCGGTATCGAGGTCATCGAGGTCGATCCACTCATCCGGCCGGTGCGCCGCCTGCTCGATATCGCCCGGTCCGAACAGAACGCATGGTATCCCCGCGCCGTGAACGAGAAAGCCCGCGTCACTGGCCGCCCGCCACGCAGAAACCTGGCGCGGAAGCCCTGCCGCGCTCATCGCGGCGGACATCGACCGCACGAGCTCGTGGTCTTGCGGGATCTCGAAGGGCAGGTAATCAGAGCCCGAGACGACATCGGCCTCGAGCCAGGGCAGGCGCTTTCGCGTGAGCGCGATGGCCGTTTCCAGCTCACCCACCGCCTGTTCCGCCGTCTCGCCCCGGTTGATCCGCCGGTCGACCTCGATCACGCAGCGATCGGGCACGACGTATGGGCGTGTGCCCCCGTGGATCGTACCCACGGTCAGGCTCGGCGGCCCGAACTCTGGGTGGGGCTGACGCGCGAGCTGCTCGCCGATCGACTCGAGCTCGAGCACGATCGCCGCGGCGGCGGTCACGGCGTTGCGTCCGAGGGCCGGCGAGGAGGCGTGAGCGGAGGCGCCCTTGACAACTATCCGGAAGTTCAAGAGCCCGCGGTTGCTGACCACGAGCTGCATCGCGGTCGGCTCGGCGAGGACCGCGCTGTCGGCCTGAATGCCGCGCGCGACCAGCGCACGCGTGCCGGCCGAGTCCTCCTCCTCTCCGACGACAGCGGCCAGCGTCACATCACCGGCGGGCTCCTCGCCGCGCCGGCGCATGTCTACCATGGCGCTCAGCATCGCCGCCAGCCCGCCTTTCATGTCGCAAGCTCCGCGGCCGTACAGCCGTCCTTCGCCGACCTCTGCCCCAAACGGGTCGACGGTCCAGCCCTCTCCGACCGGAACGGTGTCCAGGTGACCGGTGAGCAGCACATGGGGATGGCGGCCGACCTTCCAGCGGGCGACGACGTTGGGCCGGCCAGGTGAGACATCCTCCAGGACTACCTCGAGGCCGGCCTCCGAGCACAAGCTAGCGCAGGCCTCGGCGGCCGCCCTTTCCTCGCCGGTCGGCGAGGGGATCCGGACCAGGCGCTCGAGAATCGCGCGCGCTGAGCGCTGCATGCGACCCCGAGAGTGCCACAAGCCGTGTGCTCGGGTCGGATACGATCCCGGCCGACGCATGAGACTGCTGATGCTGAGCCAGGCTGACGTCTCCTCGCTCCTGGACCTGGATCGCCTCCTTGACGCGCTCGAAGATGGATTTCGGGCCCTCAGCGCCGGTCGCGTCGAGGTCCCGGCCCGAACCGCGGTCAGCGCTGAGAACGAGGGTTGGCTCGCCACGATGCCGGGGTACGGGTCCGGCCTCGGCCTTGGCGTGAAGCTTGTTTCGGTTTTCCCCCACAACCACGAGCTCTCCGCACCGTCACACCAAGCGCTGATCGCGCTGTTCGACCCGGCGACCGGGTCGCCTGTCGCGGTGATGGACGGCACACGCATCACCGCAATTCGCACCGCGGGCGCGGCCGCGGTTTCCGCCCGACACCTCTCCCGTGAGGACGCGAGGGTGCTGGCGATCCTGGGCGCGGGCGTGCAGGGACACGCCCACCTCGAGATCATGCCCCGGGTGCGCAACTTCGAGGAGATCAGGGTCGCGTCGCGGACGCCAGACAGGGCCCGGCGGCTGGCGGCGCTCGATCCCAGGGCTCACGCGCTGGAAAGCTTCGAGGACGCGGTACGCGGCGCCGACGTCGTCGCGCTGTGCACGCATTCCGGCGAGCCGGTGATCCGGCGAGAGTGGGTTGCGCCCGGCACCCACGTCACCTCCGTGGGATTCGCGCCTCCGTCGGGCGAGCTCGATCGTGAGCTGGCCGAGGCCGCGAACCTCTACGTGGAGTCGCGTGCGGCCGCTTTTCTCCCTCCACCCGCGGGGTGCATGGAGCTCGCCGGGATGGACCCGGACAGGGCGACCGAGCTGGGGGAGCTGCTGCTGGGCACTCGACCCGGCCGGCGATCGCGCCAGGAAGTCACCGTCTACAAGTCCATGGGCCACGCCGTCGAGGACCTGGCCGCCGCGAGTCTCGTCCACCGCGAGGCCGTGGCGAAGGGAGCCGGGTCCGTGGTCCAGCTCTGATCAGCTCTGCATCGTCCGGCGGGCAGCCGTGAGCACGCGGTCCATTGAGGGCAGGTAGTAGTCCTCCAGCGAGGCGGCTGGAAACGGAACGTCATACGCGGCGACCCGCGCCACCGGCGCGTCCAGCTCGTAGAAGACCTCCTCCATCAGGGTCGCGGAGATCTCCGCACCGAAGCCCGCGGACAGCGGCGCCTCGTGCACGATCACGCAGCGTCCCGTCTTGACCACCTCAGCGCAGAGCGTCTCCACGTCGAGTGGAACCAGGGTGCGGAGGTCGAGGACGGTCGCCGACACGCCCTCGTCCGCCAGCTTTTCAGCCGCGCGCATGCATAGCTCGACGGCGGCGCTCCAGGCCACCAGGGTGACGTCCTCTCCCTGGCGCACCACCGCAGCCTTGCCAAACGGCACCGTGTAGGGGCCGTCAGGAACCTCGGACCGACCCGCGCGGTAGAGGCGATCCGGCTCGCAGTAGAGCACGGGGTCGGGGTCCCGAATCGCTTCGATAAGCAGGCCCTTGGCGTCATAGGGGTTGGAGGGCATCACGACCTTGATCCCAGGCGATTGCACGAACTGCGCCTCCACGGCGTCGGAGTGGAACTCGGGGCTGCGGATGCCGCCCCCGAAGGGCGCGCGGACGGTGACCTGGCAGTGGTAGCGGCCGCGTGAGCGCTGGCGGTACTTGCCGAGCTGAGGTCCCAGCTGGTGGAAACCCTGGGCCGTGAACCCGAGGAACTGGATCTCCGCCACGGGCACCATACCGGCCAAGGCAAGGCCGAGCGAGGCGCCGATGATGCTGGCCTCCGCCAGCGGTGTGTCGACCACCCGCTCCGCACCGAAGCGTTCCACGAGCCCGCTCGTCGTCCGGAAGACACCGCCCAGCTTGCCTACGTCGAGACCGAGAACCATGACTCGCGGATCGCTTTCCATTTCGTCGGCGAGGGCGTTGTTGATGGCCTCGACGATGTTTCGCTGCGGCATTTCAGCCTCTCGCCCCGTCGACGAGCTCCGACCGCTGGCGGAGCACCCGCGGGGGCGGCTCCTGGTACACGTTGGCGAACACATCTTCCGGTCGAGGCGCCGCGGCGCCGGCCGCGTGCTGGAGCGCCTGCTCGTTTTCCTCGCGGAGCTCTTCGGTCCAGGCGGCCTCGCGTTTGGCGTCCCACAGGCCAAGCCCCGCCAGGAACTTCTGGACACGCTCGATTGGATCGCGCGTGCGCGCCTCCTCGAACTCCTTCGGATCCTGGTATCGCGAGGGATTGTCCGTGGTGTTGTGGAAGCTCATTCGGTAAGTGACGGCTTCGATGAGGCTCGGGCCGCCGCCGTTCCGCGCCCGCTGGACGGCGTCGCAGGCGGCATCGTAGACGGCCATCACGTCGTTGCCGTCGACCTCGACCCCTTCAAATCCGTAGCCGGCGGCGCGCAGCGCAAAGCTGCTGGTGGCGGACTGGACGCGGCGCGAGGTGGAGATCGCCCACTGGTTGTTCTGGAGGAAGAACACGATCGGCGCCCTGACGACCCCCGCCAGGTTGAGCGCCTCGTGGAAATCGCCTTCGGATGAGCCACCGTCGCCGATGTAGGTGATGACCACGGAGTCCTCGCCGCGGAGCCGGAGTCCCCACGCGAGCCCGGTGGCCTGGGGGAGCTGCGCCGCGATGGAGACCTGCGTCGGCAGGACCTTCACGCCGTCGGGGATTCGCCCCGGGGCGATCTTGCCGAGGTACTGGGCGGTGATCACCTCCAGCGGGAGGCCGTGGTGGACGGTGGCCATCAGCTCTCGGTACTGGGGCACCATCCAGTCTCGGGCGGGGTCGACGGCCATCGCCGAGCCGATGATCGACGCCTCCTGGCCCGTGCCAGGCGAGAAGACGCCGAACTGGCCCTGCCGCTGCAGCGCGATGACGCGCTGGTCGTAGAGACGCGATTTCATCATCCAGCGAAGGGCATCGAGCAGGAACTCCTCCTCCATACGCGACTTGGCCCCGGAGGCGATGGTCCCGTCGGGCAGCAGCACCGAGCGCCGTCCCTGCACGGGCCTATTCTTGCTCAGCGCCACCCGGCCACGGCGGTTGGCCCCGCTCAGGCCGACGCACGCAGCGCCTGCTGCGCGGCGCGCTCTCCGCTGAGGGCTGCTCCCTCCATATTGGATGCCCAGCTGTAGTCGCCACAGAAATGAATTCCGCCCACCGGCTCGGCCAGCTGTTCATAGGTTTTCATGCGGCCGACGCTGTACAGAGGCATGCCGTGCGGCCAGCGCTGAACCTCGACCCTGACGACTCGATCGCGGTACTCCGGGCGCTGGCGGAACAGCTCGCGAAGCGTGCCTGTCTTGATGGTGTGGTCGGGGTCATCCCAGACCACGCGCGAGGTCGGGTCTCCGACGATGTTGTGAAAGCAACCGCCACGCTCATTGAAATCTCCCGGCGTTCTGATGATGAACGCATCGAGGTTGTACACGACGTCTGCTCGCGCGGCGGTGAGTGGATATCGGGTCGGCCGGGCATCCTTGGGACTCACAACGATGTTCGTGGTCAGGAAGCGGCCGTACCGGACAGCCCGCAGGGCGGCGCTCTTCCATCCCGGAAGCTCAGCGATGACATCGGCGGCCACAGGCGCGGGCAGGGCCGAGATCACCCGACGCGCCCAGACCCGCCGGAGCCCCGCCTCTTCCTCGACCTCGATGGTGTAGCCGCCGTCCGCGGGACGGACCGAGACGACCCGTGACCTCAATGAGACGCGGCCACCGATCGCATGGGCGAGCGCCTTGGTGAACTCGTTCGTGCCGCCGTCGAACACGCAGTCGCCCCGATCGTGCCGCGGCACCGGCTGGTCGCTCCACGGTGTGCTGCGCTGGTCTCCCCAAAGCCATAGCGCGCCATAGAGCGAGATCTCGACGGACGAGCCCGAGTTCATGATCTGGCACCAGCGGTCGAAGAAGCGATGCGTGTCGGGCGAGACGTCTCCCAGCCACTGGTCGAACGCCAGGTCGTCCAGCTCGGGGAGGGTCGGGGGCCGGCGATCCATCTGCTCGGTCGTGATGCGTTCGATGCAGCTCTCGATCTCCGACCGCGAATCGGGATCGCGCGGATACAGGCCGCGCCAGTACTCCTCCAGGTTGTCATCGCGCAAGAGTCTTGCGCCAACCTTGTCCGCCAGCTCCACGACTTTGACCCGGTCCGTCGACACGTACTGCGCGCCAGTGTTCAGCCAGATGCCGTCGCCCTGCTGGAGTGACCTCGTTCTGCCACCGATATGTTCCGCGGAGTCGAACACCTCGAGCTCCAGGCCGCGCAGGAGGTAGGCCGCGGTCAGGCCGGCGACTCCTCCCCCCAGCACCGCGACGTCGAGCCGCTCCAATTGCCCTTCCTCCATTGTGCGATTTGCGCGGTCGCGAGACCAACTCGAATCAGTCGCAGAGGCACCTGTACGATACCGAGAACCGAGGCTGTACCAAGGCCGAGGGGAAGCACGCAGGCGTCGGACCTGTCCAACCAGGAGGTGCTGGGCATGGGGGACTTCCTCCAGTACACGGTCATCGGTCTCACGGTGGGTTCGTTTTACGCACTCGTGGCCCTCGGCTACACGATCGTCTACGGGATCATCCGTCTCATCAACTTCGCCCAGGGAGATCTCTCCATGGTGGGCGCGTTCCTCGGCTGGACCTTGCTCGTCTCTTTTGGGTTCGAGCACCTTCCCATCTACCTGGCCCTCGTGATCGCTTTCGTCGTCCCGATGATCGGCACCGCGGTCGTGAACCTCGGCATCCTCCAGTTCGCGTACAAGCCCCTGCTCCGGCGATCGCTGCTCGCGATCCTGATCACCGCGCTCGGCATGTCTCTCCTTCTTCAAAACTCAGCCGAGCTCATCTGGGGTGCCGCGATCGAGGCCTACCCGCCGAACCTGCTTCCGTCGAGCGGCTTCTTCGTGGGTCCGGTTCATGTGACCTACGTTCAGATCGCGCTGGTGGTGGCGAGCCTTCTCCTCATGGGCGGCCTGGTAGCGTTCATTCAGGGCACGACGATCGGCACCGCCATGAGGGCGCTGGCCGTCGACCACGACGCTGCCAGGCTCATGGGCATCAACGTCGACGCGGTCATCCGCATCGCGTTCGTGCTCGGCGCGATGCTCGCCGCCGCCTCAGGTGTGATGCTCGGGATCTACTACGTCCAGATCCACTTCACCATGGGCTTCCTGCTCGGGCTTCGGGCCTTCACAGCCGCGGTGCTCGGCGGTATCGGCAACATCCCCGGGGCGATGGCGGGCGGCATGCTGATCGGCTTGCTGGAGGCCTACACCACCGGGTATCTGTCGGGCACGTGGGAAGACGTGGTGGTGTTCGGCGTCCTGATCACAGTGCTGATCGTCAAGCCCACCGGCCTGTTCGGTGAGCGCGTGGCGGAGCGGATGTGATCGCGCAACTGACAGAGCGCCCGGTAGGACGGGTCTACGCCACCGTGCGCGACCGCCTGGGCCGGACGCCCTATTGGTCGCGAGTCGTGGTTTCGCTGGTGGCCATCGGAGTCGCGGTGATTTTCTGGAACGACGACTACGTCACCGCGGTCGCGGTCTCGGTGGCGACCTACGCGATGCTCGGCCTCGGCCTGAACATCGTGGTCGGATACGCCGGCCTGCTCGACCTCGGCTACGCCGCCTTCTTCGCGATCGGCGCCTACACCAGCGCCCTGCTCATGACACAGGCCCACTGGAACTTCTTCACCACGCTGCCTTTTGCAGTCCTCTTCACCGGCACCGCCGGCGCGATCCTCGGTTATCCGACCCTGCGTCTCCGCAGCGACTACCTCGCCATCGTCACCCTCGGTTTCGGCGAGATGACGCGCATCACGTTCAACAACTGGGAATACGCGGGCGGGCCGAACGGAGTTCTCGGCATCCCCTGGCCCAACTTTTTCGGATATGAGCTCAACACGCAGGCCGACTTCTTCATCGTCGGCCTGTTCCTGCTTGCCATCGCGATGATCTTCGCCGAGCACCTCGACCACTCCAGGCTCGGCCGGGGATGGGTGGCGATCAGGGAGGACGAGTTTGCCGCAGAGTCAGTCGGCGTTCCGTCATTGCGCCTGAAGCTGTTCGCTTACGTCATGGGCGGCATGTGGGGCGGCCTCGCGGGAGCCTTCTTCGCCACCCGCATCGGAGCCATCGACCCGACGAGCTTCACCTTCCAGCTTTCGGTTCTGATTCTGATCGTGATCGTCCTCGGCGGCACCGGCAGCCTTCCCGGCGTGCTCCTGGGCGCGCTTGTCGTCGTCGCGCTGCCGGAGCTGCTGCGCGAGCTGTCCGATGTGCGGCTGCTCGTTTTCGCGATTCTGCTGGTCGGGATGATGCTGCTGCGGCCCCAGGGCCTGTGGCCGCGCATCAGGCGCAAGCCGAAACCGTTTTACGGGCTTCAGGAGGAGGAGCCTGAGGACGTCGCGGCGAGGATCCTTCGCGAGCACCAGGTCCAGATGGAGGAAAGGGATCGCCGGCACGCCGCGGCGGGTCACAAGGTGCCGGCCGCGGGAGAGATCCTGCTCGAGGTGGACGGCCTGGTCCAGCAGTTCGGAGGCTTGCGTGCAGTCGACAACGTCTCGTTCAGCGTTCGCCGGGGCGAGATCTTCAGCATCATCGGCCCGAACGGCGGCGGCAAGACCACGCTGTTCAACTGCATCACCGGCGTCCAGAGACCCAAGCGTGGAAGGGTCCTTTTCGACGGCCGGTCGATCGTCGGCCTGCGTCCGCACGTGATCGTCTCACGCGGGATCGGGCGCACCTTCCAGGGAATCCGGTTGTTCAAGAACATGGCCGTTTTCGAGAACGTCATGGTCGGGCTCTATCCACGTCACCGGACCATGACCTGGCAGGCGATGCTGCACACCCCCGGCGAGCGGAAGGACGAGCTGCGTACGCTCCAGGAGTCGCGCCGGTGGCTCAGCTTCGTGGGCCTGGAATCCATGGCCGGCCAGCTGGCAAGCCAGCTGTCCTACGCCGATCAGCGCCGGGTCGAGATCGCCCGCGCCCTCGCCGCGCACCCCCACCTCGTGCTTTTCGACGAGCCCGCCGCCGGCATGAACCCGACCGAGAAGCTGGAGCTGGTGGGCATCATCCGCAAGATTCGCGACCTGGGCATCACGGTGGTCCTGATCGAGCACGACATGTCGCTGGTGATGCGCGTCTCGGGCCGCATCGCGGTGCTCGACCACGGCATCCTTATCGCGCTGGGCAAACCAGCCGAGATCCAGAACGACCCAGCTGTCATCGAGGCGTACCTCGGGCGCGAAGACGACGACATGGGCAGGCTGACCGCGCAGGAAGCCTAACCGGTCGTGGCTCTTCTCGAGGTCCGCGACCTGCATGTCTACTACGGCAACATCGAGGCGCTCAAGGGCATCTCCCTGAGCGCCAACCCCGGCCAGATCGTCGCCATCCTCGGCGGCAACGGTGCCGGGAAGACGACAACCCTCCGCACGATCTCCGGCCTGCTGCGCCCGCGCAGCGGATCGGTCATGTGCGCGGGCAAGAGCCTGGTCGGGGTCGACGCCCACGTCATCGTGGGCATGGGCGTCAGCCACGTCCCGGAGGGAAGGCGAATCTTCAACATCCTGAACGTCGAAGAAAACCTGAACCTCGGCGGCTACCTCATACGCGCTCAGCATCAGCTCATCAAGGAGAGGAAGGCCGCCGTGTTCGGTCTGTTTCCCAGGTTGGCCGAAAGGCGCGGCCAGCTCGCGGGGACGCTGTCAGGGGGCGAGCAGCAGATGCTGGCCATTGGTAGGGCGCTGATGTCCGACCCGAAGGTGCTCATGCTCGACGAACCATCGTTGGGGCTTGCGCCCATGCTCGCGAAAAGCGTCCTCAAGACGGTGCGCGAGATCGCCGATCGAGGCGCCGCCGTCCTCCTGGTCGAGCAGAACGCGCGCCAGGCTCTTGCCATCGCGGACCATGCCTACGTCATCGAGGTCGGGCGGATCGTCCTCGAGGGCAATGCGGCCGTGCTGGCCAAAGACGAGAGGGTGCAGAAGGCCTACCTCGGCGGCTTCGAGTCGGTCGGGAGCGCCTGAACCCCCTCCTCGGATAGTCCGGACTATCCGGGGTCCTCGCAAGTCCAGAGTTCGGTTAGTCCGGACTATCCGACGGGTAGGGCGCTGTGCGCGCCCAACCCGTTTCTTTGTGTTTTTAGCTTGATGCCACCCAGGTGCCGCTCTTGCGGATCGCTATGGGCTGGAACTGTGGCGGGCTGCCCACCGCGTGCACGGCGAGGAACTGGGGTGCCGGACGGTCGCCCTTGCTGTCGAACGCGATGTTGCCCGTGATTCCGTCCGCGATGGAGACCGAGTGGATGGCGGGGTTGAGGCTCTTCGCGTCGGTCTTGCCACCGTTGCTCTTCAAGGCCTGGGCGAGCGCCATCATTCCGTCGTACTCGTACGACGAGTAGTCTCCTGGGTCCTGTCCGTATTTCGCCTTGTACTCGCTCGTGAACTTGTCGTTCTTCGCGTTGTGGATGAACTGGGTGGTGGGTAGGGTGTTGATCGTGATGCCGGCATTCGTGACGGCCGTGCCGGCGACCTTGATCACGCTCGGGTCCGCGCAAGCAGAGTCACCGTTCAGCTTGTAGGTCGGGGACAGCGAGACGTACTCCTTGGCGAGAAGTCCGAACTCCGGGTAGTAGCCGGTGTAGAACAGGACGTCGGGATGGCCGGTGCTGACCTTGACCAGCGCCGCCGTGTAGTCCTTCTGACCAGGCGTGATCGCGTCGAAGTAGGTGACAGTCATCCCGGCCGACTGGGCCGCCTGCTTGGCGGAGTCCGCCACGCCTTTGGCGTAGGTCGTGTTGTCATGCATGATCGCGATCTTGCTCGCCTTCAGCCAGTCGTGCATGAAGCTCACATCGGCGGGCGCCTCGGCATCGTCGCGGCTGACCATGCGGAACACGTTGTCGTAGCCCTGGTCGGTGAATTTCGGGTTGCTCGACGCCGCCGTGATGAACGGCAGGTCACCGTTGCGGTGAAGTGTGTCGCTCTCCGGGATCGATGCGCCGGAGCAGTAGCCGCCGACGATCGCGATGATCTTCTGAGTCAACAGCTTCTGTGCGGCCTGGACGCCCTGCTGCGCGTCGCATGCGTCGTCCGCGTTGACCGCCTCGAGATGGCGGCCGTTGATGCCGCCAGACGCGTTGATGTCTGCGACCGCGAGCTCGCCGGCATTTCGGATCGCGATGCCGGGGTCGGCGTAAGGACCGGTGAAAGGACCCGTGATTCCGACCTTGATCGGACCTGAGTTGGTCGCGTTGTTGCCGCTGCTGCCACAAGCAGCAATCAACAGCGCGCCGCAGGCCGCCAGGCTGGCTGCCAGGAATCGGCGTTTGAACATTGTGCCTCCCTATCCCGTCGTGCCCACCGCCATCTTCCCGTCGCGGCGGGGCGAGAGTGCGCCGGCGGCAGGCCACTACTCCCTTGAACTGGGCCCAGTATCAGTACCCCGTATCCGAGTGTCAAGGTCGGCGCTGGCTAGACTTTGGGCCTCGCGATGCGGCGCTGGCGATAGGAGGGGTGACATGCGTTCTGAATCGGAACCGAGGCTGCGCGTGATCTGGACCGACCCGGTCACGGGCCGGAAGGGCTACGCAGTCATAGACCGAATGGTCAACGGCCTGGCCGGAGGCGGAACCCGCATGCGGTCGGGCGTCACGCTGGACGAGGTCGAGCGCCTGGCCCGCACCATGTCGTACAAGAACGGCGCCTTCAACCTGCCGGGTGGCGGCGCCAAAGGCGGGGTCGACATCGATCCGCACGACCCTGAGGCGCGCGGGGTGCTGTCGCGTTATGTGCGCGCGATGCGACCTCTCTACCGGAATGGATGGGGAACCGCCGAGGACCTCGGGGTCAGCCAGGAGCTGCTGAGCGAAGTCTTCGCGGAGCAGGGTATCGGCATGACCGTGCAGGCCATGCTGGACCGTGCGGGAGACCCGCAGGCCGCGGGCCGCCGCGTCAGCCAGGGCCTTGCCATCCAGGTCGAAGGCATCGGCCTCGCCGACTGCATCGGGGGATACGGGGTGGCCGAGGCCGCCGCCGCCGCTGCCGAGCACAACGGGTGGGACATCTCGACGCTGCGAGCCGTCGTGCAGGGTTTCGGTTCGATGGGTGGTTCGAGCGCGAGGTACCTGGCCAGGCTCGGGGCCAGGGTCGTCGGCCTGGTCGACGTCAACGGCGCGGTGGCGAACCCTGCCGGCCTCGACGTCGAGCGCCTGCTCAAGTTGCGCACGACCCTGGGCGAGATCGACCGCTCGGCGCTCCGGTCAGGCGACCGCGAGGAGCCGCGGGAGCGTTGGCTCGAGATCGACGCCGACATCGTCGTTCCGGCCGCGGTCGCAGACGCCATCACCGCCGACAACTCGGACGCGATCCGGGGGCGCATGGTCGTCGAGGCGGCGAACATCCCGACCACCGAAGAGGCGCAGAGCCGGCTCTACGAGCGCGGGGTCGTAGTCATCCCAGACTACGTCGCCAACGGCGGCGCGAACGCGTGGTGGTGGTGGACCCTTCTGGGGACGATCGAGGCGGACGCCGGGCAGTCGTTCAAGCACGTTTCCAAGGTCATGCGCGAGACGGTCATTGGCATGCTCGAGCTGGCTGACGCCAGGCACATCACGCCACGCGAAGCCTCCAACCAGCTGTCGATGGAGAACCTCGAGCGGCTCGCCGGCCTCCTTGGCGAAGACGCCTCCGCCACCCCTCTCGAGCCGGTGCGCACCTAGCCGGCATCCGCCTTCTTGTCCCAGTCGAATGGCCACAGGACAAAGAACCCGACTGTGCCCGCGCGACCCCGGTAGGTGACCCTGGCGCCGTTGGGGATCAGGATCGCCTCCCCGGCGTGCGCTTTCACAGAACTCGAATCGCTGATGATCTCCAGCTCTCCCGACTGGACGAACAGCACCTCGTCGTACTTCAAGGTCCAGTCGGCAAACTCGGCATCGCTGTCGAAGCGCATGTAGCCTCCGCCAAGCTGGGTCGTTCCCGCGTGCGTGATCGAGCGCGCCAGCTGGAGCCCAGGGACCAGCTCCGAGTAGGGAAGATCGCTCTCGGTCAGCAGTTTCACCCGGGCCTCTTCAGCCATCGCATCCTCCCTCGACTTGCACGTTTCGCGCGACCCTGCCGCACCGCGCGCAGCGCCAAGGTTAGGACCGTCGGCTGGTCGGCTGCACGGATGGTGAGTGCCGGCTTGCGCCCCTCACCCCGACCCTCTCCCCGATGGGGAGAGGTGAGAGGCCGCGGCTAGAATGGCGGCTTGGATCCGCGCGCGGCCGACCTCCTCAGCCGTCCGCTCATCGGGCAGCTCGGCTTCCACGGCCTGGACGGTTATCCCCGCGTGATCCCGGTCTGGTTCGAGCTCCGCGGCGGCGAACTGGTGATCGCCAGCCCACCCGCCACATATAAAGGACACGCGTTGTCCAGGGACGGCCGGGCCGCCCTGAGCGTCTCGACGGCCGAGCGTCCCTACCTGATCGTCAGCGTCGTCGCCGACGCGACCGTCGAGCGCCTCGCCGAATCAGAGCGCATAGAGCTCGTCAGCGCACTCGCCCTGCGGTACCTGGGGCCGGATGGAGCCCGACTCTACCTCGACGTCTGGAGCAAGGAGGGCCACCCCGGGGATGGCGAGCTGATCCGCTTGGCGCCGCGTAAGATCCGCTTCTCCACGAGCTAGCCGGGGCCCAGGTCCCTCCGCGGGGTCAAGGCAGCAATGCTATGTTCGCCGCGCGATGAAGATCACCGACGTTTCGGTGCAGGTGGTCGACGCGGGGGTGACCATGCTCTTCGCCGAGCGGCTGATCATGAATCTGGCGAACGTCATCGTGCGGGTGCGCACCGACGACGGCGTCGAGGGCGTGGCTGGGAGCAGCACCTATCTGGGTGCACACGCGGTGGGGGCCGCACTTGCCGAGCTGAAGCCCCTCCTGATCGGCGAGGATCCGCTCTACCGCGAGCGGATCTGGCAGCGACTGAACGAGGTCAGCATCCTGATGGTGCCGCCACACTCGCTTGCCCTCGTCGACTGCGCCCTGTGGGACCTCGGGGGCCGGGCCGCCGGGCTTCCCGTCTACAAGCTGCTCGGCGCGCAGCGCGACACGCTGCCCGCGTATGCCAGCTCGCTCACGTACGCCACGCTGGCCGACTTCCAGCGCGAGGTCGACGTGTGGTTGGAGAGCGGTTTTCGGGCAATCAAGCTGCATGTCTGGGGCGACCCCGACCGCGACATCGAGCTCTGCACCGCAGTGAGGGCGCAGGTGGGACCGGGTGTCGCGTTGATGGTCGACGCCGTGGGTTCGTACAGCCTCGGGGACGCGATTCGCGTGGGTCGCCGCCTGGATGAGCTCGGATACGAGTGGTTCGAGATGCCGCTTCGGGACCAGCACATCCAGGCGTACAAGACGCTCGCCGACACGCTCGACATCGCCGTCACGTCAGGCGAGGTGCACACACGGACCTACCAGGAGGCAGCCAACTACCTCACCTGCGGCGCATGGGACATCGTGCGCATCGACGCTGTGATCAGTGGAGGGATCACAGCGACCAGAAAGACCGCTGCGCTGGCGGAGGCACTGGGCGTCCGATGCGAGATCCACAGCTTCGGCTACACGCTGGCCCAGGCCGCGAATCTCCAGGTCATGGGCGCCGTTTCGAACTGCAGATACTTCGAGTACCCCATGCCGATGGGCGGCTATGGTGCCGGAATGCTGGACCAAATCGAGCTGCAGCCCGACGGCAAGGTTCGCGTACCAGTCAAGCCCGGCCTTGGCGTGGAGGTCGACTGGGAGCGCATGGACGCCATGACGGTGGAGAGATTTTGACGAGGCGCAGATCATGAGGGTCGTCGTCGTCGGCGCCGGGGTGGTCGGCGTCACGACGGCCTACTTCCTCGCGCGATCCGGTCACCAGGTCACCGTCGTCGAGAAGGCGCCCGAGGCGGCAACCCTCGCGAGCGCCGGCAACGCGGGCCTGATCGCGCCCGGGCACTCGTTTGCGTGGGCGTCGCCCTCGGCCCCGAAGGAGCTCCTCCGCTCCCTTACGGTGGAAGACACCGCGCTGCGAGTCAATCCGCTCAAGGCTCCGGGGATGGCCGTCTGGGGTCTGCGGTTCCTGCGCGAATGCAACGCCGAGCGAGCGGTCAAGAACACTCTCGTCAAGCTGCGGTTGGCCCAGTACAGCCAGCGGATGCTGGACCAGATCGCGGCCGACGAGCACATCGACTACGACGACATGCATGAGGGGATCCTCTATCTCTATCGCGATCCGAAGCGGTTTGAGGCGGGCGTCAAGAAGATGAAGCTCGTGCAGGAGCATGGCCAGAAGCAGGACGTGCTCGATGCCGACGGCGTGGTCGAAGCAGAGCCTTTCCTCGCCCCGGTCAAGCACAAGCTGGCGGGCGCCATCTACGGCGTCACGGATTCGAGCGGCGACAGCGTCAAATTCACCCGCAAGCTGCAAGCAGTGTGCGAGCGGATGGGCTCGAAGTTCCTGTTCGGAAGGGGCGTTGTGAAGCTGGCGGCGAACGGCGGCAAGGTGCGGGCTGCGACGCTCGACGGAGGCGATTCACTGGAGGCAGAGGTGTTTGTGCTCAGTGCCGGCGTCCACAGCCCGAGTATCGCGCGCACCGCCGGTGTCCGGCTTCCGATCGCGCCGGCCAAGGGCTACAGCGCGACTTTTCCCATCAAGCGAAACGGTGGCCCGGAGATGCGCGTTGGTGCGGTCGACGAGGAGCTCCTCGTCGCTTGGTGCCGGCTAGGCGACCGGCTGCGGATGACCTCGAGCGCGGAGTTCACCGGATACGAAACGACCTACACCGAGCACGATCTCAGATTGATCCGCAAGCTCGCGAGCGATCTTCTGCCGGAGGCGGCCGAGTATGACCAGGGCACGTACCGCGCCTGCAATCGGCCGATGACCCCCGACGGCCCGCCGATCCTGGGCACCGCCGGACCAGGCAACCTCTACATCAACAGCGGGCACGGCCACATGGGGTTCACGATGGCGTGCGGTTCGAGCCGGATCGTCGCAGACCTGATCGAGGGCAGGAAGCCCGAGATCCCGGTCGAAGGGATGACGCTGACCTCGCGACCCTGAGGCGGACCTCCGGATCGTCCGGACTAACCGAACTCTGGACTTGCGAGGATCCCGGATAGTCCGGACTATCCGAGCATTCCGGCTGAGATCGCCGCGACTTTGCCCTCGAGTCGGCGGCTCACTCGATGACCAGTTCCCCGCCGCCGGATTCGAGCACGATCTGTTGCACCCCATCGACCCCGGCCTCGCGCACCTCGTAGAAATCCGAATCGCCGAGCAGGATCTCGAGCTCGTCGCGGACCCGGCGCGGGTCGCGTGCGCCGACCACGACGCGCCGCAGCGACGCCGGCCCTTCCCTATGCGCGGAGGGAGCCTCGCCGGGATGTAGCCCGTCGGGGATGCGCCACTCGATCGCGAAGGGGATCGCGCCGGGCTCGCTACCCGTGTCGACATCCTGGGTCCGCCAGCTGAGGACCTGCCCGTCAGGCCTCTTCCTCGAGCCCTCCACGATCGGCGGAAGGTCCCAGCCCGCGGCTTGAAGCCTGGCGCGCAGGGCATCGAGGTCGTGGGTCCTAAGCGCCCAGGCGACGAAGGTCCTTTTCTGCTCCAGGGCGCGCGCGACGCGTCCGCCCAGCCGGCTCGACGCCGCCTCGCCCTGATCGACGATCGCGATCAGCTCCAGGTACTGCAAGCCAAGCGGCACGATGACGTTGGCGGTTCCGACCTTGGGGTGCCGGCCACCGGGAGTCCCCTTGAGACCGAAACGCTCGTACAGCCGTTGCGCGCCCTCTTCGAGGTCTGTGACCGGCAGCAGAACATGGTCGACGACGGTCGGCGGTTCCAGGCCTTCAGGCGACTGCGTGAAGTCAGGCATCACCAACCTCCATAGGCAACCCACCCGCCATCCACAGTTATGTGGCTGCCGGTGATGTAGCTGGCGTCGTCAGATGCAAGGAACACCGCCACGCGCGCAACCTCCACCGGTTCGGCCAAACGTCCCATCGGCGTTCTGCGCTCGATGTCCGCCGCCGTGAAGGCCCCACCGCGAGCCTGGCTCTTGATGGCCAGGCCCGTCGCGACGTAGCCCGGATCGAGACACACGACACGGACGTTGTCTCTCGCCCACTCGGTCGCCAGGACCTTGGTCAGGCCGATCAGCCCGTGTTTGGCGGTGGTGTAAGGCGCGCGGCGTGGCAGGCCGACCTCCCCGATGATCGAGCCGATCTGGATGATGACGCCGCTTCTTCGCGGCACCATGTACCGGCCCGCGGCCTGCGCCCCGTAGAAGCAGCCGTTCAGGTTGGTTTCGATGACCTGGACCCACTCTTCGGGACTGAGCTCGAGCGCAGGCTTGATGACGTTGATACCTGCGTTGTTGACCCA
>VBFH01000006.1 GCA_005883575.1 Chloroflexota bacterium | reverse complement strand
CGCCTGCGACCCCGGCCTCCGCATGCCGGCCAGCACCGCGGCCATCCCGACGGTGATCATGTGCTCGGCGTTGCTGGCAGCGTCGTAGTTGCGCGCCAGCTCGCCGGTGCCGCCAATCTGAAGGGCCATCGCTCTGGACGCATCCACCAGCAGGAGGACCGCGATCAGCAACGCGGGTACCAAGACCTGCAGGCGCAGCCCGTCCTCCCACGGGGCCTTCAGCAATGAGCGCGGCTCCGGATAGAAGGCCAGAACCAGCACGACCGGAATGGCGTACACCGCGACCGCCGGCCCGGCGAAAGGCACGTTCGCGACAAGGAAAACGATGGCAGCCAGGGCCGTCCACTGGAGCACCAGCGGCGCCCGCAGCGGACGCCACGCGAGGTAGAAGAACAGCACCGCGAGCCCGGCGTCGGGCCCGCCGGCGAGGGCAGCCGACCAGCGATGGAGGTTGACGTCCGTCACCCCGTCCGTGTTGCTGAGCGTCACCATGCCCCACGGCGAGATAGCCTGCTGAAGCGGCACGAGAAAGACCAGGCCGCTCAGCGCGGCGAGAACGCGGAAGGTGATGACCCGCCACGCGGGTGGTGCAGTGGCCAGGTCGCGACTGCGCCCTTGGTTGGTCTCCGCCTGAACCTTCAGCATCACGACATCCCCCCAGGCGCGGTTATGTGCACGGTGCGAACGACCGCAGTAGGTGCGGCCCCGCCCACGGTTGGCGCCGTGTAGCCCAGCCGCCCCCGTGTCGCCGCCACCACGATCACCGCAACGATCGCGATGCCGACGTAGAGCAGCCGGCCGTCAACTGCCGGAAAGAACGCGAGCAGCACAGCTCCCGATGCGGTCGTGTCGATCGACGCATGGAGCAGCGCCACCACCGGCAGGCTGCCGCGGGTGGAGTTATAGACCCAGGTCATCAGGATTCTCACCGGCACCGAGAAGAAGACCAGCAGGTAGAACGCGTACTCGATGACGTGCACACCCTGGGGTCGCGCGTTGTCGATCAATCCGCCCGTGACGAAGAAGAGCGGGAAATGTATGAAGCCGAAGAGGGGCGCGACGACAACGCTGGCCCACATCGGCCCGAGTCGTGGTTGGAGGCGAGCAGTCACGAATGCCAGCCAGGCACCCTCCTCCCAGACCGAGATCAGGATCGCGATGAGCACGACGTTGACGAAATACGCAGTTGGGATCTGCGCCGCGTTGTGCGCTACGGGGGTGAAGGTGCTCGTGCCGTGGATCGCGAGTCCCATGCAGAGCAGCAGCACAGGAGCGCCAAGCAATGCCAGCACGTACCACTGCGGAGCGGCTTTGAACTGGTAGTAGAGGCGCCGCAACCTGCGTGTTCCATCCTTGCCGTCGGCGATATGGGTGACCACGAAGGCGACGCCGGTCAGGCCGAAGATCGTTACCAGGAGGATTCCGACCTGGGCCGGGATGTCTATGCCGATCACCCCGAAACCCTCCGTGCCTACCAGGGCGGGCAGGAACAGAACCCAACTGACCGGGTAAAGGATCAAGAGGAAGGCGGCGAGCGGGTGCTCGCGGACGGCGCGCTTGAAGCCGGCCGGCGGCGAGGACTCGGGAATCGGTCGCATGGCTAGCACCTCCTTAGGTCGGTGCAGGGAGCATCGGTTCCACGCGCCATTACCGGAAGTGCCCGCGGTAAGGACTTGAGCGTCCGCCGGATCATGTGTCGACCGTGACTGCAGTCATGGAAGTGAACTGCTCCCGGGCACTTGGCCATGCGATGACCGGGGAGTACGCTCGCGTCACCGCATGACCTGGATGGAGAGGTGGGGAAAGTTCGGCGCGCTGGCCTGCCTGGCGTTGATGTGGCCGCTGGCGGATGCATACATGCGCGGCACGGTGCAGGGGGCACGTGCAGCCGTCTTCCTGGCCATCGGAACCGTTTACTGCTTGACCTTCGTCTGGTACATCCTCCGCGGGTACGCGTACGCCGGCGCACGGGTCCCGGTCGCGACCGTTTGCTTTCTGACGGTCATCGCGTTGGCGCTCGATCACCTCCAGGGTGAGATCGGCATCAACTACTTCTTGATCCCGCTGCTCATCGCAGGCTTTGGGCTGCCGCCTAGGCGCGCCGTGATCGCTCTGTCAGTGGTCGGCGTGGTGACGATGGTCGATGGAATCGCCATGGCGCACGCGCTTACAGGCACGGTCGTCCTGCAGACAGTGCTGGTCGCCCCGGGCGTGCTCCTTTTCGGCGGGAGCGCGATGGGCTTGCGTTATCTGCTTAGCACGCTGGCCGCCCTGCGGGCCGCGCGGACGGAGATCGTCCAACATGCGACAGACAACGAGCGCGCTCGAATCTCACGCGACCTCCACGACCTGTTGGGCAACAGCCTCTCTCTGATCACGCTGAAAGGTGAGCTCGCGACCAGGCTCCTGCCGGAGGGAGCGCCGGGCCTCGACGAGGTGCGCGACATGCTGAGCCTCAGCCGCGAAGCACTGCGTCAGGTGCGCGAGGCCGTCTCCGGCTACCGGCAGCCGACCCTGTCCACCGAGCTTACGGCCGCCCGAGTCGCGCTGGAGGCGGGCGGGGTCGAGGTCGACATCAAGCAGGACGTGGGGGCGCTCAACCGCGAGACCGAGGCTGTTCTGGGCTGGGTGGTTCGCGAGGCCACGACCAATGTGATCCGGCATTCGGGCGCGAAGCGATGCCGGATCGCGTTCAGCCGAGATCCCGCCCATGTCCAGGTCGACGTCGTCAACGACGGCTGGCGCGTGCCTCAGTCGCCGGCCGGGAATGGTCTCCGCGGGCTTGCGGAGCGGCTCGCGGCGGTGGGCGGAGAGGTCGAGGCCACGGCTCAACCGGACGGTGGCTTTCGGTTGCGAGCCACGGTACCGACTCCTGTGAGCGCCGACCTGAGCGCTCTCGACGCGGAGGTCGTGACGTGATTCGCGTCCTGATCGCCGAGGACCAGGCGATGGTGCGAGGAGCGCTGCGTGCCCTGCTGGCCATGGAGAGCGACATCCAAGTGGTGGCCGAGGTGGCGCGAGCCGATGAGGTCATCTCTGCGGCCATGGCCTGCCGCCCGGACGTCGCCCTGATGGACATCGAGATGCCGGGCGGCGACGGTATCACCTCCGCTGCTGCGCTGCATGAGAGCCTGCCGCACTGCCGCAGTCTCATCCTGACGACCTTCGGCAAGCCCGGCTTCCTGCGCCGGGCGATGGAAACGGGGGCGTACGGCTTCCTGCTCAAGGACGCACCGCCAGAGCAGCTCGCGCACGCCATCCGGCGCACGGCACGGGGCGAGCGCGTCGTCGATCCGGGCCTGGCGGCTTCCGCGCTCAGCGAGGGCGTGAGCCCTTTGACCGAACGAGAACGCCAGGTGCTTGCGGCCACCGACCGTGGGGCAAACCTTGACGAAATAGCTCGCACACTCTTCCTATCCAGGGGCACCGTTCGCAATCACCTTTCGAATGCAATCCAGAAGTTGGGTTGCAGGAACCGATCGGAAGCGGCGAAGCTGGCAGAGGCAAAGGGCTGGTTGTAGCGGGTTCGCCGTTTCGCCGGCGAGGAGCAGTTCGAGCTGGGGCTTACCGCCTTGGCTGCGGGGCTTGGCTGTTCGGCCGGCGCCGGCGAAATCGCAGGGGGCCAGGAATCAACACACCGCTGATTCTCGCGATCGGACGTCGCGGCGATAAGCCCTTCATCTCAGCCCTTGGCCGCCCGCCCTAGGATCAGCGGCACATGAGCTACCAGGACACTCTGCTTACCTGGCACGACTTCTACTTGGCGTGTGCTGCGGCCTCAGCAACATTTGCGGGCCTGTTGTTCGTCGCCTTATCCCTGCACCTTCGCATAGTCGTGACCCATCCGGAGGCGAGGAGTCTGGCACGCATCACACTGATCCAGGCGGGCTGCTACCCCAGACCGATCTTCACGCGCCGCTGCGCTGGTGGAACAGCTACGACAAGCCTCTGACGTTTAGGTTCGATCGACTAGCGAGGTTCGCCAATCGTCCGAAGGCCCTGTTCAGCCGCTGCGCGGACTTTCGCATCGGGGTCGTGCATAGCCACGGCCTGCAGTGAAGGCAAGGCCCTCGCGTCTCGCGAGAAGACGAGGGCTTTGATCGCGTCCAAACGCAGCTCGACATCTCCGTCCGCCAGGGCTTGCTCCAAATGTGCCAGCGCGCCTTCCTGGCTGAGATCTCGAAGACCGGCAAATGCGCTCGTGGCGTCTTTGAGACCCTCGGCGTCTCTAACGCTCCATCGCGCAATGCAGCGAATCAGGATCGGTATCGCTCGCAGATCGTGAAGCAGGCCGAGGATAAGGGCAGCATCGCGTCGTGCCGACGCTTCGTCACTTTCAAGCATCGCCACTAACGGCTCGAATGCGGCTGCCGGGCGCTTTCGAGTGAGTTCTTGAATTGCGCTCAGCCGTTCCTTGTCATTTTTGCTTTCGAGGTCGCGTACCAAAACGGTGACGTCGGCGCTAATAGGCGATGGTTTGAAGTCAAGCCCCTTTCGTGCTAGGGAATCGATGAAGGCAATAAGCGTCGGGCTCAACTCCTCCTGGATACCTATCTTCTGCCGGTCGACGATCAACACACGGCCGGCGCCGAACTGGTCGACCACGTAGATGCGGCCGCTGGCGTCCGACAGAATCGGGAACCACGTTGGGTCGAAGATCTCGGCCGCGGGCATGTCGGGAAGAGACTCGACTTGGGCCGCCAAACCGAGCTCGAATGTTCGCGTCTCTATCGCTTCCTGGAGCGACAGGAACCGCGCGATGTCCATCAACTCGGCTTGCGCCCCGCCGCCCTCCGCACCGTTGTGCCAGGTGTAGAGCGCGATCAGCCCGGGGTCTGGTTTGAAGCGAGCATTGGTCATGAGTTTGGTCGCCTCGCCTTGACTCAGGCCCGGTCTGAGGCCGGCGAGTATGGAAGCCTGGGCTTGGCGGAGCCTGGCCTCGAGGTCTGCGAGCGCCTGCTTCACAGGTCGGGATGCACTCACATTGATGCCGGAACCATCATGCCCGGTCACCAGCAAGGAGGAAGGTGGGATGGCCAACTGGCCGAAGTCGGACCAAGCGGCCGGCGGTCTTATCGTTCGCGAGTTCACATAAGGGATGTTTGGTCGGGGGCCCGGGATTTGAACCCGGGGCCTCACGGTCCGAACCGTAGTCGTGGCGTGTCCTCTGGTATCCCTACGTTTCCTCTAGGGCCCTCCTGAACTCGTTTCGCTCTGTCTTGGTGTCCTTCCGTGTCCTCCTAGAGCCGCCTGGTTCCGGGAATCCGTGACCCGGCGAGGCTCCGATTTTCGAGCAACGCCAAGCCACGATAGTGGCGCGCGACGTGCGCTTGACCACGCGACTTGGCGTCTCCGCAGGATCAGAACTCTCCCCAGACGCCGGCTTTCCGATAGCCCGCGACCATGGCAATGGCGATCAGAAACTGGACGACTCCGATGACACCCTGCAGCGCCTCGTACCAGCTAGGGCCGCTGGCCGGCATCATCCCGGCGAGCTGCAATGCGGAGGCTGGAAGGCGCAACACGCCCAAGAGGAAAGCGATCAGGACAAGCCAGAAAGTCCATCGCCAGCGACGAAACACCCCGACCAGGATGACAGCGATAAGCACCGAGAGCGCAATGAGCAACGACGCCTCGATCGCGAGGCGTTTCCCATCGACCTCCTGCAGGGTCTGCGTGTAGACCTCCGGAGCGAGGACCAGAATCGCCACGAGCGCGATCCAAACAAGCACAAAGAAGCCGACCACCAGTTGCTGGGTGCGATTGGGGATGGTAGAGAAACGTGACCAGAACGTGCGACCTAGTCTCGTTCATTGACAGCCAGATCGGCGGCCCACCGCACGCAGCATCTCTCGACGCACGAGCCCCGATCCAGCTCGAATTACCAACCAGTAAGGGGAGGATGGCCAGTCCCGCCCGGCTATCCGTCGGCTGGCACGAGTCTCGGTCGACAGGCATATCCCTTTCTCGGTCTGTTCGAACTCGAACGATACGACCGCGAGGACAAAACCAGGCTGGTTGAAGGCGCGAAAGCAGGCAAGGTCACAAACGTCAGCGACCTCGCCCTTAACGAGCCTCCAGAGTTGCATCGCGACACCCGCGGCAAGCACATTTGGCGGATCGTCCAGCAGCTTACGAAAGCCGCCGGCGATGAACTGATCAATGACCGGGCTTGTGCGATGCGCGCCTCAATCCGTTGCTCCGACCTGATCTCGGAGAGGGAAGGCCGCGAATTCCAAATCAACAGATTGCTCAGCGGTAGGTCTTGAATCGTGATGGCGAGCAGCGCGCTCCAGACCACCTCCGGTGACGCGGCGATGGTCCTATCGTGGCGCTCGAAAGCGATAGGAGGGAAGGACCTCGTCCAGCGCGCTCAATCTCCTCGCCTTTTCCGCCGCTCCTTCACACGACGCTCATAACTCAATCGAAGCATGAAGCCTGTGATGAACAACATGTCCGTAGTCGTGAGCCATGTCCTGCAAAGCGTAGTGCGTTACTTCAACCCCTTTATGCGGTTGGTTCTCGGCAGCAGAGCGCACCGGATGATGAGCGGTCGATTGATGCTTCTGTCGTTCACCGGCCGGCGGACCGGGCGCTCATATACAACTCCCGTCAGTTACGTACGCGAGGGCACAAACCTACTCGTGCCAGGTGGGGGTGCTTGGTGGAAAAACCTGACGAGCGGCACCGCAAGGGTGCGCTTGCAAGGGACGTGGCACGTGGTAACTCCCGAAGTGATACGAGAACCGGGGGCCCTGTCGGCAGTGCTGGGTCGAATGCTTGCCATAAACCCAGCCATCGCGGTGTTTACCGGCATCCGGCCTGGATCCGACGGCCGGCCGTTTGCAAAGTCTCTCGAGCGTGAAAGGCGGCGGGGGTTCGTGGTCGTGCGACTTCACCTCAGCGCCGAAGTCTGATCCGGCTGTGATTCGGGTCCCCCGCCCGTGCACCAGTTGTGACCCGGAATCGTATTCGGTTTTGGTCGGGGGGACGGGACACTATTTGAACTGCCCGCCAGAACTCGCGGGGGGCTTGCTCGAACTCCTTAAGGTTCACCGGCTCGGGCCAGATTGGGCATGAACTTGTCGAAGCCGTTGATTTGAGTCTCGCTTTCAACTCTCACGTCGACTTCCAACCATTTCAGCCAAGTTGACCGGGTGCCGCGTGAGTGTTCGCGGGTTCGTGGCTAGCACAACTGCCAGGGCGGCTATGCCGTGAAGCACCGCAACAATGATCGGGATCGTATGCACATCGGAAGCGGGCGTCTGAACGATCGCGGTGTCGAGGTTGAAGGCGCCATGCGCCACCAGTACGACAAGAAGGCTTCCGCGCGTGCTGTTGTACAAGCAGCCGTACAGGACTGCGGTCGAAGTTAGGCGAAGGTAAGTCTGAGGGAAGTCTGTCCAGGCGAATAGTGAGATCCCGCCGGGTACTGCCACCGGCCAGAGATGCCAGGTGCTCCAGAGCAGACCGATGATGATGGCCGCCCCCAAAGCACCGATTCCAACTTGAAGCCGCGACTGCCCAAAGCCCCTCCATCCCAGTTCTTCTCCGATCGCTCCGGCTATCACCGCTCCGATGGTGAATAGCAGTGCGGACATACCTCCTTCGGCGGTGCCTGATGGCATTGCCAGCCACTGCTTCGGTGCTGCCCCGCCGAACATCACAAAGATCAAGTCGGCTAGAAGCAGCAGCGGGATCGGGCCCAGCAGCGCGACAAGGTACCAGCCGATGTGAACGCGCCACCGAGTTACCTGTTTCAGAAGTTTGCGCACCCCGCCGGCGCTTGGCCAGCGCCACGCAACCAGTAGGGCCGCGATGGTGGGCGTATAGGCGGTGAATAGAATCCCGATGAGTGCGATCGGCGCTACGCCTGCCGTGCTGGCGTTCAGCTTTGCCAGGTCGAGGTGGAGGACGTATAGCGGGGCGAGGCCAAGAAAGAGCAGGGCGAACACGAGAACCGCCCAGGCGATAACCGCCCTGTCGATACCGACGCTCGGGCCAGGCGGAGACTTCAACGGGACGCCGTCGTGGATGGATCCAGAGCCGAGCCGGCCATTGGTGGCGCGAGCGTAAACCCGCCTGGCCGCCACCAAACGATTCGGGCCTCGAGCCGACTAGGCTGAATGATTGTTTTTTAGCGGGATCATTTGCGACGGTTCCGCGGCGCGGAGCCCCGAGGAGTTCAAATCCCGTCGCTTTGTTCCGCTGGCCTGGTGATTGGTTCCAATATCTGGGGTCTGAACACGGCTCGACACCTAGATTTTGGGGTCGATTTAAGCAAGCGATGGTCGGGGGCCCGGGATTTGAACCCGGGGCCTCACGGTCCCGAACTCTAGGAAGTCTCGTCCAGAAATCGCTGAAACGATCGATTTTTGTTCGAAATTGCCGCGCAGCGTGGCGGTGGCAGGGCGATTTGAGGCCAATTTCCCACTGGATTACTACATGGATTGCTACACGACAAAGCTAGCGCTAAAGGTTGCCTCTCCCTTACCGGCGAGAGACGCGAGGGCTTCAGTCCAACACTTGCTAAACACAGCTACTGATACGACGACGCTATCCAGGCGGCGATCTGGGCCCGAGAGTTAAAGCCCAACTTGTTCAGAATGCCGCGCACATGGCTGTCGACGGTGTACTCGGATATGAACAGTCGGGCTCCGATCTGCTTGTTGCTCAGGCCATCGGCGACCAGCCTCGCAACCTCCGCTTGTCGCTTGCCGAGCAGCTTCGCGCCGGCGCCATCCGAAGACGCAGCGGCAACATCTGGTGGCTCACCAAGGGCCAGTCGGACCGCGGCGTGCCTGGTCAAGAGCTTTCCGGCTTCGAACTTTGCCTCGAACTTCGATTGCCCAAGCGCCGCGACTGCCAACTTTTGTGCCTGGATTATCAGCGGAGCAATTGTCGGAATGATCCTTGCGCCAGCACCCGTCCTCACAGTTTCGGCCGCCCCGAGCAGCTGCGCCGCCAGCTGCGCTTTGCCAGCGCCAGCGGCGTGACAACCCAACGCGTCAAGCAAGTAGTACTGTGCGATCCTGTCGTCGATCCCGTGTGCGATACGCAAGGATTCCGCGAACGGTGCCTTAGACGCATCAAGATCACCTGCGAATAGCGCAGCGGAGCCTAGATTCATCAGCATCATCTCTAGTCGGTAGGGTTCACCGGCTTCTCGGCTGAGGCGCACGCCCTCTGACGCTGCGGATCTGGCCGCATCGAGATCGCCCGCGAAGAGACCGTCGAGCGTTCGCGCCTGCAACAACCCAAGCCTCACAGCGACGTCGTCAATGTCCACTGCAACGGCTTCGGCCTCATCGAGGAGGCGCCGGGCGGACAGGCGCTGACCTGCCATGTTTTCGGCAATGGATGCCTGCGATAGCGTGCGCGACAGCAGAGCTACCTGCCCATACTCTCCAGCCGTCGCAGCGGCACGCTCAAACCACGGCCTGGCAGTACTCGGGTCAGCCTGCAGGTTGGCCAAGAATCCACGCAGGTAGTAAGCGGACGCATGAGGCGAGTGATTGCCACGTTCGGAGGCGAGGAGTTCATCAAGCCACCGCACACCTTCGGCCGTGCCACGCGTGACCCAATACCAGTACAGGGTGCTGGCCAGATCGATACCGAGCGAGAAGTCGGCCTGAGTTAGGCAATGCCGAAGGAGTGCGCGGATGTTGTCGATCTCGAGCTCCATCCACTCGAGCCACTCAGCAAGCTGATGGCTAGCTTGGTCCTCAGATCGCTGACACCTCGAGCGGTAATACTCCCCACAGCGCTGCCCCGTGACTTCCACCTCGCCGGCCTCACGCAACTTGAGGCTGGCATACTCGCGCATCGTCTCGTGCATCCGATAACAAGCGAGTCTCGTGGTGTGCTCCCTGTTTACCAGGGATTTGTCGACCAGGGATGACAGCAAGTCCAGCATGCGCGACGTCGGCACGTCCTTTGACGCGCAGACACCCTCGACGTCTTCGAGCGTGAACCTGCCCGCGAACACGCACAACCGCCGGAGCAGCGTTCGCTCGTCGCCTGACAGCAGATCGTGGCTCCAGTCGATGGTGGTTTGAAGCGTTTGCTGACGACGTAGGGCGGCCCGACTTCCACCCGTGAGCAACGCGAATCGGTTGTTTAGGCGCTCAAGGATCTGATCTGCAGTCAGAACACGGGTTCTGACTGCCGCCAGCTCAATGGCAAGTGGCAGACCGTCGAGCCGGCGGCACAGATCCACGACGGCCGCCTGGTTGGAAGCGGTCAGCTCAAATTTGCCCGCTGCCGTCGCCCGCTCAGTGAACAACATCACTGCCTCGTTGTGTCGCAGTTGGGCGAGAGCCTCGGTTTGGCGAGCTGCAGGCAGTTCAAGTGGCGGCACCGCGACAACGTGCTCACCTGGCACCGATAGCGGCTCGCGGCTGGTGGTGATCACTCGCACGCCAGACGCAGCCTTGATGACTCCCGACACGAGCTGAGCCGCTGCCTCGAGCAGATGCTCACAGTTGTCCAATACCAGCAAGAGCTCCTTGTCCCGCACGTAAGAGATCAGCAGGGCGGGTGGATCAGCCGTTGCCTGGTCTCGCAGATCCAAAGCCGCGAGGGCGGCATTGGCAACCAGTCGAGGATCCCGGACTTCGGCGAGTTCGACAAGCCACGCGCCGCCTTTGAAGCCGCGCGCCAGGTCGGTGGCGATGCGTATGGCAAGGCGGCTCTTGCCGACACCGCCCGGCCCAACGAGGCTAACAAGCCGGGCGGCGGCCAGCTTGGTTCTCAGTTCGCCAAGTTCGCGCCGGCGGCCGACGAAGCTCGTTGCTTCCGCGGGCAGGTTGCCCAGCCGGCGTGTGGGCCTAGCCATGATCCGCAAATTACTACCAGCGCCAGGAACGCGCTCGGCTAGTTACGGAATCACGAATTCGGGGGATTTCAGCGATCAGCCTGCTGCCTAGGTTGGCGGACATGACCAGAGACCTGCCGGTACAGCAAGTCGAGGTGACCTTCGTGGGCAACCCGCCCGTACAGCAGATCGCGCGCGCGTCGGGCGTGAGTGAAGTGGAGGTCGGAGGTCCTATCGTCCGCTGTTTGGTATGCGGCAGCTTTCAGCCATTTCTCGATGCGTTGCACGGTCATGAGGTCTTCAGCCTCAAGTCAACGCCGATACATGACCCCACAGGGAGGCAGGCATGAAGGAATCCTCGCAGCAGGCTTACGCGCGATTTGCAGGGTTGATGTACCTCGTTGTCGATGCGCTCGATATTGGAGGTGTCGTGATTCTTGCCAAAATCAGCGGAACCGGCGGTTTCCTCGCCACTGCGCACAGCATCTCGGCTTCTGAAACGCTCTACCGAATCGGCATCTGCTGCGGCCTGGTCGGGATTCTGACAACCGTGCTGCTCGCCGCCGGCCTCTATGTAACGGTTAAGCCGGTCGACGCGAATCTCGCGATAACGGCGTTGCTCTTTAGGCTGGCCGAGGTCGCGCTTGCCGGCGTGGCGATCGTGCTCGCTTTCGCCACCCTGCAGATCTACTTGGAAGCGAATCGCACCAGCGCGTTTGACACCAGTCAGCTGGCCGCTTTGGCGGATTTGAGCTCTCGCCTATCCGTAGCCCCGACCGGGCTCGCCACGGTCGTCAGCGTCATCTTCTTCTCGGTCGGATCGGCGATCTTCTTCTATCTATTTCTCAGGTCGGCATACATTCCGCGAATCCTCGCGGCTGGGGGCCTAATTGCTTCCCTGTTCTGCCTGATCACGTTTGTCTCCTCCCTTGTCGTCGTGCAGTCTTCGGGACTGCTTCTTGGCATCGGCGGCTTGCCGATTGGGATCGCTGAGATTCTCACGGGCCTGTGGCTCTTGATTCGCGGCATCAGGACTCAACCGGTGGAATTGCAGGCGCGAACCAACCTAGTTGCGGCCCTGCATGACGAGTAAGCGGAAACGAGATTTCGATGAAGCCGATGGTTTGAATCGCCCTGGGTTTGATGGAGGCTCCATTTCTTGGGAGGATGGGCCCCTATGTCGAAGCAGAACGTCCACACTCAACGTCGTTACCCACGTGAACTTCGTGAGCGAGCAGTCCGCATGGTCGGGAGGCGATCGCCGAGAACGGCGGCGAGCGCCACGGCGTAATCACCGAGTCGCGATCCAGCTCGGGGTCGGCAGCCAGTCGCTGCGCTCTTGGGTCAAGCAAGCTGAGATCGATGGCGGTCTGCGTCCTGGCCTGACCGGCAGCGTCTAACGCTTCGTTTCGGGTGGGAATGTGCCGTGGGCCGTTTGTCTAGCGACCGGAGCGGTCAGATGATGGCTGCGCGGCAAAGAGGAGGTTTCGTCCGAAATGAACCTAATCGTCTTCATCATCGTCGGAGCAATCGCCGGCTTCCTTGCCGGGAAGGTCATGACCGGGCACGGGCTCGGGCTCATCTGGGACATCGTCGTTGGGATCTTGGGGGCGTTCCTAGGCGGCTGGCTCGCGGGGCTTTTCGGGATCGCCATAACTAGCACCGTGGCCTTGATCATCGTCGCATTCGTCGGAGCAGTCATCCTGCTTGCCATATTCCGGCTCCTCACAAGTCGGGGAATGGTTCGAACGTAGGGGTCTGTGCAACAGAGCCTCGCGGGGTTAAGTCCCCGCGAGGCTTTCTTTGTTTCGGCTACGCGCCGTGACTTGCACGCGATCCAGGCTTGCGGTCCATGCCGTCAGCAACCGCGAAACATGCCTCCGCCGTTGCCGTGCGCCGGAGGCTGTCGAGCGGAATGCAGAGGTCGAACTCAGGGGTTTTGGGCTTTGATATCAGTTTCTGGTCGGGGGCCCGGGATTTGAATCCGGGGCCTCACCGTCCCGAATTCGTGTCTGATCCGTCCAACGGTGCAGGTTTCGATGCGTTTCAGTTCGGAACGCGTAATCGGGCTAGCGTTGCTGTCCAGATTTGGGGCGTTTTTCTCGCGAATTACTACACGAACTACTACATGACGACTTGGCCCGGAGACGACTTCTGGCATCGTCTGGCCTGCGCCGGCGCCTCGCTCCGTGCCAAGCACCGGAAGAGCCGGCCGGGATGAGGGCGGGAAAGGTTCCCGGCCCCGTTTGGTCTTCGATAACAATCAGGCCGCCGCGGGAGTGCGGACGTCGGGCTTTGGGGTCGTCACGCCGATCACGAGCAGGTACCCGAGCGTCGCGATTTCCGCAAGTGCTGACGGGATGACGACGAAGGTGGCGATCCTTTCGCCGAAGTCCGGAACCAAGAACTGGGCGAGTACATCCAGGTAGCAGGCACCTCCCAGAATGATTAGGACGGAGGTATCGGAGCAGGTCCTCCGGGCGTTCCTGCGCGAGACTAGGCGGTCCTGAAGCGCTCCAACGCGCCGCGATCGATTTCCACGCCTAGGCCGGGCTTGCTCGGCAGGGCCAGGCGGCCGTCGTGCATTTCCAGCTCGTCTACTGTCAGCTCGCGCCGCAGGGCCGACTCGGTCAAAGCCCGCGGCACGAACTCGATGAACGCGCAGTGCGGCGTGGCCGCAGCGAAGTGCGCGGCCGCCGCGATCGACAGGCCCGTCTTCCACGCGTGCGGCACGATGACCCGATTGCGTTCCGCCGCCAATTGCGCCACGCGTCGAGCTTCAGTCAGCCCACCGACGCGGCCGATGTCAGGCTGCGCGACCTCGACCTTGCCCCGGTCCATCAGGTCGATGAACTCGTGGCGGGTCGAGAGCCACTCGCCGGCAGCGATTCGGACCCCGAGCCCGGCGTCGTGGAGGCGCGCGTAGCCATCGAGGTCGTCGGTCCACAAGGGCGTCTCCACGAAGAAGAGATCCACGTCACGCAGCGCGCGAATGGTCCGAATCGCCCGCTCGGCATCCGACCACGCATACTGCACGTCGACCATCAGGGTCATCTCGGGGCCCACCCGCCGGCGCACCGCCTCCGCCACCTCGACCACTCGCGAGTCCGGCTCGTGCATGCCGCGGTGGGCGTACGGGCCGTCGAACGTGAGCTCGAGCTTGGCGGCCAGGAATCCGAACTCGTCTCGCGCCCGCGCCGCCCAGTCGACGATCGCTTCGCGGTACGCGGCGAAGCCGCTCACGTCCGGCTGCAGAGATGCGTACGGCACGATGCTCTCGCGGGCCGCGCCGCCTAGCAGTTCGTAAATCGGCTTGCCCGCGGCCTTGCCGGCAATATCCCACAGCGCGATGTCGATCGCGCCCATCGTGTTGATCACGGCTCCGCGCCGGCCGTTCATGGCGGAGCCGACGTAGAGCTTCTCCCAGATTCGCGGCGGATCGAGCGGGTCCTCGCCGATGAGCATCTCCTTCAAAGAGAGGCCCATGTTGTGGGTTGACGGCGCCTCCAGGCATGCTCGCGCAATCCACGGGTTCAGATCAGACTCGCCGATCCCGGTGATTCCCCGATCGGTGTGGATCTCGACGATGAAGTCGTCCTGTGCCGAGCTGGCGGCGTCCTCCTTTACATCGTGGACGAGAAGGACGTGGCAGTCGACAGAGGTGATTCGCATCAGCGATCCGCGGTCACGCTGCCGTCCGCTCGCAGCCCGGCCACCGAGTTGACGCCGCCGTACAGGATCGCGTGCACGGTGGTCTCGAGCACATCACCAGGTTCCATCACCCGGGCTCGTCCGGCTTTGACCGCGTCGGCGAGCGCGCCCGGCCAGCTGGTCCACGCCTCCATCGCGGCGTGGTAGTAGCCGCGCCAGCCTCCGTATACCTGCCACAGCCACACCACCTTGAAGAGATCAGGGTCGAAGACCAAGCCGAAGCCGCGCCTGGTCGAGGAGTCAGTGCATGCGGCCCACCCGGCCTTGAGCCCGGTCACGTAATGCAGAGCAAAGCTGCGGATCTCCGGGCCCTGGATCCGGCGCACGTCGAGCTGAGTGCCGTCGCGCAGCCCCAGCATCGGCCAGAGGTATCGATCGCCGCGCTCACCCAGCCGGTTCTCACCGCCGAACTCGTCCACCTCCACGTCCGTGCCTGGCACATCGAATCGATGATGAGGGCTGATGGCCAGGCTCGGGTGCGTGCCCAGCGCGTAATCGAACGGGCGCGTGCCGGTATGCTCCAGCCGGATCTCGGAGGTGAGCACCGGCGCGTCGTCCGAGAGCCGCAGAATCCGCGTGTAGCGCGCCGGCGTGATCGGTGTCTCCACCGAGCATGTCAGGAGCACCTCGCCGGCGCGCTGTTCGGCGCGCCACTGCCATCCCACCGCGGACCACAGCTCGCCCATGTATGGCGTGGCCTCGCCGTAACGGTCGGTCGACGGCGCGCCGCCCGGAAAGATCTCATCCCAGCCGCCCGACCAGTGGTCGTCCATGCTCGCGAAGACGGGTGCGCGGTGGGGCGGTATCCGCGTGTTCTCCCACAACACGTTGCGGTCGGCGGCCTTGTCGATCAAGCGGAAGATCTTGGCGCCGGTGTCGGGCAGCACCTCCACCGCCATCCAGCGGTTCTCCATTCGCACCGCCGGCAGGCCGCGGTACGACCAGTGCGGGTCGATGCGGGCGCCCGAGGGCATGTAGCATTCTGTAGCAATTCCGGATCGGCCTTTCCTGATGGAGGGGTGGATGGGCTTCGCCGGCCGCGTGTGCGTCGTTTCAGGGGGAGCCACGGGCATGGGCCGCGCCACTGTTGAGCTGCTGCTCGAACGGGGCGCCCGAGTGGCGCTCATCGACTGGACTCGCCAGAAAGCCGAGGCGATCGCGAGCTCCGAAAAGTTCAGGGCCTACGTCGCCGACGTGAGCAACGAAGACGACGTGCAGGCGGCGTTCAGCGCCATTGATCGCGACTTCGGTCCCATTCACGGCCTGTTCTCGAACGCCGGCGTCGCGCGCACGGAGGCGCTCATCCACGAGGAATCGGCACAGACGTGGGATGACATCATGGCCATCAACTTGCGCGGCACGTTCCTTGTCGTCCGCGAGGCCATGAAGCGCTTCGTCGCCCAGAACGAGCCGGCGGCCATCGTCTGCACGTCGTCCTGCATGGCCAAGCTGGCGATCCCCGGCGGAACCAACGCGTACACCGCGTCGAAGGGTGCCATCGAAGCGCTGGTGCGGCAGGTCGCTGTCGACTACGCGTCGCGCCGCATCCGCATCAACGCGGTGGCGCCAGGCGCCATCGACACGCCGCTGATGTGGGCTACGACCCCGGTCGAGCAGCAAGCGGAGATGCGCAAGACCATCGACACCGAAGTACCGCTCGGAAAGATCGGACAGCCTATCGACATCGCTCACTGCGTCGCCTACCTGCTCTCCGACGAGGCGGCTTACGTGACCGGGGCCACCTTCCTGATCGACGGCGGCGTGGGCGCCAAGATGGTTCTCTCGGTTTGAAAGGCAGAAGGAGGTAGGAACTATGGGTGCGTCTGTCGGACAGGTAGGACCCGGCGAGGTCATGGTGGCCCAGACCGAGCTCCGGGCCGGGGGCATGGGCCTTTGGTCGGTCATCGCCCAGGCCGTCACCCACATCGCGCCGGCGATGGGCTTCCTCACCGGCGCCACGTTCATCGCCGCGAACGCCGGCACCGGCGTGAGCCTGGCCTACTTCGCGGCCTTCCTTGTCTGCATGGCGATCGGGCTAACCATCATCCCGCTGGCGCGCTATCTACCATCGGCCGGCGGCTACTTCACCTACGTCAGCCGCACGCTGCATCCCCGCCTGGGCTTCCTGACCGCCTGGCTCTACTTCCTCTATGACCCGACCGCGGTCGCCATCAACTTCACGATCCTTGGATTCATCTTTCAGCACCAGCTGGAGCAGCGGCTCCACATCAACCTGCCGTGGCCGGTGGTGGTCGCAGTCGGAATCATCTTCGTCACGTTCTTCGTGTACCGGGGCGTGCAGATCTCGGGCCGGACGATGCTCATCCTTGGCGGTCTCGAGATCACCATCCTGCTTGCCTTCGCGCTGAGCGGCATCATCAGCCCGGGTCCGGGTGGCATCAACACCGTCCCCTTCCAAGTGGACCCGAAGTTCAGCACCGCAGGTCTGTTCCTGGGCGTCGTCTTCGCCATCTTCGCGTTCACCGGGTTCGAAGCCGTGGCGCCGATGGCGGAGGAAAGCACCAATCCGCGGCGCAACCTGCCGATCGCGATCGTCGTTTCGCTCGTGTTCATGGGCGCCTTCTACGTGTTCACCACCTTCGGGCTGGCCGTCGGTTGGGGCACGAACACTTTCGATTCAGGATTCGCGGGCAAAGACGTCGGCGCCTTTCTAGACCTTGCGCAGCGCCTGTGGGGCGGAGGCTGGATCTTGCTGCTCTTCGCCATGCTCAACAGCGCCTTCGCCGTCGGCATCGCCGCGACCAACGCATGCACGCGCGTCTTCTTTTCTATGGGGAGGGGCGGCGCGCTACCCGGGTGGCTCGGCGTGGTGCATCCGAAGTACAAGACTCCACGGAACGCGGTCATCCTGCAGACGGTCATCACCGCGGTCATCGCCTACGTCGGCGGCTTCTGGCTCGGCCCCGACCAGCTGTTCTTCTGGTTTGGCACGCTGATCACGTTCGGCCTCATCGGCGTGTACGGCCTGGGCGCGATCGGAGTGATCCGCTTCTACCTGACCGAAAAGCGGGCCGAGTTCAACGCCTTCTGGCACCTGGTGATCCCGGTCATCTGTGTGATAGCGATCCTGCTGGTCGGCTACGAGTCTCTGGCTCCCGGGCTCAGCGGCATCTTCGCGTACGTGCCGTGGGTGCTGGCCGGCTGGATCGTGCTCGGAGTCGTGATCCTGGGCATAGCCCGGGCGCAAGGGCGTGAGGGATGGCTGCTGAAGGCCGGCGAGGTGGCGTACGAGCGCCAAGCCTCACCGCAGGAGGTCGCCGGGGTTCTCTGAGTTGGCTCCCGTAGAGCCCTTCGCGGAGCGCTGCCGCCAGGCCGCGGCGGCAGCCGCTTCGCTCGGCGCCGACCGCCTGCTTGCCTCCGACCACGGCACCGTGCGCTGGCTTTGCGGCCGGGAATCGGAGATCGGATGGGGCCCGCTGTATCCGATTTCGGCCGGCACCCACGTGCTGCTCGACCTCGACGGGCACGGCCGGATCTTCTGCGCCGAAGGTGAGGAGGAGGCGGGCCCGGCCATCGAAAGCCTGGAGGTGGTCACATACCCCGGGTACACGGTCACTCCCCTGCATGCGTATTCCGCATTGAAGCAGCTGCTGGACGGCGGCGGGCGCATCGCCATCGAGGGCCACGCCCTGCCCGTGGCGCTGGCGCCGTCCACCGACTCCGTCGACGCCACCCAGGCGTTGGCGAGCCTGCGCCTGCGCAAGGATCCGGCGGAGATCGCCCGCATCGAACGCGCCGCCCGCGTCGCTTCGATCGGGCAGCGGACCTTTCGCGCCTGCGCCGAGCCGGCCATCACCGAGATCGAGCTCTTCTCGGCCGTGCACGCGGCGATGGAAAAGGAGGCCGGCACCCGCGTACCGGTTTTGCCCGATCTAATCTCCGGGCCGCGGATGGCGCTGGTAGGCGTGCCTCCGACCGATCGCCGGCTCGAGCCGGGCGACCTCGCGCTGGCCGACCTCGTGGTCCGCGTCGACGGCTACTGGGCCGACTCCTGCACCACGATCTGCCTGGGCCAGCCCACCGATGCGATGCGCAGGCTGCACGACGCGTGCGTGCGCACGCTGCAGGCCGGAATCGAGCTGGCGCGGCCAGGCACCGTCGCCGGTGACCTCGACCAGCGCGTTCGCGGTGCGATGCGCGAGGCAGGCTACGAATATCCGCATCACACCGGACACGGAGTAGGCGTGTCGTTTCACGAGGAACCGCGAATCGTGCCGGACGCGACCATGGTGCTCGAGGAGGGGATGGTAGTCGCGCTGGAGCCTGCCGGATTCGGCCACGGCATCGGCTGCCGCACCGAACATCTGATGGTGGTCACGGCGAGCGGCGGTCGCGTGCTCACCGACTATCCATTCGGGCTCGAGAGCTGAACGCCCAGGATCTGCCGGCGGATCGGTGCCTCGTCCGAACGTCCCGCGGACTCGCGCTCTGGTCTCAGGGCCGTCTCCGCCTGGCCGCCCGAGCCTTGGTGACGATGTCGCCGGCCTGCGCGGTGAACCTCGGCGCCGGAACCGAGATCGAGGGCGTCGGCCGGCTGGTGAACCGCGTCGTCGTGATAGGGCACTCGGGCGCGTCAGCCGGTCCCAGGCTGTGACGCGCGAGACCTACCGCCACGAGATCTCGCCCATGCCGGATGGGTCGACCCTCAGCATCCCGGTGAACGTCCTCACCGGCTCGCGCCGGCATCCCCGATTGCTGGCGGTGGCAGGGCAACATGGTGATGAGCAGGAAGGCCCGGCGGCGATCATCTCGCTGTGGGAGCGTCTGCAGCCTTCGTCGATGCACGGCTCGGTGGTGATGGTGCCCGTGCTCAACCCGCCGGCGTTCCAGGCGGTGCGTCGCACCGGTCACGAGGATGGGCTGGACATCAACCGCATCTTCCCTGGGCGCCCCGACGGAACCATCACCGAGCGGCTGGCCGATGCGCTGTGCCGACAGCTGGCGCCGGAATCGGACCTCATCCTTTCAATGCATGGCTGGTCGGCCGGGTACCTGGTCGAGCCTTACGTCGAGTTCCCGCGATCGGGCCCGGTGGCCGAGGCGAGCGAGCGCGCGGCGCGCGCGTTTGGGTTGAAGTTCGTGAATCCGCTCGAGGCCGGCCCGGGTCGTTTGCTGACCGAGGCGTCGCGCATGGGCATACCGGTGATCGAGGTCGAGATCGGCGGCCAAGCAACAACCCTGACCGACCGCAGGGCGCTCTATGAGGCAGGCACGCTGAACCTGCTCAAGCACATGACGATCCTGGGCGGCCGCAGCGTTCGCCACGTCGAGCCGCAGGCCATCGAGCGCGTCGAGATGTTCGCCCCGAGCGGAGGGCTGCTGCGAGCTGAGCGGGAGATCGGTGCTCGCGTGAGGAAAGGCGATTTGGTCGCCACGATCTACGATCTCAACCTCCGAAAGATCGATTCAGTCGTCGCGCCCGCCACCGGCGTGGTCGGCGTGCTGAGGCTGGCCGCCAGCGTGCTGCCCGGGCAGCTCGTCGCAACCGTGTTCAAGCCAACGGAGCTTTAGATACCCGAGAACGAACGACTCTGTTGTCACCCAGTGACTTTCAGCCCGCCGCTTGGCTTGGCTTCGACTTCAGCACCAGCAACAGCGCCTGCGAGGCACACAAACTGGTCGGGGGGCCCGGGATTTGAACCCGGGGCCTCACGGTCCCGAACTCTGAGAGGTCTCGTCCAGGAATCGCTGAAACGATCGGTTTCAGCTCGAAAGTTCTAACGCAGCCAGCCGCTCCGTCCAGACTTGAAGCGTTTTTTCGACGGTTTACTACATGAACTACTTACATGGGCCGAGGGTTCGAGTAGGTCCCCTGCGCCGACTACCGACGATCGCAGAAGCTCGCGATAGCAGCTGGTCTATGCGCAGCATTCCTCAGCTGACAAACTGGACATTTACCCGGTATGCCTGTTCAGGAACGCAAGAGTGACTTCATTGAAGACCTGCACGTTCTCGTAGATCGGTGCGTGCGCACAGTCTTCGAAGACATGCAACTCTGAACCTGTGATCTGACCATGGAGGGCATCGGCGAATCGAGTCGACGTCACCATGTCGAATCGGCCGAATGTGATCTGCGTAGGCGCCTTGATCCGGCTCAGTTCGGACGAGGCGTCGTGGTTGATGACCGCCTCCGACGAGAGCATGAAGGCGTCGAGCGGTTGCGCCGGACGGCTGCGGACGAAGTCCGCCAGCGACTTGATGTAGTCGGGTTTTGCGGCATACAGGCCGGGAGTGAAACACCAGGGAAAGATGCCGAGGATGATCATCTCCGGCACGCTGCCCAGCCCCTTGGCCATCACCTGCCATCCTTGGACCGCGGTCTTGAGGAACGGGTCGGTCTTGGGCCAACTGCTATGCAGTGATAACGACCTGACCTTCTCGGGATGCTTAGCTGCCAGTTGCATGCCTACCGCCGCCCCGAGCGACAGGCCCGCGATATGTGCTTTCTCCACGTTGATCGCCTGCAGAAAGGCGGCGATGTCGTCGGCAAAGAGTTCTGTTGAGTAAGGACCTCTGGGCTTGTCGGATTGGCCCGCGCCTCGAAGGTCGACCATGATGCAGGTGAAGCGCTTGGCGTAGTCGGCGACCTGGAATGCGTAGCAAGCCTGATCTGCGGCCAAGTAGGGGATCAGCACCAACGGCTCGCCCTGGCCTGTGCTTTCGTAATACAGGTTCAACCCATTGGCGCGAACTGTCGGCATTGCGTGGTCCTCCCTTGATCTCGTGGCCGCCGTCGCTCCCATCTTGAGCCAGCTGCGCGGCATGACAACTTAGGTCGTTTGCCACGACGTCGGCGGTTCGCGCGAGGTCGCGTGGAAGCGGGCGTGCCGATTCTGCGACTGTCGCTACTAAAACGAACTCACCGTGACGTCACGGGCCGCCTTCGTGACGGAATGGCACGAGGGGCCGAGCGTCTCGCTTGTCAAGTCAAGGCGAGCCTTGATTCAAGGCTAGTCGCAGGCCGGGATTTTGATCCTCATGGTCCCAAATCCGACGACGGCCATCCAGGCCGGTTGCCGGTATGGAACCTCAGGCGCAGACTACGGCCTAACGAGGTATCGATACACGAGAGGGGATGCCAATGGAGACGATTAATCCGAAGGTAGGCGCCTTCGTACGCGCGGCCAAAGAGGACCCTGAACGGTTCTGGGCGCAAGCCGCTGCAACCCTTCCCTGGCACCGGCATTGGGAGCACGTGCTCGAGTGGGACCCGGAGCACCCCGACGAACGCGGACGGTACTTCCGGTGGTTCGTCGGCGGCGAGACCAACCTCGCATACAACGCCGTCGACCGTCATGTCGAGGCCGGCAACGGCGGCCGGGCTGCCTTGGTATGCGAGGACGAACGCGGCAGCCGCACTGTGCTGACCTACGCACAGCTGAGGTATGAGGTCCTGCGAACGGCCCGGTCTCTGCGCGGCATGGGGATCCTTAAAGGCGACCGTGTGGGCATCTACATGCCCACGTGCCACGAGGCGATCGTGCTGATGCTCGCCTGCGTCCGAATCGGAGCCATCCACATCGCTGTTTTTGCTGGATTCGGCTCAGGCGCGTTGCGCGACCGCCTAGAGATGGCTGGCGCGACAGCGGTGTTCTGCTCGGACATCACCTACCGCAAAGGCAAGGACGTAACGCTGAAAGGGATCGTCGACGAAGCATTGGCTGAGCACCGCGTGCAAGTCCGCCACGTCGTCGTGCACCGGCGCGGCGCCGAGGCGCCCGCGATGACTCCAGGCCGCGACATCTATTGGGGAGAATTCCTGGAACTCGGCACCGGCCAGAGTGACGAAGTCGAGTGGCTGGAATCCAACGAACCCGCCTTCATTCTGGCCACGTCAGGCACCACGGCCAAGCCCAAGCTCGCCGTGCACACGCACGGCGGATACCAGGTCTACATCCACTCGATGGGCGACTGGGTCTTTGGCCTTAAGGACACCGACATATGGTGGTCGACCTCGGATATCGGCTGGGTCGTCGGCCATAGCTACATTGTGTATGCCCCGCTGATCGCCGGGTGCACAACGATCGCCTATGAGGGCGGGCTCGATCACCCGACTCCCGAGAGCTTCTATCGGATCATCGAAGAGAACCGCGTCACAGGAATCTTCACGTCACCAACCGCGGCACGCATGCTCATGAAGTACGGCACCGGGCCCGCGCGTATGCACGACCTCAACTCGCTGACGCGCGTCGTGTGTGCGGGAGAGGTCCTTAACGCGCCGGCGTGGGAATGGCTTCAACTCGAGGTGCTGAAGAACAGCGTTCCGGTCATCGATCACATGTGGCAGACGGAGACCGGCGGCCCAATCTTTGGCAATCCGTGGGGACTCGGTCTGCTGCCGATAAAACCAGGCTCGGGCGGTATCGCCTTACCCGGCGTTGAGGCACTTGTTGTCTCGCCCGAAGGCGATGAGCTGCCGACGAACGAGAAAGGGATGATGGTGATCAAGCGTCCGTTTCCGGGTCTGACCGCGACGCTTTGGGGCGAGGTCGAGCGCTATGCGAATGACTACTGGCGGCGCATTCCGGGGAAGACGCTCTACCTCAGCGGAGACGCGTCTTCCTTCGACGAGGACGGTTACGTGTGGTTCAGCGGGCGTGCCGACGAGATCATCAAGATCGCGGGCCACCGCATCGGGACGATCGAGGTGGAGACAGCCTTTCTCCGCCACCCGAGCGTGGCCGAGGCTGGCGTGACCGCGCGGCCGGACCCGGTACGCATGGAGGTTATCTCGGCCTTCGTCGTCTTGAAGAAGGGCTACGAACCATCGAACGAACTGCGCACGGAACTGATCGAGACTGTTCGCCACGAGCTGGGCCCGGTGGCCGTGATCGGCGACTTGAACTTCGTCACGATGCTGCCCAAGACACGGAGCGGCAAGATCATGCGGCGGGTATTGAAGGCAGTCACGCTCGACACGGACCCGGGCGACATCTCCACGATCGAAGACGCCGGCTCGGTCCAAGACGCGCGCGAGGCCTGGGAAGCGATGCGCACAGAGGTGAGGGCCGCGCACTAAGCCACGGCACGAGGACAATTGCTGAAATTAGATTTTGGTCGGGGGCCCGGGATTTGAACCCGGGTGTGCCGTTAACCCCGATCCGTCAACGCAATTTCCGCCTCGTCGGGGTGGTGTCAAAGCAGGATCGCCCTGGCCGGATCGAAAGTAGTTCAACCCCCCGCTCCTGGTTCCGTTCGGCCCTCCGGTGAGATGACCGAGAGGGGTTAAGGCACACGTTCTGATGCCGTCGTGCGTCAAGCCTTCGGAGCCATGAAGCGCAGCGCTTGTGGCACGACCTCGAAGGTGGCAGGCAGCTGGCCGACCACCTCTCCGTCCAGCTGCACGAGCACAGTGGCAGGGGAGCTGACCTCCACTCTGGCGCCGTGAAGGAGCTCCATCTTTGCCTGAGCCCGACGTCTTCGACGTGACTCCCGCTGTAGAGCTTGCGGGCCTTGAGTATGGCCTCCAGCTTGCCAATCGGCCCTACCACGATCACGTCGAAGAGGCCGCCGTCGAGGGCCGCTCGAGGCGCGATCCGCATGCCTCCGCCGTAGTACTGGCAGTTGGCTACAACAACCGCTTGCCCGACGAATTCCCGTCGGATGCCGCTATCCACCGATACCCGCAGCACCTTGTGCTTCCAGCCCGCCAACGAAGCAAGGGTGGCCAATAGATAAGTTGAGCTGCCTAGGTATTTGGGCATCCGGTTGACGCGCTCGGAGACGTCGGCGCCGATCCCGGTCTCCGCGATGTTTACAAGGTGGTAGACGCGGGTGCCAAGCGTGGCTCGGCCGGTGTCGATCAGGCGCGGGCGCCCCTCGACCAGTACCCGGATCGCCGCCGCTACCTCGATCGGGATCCCCAGAGTGCGCCGTGTGTCGCCCCCAGTTCCGATTTGGAGCAGTCCCAACGTGCTTGAGGTGGCAATCGCCTGAGCTCCCTCGAAGAAGCCATTGACGACTTCATTGAGGGTGCCATCGCCGCCCACGGCCACGACCAGCGGGCGCGACTCGCGAACCGCCCGGCGCGCGATCTCGGTGGCGTCACCTGGACGCGTTGTGAGGACGGCGTCGAAGTCGAGGCTTGCGGACCGCGCCAATTCAGCGATCGCTGGCCAGCGGCGGCCAACCCCGCCCGCGGCTGCGGCGGGGTTGACGATCAAGACCGTTTTTCCGCTTGCTCCTACCGGCCGCCCGGCGTGCATGTATTCAGGTTTGCTCCGAAATCGACGCCTTGCAGCGTCCGATATCTGCCACGTGCCTCCCATCCCCCCGGCCCAGCCGTGACCGCAACACACGTCATGGGTCGCGGGGGTTTGAGTCTGCACCTGATGGGCACGCGAAGGAAGCTGTCCGAGAGTGGCCAAGTGATGTAACACCCGCGACCGGTACGAGATTAAACTGGGCTGGTCGTCGTCGGGTCATTGAACTGGGGGTTTTGACGACATGGAATTTCTGGTGATCTCGCGTGCAGTCGACTCGGCCAATGTACCGCCACAAGCCACCGTGGCACTGGCCAAGCAGACGTTTCAGATGTTGAAGGCCAACAAGGAACCGCGGATCAAGGCCTTGTACCCATTCGCCGGCGAAAGGGCCGGGGCGTTCATCGTCGAGGCTAAGTCGGGCGACGAGCTTCAAGAAATCATCGCTAATCTGCCTCTTTCCGGAATCAGCACCAACGAAATCCATCCGCTCGCCACTCTGGATGCGGTACTGAAGACCATCGACATGGCAGAGCAACGAATTGCGCAGATGACGCCGGCCGGAGTTCGCTAGCTCGTACTTGCAAAGGGGGCGCGCGTCTTGCGCCCCCTTCTTGGCTAGTTAGTCAGATCCCTGACGCCCTGCTGACGCGCGTCGACACGCTTAAAGCCAAATGGGCGTGGGGTTCGTCTCGAAGACGTAGGCCGCGACGGTTAGTTCCGGGGTAGCAACGGTGGCGCTTGGCGCTTTAAGAACACCGCTGAACCCTGAGCTCTCCGCCCTTTCGTATTCCCGAGCAATTGCGTGATCGCTGGCGTCAGGTTGGATAGTCCTGATCGCACTCGTGTTCACAACGAACAACGTGCTGGGCTCTTCTTTCGCTAGCTGTGCGGTGATGAAGAGACAGAACACGCAATGAAACCACGGGCAGCTGGGATTCGAGTCCAGGGCCTAACGGTCCTATTCTGTGCGCCTCTAGCGATTGCTGCCGAGCGAGTTCAGACCGGCTGCGAAAGTAACCACTGACCAGTTTCGAGTTCAAAATCGGCATTTCCGGAGCGGCACCGTCCAGTCTTGAGCCGTCTTTTCGCCGAATTACTACATGAACTGCTACAGGAGTCGAACAACCAAGCTCAGCAGCCGAGCCAGATGCACGGATCCAATGCCCGACTCACTGCTCTACCAGCCAGCGGACTGAAGGAGCTGCTAGCGCGCGAGGCAGTGCGACCGGCCGCGCGTGAGCCAGTAACCAGTAAAGGAGGTCATCATGACTCACATATCAACCATCGTCGCGGCGGTCGGTACACAGAAATGAACGCCCGCGCCTCAATCACCATCACGCCAGTCCGCGTTGCCGACCTGCTCGCCGAGGGCGAGCGGATGCCGGTCTACGTGCACGTCATCGACCATCCCGATACGCGCGTGCTCGTCGACACCTGCATGACCGAGCTGCACCCGGCGGTGGCCGACCTCGATCCCCGCATCCGTCCCTTGAGCAAGCAGGACTTCGACCTCGCCGGCATCGACATCGTGGTCAACACACACCTGCACTTCGACCACTGCGGCGGCAACCACCTCTTCGCCGGCAGGCCGATCTACGTCCAGCGTCGGGAGCTCGACAACGCGCGCAGCGAGGACGACTACACCATTCGCGAGTGGGTCGAGGCGCCCGGCGTGCGGTACGTGCCGGTCGACGGCGAGCTCGAGATGCTTCCCGGGCTCCGGCTCGTCCCGGCGCCGGGGCACACACGCGGCATGCAGGTGGTCGTTGTCGAGACTGGTGGGCGTCCGGTGGTTGTCGGCGGCGACGTGGCGGTTTGGTTCGGCGAGCTCGACGAGCCGCACACCGGAGGCCAGCTGCGGGTGCGCGCGCTCGACCCGAGCTGGTCTGGCTCGCGCACGAGCACGAGCCGTGGCGACCTCGCACCGTCTAAGTCCCGAATCACACAGCGGCCTGTCCAGCCACGACGGTTTCCGCCGTGTTCAGTTCGACGTCCAGATCTGAGCCGATTAACTCCGCTT
>VBFH01000005.1 GCA_005883575.1 Chloroflexota bacterium | reverse complement strand
TTCCCGCCTGTGGGCGTCGGGCCGCTACAACGCAACGGTGTACGTGTTCGACACGACGACTGGAAAGCTCATCGCGAAGATTCCGGTCGGCGCCGAAGACCACGGCCTCACTTATTTTCCGAACGTCGGACTGCACAGCCTGGGACACAACGGGGTGTACCGCTAGCCGAGTTAGTCGGGACCGCGCGGGTAACCAAAGTTGATAGTTGGCGCGACGGTGAATATCCTGCCCTCTGCCGTTCGAATCAGCTGCCAGTGACCTTCGTGAGCTGCTGGGCGAGGACCCACCCGCGAGGAGGAGCTTGGGGCGCGATAGTGAGCATGAGAGGAGTCTGCAAAAGAATGTTCGGCGAATCAAGCTCCGACAAGGAAAATTTATATTCAAAACTCACATGTATCCGAGCCGCCGGTCCACCCCTGCCCGCCCTCTTCATGGCCCGTCCTTCCTACCCTCAAACCCCACGTAGCCCATGCCAGACGACCCCACTCCCACCCCCTTCACCGCCCGTCCCGTCTCACGCCCCAAGCAACCGCGCGATGAGCATCCGCTGGACCTCCGAGGTCCCCTCGCCGATCTCATTCACCTTCACATCCCGCCAATACCGCGCCACGGGGTAGTCCTCCATGAACCCATACCCCCCATGGATCTGCACCGCGTTGTCCGCCGCCCGCTTCGAAGCCTCCGACGCATACAGCTTCGACATCGCAGCGAGCATCCTCACCTCATCACTCGTCTCAGCCCCCTCCCGCCCATACGCCGCCGCCGCCCGATACACGATCGTGCGCGCGACCTCCGTCTCCATCGCCATGTCCGCGAGCTTGAACTGGATCGCCTGGTGCTTGGAGATCGGCTCCCCAAACGCCCGCCGCTCCTTCGCGTACGCGAGGGCAGCGTCGAGGCATGCCTGCCCCACACCCACCGAAAGCGCCGCGATCGCGATCCTCCCGCCCGTCAGCGTGTGCAGGAACTGCCGGTACCCCCCACCGCGCTGCCCCAGGAGGTTCTCCGCCGGCACTGTGCAGTCCTCGAAACTGAGCGGATGCGTGTCCGACGAGTGCCAGCCCAGCTTCCGGTACGACTCGAGCACGTGATATCCGGGGGTGCCGGCGGGCACGATGATGGCGCTGATTTCAGCACTTTCTTCGTTCTTACCCGTGACCGCGGTGATGGTCACGCCCGCGGAGATGTCGGTCCCGCAGTTAGTGATGAACTGCTTGGCGCCGTTGATGACCCACTTGCCGTCGCGCGCCTCCGCCCGCGTCTTGGTCGCCCCCGCGTCCGATCCCGCCTCTGGCTCGGTCAGCCCAAAGGCCCACAGCTTGCGTCCCGCGACCAGGTCGGGCAACCAGCGCTCCTTCTGCTCCGGCGTACCGAACTCGTAGATCGGCGACGAGCCCAGGCACACCGCCGCCTCGAGCGTGATTCCGATCCCCGCGTCGGCCCGAGAGATCTCTTCGATCGCGATGCACAGGGAAAGAAAATCGGCGCCCGCCCCGCCTGCCTCCTCGGCGAAAGGCAGGCCGAACAGGCCCAGCTCCCCCATCTGGCGGACAATGTCGTAGCCGAACTTGTGGTTCCGGTCGAGATCCTCCGCGGCCGGCGCGATGACCTCGCGCGCGAAGTCGCGGCACGTCTCGCGGATCGCCTGCTGCTCCGACGTCAGTTCAAAATCCATTGCACCAATCCTTACATGCGATGAGTCACGACCTCTACCCGGAAGGTATGCGCATCGCCGCGGGCCTCAGAGACCTCGACGGGCCAAACGTCAACCCGCTGTGCCACACGCGTGTGTACACGCACGGACAACGCGTGGAGCGCTCGCTCGTCCTCCTGCATGGCTTCACGAACTGCCCGCAGCAGTTCGACACGCTGGGCAGGCAGTTCTTCGACCGCGGTTGGAACATCGTCATACCCAGGTATCCGCGCCACGGTTACACGGACCGGTTGAACACCTCGATTGCCGAGCTTCGATCCGAGCATCTGCTCGCGGTGGCTAATCGATCCACAGACGTCGCCTCCGGGCTGGGCGAACGCGTGACAGTGGCCGGCCTCTCCCTCGGGGCGATCCTCGCGGGGCTCCTCGCCCAAACACGCGACGGGATCGAGCGCGCTGTGCTCATCGCGCCCATGCTCGGCCTGAGACCGATCCCCGGACCGGCCCTCACCGCTGTGAGCACCACGGCCAAGGTGCTTCCCAACTTCTACATGTGGTGGAACAACGAGCTGAAAGACAAGCTCGGTCCGCCCTACGGCTATCCGCGCTTCTCGACGCATGCGTACGCGGCGCTGTTCGAATGCGGCCGTCAGCTGGTGCGGTCGGCGCGAGCCGCCGCGCCCAGAGCGCGGTCGATCGCGGTCATCACGAATGCGGGCGAGCCGCGACTCGACAATCGCTTCACGTATAGGCTCATCGAATCGTGGCGACGGCACGGCGCCAACGTCGAATCGTTCGAGTTTCCCGCCGTCGACCAACTCACTCACGACCTGATCGACCCCGGCAACGCCGCGCAGAAGACCGACTACGTGTACCCGATCGTCACGCGCTACATCGAGGGCGGCTAGAGAAGCCGCGACATCTCGTGCTCGAGCTCGCCAGGGCGCACCTCCTGGGTCGCACCCGTTCGCACAAAGCCGTTGCGGGCGTAGAGGCGCTCGGCACCGGCGTTGACCTCAGTCACCCAGAGGAACATCTGGCCGTAGCGTTTGCCTCTCGCCCACTCCATGACCGTTTTCACCAGCACGTCTCCGACGCCCTGGCGTCGAAACCGGGGATCGACCCACATCGCGATCATCGCCGCGGATCCGTTGACCTCGCCGTCAACACCGCTCACCGCCCCCACGACAACGCCGTCGACCTCGGCGACGTAAATCACGCGATCGGTGACACACCACCGCCATCGCGCACCGTCGAACCCGACCTCACGCTGGTAAGTCGAACCAAACGCATAAGGAGCTTCCTCGAGCGCCGCCAGCCGCACCCGGCGGTAGAGCTGCCAGTCTTCCGGCCCCAGCCGGCGGGCCCTAATTGCCGAGGATGAACACCTTGAGGGCCCAGCTGACCAGCAACGCGCTGACCGCTCCGACCCAGAAAAGGCGCCACTGCATCGCTGTGAGGCGAGGGGTCCATGTGCGGCCGGTGATCGCACCGAACGCCAGGCCTCCCACGCCAAGGATGGTGCCGGCGAACAGCATCGGGCCGAGTGGGTAGAGCCGCACGGCGTCCGCGATGTCGCCGCGCCACATGTAGGCGAACGACCGCGTGCCGCCGCAGAACGGGCAAGGGTGACCTGTGAGGTAGTAGAAGGGGCATGGCGGGGCGGTCAGGTGCGCGGCCTGCAGGATCCAGTAGATCCGGGTGTAGGCGAGCCACAGGAGCAGTGCCGCCAGCACTCCGATGTCGCGCAGCCGATCCGCCGGAAGGGCTCTGCTGAACGCGATCGGCATCGAGATCATCTCAGCATGCCCACGATGTCATCCGTCGTCTCCGCGACCGCGACGCCGGCCTTTCGGAACGCCTCTTCCTTGCTCTTCGCGGTGCCACGATTGCCCGAAATGATGGCGCCCGCGTGTCCCATCCGCTTGCCTTCCGGAGCAGTGCGGCCGGAGATGAATGCAACCGCCTTCAACCGCGAGCCGCGCGCCAGCAGCTCGGCCGCGTGCTCCTCGTCGCTGCCGCCGATCTCGCCTATCAACACCAGGTTAGTGGTCCCGGGGTCCTGTACAAACAACTCGACGACGTCGCGGAACGTCAGCCCCAGGACTGGATCGCCGCCGATGCCCACGATCGTCGACTGGCCGAGTCCCGCCGCGGACAGCGCCGACGCCACCTCGTAGGTGAGGGTGCCGCTGCGCGAGACAAGGCCGACCGCGCCGGGCGAGGTGATGCGCTGGGGGATGATGCCGATCTTGGCCTGGCCGGGCGTGATGAGCCCGGGACAGTTGGCCCCGACCAGGCGGGCCTGCGGGTAGCCGCGAAGGAACTCTTTGACCCGGATCATGTCCTGGATCGGAATCCCCTCGGTGATGCACACGATCAAGGTGATGCCGGCCGCGGCGGCCTCCATGATCGCGTCGGCGGCGAAGGGCGCCGGGACGAAGATGCCCGAGGCGTTGGCGCCGGTTGCCCTGACAGCGTCGGCCGCGGTGTCGAAGACGGGCACGCCGAGGTGGGTCGTGCCGCCCTTGCCGGGGCTCGTCCCGCCGACGACCTTCGTGCCCATCGACTGCATCTGTTCGGTGTGGAAGCCGCCCTCCCGGCCCGTGATGCCCTGGACGATGACCATGGTCGACGAGTCGAGGAGGATGCTCACGTCACACCCGCTCTCGTGAGCTCGACGATCTTCTTCGCCGCCTCCCAACCGCTGACGCCAGGCTCGATGCCGTTCCGTTTGAGGATCTCGCGGCCCTCCTCCTCGCGCGTCCCGCTCATACGGACGACGAGGGGCAGCGTCATCTTCAGGTTGTCGCGCGCCGTTACGACCCCTTTCGCGACCTCGTCCCCGCGCGTGATGCCGCCGAAGACGTTGATGAGGACCCCCTTGACCTTGGGGTTCATCAGGATCACCGCGAGCGCGTTCTCGACTACCTCGGCCTTGGCGCCGCCCCCGATGTCGCAGAAATTCGCCGGCCGGCCGCCCGCGCGCTGGACCAAATCCAGGGTGCCCATGCAGAGGCCGGCGCCGTTGCCGATGATGCCGATGTCGCCGTCGAGCGAGACGTACGTGAGGCCGCGTTTCTTGGCCTCGACCTCATAGGGGTCGCCTTCGATCACCGCGCCATATTTCTCCTCGAGGTCCTTATGGCGCCACATCGCGTTGTCGTCGATCTCGAGCTTTGCGTCGCCCGCGATCACCTCGCCGCGCTTGGTGACCACGAGCGGGTTGATCTCGGCGGTCAGGGCGTCGTAGTCGGGAATCGCCCGGTAGAGCTTTTTGATCAGCGAGACCAGCGGCCGCGACAGGTCGCCCAGCCCCGCGTCGAACACGAGCTGAGTGAGCTCGAAGTCCAGCGGGCCGCGCCATGGATTCGGGTAGAGCCGCGCAATCGCCGCCGGCGACTCCTCTGCCACCTGCTCGATTTCCATGCCGCCCTTCGCCGACAGCATCAGGATGTTGGCCCGCGCGTCGCGGTCCACGGTGAAGCCGAGATAAATCTCGCGCGCGATGTCGAGCGCGGCCTCGCAGTAGACGAGGGGCACCTTGAAACCTTTGATGTCCATGCCGATGATCTGCTCTGCGGCGCGCCGGGCTTCCGCCTCTGAGCTGGCGAGCTTGATGCCGCCGGCTTTGCCGCGGCCACCGACCGGTACCTGAGCCTTGACCGCCACCGGGCCGAGCCTGGCAAAGGCAGCCGCGGCTTCGGCGGGGTTGCGCGCGACCACGCCCGGCGGGATCGCGATGCCAAGCGAGGCCAGCACCTCCTTGGCCTGGTACTCGAGAAGCTTCAACTCAGGGGGAGGGGTGGAATGGGCAAGTGAGGTTCTGGTTGTTTCCGCTCAGCCAGCCGTTGCAAAACCCGCGCTGGAACTCGGCACTGTTGAACATGAAGACCACGAGGCCGATGCCGAGCAAGAGCACGATCACGAGCGCGAAACCGCATCCAATGAGGACGGCCGGAACGGCCGATATACCGCTGCGCGCGGGCGCCTGCGCGCCTGTCGGGCGCCACGCGTTGCCATCCCAATACTGAAGTCCGTCGTCTGAGATCCACCGCCCCTGCGCGTCCTGATGCGGCATCGGCTTAAGTGTCGCCTAAAGCGGGATGTTTCCGTGCCAGCGCGGACTTCGGCGCCGCTCCTTGCGCATCGCGATCCGCAGCGCGCGGATCAGCTCTCCGCGCGTCCGACCCGGCTCGATCACGTCGTCGATGTAGCCTCGCTCCGCGGCGATGTACGGGTTAGCGAAACGCTCCGTGTACTCGCTGACCAGCTCGCTCCGCTGCGCCTCGCCACTCGCCAGCTCACGCCGGAAAAGGATGTTCACCGCGCCTTCAGGGCCCATCACCGCAATCTCGGCCGTGGGCCAGGCCACATTGAAGTCGGCACGGATGTGCTTCGAGCACATGACGCAATACGCGCCTCCGTACGCCTTGCGTGTGATCACCGTGAGCTTCGGCACCGTCGCCTCGCTGAAGGCGTAGAGGAGCTTGGCTCCGTGACGGATGATGCCGCCATACTCCTGCGACGTCCCGGGCAGAAACCCAGGCACGTCGACAAAGGTCACGAGCGGGATGTTGAACGCGTCGCAGAAACGCACGAACCGCGCGCCCTTGTCCGACGCGTTGATGTCGAGAGCGCCGGCCATCACCTTGGGTTGGTTCGCCACGACGCCCACGGGCTTGCCGTCGAGGTGGGCGAAGCCGACCACGAGGTTCATGGCGAAGTAGGGATGCACCTCGAAGAAATCGCCCTGGTCGACAACCGCGCCGATGACGTCCTTGATGTCGTACGGCTCCTTCGGGTTGTCGGGAATGACCGTGGCAAGCGAGGGCTCGGCGCGCTCTGGATCGTCCGTCGCCTCGAGCACGCGCGGCAGGTCGTCGCAGCTCTGCGGGATGTACCGGAACAGCTTGCGGACCTGGGCGAAGCACTCGTCCTCGCTCTCGGCCAGGAAATGCGCCACGCCTGACTTCACGTTGTGAACCTCGGCCCCGCCGAGCGAGTCGAACGTCACATCCTCGCCGGTGGTGACCCGGATGACCTCCGGACCGGTGATGAACATGTAACCCACGCCGTGGACCATGAAGGTGAAGTCGGTGATCGCAGGCGAGTACACCGCGCCCCCGGTGCAGGGCCCGAGGATCAGGCTGAGCTGCGGGACGACGCCGCTCGCCTCGACGTTGCGCCAGAAGATCTCGGCGTAACCGGCGAGCGAGACCACGCCTTCCTGGATCCGCGCACCGCCCGAGTCGTTGATGCCGATGATCGGGACCCGGTTGCTCACGGCCAGGTCCATGGCCTTGATCACCTTCTCGGCGAAGACCTCGCCAAGGGAGCCGCCGAACACGCTCGCGTCGTGGCTGAACAGCATGACGTCGCGGCCGTCGATCTTCGCCATACCCGTGACCACGCCATCACCCGGCACTCGCCTGGACTCGATCCCGAAGCCGCTCGCCCTGTGGGTGGCGAAGAGGTCGATCTCCTCGAACGAGTTGCGGTCGACCAGGCGCGCGATCCGCTCACGCGCGGTGAGCTTGCCCTTGGCGTGCTGGCGGTTGAACGCCTCGGCGTCGCCGTGCCCGGCCTCGTACTTGCGCTGTCGCAGCTCGTTGAGCGGGTCGACCTTCTTGTGCCGAGGCGGCGTCGCCATCAGCGCTGGATGAACATCCAGCGATGTCCCTCTAGGTCCTCGGCGCGGTAACGCTTGCCCTCCTCGCCCTCTTCGACCTCGGACAGGATGGTCGCGCCCTCGGCCCGGGCGCGCTCGTAGTGGGACCTGACGTCGTCGACGTAGACGAGGACGCCGTCGACGATGTACGGCACCTCCTGCCAGCGTCGGGCGGCGTCACATTCTTCGCGGTGGTGCTTGGGTGCGTGGTAATGCGGCGAAGGCGTGGCGAGCATGATCATGCCGTCGCCGGCCTCCATCTCGCCGTGGCTGAGCCTGCCGCCGTCACCGAGCAAGCGCGCGCGCTCGCGAAAGCCAAAGGCGTTCGCAAGCCAGTCCATCGCTACCGGCCCGTTCTCGTAAGCGATCATCGGTATGACACTCGGATACATCACGCAGCCTCCCCTGGGTGGAATTCGCCGAACACGCCGCGCAGGACGCGGCAGCATTCGCCGATGGTCACGTAGTCCGCGAGGGCCGCCTTCAGCGGCGGCATCAGGTTGCCGGTTCCACGCGCCGCGCGTTCGAGCTCCGCCAGGTGGCGCTCGACGGTGGCCTTCGGGCGGCGCGCCCGGAGCTTCTTCAGGGCGCCAGACTGGGCGGCCTGCTGCCGCGGGCTCACGCGCATGATCTCGACGGGACGCGAGTCGGTCTCGGCGTAGCGATTCACCCCCACGACGACGCGGTCGCCCGCCTCGATTCGCCGCTGCAGCCGGTACGCGCTGTCCGCGATCCGGCGCTGCGTCCACCCCGTCTCGATGCAGCTGACGGCGCCGCCCAGCTCGTCGATCTCGGCCATGATCGCGAGCGCCTCTTCCTCGACGCGGTCGGTGAGGTTCTCGACGTAGTAAGAGCCGCCGAGCGGATCGGCGACGAACGGCACCGCGGACTCGTAGCCGATGACCTGTTGCGTCCTCAATGCGATCTCGGCCGCGCTCTCCGACGGCAGGCCGAGCGCCTCGTCATACGCGTTGGTGTGCAGCGATTGCGTGCCGCCGAGCACAGCGCTCATGGCCTCGAGAGTCGTACGGACGACGTTGTTGAGGGGTTGCTGCGCAGTGAGAGTCACCCCGCCAGTCTGCGTGTGAAAGCGCAACGCCTGCGCGCGCTCGTCTCGGGCGTGGAACCGGTCGCGCATGATCCGCGCCCACATGCGCCGGGCGGCGCGAAACTTCGCCACCTCTTCGAAGAAGTCCATGTGGCAGGCAAAGAAGAACGAGACGCGCGGCGCGAAATCGTCTACGGCAAGGCCGGCCGCCTGCGCCGCCTCGACGTAGGCGATGGCGTGGCTGAGGGTGAAGGCGATCTCCTCGGCCGCGGTCGAACCGGCCTCCCGCATGTGGTAGCCCGAGATCGAGATCGTGTTCCAGTTGGGCAGGTTCTGCGCGCAGTAGGCGAAAAGGTCGGTGATCAAACGCATCGACGGTTGGGGCGGAAAGATGTACGTTCCCCGGGCCGCGTACTCCTTGAGGATGTCGTTCTGGACTGTGCCCGTGATCTTCTCCGGCGGGCATCCCTGCTTCTCGGCCACCAGTTGATAAAGAAGCAGGAGCATGGCGGCGGTCGCGTTGATCGTCATCGACGTGGAAACCTGCTCGAGCGGGATGTCCTGGAGCAGGATCTCCATGTCCTCGAGCGAGTCGATCGCCACACCCACCTTGCCGACCTCGCCGTTGGCCATGGGATCGTCCGAGTCGTAGCCGATCTGGGTGGGCAGGTCGAAGGCGACCGACAGCCCGGTCTGACCCTGCTTCAAAAGAAACCGGTAGCGCTTGTTGGATTTGGCCGCCGTGCCGAACCCGGCGTACTGGCGCATCGTCCACAGGCGTCCGCGATACATGTCCTTGTGGATGCCGCGCGTGAAAGGGAACGTCCCTGGCGGCGGTTCCTCGGCACGCCGATCCTCGACTGAGTAGACAGGCTTGAGCGGCAGGCCACTGTCGTTTTGAATTTCGGTCATGTCTCGACGAGCTCCGTCAGCACACCGCCGACGCTTCTTGGATGGATGAAGGCGATGCGCGTGCCGTGCAGGCCGATCCGCGGTTCCTGATCGATCATCTCGAGGCCGTCAGCCCGCGCGTCGGCGATCGCCTTCTCGATGTCCGGCACGGCGACGGCGATGTGGTGCAGGCCAGGCCCGCGCTTGGCCAGAAACTTGCCGACCGGGGTGTCGTCGCGCAGCGGCTGCAGAAGCTCGACCTCGGCCTCGCCGGCGCGCAGAAAGGCGGCCTTCAGCCCGTCCTTCTCATTGGAGGCGCGATGCGTCAGCTCGGCGCCGAAAGCCGTCGTGTAGAGCCTGATCGCAGCGTCCAGGTCGTCGACCGCCACGCCTACGTGGTGAATCTTCATCACTGATAGCGATACCACCCTTCTTCGACCTTCCGTCCAAGCTTTCCCGCTTTTACCTTGATGCCATGTAGAGCCGCCTGCTGTGCGATCTCCGCGCCCATGCTGCCGGCGCCGACCACTGCGAGTTTCATTGAACGGAGAAGATGCGCGTCACCGTGTTGAGGGTGGCGAGGTTGCCCAGCAATCCATCGATTCGCAGCTTCCGTTGCAGAAGCTTTGCCGCCACGCCTCGCCCGACCTCGTCGTAGTAGACGGGCATCCCGAAAAGCCCGATCTTCAGGTTGCTCAGGTTCATCACGGTCCCGGCCTCGGCGCGGATCGTGAGGTCGCGCCTGGGGGCCAGGCCGTTGTGGACAACCAGGTGACCGCCCTGAAAGTCGAGCGTCACGCCTTCGTCGATGTCGGTCACGAAGATGCCGACGCGCGCGGCGAGTGAACCGAAGTCCCTCTGCTTCTCGGGCCGGCTTTCGACGTTGGCCTCGATCAGCCCCCCAAGCATGGACGCGAACGCGCTGGGTTCGGCATCGGCGTACTCGACCGTCTTCGGCCTGGCCTTCAGTTTTCGTCCGGCCATTCGACGGGGACCCGCGTCGTGCACTCGGTCATCTCCTGCGAGGCCTTCGTGTAGCGCACGATGGTGGGCAAATCGCCCTTCAGCTTGAGCTTGCCCTGGAGCATGCCCTTGGTCGCGTCGAGCTCTTTGGTGGCGACCTGCTTCCAGCGCGAGTAGGGAGCGGTGATCACAAAGTTGCACCTCTGTGCGTCGGCCGCTGTCCCCACCGTGATGTCGCGCGCCGAGCCGTCAAATAGATCCATCACGACACCTTTCGCCTCGGGAAAGTTCTTGTCCGGCTCGGCCTCGACCACCAGCCCGACCGTCCACTTCCAGCCCTTGGCCGCCGACTTGTAGACGCTCGACTTGTTGACCTCGTCCTTGAACTGCTGGGCCCACTCGTCGGAGAAAGCCTTGACCGCCATGTGCGACCTCCTGCTCTGACCGAAACCTTCCGCCGTGAAGGTTAGGACTTATGAGAGGAAACCCGGAACTGAAACATAGCTACCCGACGAAGTCGCCGACGGAGACAGTTCCTGGCGTGACGACCCGGCAGTACATCCCCATCCGCTCGTCGTGCAGGTCGACCAGGACGCGCAGGATGTCGGGCGTGGCTTCGGTCGTGTCCGGGTCCATGGTGATGACCTTGCAGCGCTCGCAACGGCTGGTCACCTCGAGCTCCGCCTCGCCGGCCCGGATGACACGGCCCAGCCAGCGCAGCTCCTCCTCCGGTTCGAGCTCGTCCACGTAGAGGTTGGCGCGAAACCTGCGGTAGTCGAGTGGCACCCCTGCCTCGAGCGCGAACGCCTGGACCGAGGCGAGATTGACAATCAGAACCTGCGAGTCATCGAAGTTGCCGCCGGGAAGCTCGCGCAGCACGAGTGGCCGCTCCGACTCCGCCTCGAACTTGCGCACCATCCCCTGGTCGGGGAGAAGGCTCGCGCCATCGGGCGCGACCACCTGCACGTTGCCGCCGGCCAGGCGCGCGCGATAGGTCATCAGTGCCGCGTGTTGCTTGATATTGAAGAACTTGCCTGCTCGGTTGGGCGAGCCGTCTATCAGCGCGTAACGCCGGTCGCCTTCGAGTCCGTGCTCGGTGACCAGGCATGACTCGAGCCGCTCACCTGCCATCGATTTGACCGGATAGCGCCAGATTTCCTTCACCGTCGCCATACGACCGCAAGCGTACCGGCCGACTTACGATGGGCTCCGGATGGCGGAGGCGAGGGATTTTCGGGCTCGCGCCTCAGGCCTCGAGGGTGAAGCGCAGCGTGTTCTGACCGATCGCGATCAAGTCGCGGTCAGAGAGCTCCTTTTCAATCACCGGCTCGCCGTTGACCAGCGTGCCGTTGGTGCTGCCGAGGTCGCTGATCCAGAAGGAGCCGGTCCGGACCTCGATCCTGCCGTGATGCCCCGAGGTTGCGGGATCGCCCACGACCACGTCGTTGTCTGGCGCGCGGCCGATGCTCACCATCTGGTTTGGCAGGGCAACGATGCGGCCGGCAAACGGACCCGATTCGAACGTCAGCAGCGCCGCAAAGCCCGCTCCTGAAGCGATCTCCTCCGGTGGCATCGCCTGGAGTGAGACGGTGCGCTTGGCGTCGGCGTTGGGGTCGGTCTGCTGCCAGGCCGGAATCACAGAGGTGGCCTCCTCGAAGGAGCCGGCCTCGGCCGGAGCTCCGTTTTCGGGGCTTGCCGCTGGCGCACCGGTAGGCCAGGCAACCAGCGTGGCGCTCACGTCGGGAGCAGCTTGAGCCGTGGGCTCGGCGGAGGAGCTCGCCGCACCTACAGGCTCCGGCTGCGGCTCGGGTTGTTCGGGTAGCGGAGGTGGCGCGACCGGCTCGTCGAACGCGGGCAGCTCCGGTTCGGTGATGGTCGATCCGGGTTCCGGCTCTCCCTGCGCCTCGGCGAGGACGGGTTCGGGTTCCGATTCGAGGACCAGCTCCGCCTCAGCAACCGCCGGCAAAGGTTCCGGCTCGACCGCGGGCTCGACGACCGGCTCCGGTTCCGGTTCCGGCTCGGTGACAGGCGCCGCCTCCGCGACGATCGGGGCAAGCTCGGGCTCCGCCTCGGGTCCCGATTCGGGCGCGGCCTCGGCCGGCGGCTCCTCGGGCTCCGGGAGGTCGGGCAGAGCCTCCGGCTCGACGATCGGCGCCTCCGCGGTCGCGAACTCCGGAACCATGGGCTGGATGACTTCCGGCTCCGCGGCCTCGACGGGCGCCGGTTCCGGCGCCACCTCTTGCTCGGCAGCCACCTCGTAGACGGGCGCGGCCTCGTCGGAGCGGTTCGTGATCGCCACGGTCTTCGCCCATTCACGCGGCGCCTCGGCCGGGACGGGGAGAATCTGCGTGACCTCCTCCGGGGCCGGCCGTTCCGCGGACGCGGTGCCGAGATACTTCTCGTACCATGCGACGATCCGCTTCAGCCGCTCGACGCGCCGGTCGGGCCGGCCGCCGCGCGAAAGGTCATGCGACTCCTCGGGGAATCGCACCAGCTCCGCGGTCTTGCCGAGCAGGCGCAGCGCACCGAACAGCTCTTCGGACTGAGACATCGCGCAGCGAAGATCCATCTCGCCCGCGGTAAGCAGCAGAGGGGTGCGCACGTTCTTCACGTAGCGGATCGGCGAGCGGCGCCACAGCTCGTCGAGGTCAGGCCAGGGCGGCGGGCCGAGCTGGAGCACGCCCCACAACACGATGTCGTGCTGCGAGTACTCGCTCACGAGGTTGGAGATCGACCGCATCGAGACCGCAGCCGCGAAGCGGTCGGTCTGACCGATGATCCAGTTGGTCATGTAACCGCCATAAGAGCCGCCGCCGACGCCCAGCCGCTTGCTGTCGATGTAGCCGGTGCGTTCGATGGCCTGGTCCAGCGAGCTCATGAGGTCGATGTAGTCCTTGCCCGCCCAGTCGCGCACGACGTCGCGGCGAAACCGCTCGCCATAGCCGTCGGAGCCGCGTGGGTTCATGTAGAAGACGACAAAGCCCATGCCCGCCAGGACCTGGAGCTCGTGGAAGAAGGACCATCCGTACTGGGCGTGCGGGCCGCCGTGGATCTCCATCACCGTCGGGTACACCCGGCTCTGGTCGAAGTCCTGGGGCTTGAGCACCCACCCTTCGAGCCTCCAGCCGTCCGGCGCAGTGAAGAACTGCTGCTCGGGCTCGGCGATGTAGCGGTCGTGCAGCCACGGATTCAGGTCGGTGACGCGCGCCTCGGCGCTCTTGGTCAGCATGTAGAGCTCGCCCGGGCTGCGAGGGTCGGAGGCGCAGAAGGCCAGCACTCCCGACGCGAGGTCGAAGTCGTAGATCCGGCGCCGCCCGCCTGCGTCCTCGCGGATGTTGCCGTCAAGGTCGACCGACCGGATGGTCGTCACGCCCGGTCCGCTGGCTGGGAAGTAGATGCGATCGCCTTCCGTGGACCAAGCGACTCTGGTCGTGTGCCCGGAGCGCATGTCGTTGATGACGCTGTCATTCACCGCCTGGTCGAAGTTAGCGGTCAGGCAGCGGGGGCCGCCGCCGGCCAGGGGCACGACCCAAAGTCGTTCCAGCAGGCCGACGTCGAGTCCATTCGGGGCGATGAACGCGATCAGGTCACCCTTGGGCGACCAGATCGGGGAGCTCAGATAGAAGCCGCCTCCAAGCCGGACCCGTCTGGCGTCGAGGTCGACGAGGTAGAGGTTCAGCTCGCGCTGCAGGTCGGCGCCCGGCTCGGCGTTGCCGGCGACCACGATGCGGCCGCTGTCCGGCGACCAGTCGAAGTCGGTTACGTCCCAGGCTCCGTCGGTGAGCTGCTTGACCTCGCCGCCCGCGGCCGGGACGCAAAACAGGTGGTGGTACCGGCCGTCCACGTAACCGCGACCGTCGTGCTTGTAGTCGAGGCGGCGTACGACCCGCGCGACTGGAGCGCGGCGCAGCTGCTCCCGACCCTCAGGTGGCCGCGGATCGTCGACCACGCCGTCAGCGTCGGCGAGCACCGCCCCCAAGAAGGCGATCCACTCTCCATCCGGTGACCACCGCGGCATGCCCACGCCGTCAAGCACCGTGCTCAGCTGCTGAGGGGGAGCTCCGGTCGTGATGTCGAGCACAAACAGCTGGTCGGCGGCCCCGACCTTGCTTACAAAGGCAATGCTGCGGCCGTCCGGCGACCACTCGGGCGAGTGGTCACGGAGCACCCCCGCGGTCGGATCCACGGGCTCGGGATCGAGCAGCCGGCGGACGACAACTCGACTGCGATTCTGCCGCGAAGCGGCGTCCGCCCAGCCCACCTGATAGGCGACCCGGTCGCCGTCCGGGCTCAGGCGAACGTGATCGATCCAGCGGAAGCGGTAAAGGTCCTCAGGGGTGATCGGGGCGGGCATGCCGACTCCTCGATGCTACCAGTAGAGGCGTTTGTAGTTACTTTCCGCTGTAAAGCAATCGACAAGGATCGGTGCTACAACCTCTCCCATGACACGTAAGCGGACAGCGCTCAGCGGCTTCGGCTGGGGGTGCATCGCCGGGACGGCGCTTGTTGCGCTGATGTATTACGCCGGCGTCTTTCTTGGTGTGCGTCCCCTGCCTGAACTGCTGAACGAGCCGCTGCTTTCGCTCATGCCGGGCTTCTTGTTCGGCTTCCTCATCGACACCTTGCAGCATGCCGGCAAGGTGATCGAAGAGATCGGGTTGATCGTCGCCATGATCCTGGCCCTGGGCGCTCTAGGTGCCCTGTCCGCCGTCGCGAGCCTTCGGTGGACATCGCCCTACCTTCCGTTCGCGTTCGCGGGCCTCGGTTGGATGGTCGTCTGCCTCGTCTTGCTGCCGATCGCGGGCCTCGGCTGGCTCGGGCTGTATGACGGGCCGGCGACGCCGCTGATCTGGGCCGCGCTGTTTGCGATCTACGCCGTCGTGCTCCAGTTCGGAGGCCAGCCGCCCTCAGGAGTCGATCTGGGCCGCCGCCGCCTGCTGACCACCGTGCCGATCTCGATCGCCGCGGTGAGCCTGGGCGCCCTGGCACTGCGCCTGCTCCCCGACTGGTATCGGGCGATCTTCAATCCACCCGAGTTGGGGCTGCGCGGTATCTCGCCCAACATCACCCCAGTCCAGAACTTCTATGTCGTCTCCAAGAACTTCGGGGATCCGTCGGTGGACGGGCAGAGCTGGAGGCTGCAGGTGGGCGGGATGGTCGACAAATCCCTCAACCTGTCGCTCAGGGACCTCCGCGCGCTGCCGGCGACGCAGGAGTACGTGACCCTCGAATGCGTCAGCAACAACGTCGGCGGAGACCTGATGAGCACCGGCGTCTTCACCGGAGTGAGGCTGCGTGACCTGGTCGCCAGCGCCTCGCCCCAGGCCAACGCGAGCTGGGTCAGCTTCAAGGCGCGCGACGGCTACACCGAGAGCCTGCCGCTGAGCCTTGTGGTCGGCGCGCGCGAGATCCTCGTCGCCTACGAACTCGACGGTGCGCCGCTGCCGATGGCGCACGGGTTCCCGGCTCGGATCCTGATTCCGGGCCACTACGGGATGAAGGGCCCGAAGTGGCTGGACAGCATCGACCTCGCCAACCAGGAGCTGCGCGGGTACTGGGAGCAGCAGGGTTGGGACCACAACGCCGTGGTCAAGACGACGGCCCGGTTCGACGTGCCGCGCGACGGCGACATCATCAAGCTGGGGGCGATCGAGCTCGGAGGCGTTGCTTTCGCGGGGACGCGCGGCGTGAGCAAGGTCGAGTACTCGACGGATGAGGGTCGCAGCTGGCGGAGCGCTGACTTCGACCCGCCGCTCTCGGACCTCACGTGGGTCGTATGGCGGGCGATGTGGACGCCCTCGTCAGAAGGGGCCTACAGGCTGATGGTTCGTGCCGCTGACGCGATGGGTAGTGCCCAGGATGCTCGCAACGCGCCAAGCTACCCGAGCGGCGCCAGTGGCTACCACACGGTACAGGTCAATATCTCGGGCTGATTCCCCTGTGACCACGGTCAGCTCGACCGCGAGAGAAGCTCCGCGACGATCTCTCGGTCATGGATGAGTGACGCGAAGTGGCCCTCGTCGTGCCACACCCGCAGGTCGACTCCGGGCAGCCTCGCGACGATGCGTCGCGCCGCGGACAGGGGTGCGTTCATGTCGTCATCGCCGTGCCACCAAGTCACCGAGCTCTTCACGTCGGCGGGGTCGAAGTCCCACTCCCGGTGCATGGCCAGGGATTCATCGGTCCAACCTTCGGCGCCCTGCCGGAGCGTCTCGGCGATGTTCTCGCGCGACATTCGCTGCCACAGCGGGTCCGTCATGATCGCCCGGTCGCTCGCGGGGGCGTCGCTCAGCACGCCCTGCATGCCCTCGTCGCCGACCAGGCGCTCGCGAATCTCAACCAGGAACTCGTGCAGCGGCTCCCACCCTTCCTCCGCCAGGGCGTAGCCTCGCGCGTTCACCCCGACCAGTCGCGCGACCTCGTCGCCCTGCAGCGGTGTCCCGCCCACGACCACGGTTGCGGCCGGAACGCGGTCCGGATGTTCCTCCGCCAGGGCGTAGCCTCGCGCGTTCACCCCGACCAGTCGCGCGACCTCGTCGCCCTGCAGCGGTGTCCCGCCCACGACCACGGTTGCGGCCGGAACGCGGTCCGGATGCCTGGCCGCCAGGGCAAGCACGTGCGGCCCTCCGCCGCTCGTGCCCATCGCCGGCACACGGTCGAGGCCATGCGCGTCGAGAAGCTGGGCGTAGTCATCGGCGATGTCAGCGATCCCGCGCCCTGGCTTTCGCGTCGAACCGCCATAGCCCGGCCGGTCCGCCATCAGGAACCGGACGCCCAGGTTCCGCTGCACCGAGGCGTCGGGGTTCCGCTGCAGGCGCGAGCTCGGGGTGCCCTGGATGCGGAAAACTGGCTTGCCGTCCGGATCGCCCCACCAACGCCACGCCATCTCCCGACCGTCGCTGAGCTCGAGCAAACCGTCTTCGAATACGACACCGTCTTCGGTCCTCTGGAGGGATTTCACTTCATCGCCCACACTGACTTGAAGGTGTCCCATCCCATCCGGAACAATCCTTCTTTGCGCAGCATCCGCATGATCTTTTTTTGCTTATCCCATTTCGACGTTCCGTCGACGCGGAAGAACTCGTCGAGGGAGCGGTCCGCGACCTGGGGGTACTTCGAAAGGAGCTGTGGGTTGTGCTCCAGCAGTGGGACGGCTTTGTCGTACTTCTTCATGTCGGCCATGATCCACGAGTGGTCGAGCCGCCCCCGGTACTCGGCCAGCTTTCGCTCGGAGAAGTCGCCGGCCTCTTTGGCGCGGACCACCGTCTCACCGGCGAGCCGCCCTGACTCCATCGCGAGGTTCGAACCCTCGCGGTGCACGGGATTGGAGAGCATCGCGGCGTCGCCGCACACGAGATAACCCGGTCCGAACACTTTCGGGATGCCCCGATAGCCGCCCTCCGGAATCAAGTGGGCCAGGTATTCCACCGTCTCGGCCCCGCGCAGCAGTGGCTTGACCGCGGGATGCTGCTTGAAGTGCTCCATCAGATCGTTCGGCGTGCGCAGGGTCTTGTTGAACTCGCTCAGCAGCGCGCCACCTCCGACGGAGAGCGTGTCGCGGTTCGTGTAGATGAACATGAAGCCCGACATCCCCATTGTCGAGTCGCCGAAGCATTCGATGGTGCACCCTTCGCCCGGCTCGCAGTTGAAGCGTTCCTCGATCAACCCTGAATCGAGCTGCATGATCTCCTTGACCGCCATGGCGACCTCGTCCGCGCGCAGGTTGCGCCGGAGCGGCCTGCCGTTGATGACGGTGCTCTCGAGCAAGCCCGTGCCCAGACCGATTCCCTCGCACACGATCGTCACCTCGGCCTGGAGGTCGTCGCCGCGCCCGGTTCCGACCCCGACCACGCGGCCGTCCTTCACGATCAAGCGGTCGACCACCGTCTCCGGGACGACCATCGCGCCCGCCTTCTCGGCCTGTTCCGCAAACCAGGGATCGAAGCGCGCGCGCAGCACCGAGTAGGAGTGCGGGTGAGCGCGGTTGCGCAGGTTCTTGTAGTCGAGGCCGATGGCGGCCTCCGCGGTCATCAGCCAGCGCCGCTCCTCGATGATCGGGCGCTCGAGCGGAGCCTGCTTCCAATCCTCGCCTAGGATCTCTTCGAGGTAGTGGTTGTAGAGGATGCCGCCCATGACGTTCTTGGCGCCTGGCTTCGCGCCGCGCTCGAGCAAAGCGACCTGTAGCCCGGCCTTTGCCATCGTGATCGCGGCAGCGCTGCCCGCTGGACCCGCGCCGACGACGACCGCGTCGAACTTCTCCTCGTCAGCCACCGAATCAAATTGAAGCTCATTGGCCTGACGGGCGGCGCGGGGTCGGGGAAGTCGACGGTGGCCGAGATGTTTCGCCAGCTGGGCGCCGCCATCGTCGACGCCGACGAAGCGAGCCACGCTGTCTATGCGCCGCAGACTCCGGGCTTCGAGGCGGTGGTGAGCGAGTTCGGCCCGGGATATCTACGCAATGGCGAGATAGACCGTGCGCGGCTGGGTGAGCTCGTCTTCCACGACGAAGACGCCCGGCGCCGGCTGAACGCGATAGTGCATCCGCTGGTCCGGGAATGGATGGCCGAGCGCACGGTGGCCGCGGCCGACGACGGGAAAGAGATCGTGGTCCATGACGTGCCGCTGCTTTTCGAGAACGCTTTGGAGCCGATGTACGGAGACGTCGTGCTCGTCTACACGCCGGAAAAATTGCAGGTGCGGCGCCTGGTCGCCGGTCGACGCATGGACCCTGATCGCGCTCGCGCCATCATTGCGGCCCAGCTGCCCATCGAGGAGAAACGCCGGCGCGCGCAGCACGTGATCGACAACAGCGGCAGTCGCGAGCACACGCGCGAGCAGGTGGAAAAGATCTGGACTGAGCTGACTTCCGCTAGATGACGCCCTGAGCTTTCAGCTCGTCGACGCCTGCCGGGTCGACGCCGATCTCCCGGAGCAGCTCGTCCGTATGCTCGCCCAGGTGGGGAGCGTGGCGCGACTCGCCGCGCTCGAAGAGCCGCCGAGCTGCGATCTGCGGATGCAATGCCACCTCGTCGAGCTCGAGCACGGGCTCGCAGCACGCGTCCTGTGCGGACAGCATCTCTTCCCACTGGTCCCGCGTCCTGGACGCGAAGATCTTTTCCAGGGTGGCGTGGGCGTCCATGGCTTCGGAGTACTGCAGCTCAACCAGCTCGGGCCGCTCCATGGTCACGCACAGCGCACTCCAGAACTTGGGTTCCAGGGCGGCCACGCTGTAGTAGCCGCCACCCTTGCATGCATAAACGCGGTAGCAGGGATACCGACCGGAGAGTCTCTGGTCGCCGCGCGCCACACGTTCGCCGCCTGCGCGGGCCGCAAAAGCGAGTGCCAGCCAGCTGACGGCGCCGTCGGTCATCGAGACGTCGATCCAGCGACCTTCGCCACGACGCTGCACAGCGACGAGCGCGCCGAGAATCGCGACCGCCGGTTGAAGTCCTCCGCCCCCGATGTCCGCGACCTGGACGGAAAGAGGAACCGGCGGACCGTCACGTGCTCCGTTCAAACCAAGCGCCCCCGCGATCGCCATGTAGTTGAGGTCGTGTCCGGCACGCGCTGAGAACGGACCGTCCTGCCCGTAGCCGGTGATCGAGCACATGACGAGGCGGCGATTCCGCGTGTGCAGAACATTCCACCCAAGGCCCAGACGATCCATCACGCCCGGACGGTTGCCCTCCACGAGCACGTCGGCCGTGTCGACGATGCGCAGCAGCAGCTCACGCCCGAAATCGGATTTCAGGTTGAGGGTGATGCTGCGCTTGTTGCGGTTGATGGCGTCGAAAAGCGCGCTCTGCCCATCGACCACCGGTGGAGTCGAGCGCATGTAATCGCCGCTGCCGGGCTCTTCGACCTTGATCACATCGGCGCCCATGTCGGCCAGGAGGAGGGTGCAGTAAGCGCCTGGCAAAAGCCGCGTCAGGTCGAGGACACGGGTCCCTTTTAGTGGCATCGCGTCACGAATTCTGGCTTCGCTCATACGTTGGTAGGAGACTTTCGATAGCCGGCCATGCGTTAATACGGCATGGAAGAGTCTGGTTCCAGCATGCGCTCTGGCTCACATCTTGGCGAGATGACGATCAAGGTGCCCGCGCCCTTTGCCGGCATCTCGGACCTCGGCTTCACGGCCCAGTACCGCGCCCAGCACTTCAACGAGCCGCAGCGGGACGTGCCTTTGCTGTTCGAAGGTCCGGCGCCGCCGGTGGAGCGGCTGGCCGAGGTCCTGCAGCTGCTCAGCGGCTCCAGGTCGCGCTCATACGCCTGGACCGACCCTGTCCTGCTCGGCGACGGAGTCGTCATCCTCGCCTATCGCGATCGGAGCGTCAGCGGCCACACGCTGGCCGAGGGAGCGCGCATCGCAGACTACGTGCTGAACCTCGTCCGGCCGGTGGTTTTCACGTTTCTTCAGGACTGTGCGGCCATCGCCCACCTCCGGCTGTCAGACGTGATCGAGATGCGCGTCAGCGCCGAGAGGAAATCGGTCGCGGAGCTTTCCCTCCCCCTCGAGGACATCGTCCGGCCCAACGGAGAGCGCCTGCTGTGGGGAATCGCTTAGGAGCTACTTCGACGGCGATGGCGAAGGCGAGTGGGAAGGTGTTGGCGAGGGCGACGGCGTAGGGCTCGTCACGCTGCTGGCTCTCGCGCTGCTGGTGGTCGTGAGGTTCGGGCTCGCGATCGGCGCTGGGCTCTGGTTAGCAAAGTAAAGCGCCAGCGGGACCACGATCATGCCGGCGATGACGGTCAGCACGAAAGTGACCGCCCCCCACTCCCGACGCAGCACAGCCCAGTTCACGAGTCGTCGATTCTAACTACGACTAAAAGTCGTCGTCGTTAGAGCCCAGGCCTTCCTCTTCCTTCTTCTTGCGCTGATTCAGGAGTCGGATGAAGTCCTGCGCCCGCGCGAGCGCCTTCCAACGCTCCGGGAAGAAGTCTTGAACCAGGATCTGGCGGTCCGGCTGCTGGTAGACGGTGACGCACCACTTGTTGAGCGTGCGCGAGACTTCGACCTCGAAGTCTTTCTCCGCGGTCTCATACCGAACAACTTTGTCGTCGTCGAATCTCTTTCGTCCTGAAACAGCCATAGGTAAATCACTCGGGCGGGGATGCGGCTCATTGAGCGTCTATTAATTATAGGCCCGAGCGTTGGAGGCCCTCGGGCGAGGTTTCCAGCAGCTCTCGGAGCAGCGGAGCCAGCTCCTCGCGGAGCCCTTCCCGCTTCATGGCCAGCATCAGGTTGGCCCGCAGGTAACCTGGCACCGTCCCTGTGTCGTAATAGTCGCCCTCGAACTCGACCCCGACCACCTGCTGGCGGCTGATGGTGCGCCTGATCGCGTCCACCAGCTGGATCTCATTTCCCGCCCCGGGCTCGGCGCGATCCAACTCGGTGAAGACGGCCGGCAGCAGGACGTACCGGCCGAGCGCGGCCAGATCGGAGGGAGCGTCCCCGACCGGAGGCTTCTCCACGATGTCGACGACCTCGTGAATGCCGCCCTTCGACCCGGCTGTGGCTATGATTCCGAAACGGCTCACCTCGTTCCTGGGCACGCGCCTCACCGCGAGCACCGTGGCGCCGGTCGTTCGGTGGGCGTCGATCAGTTGCTTGAGGACGGGACGCTCCTCGCACAGGATCACGTCGTCGGCCAGTAGAACCGCGCATGCTTCGCCTTCGACCAACCGCCGCGCTGTCCAAACGGCGTGGCCAAGGCCCAGTGGTTCCTTCTGCTGGATGTAGGTGATGTCGACCCGGTTGCTCAGGTCGTCGACTTCGCCCAGGATGTGGAGCAGGTCACTCTTGCCGCGCTGCTCCAGATAGTGCTCGAGCTCGAGGGAGCGGTCGAAGTGGTCGACGATGGCGCGCTTGCCGCCGCCCGTGACCATGATCACCTGCTCGATGCCGCTCGCGATCGCTTCTTCAACGCCGTACTGGATCGTCGGCTTGTCGACGAGAGGCAGCATCTCTTTCGGCTGGGCCTTCGTTGCAGGCAAAAAGCGCGTCCCGAGACCGGCCGCGGGAAAGATCGCCTTGCGTACGGAACGACCCGTCATTGAGGACAATCTATCGAATGGACACGATCAAAGGCATCCGGCCGGGCGTCGAAGGCCGCCTTGAGCGTGTCGTCGAGGGCGATCTGCTCACCCACCACGTAGGCGGTAAGGGAACCTTTGCGACGCCGGCAATGATCGGCCTGATGGAGATCACGAGCCACCGCTCAGTAGAACGCTTGCTGCCCGACGGCTACACGACTGTCGGGTACGAGGTGCACGTGAGACATCTGGCCCCGACCGCGCCCGGACGCAAGATCGTCGTGACTTCGCGCCTCACCGAGGTCAAGGGAAACAAGCTCCACTTCCAGGTCGAGTGCCGGGAAGGTGATCAGCTGCTCGGCTCCGGCACCCACAAGCGCGCGATCGTGCCGGCGGCCTTCTAGCGATGCCGTACTGGAACATCGTCACACGGTCGTTTCGGATCAGCTGGAATCACAAGTACCTCTGGCTGATCGCGCTGTTCGCCGGCGAGGGTGGCGGCGGCTACAACTTCAGCTTCAACCAGGGAACCTCGAACAACGGAAGGCCTCCCGACGTTTCGGCCATCCAGCAGCAGGTCACTACATGGCTCGCCGACCACGTCGCGCTCATCGTGGTTCTCGCCGTCATCTGGCTGTTGCTCCTGATCGGCTTATTCATCCTTGGCGCAGTCTGCGAAGGCGCCACGGTGCGGGCCGCCGCCGAGCACGACGCCGAGAGGCCGTTTGGCCTTGCCTGGGCGTGGCGGTCTGGTGTCGCGACGATGTGGGTCATCGTCCGCTTCCGGCTGCTGATCGTCGCCCTTGGCTTGCCTCTCTTCCTGCTGTTCGCCGGGCTCGTCATCGGCTTCATCGTGGCGGTGATGAACCAGAGTGGGGGCGCCATCGTCACGATGGTCGTGCTCGCCCTGCTGCTGGCAGTCGTCGGGATCCCTTATGTGATCTACCTTTCCTTCCTCGACCGCATGGGCGCTCGAGCCGCGGTCCTGGAGCAGCTCATGGCGAGGCCTGCGCTGGTGCGCGGCCACCGGCTGCTGCGCAAGCGCCTCGGCCGGTCGCTTCTCGTCTGGTTGGTGTCGATCGTGGTCAGCATCGTGCTCGGCATCGTCCTGGCCTGCTTCCTCGCGATCTTTCTGGTGCCGCTCTTTCTTGCGGGAGCCGGCCTTGTCGCCACCAAGTCGGCGGCGCTGGTGCCGTTCGTAGTGCTCGGGGCCCTGGTGCTCGTGCCGCTTTCCCTGATCGTGGGCGGATTCATCGCGGCGCAGGGATCCACCTACTGGACCCTCGCGTTCAGGCGGCTGGACCTCGAGTACGCCCCATCAACCGGCCTGCAGTATCAGCCGCCGCCTCCGCAGGCCACGGCATGACGGACGAGCTGGACCGCGTCGCCCCGCGGGAGAGCGCACGCGTCAAGGCGCGGGACAAGAAGGTGCGGGGACCGAAGGTGGTGTCAGTCAACCCTGGGCTCAAGAAGCTCGCCCAGCACCTTGCCGACAAGAGCCGCAAGAAATATGAGGGAAAACCCTGATGGTTTTCCCTCATCGCGCGTGCGGCTTCGCCGCAGGCGCTGCTCCCATTCCGGTATACGGTTTGACTTAATCAAGTAGCCCGAGCAATGCGACGTCCTGGAGACCGAGAAGCATGGTCGCGGCCGGGATGAACCCGGCCGCCAAAGTCACGCTGGCAGGAAAACCCTGATGGTTTTCCCTCATCGCGCGTGCGGCTTCGCCGCAGGCGCTGCTCCCATTCCGGTATACGGTTTGACTTAATCAAGTAGCCCGAGCAATGCGAGGTCCTGGAGACCGAGAAGCATGGTCGCGGCCGGGATGAACCCGGCCGCCAAAGTCACGCTGGTAGGAAAACCCTGATGGTTTTCCCTCATCGCGCGTGCGGCTTCGCCGCAGGCGCTGCTCCCATTCCGTATACGGTTTCACTCAATCAAGTAGCCCAGCAATGCGACCTCCTGGAGACCGGGAAGCATGGTCGCGGCCGGGATGAACCCGGCCGCCAAAGTCCCGCTAGTAAGAAATTCGGAACGCGAGTACGCTGAGGCGGTTCCGGTCCACGAGTTTGGGGGGTTGAGACGATGAAGGCCTACGTCCTCATCAATGCGTCGCCCGGGCGCGCCCTGGAGGTGGCCAAGAAGATGGAAGGCGTGCAGGGCATCTCCGCCGCCGACGCCATCACAGGTGAGTACGACGTGATCGCGGTCTGCGAGGCCCCCGACGTGAACTCCATCGGCTCTTTGATCGTCGACAAGATCCAGAAGATCGACGGCGTCTTTAAAACGATAACCTGCTTGGCGGTGAAGTAGCCTCCAAAGTCGCTCGGGTCAGCGCCGCCGACACAGCGGGGAGCTGCGTCAGCCATCGCGTCATCGCCGGCATCTCCTGCTCGAAGCTGCCGACTGATGGCGACCATGTCAGCTCGCGACGGGAGTAAGAGTCGTCGTAGTAGTGAGGCTTGCCGAGGACGTCGATGGCGAGGACGCCCGGCCAGGGCGCGGCGCCCGGTGCGGTGAGGGTTTCAACCCCGAGCGCGCGCAGGTAAGCCAGGTCGTACGGGATCGAGCCGATGTCCGCCGCAACGCCGGCTGCACGAGCCGCCGAAATCACGAAGTCATGCCAAGTGGAGTCGAATCCCCCGACCAGGTAGCGGTGACCCGGCCGGCCGCGGTCGGATGCCGCGAGGCAGGCCCGGCCGACGTCCTCGGCGGAGACGAAGGTCTGCTTTGCTCGTCCACCGCCCGGCAGCCAGACCCTTCCACGGACCACCGCAGCCATGAGGCGCGGCAGGATCCAGGCCTCCCCGTCCCCGAAGACGCGGGCGGGACGCATGATCACCACCTCGAGCTCATCGGCGGCATCGAGCAGCCACTCCTCCTCGAAGAGCTTGATTCGCTCGTAGGCATGTGCGGGTCTGACCGCGGATTTCTCGGTGACGCGCTCGAAGTGGTCCGGGCCGAAAACGTCGGCGGTAGACACATGCACGAACCGGCGAACACGTGCCCGGCGCGCGGCGTCGACGACGCGCGCCAGCGCGGCTGGAGGGCGCTTGCGATGACGGAGCCGTCGAGCGGGTGAGCTGGTCTCCGCGCAGAAGACAACCACCTCAACGCCGCTGATGGCGTCGCTCACCGTTTCGTCGTCGGCGTCGGCGTTGAGCTCGATGACCGGAACCTCGGAGGCGAGCGCGCGAGTGACGTGCGTGCCGAGGAACTCGCCCGCCCCGATGACCAGATGCAAAACTGGCAGATTCTAGGCTCGGCGGCGCGACAGGGCTGTGGAGATGGCGTTCCTGACTCTGTCGACCATGCTCGTCACGCGACGGCTCAGCTCCCACCATGCCGGGACGTCGGGCATGATCGGCGCCCCGATCGAGACGTCGATGCGGCGGAACGGCCTCAGCTCGTCGGTTCCCCGGACCGCGACCGGGCAGACAGGGACACCCGCCTGGAGGGCGAAGTAGCCGATGCCGTTCTTCAGCGGCCGAAGAGCGCGGCCGCGTGAGTACCGCCCCTCGGGAAACATCAGGATGACGCCACCACGATCGAGCACCTGGTAGACGGTCCGGAGCCCTTGCTCATCGAGCTCACCCTTGTTGGGTGAAATCGGGAACACGCCGATCATCGGTAGCAGCCTCCGCTTCCACGCCCGGTTGAAGACGGTCTCGCGCTTGGCCATCGTGTAGATCAGTGGCCGTTCCGGAAAGAACGGGATTATGAAAGCCGGGTCGAACCAGGCTTGGTGGTTGGCGGCGATGATGAAGGGGGGCCGCGGGATGTTCTCCATGCCAGTGGCCGAGACGCGAAACAGGTGCGTCACGATCCATCTGACCAGCCTGCTCAGGACCAGGTACAGCCGAGGGGGCACTGCCGGCTGGGGATGGACCAGCGGGTCGAAAGCGCCTTCGACGAGAGCCCGGAACTCGGGGCTCCTGTAGCGATTCGGTTCTGGCGGGCCTTCAGTCGAGGAAGTTGTGGAGGACGCGGTTGAACTCCTCTGGCCGCTCAGCCTGTGGCGTATGGCCAGCGCCTTGAATCACCGCCAGTTGGCTTCCCTCGATCAGCGACTGGGCGCGCGCCGCGTGGGCGACAGGAAAAAGCGGATCGTTGGCGCCCCAGATCAGCTGGACGGGAATCTTGAGCTCGTTCAGCCGCCGCGTGACGTCGTGGTGGCCGCCCAAAAGTGCGCCGGGACGGATCAGCGATCGAATCGTCGCCAGATAGGCGTTATGAAACTCGGCTGTCGCGTAGAGCTCGCGCAAGTTTGCCAGGTAGGCGTCGTCCAGAGTCTTTTCAAGGTCTGACGTCGAACCCGCGTAACGAGCCACGACGCGCCGGATCATGTTCGGCGGCGCCCAATCCAGAGCGTCGCGGGCAAACCTCATCACCGCCTCCCCCACGCGAGGGATCGTCACCAGACCGTAAGCCATCTGCGTCATCTGGACCTTCGGTCTTCCAAGGCCGAGCGTGTTGACCAGGACAAGCCTCCGCACCAGCCGGGGTTTGTCGAGCGCGACCTCCAGCGCCACGCGCCCGCCGAGCGACGCCCCGACCAGCGCCGCCGACCTCAGGCCGCGGTCCTCCATGTAGCGCTCGATGAAGCGCGCGAAGTACGGGACGGTGTAGCGAGCCCGGGGTTTGTCGGTGCGGCCGTAGCCGGGAAGGTCGGGCGCGAGCACGCGGTGGCGAACGGCGGTGGTCTCGAGGTTGCGCCGCCATTCCATGTAGCCCGAGGAACCGAGTCCATGGATGAACAGGACCGGTGAGCCGCGGCCGCCGAGCATGTGGTGCACGCGCAGCGAGCCCAGATCCACAAATCCGGATCGAACAAGGCTCGGCGCGCGCTTGCCGGCGATCATTGGCTCGGAAGCATACGGGCGGGGATCGGGAGTCCGGTCACCTGCATGCCGGTGGTGAAGCGCGCAGCATTCGCTCCTTCGATCATGGTCACGGCCCCTGGGCCGGCGGCCCGCCAGCCGCCGCCCACCCAGACCGCCGCGGAGCGCTCGTCGATACCCAGCAGCGTGGCTCCGGGCAGCTCGCGCCTGGCGGATTCGACCCAGCGGTGGCCGAAGGTTTCGTAGTGCGGCAGCACGGCGACGCCGGGAACGAGTCCGAGAGCGTCGGCGGGCCGGCGGTTGGTGCGGTCCGGCCACGTGGCGCGGATCAGCGTGTGGCTGCAGAGCGCCATCGCGCCGGCGGACGATCCCGCCAGCGACGCGCCGCGCTCCCACGCGTCGACGATCGCGCTCCACACCCGCGATTCGCGCAGGACCTGCGCCACAAGGCCGGGGTCGCCACCTACCAGGTAGAAGAAACCACCGCCACGCGCAAGCTCGGAGAGCTCCCTGGAGTTGGCATCCGCGCGCTTCAACACGGGAAGCTCGTCCAGGTGCAGCCCAAACTGCTGGAACCACGCCGTCGCATGGGCCACCGCCTCCTCCGGTCCCTGCCTCGCGGCCGCGGTCGGCACCACATACGCAGGGCCCTGCCCGGCCGCGCGCGCGAGCATGCCGTCCTGCTCCTCGTTGCCCGGCTTGAACTCGTCACCTCCGACGAGCGCCAGCAAACCGGGCGATACCGCCACGTTCGTAGGATATGGCGGTGTCCGTTCGCGTCAGGATCGCGCCCAGCCCGACGGGGTTCGCGCACCTCGGTACCGCCAGCACCGCGCTCTACAACGTGCTCTTCGCGCGCCAGCAGGACGGAACGTTCGTCCTGCGCATCGATGACACCGACGTCGAGCGCAACCGTCCCGAATACGAGGCGCTGATCTACGAGAGCCTGCACTGGCTGAGGCTCGACTGGGACGAGGGACCGGACAAGGGCGGCCCGCATGCGCCCTACCGCCAGTCGGAGCGCCTGGACCTCTATAAGGAAGAGGCGGCGCGGCTGATCACGGAGCGTAAGGCTTACCGCTGCTACTGCACACCTGAGGAGCTTGAGACCGAGCGCAGGCAGGCGCAGTCGGAGAAGCGGGCCTACAAGTACTCGCGGCGCTGCCTCACGAATCCACTGGAAGGCCGCTCGGTGTTCGCCGTCCGCTTCAAAGTGCCGGGCGGCGACGTCAGCTTCAAGGACATGGTCCGCGGCGAGATGCACTTCGACGGAGACCTGATCGGCGACTTCATCATCGTCAAGTCGGACGGCTATCCAACGTATCAGTTCGCGAGCCCGGTCGACGACGCCCTGATGAAGATCACCCACGTGATCCGCGGCGAGGAGCACCTGTCCAACACGCCGTACCAGCTGATGCTCGTCGACGCCCTCGGCTACGAGCGCCCGCGGGCGTACGCGCACATGCCCTTGATCCTCGCCAAGGACGGCTCGAAGATGTCCAAGCGCAAGCATCCCGAGCTGAACGTTGCCATCTACCGCGAGCAGGGCTACCTCCCCGAGGCACTCCTGAACTATCTGGCGCTGCTTGGATGGAATCCCGGCACGGCGCAGGAGATCTTCAGCTTCGACGACTTGCTGACGGCGTTTTCATTCGAGCGCGTGCAGCACGCGGGTGCGCGATTCGACTGGGAGAAGCTGAACTGGATCAACGGCGAGTACATCCGCAAGCTCAGCGACGACGAGCTTGCGAGCCGGCTCCGGCCTTTTCTTCCTCAACTCGACGAAGCGACCGTCAAGCGGGCGATCCCACCGCTCAGGACGCGCATGCACAAGCTGGCCCAGGCGGTCGACTACCTCGACTATCTCTGGACGGAGCCCGCACCCCCCACCCTCGACGCGGAGACGATCGAGCGCGTCAAGTCCGCGATCAACGTGCTGCAAGACATGCCCTGGCAAGCTGAGGCGATCGAAAGCGCGTTGGAGAAGGCGGTGGCAGAGTCGGGCGTCGGCAAAGGCAAGTTCTATACACCGCTTCGTGACGTCCTGACCGGCAAGAAAGTCTCGCTGCCGATCCACTACACGCTCGAGCTGCTGCCCAAAGAGGTTGCGCTGCAGCGGCTGCAGCGGGCCACCAACGTCCGCGTCTGATGCCCCTGACGATCGTCATCGACCTCAACCCCAACATCCTGCGCCTCGGGCCGGTGCTGATCACGTGGCACGGAGTGTTCTCGGTGCTGGGGATCATCGCGGCGGCACGACTGGGCTTCTGGCTCCTGGAGAAGGACGTGGGAAGCCTGAAAGGAAGCGGCGACGGACTCGCATGGATGGTCATCGCCGGTCTTGTGGGCGCCCGACTCCTCTATGTGTGGGAGAACTTCAGACTGTTCGCCGGCGGTCAGATTCTTCGCATCTTCGCCCTCACCGAGGGCGGCATCAGCCAATGGGGCGGACTGTTCGGCGCCATGGTTGGTGCCTACATCTGGGCCCGACTGTCGAAGTTCTCGTTCTGGAAGATCATCGACGCGGGTGGCGCCGGCGCGATGATCGGGCTGGCGATCGGCCGTGTGGGCGACATCATCAACGGTGAGCACCACGGCAGCCCAACGAACCTGCCGTGGGGCGTTGAGTACGTCAACCCCAACACCCTCGGCGAACCCGGAAAGGTGGTGCACCCCGAGGTCGCATACGAGATGGTGCTGTGCCTCGCGATCCTCGGCCTGATGCTGCCCTTCCACCAGCGGCTCAAGAAGCGATTCCCGGACGGGGTCTTGGGATTGACGTACTTCGGAATCTACGCGGCGGGCCGCTTCCTGCTCAGCTTCATGCGTACAGATCCGAGCGTGTTTCTCGGCCTGCGCCAGGCACAGCTTGCATCGGCGCTGATGGTCGTGATCGCGGTCATCGCCGTACCGGTTCTTTTCCGGCTAGCCGCAAGAGGCGCCGAGCCAGCGCCGGCGACCCCGAGTCGTGTTTGAAATAGACGTGGACCTCCTCGTGCGCCGCAACTGCCGATTTCACCTCCGCGACCCACGGCTGCAGCGATGCTGTCGTGTACCCGCGTCGTAGCCGGAAGTAGGCGATCGAGCCCAGCTCGACAAGAGGCGCGCGCGGCCACTTCGCCTCGTCCGTGATCACCAGCGCCCCGCCGTGCTGCTGGATGACGCGAAATGTGTCCTCGTCGAACCACGATTCGTGCCGGAACTCAGCGGCCGCCGGGCGGTTCAGCGCCGTGAGCAGCGAATCGAGGAGCGCAACATTCTTCTTCCGCGCGGGTGGGAACTGGAGCAGGACTGGGCCGAGGCGCTCGCCCAGGACCGAAATCCGCTCGGTGAAGATGCGCGCGAGCCCGACGCGATCGAATCCCTCGGCGGAGTAGGTAAGGCCCCGATTGGCCTTCATGGAGAAGCGGAAGCCAGGCGGCGTCTGGGAGGCCCAATTCAAAAGCGTCGATTCGGGAGGAGTGCGGTAGAAGCTGCCGTTGAGCTCGACCCCCGTCAGGCGCTCGGCGTAGTGGCGAAGCATCTTCGAGCCGGGGAGCGACGCAGGGTAGAACTTACCCTTCCACGTCGCGTAGCTGAAACCGGACGTCCCGGCGAAGAGCACGGAGGTTACGAGACCGGGACCCTGGTCCGCATTACGCGCTCGTGGAGCTGCCCGCAAGCCGCGTCGGCCTCGCGTCCACGGGTGTCGCGCACGGTCACGTTCAGGCCCTGAGCCTCGACCCTTTCCTTGAATGAGCGGATCGAGGCACGGTCGGGCGCGTGGTAAGGCGTGTCCTCGACCGGGTTGAAGGGAATGAGGTTGACGTGCGCGAGCCTGTGCTTGAGCAGCGAACCCAACTCTTTGGCGTCACGCTCCGTGTCGTTGACGCCCGCGAGCATCACCCACTCGTAGCTGACCCGCCGCCCCGTCCCCTCGGCGTAGGTCTGGGCCGCGTCGACGAGATCCTGCACCGGGTATTTGCGATTGATCGGAACCAGCACGTCGCGCAGCTCATCGCGCGCCGCGTGCAGAGAGATGGCCAGCGTCACCGGAATCTTTTCCTCGCCGAGCTGCGTGATGCGAGGGATCAGCCCGCTCGTCGAGACGACGATGCGCCGAGGGCTGATGCCCAGGAGCTCCGGATCCGATAAGCGGCGGACGGATTCGACGACCGCGTGATAGTTGGCCATCGGCTCGCCCATGCCCATGAACACCACGTGCGACAGCCTGCGCCCCTCGGCCGCCAGCACGCGCACCGCGTCAGCGGCCTGCTCCACGATCTCATGAGCTTTCAGGTTGCGTCCGAAGGGAAATTTGCCGGTGGCGCAGAAGGGACAGCCGATTGGACATCCGGCCTGCGATGAGATGCAGAGAGTCGAGCGGTCCGGATAGCGCATCACGACCGCCTCGACCGAGTGCCCGCCGTCGAGCTCGAACAACGTCTTGGAGGTGAGGCCGCGGTCCGCCTGCGAGGTCGCGATCGACCTCAGGGAGCTGGCCCGAAATTCCTTCGCCAGCGCCTCGCGCAGCGCTCTCGGCAGGTCCCGCATCCCGTCGAAATCCATCTCGCCGCGGGCAAGCCAGGCCCAGACCTGCTTGCGCCGATAAGCAGGCTCGCCGTGACCTTCGAGCCACCGCTCGAGTTCGGCCGCGGACAGGGAAAGGATCGGAGTCACGGGCCTAGATTACCGACGGGGTTCGTAGACCTCCCCGGTCTCGCGCACCAGGCCGTCATCGACCAGCTTGCGCAGGTGCGCACGCATCGTCATCTCGGCCGCGATGATCAACCTCTCGTCGAGGTCGCCGTAAACGCGACGGGTCAGCTCTGCGCCGGTGCCGGAGCCGCGCCTGACCTCGGCCAGCACCTGGGCCTCCCGCTCGAGCCTGTGCTTCCTGTACTCCTCGATCTTGGCCATCGCGTTCGTGACGGGATCCCAGTGGCCGGGGAACAGGATGCGAGGCTCCAGGGCCGCCAGGCGGTCGAGCGATTGCAGGTAGGCGGCGACGTCGCCCTCGGGGTAGGTGACCATCGAGCTGCCGTGGCCGAGGATCAGGTCGCCCGTAAAGATGGCGCGATCCTCAGGAATGACAAAGCTCAGATGGTCGGCGCTGTGACCCGGGGTGTGGAGCGCGGTCAGGTTGAGAGTGCCCGCGCGCACGATGTCGCCGTCGTGCAGTTCAGGGTGGCGCCGCACAGACGCGTGGTGCGGGGCGGCGAAACGCTCCGCGAGCGGAAGGTGGTCGGGGTGCGAGTGCGTGACCAGGACGACGCCGACGGTTTTGCCGGCGAGGCGCTTGTTGAGCGCCGCGAGATGGGAGTCGTCGTCGGGGCCGGGGTCGATCACCGCGACCACAGGGCCCGCCTCGATGATCCAGGTGTTGGTGCCGGGCCCCGTGTACGGCCCCGGATTCGGGGCCACGACGCGGGTGACTAGAGCCACGGTCGGACGTCAGCGCAGGTGATAGGCCGGGAGGTAGATGTCGACTCCATCCGAGCGGCCGGCGTCGAGCCAGCCGTCGAGCTGTGTATCCACGATCAGGCGGACGAGAGGCTCGCCAAGCTCAGGCACCGCAAGTGGTTTGCGCTCACCGGCGGCCGTCACCTGGACCCTCCACCAGCCACCCATTGGCTGGGCCTCGACGTTGAGCGAATCGCCGAGCAGCCAGTCCCGGATCCGAGTGAAGGCCTCGACCATGACGGGCTCGGAGCCGAGGACGACGGCGTCGGCGGGCACGTTGTTGGTCGCGGTCGGCAGGGCGAGGTTGAGCACCGCGCCCAGGACGACGCCGCGTGCGCTGTCTTTGGGCTCGACCGCCGCGGCCTCGAGGCCGGCGGCCCTCCGTACCACCTCCTGCGCCTGCTCGAAAAGCCCTTCCAGCAGCTCGGGCCGGCCGAAGGCGGCCTGACGGGCGGACTCCTGGAGCGCCAGCACCGAGGAGCGCAGCTTGTGGCCCAATCGGCCGAGCAGGTAGTCGCGTTGCTCGTTGACGAGCCGCTGCCCTATCTCGGCGCTCTGCCGAGCCACCCGAAGCCCGCCGCGCTCCGCCCAACCGACGAGACGGCCGTTCAGGAGAAGCGCCTCCCAGGGACCGCCGGGGGGCGGAAACTCCGTGTCCGCCGGGCCGTGCCTGAGATGGTCGGGGACCAGCTCGAGGCCGCCGCCAACACGCACCCATATGGGCGCGACGGCGTTCATATCGACTTCTAACGCGGCCGGAGGCTGGGGCTGGCGCCCCCGCGACGGATCTTCGGCGCGCCAATCTCTCGCCGAGATCGTCACCCGCGCTTGTTAGGTACGAATCCGGGCAGGGACGGTGAATCTGAAGGTCGTACCGCGGCGGTCGCTGGCGGCGACCCAGATGCGGCCGCCGAACGAACGCTCGACCACGAGCCGACACAGGTAGAGACCTAGCCCGAGGCCGCCCTGGGACCGGCTCCGGCCGGCGGGACCCGTTTTCTCGAAAACGGTCTCGAGGGTCGCGGCCGGGAGACCCTGACCGTTGTCGGCCACCGTCACCTCCAGCCATCCGCGCTGGACCTGCCGCGCCTCGACCTGAACCGACCCGATCGTGTACTCGAGCGCGTTGCCGATCAGGTTCGTCACCACCTGCGCGAGGTGGGCCGGCTCGCAGAATGCGGCGGGCAGGTTCCCGGGCAGGTTGACCTGGACCGCGGCCGTCCGCTCCGCGTAGCGATGATGGAGGACTGCGATCACCCCGGCCAGGACCGACGCAAGGTCGACGGGCTCGGGAGTCGGCTCGAAATGCCTGGTCTCCAGCTTGGCGATGATCAGCTGGCTCTCGACCAGGCTGAGCAGCCGGTCCGACGACTCGTACGCCTCCTGGAGCAGCGTTCGCCGGCCCGCCGAGTCGATCGTCTCGTCCCACTGCATGATCCCGGCGAGGGTGTTCTTCATCGCCGCGGCGGGACTCCTGACCTCGTGGCCGATGGCGCGAAGCATCAGGTCTTTCGCCTCGAGCGCTTGCCTCTGCACGGTGACGTCCTCGTGCAGCGTGAGCACCCCGGCAGGCTCGCCCTCGAGTCCGGGGATGACCACGCGCCGCACATGCACGGTGCGGTCGGGCTCCTTCATGCGGAGCTCGAGCGTCCCGTCGGAATCGCCGTCTTCGGCCAGGATCGCGCCCGCCGCGGCATAGATCTCGTCCGGTTTGCGACCTGGCATCTCTGACGCCTGCAGGCTGTATATGGACTCGATCTCGGGATTGGCGTAGACGATCCGCCCTGCGGCGTCCTCGAGCATCACTCCCACCGGCGAATGGCGGAGGATCGCGTTCATCATCCGACGCTCGCGGTCGAGAGCGTCGACCAGCTCGAGCTGACCCAGCAGAACCGAAGCCTGGCCGGCCAGCACGGCGGCGAGCCTGCGCGTCTCGGCGCCACCCACGGTGATGCGCGCCACCAGCAAACCCCCGAACCGGCCTTCGACCTGGATCGGAATCGCAAACGCATCGGGCGGCGCGCCAAGCAGGTCGAGCAGGGCGCGAAGCCGGCGCCCGCCCGCGGCCGAGGTAAGCGCACGCAGCAGCTGCGCGCTGTCGGTGACCGGCACCTTGGGGGCCGCCTCCCCATCATCGGAACGGCGCACGAGCTCGCCGTCCTCGAGCAGCCAGAGCTCGCCCTGAGACCCGGCCAGCGCGCGGCTGACCAGACGCGCCATCTCGGAGCGAGCGCGGTCCGGCTCGGTGGGCGTCAGCTCGGTGAACGCGGCCACCGCCTCGAGGGTGCGGATCCGGCCTCGAGTCTCGGCGACCAGCCGTGCGTTCTCGATCGCGACAGCCGCGTGGCGGGCGAAGTCGAGGGCCGCGGCGCTCGGTTCGGCGACGAGCGTCGACGCATGCACCGCGCCGATCACGCCGACGAGGCGGTCGCCATACCAGAGCGGCACCAGGTTCCACGCGTAGTCGTGCGCCGTCCCGCTGACGATTCCGGCAGGAGCGATGCGGTCGTCGGAGTTGAGGCCGGCCCAGGCCAGCACCTCCTCCGCGGCCGCATCGCCGCTGCCGCGAGTTGCCGTCACGCGACCCTCGGTGTCGAACGCCCAGCAGACCGCCCCGGCGCACTCGAGCATGGTTCGGGCCTGGTCCGCGATGTTCGCAACGACGCTCATCAGCTCGTGGCCGGCCAGCGCCGCCAGCTCCTGGATTCGCACCGACTGCGCGAGCGCGAGCTCGTTGGCGTGGTGGAGCCGCAACGTGCGCAGCGCGATGCCGACGACCGGCATCGCGGCCTCGAGCAGCTTCACGTGCGTGGCCTGGAATCGCGCGCCGTCGTTGCGCATGGCGACCACGCCTGCCACCACACGGTCGTCCTGTGTGATCGGCGCCCAGACGACGTGGCTCGGCGAGCGCGTGAAGATGTAGCTTCCGATCGGCCCACCAAGGTCCGGCGGCTCGGGGTTGACCGATTCCGCGACCTGGGGACCGCTGTCGATCATCCGGCGGAAGAAGGGCGCGTTGTCGATGAGGACCGGCCCTACCGAGGTCGACGGCCGGCCGCGCTCAGCGAGGAACCCGGACACGAGGCCGGCGACATCGACGTAGGCAAGGACCATGTGGGTCGACTCGAGATAGTCGCTCGCGACGGAGAAGACGGCGTCCGCAAGCTGACGTTCGTCGGACGCGCCCGCGACCCCCAGCTCCAGCAAGTGCAGCGCTTCAAGGCGCGCGCGCTCCGTCTGGGCCTGCGCGAAGTGGTCGGCGTTGGCAAGCGCCAGGCTCACGTGGGCGGCCACGTCCTGCAGGAGCTTGACGTGCCATTCGTCGAAGGTGCCTTCGGTGTACGACTGCAGCGAGAGCATGGCCGTGATGCGCTCGCCGCTGAGCACGGGCACCCACACGAAAGAGCGCGACACCCGGCGCCTGTCCGACGGAGGACCGGACACGAAAACCGCGGCACCCTGGCCAACCGTCCAGACCTCGCGCTCGAGATCTTTGCCTTCGAAGCTCCGAGCCCACGGCGAGCTCCGCACCAGCACCGGCTTGCCGGTCTCGTATGCCTCGCGCGAAGGACCCGTGATCGCAAGCGCGACCGGAGGAACGACCTCTTCGACGCCGGCGACGTACTGGTAGCCCTCGGCGACGGGGCCTTCGGCCGTCTGGGTGATCGTGGCCAGGATGAAGCCGTCGAAGCTCAGCGTCGCCGAGAGCTCCTCGCGCAGCGTGCGCATGATCGACCAGCGGTCGAGGCTCGAGGCCAGGCGGCGTCCAACCGAGTTGACGACCTCGAGCCGGCGGCGCTGATCCTCGATCGCCTCATAACTGCGGGCGTTGCGAAGCGCCAGCGCGACCTCGTCCGAGACGAGCTCGAGGAAGGCTGCGGTCGAGTCTTCGTACGCGTACGGGCGCGAGCACTTGATGCCCAGCGCGCCTCGTGCGACGCCGCCCTCTTTGAGCGGAACCCACAAGGACGAGTGCGGATCGTGGGTCAGCACCGGTTTGTTGCCGGCCATGACGTCGCGGGCCGTGGCCGATAGTGGCGACCGCGCGGAAAGCGATTTCGAGGTTGCGGTCGCCTCCCCGTCGAGATGCAGGTGCCGGGCGCGGTCCGTGCTCTCCTGGAACGTCACCATCTCGAGCGAGTCCACCGGCAGCAGTTCCCGCAGGGTTCCGTACAGCCCGGTCAGCACGGTGCTCTCGTCCAGGGTCGAGGTCATCGCGCGGGCGACACCGTTCAGGGCCTGGAGGCTGCGCGCCTGGTTGCGCGTCAGCTCGTTGAGGGACGCATTGGCGAGCAGGATCCCAAGCCGGGCATGCACGTCTTCGAGGAACTGGAGCTCGGCGGGCGGCACCCGACGCTTGCGGTACGTGTGATAGATGACGCTGCCGATGAGCTCGCTCTGATGCCGCACTGGGACCCAGATGGCAAGCTTGCTGCGGACCGTAACGCCTGGTCCTTTGCCGATCTCCAGGCGGCGGTTCGATTCGATCGGCAGGACCGTCGTATTCGGGTGGGCGAACTGGCGTGCGTACATGGATTCCCGCACCGGCCGGCGGCGAACGTCCTGCAGCACGCCCGCGTCCATGGCGAGCGAGTGGTACCAGCCCTCGCGCTCGAGTACCTGGAGGTTGATGGCGTCGTATCCGAACTTGCCCTGGAGCCCCCGGTAGAGCACCTGGAGGAGGTCGGCCTCGGTCACGCAGGTGCCCAGCTCGTGGACCAGCGCGGTCACGGAGGGCGCCGCTTTGCCGCTGGCCCGCGCTCTGGGTACCGGCGTCGGGCGGGCGAGTGATCGGTTGATCACCGTCGGAGTGCGGTGCGGTCCGGTGTTACGACGCGCGGAGGTTGCCATTGCCACGGATATACTGCGCCAGAATTCAGGTGCCTTTCACCCCGCCAAAGCCAATTGCACCTACTCCGGAGGAGTTGAGGGGCTCGACTGTGCTCGTCGTCGATGACGAGCGAGCGTGGAGGGTCATCCTGGAAACCGACCTCAAAATGCTTGGCTACAAAGTTTCGATGGCCGAAGACGCCGACCAGGCGCTGGTCAGGGCGGCGGCCGACAGGCCGGAGGTGGCGATCATCGACCTGATGCTCCCGGAGCCGATGGACGGCTGGGGGCTTTTGAACGAGCTGCGAACGCGCGGCCAGAAGGTGCCTGTCATCTTTTACACGGCCTACCCGGTCTTCCCCTCTGGGACGGACGACCCGGACGTCGTCGGTTACATGAGCAAAGCAGTCGACCGGGCAGATCTCTACGCGTTGCTGCCGGTCGCGATCCGGCGCTCTCGCGAGCGCCGGGACTCAGAGCCTAGTGATTAAAAGAAGTCTGCCCAGTCGGTCGAAGCGAACGCGTCGGTCCACTGCGCCCCGGCGGCGAGTGCAAGCGCAACCAGTACCACGATCACAAAGACCACACCCTGGACCTTCAGTCGCCAAGTCATCCCCAATTTACCCCTTTGTTTTTCCAATTACGTTTGGTCCGGCACAAAGTATGCGGTAGGCCGGTTGAATTTGAGCATTTTAGTGTAGTCAATAATCGTAAAAAATAGTGTAGGGATAGCCTTGGAAAATCAAACTATCACCCAAAATCGGAGCCAGCCGCGCCAGCGCGAGGTGCGCCTACCGCCACTGCCGCCCGGCCTCGAGGTCTACCGCCCGGCTGACGTGCTCGGCTCCTCGGTCCTGGTGGTCGAGGACGAAGCCGCGATGCTGCAGCAGCTGCGCATCGACTTACAGGACCTCGGTTACCGGCCGTCGGTTGCCGCCACGGTGGTCGAGGCGCGCGACCTGCTCGAGCATGAGCGGGTGGCCGCCGTCCTTCTCGACCTGGTGCTGGATGAGCGCGAAGACTCGGGCTTCGAGCTGCTGACCTGGATCCGCCAGCACCACCCGGGCCTGCCTGTGATCGTGCTTTCGGCCGCGCAGGTCAACTCTGCATCGATCCGGCGCGCTTACGAGCTCGGAGCGAGCTCTTATTTCGTCAAGGGCAACGTCCCGATGGCCCACATCTACTCCGACCTGGCCGCACGCCTGGTCGAGCGCGGCACCGGCCGTCCCGGCAGCTATCGTTTCGGCCGGCTCGAGTTCGACCCGACGCGGCGAACCGTGAAGCTCGGGGAACGGGAGGCACGCCTGACTCAGCAGCAGGCCGCCCTCGTCCTGTTTCTTGCCCAAGGATCCAAACCCGTGACCGCGCGCGACCTCATCCTGGCCGGACTGTTTCGCAACAACGCGGCGCATTCGACTGTGCACTCGGCGCTGCTGACGCTGCGGCGGCGCCTCGATGACCTAGAGCCGGGATTGGGCACGACATTCGTGCATGCTTCGGCTCGGGGCTACAGCCTGGTGGCGGTGCATGACTGACGATTCGCATGCCGAGCACGGGACGACTCCGCTGCCGAGCAAGTCGGTGCTCGACGACGTGGTCGACCTGCGTCGCTACTTTCACCAACATCCCGAGGTCAGCTTCAGCGAGCACGAAACGTCGCGCTACTTGAAGGACAGACTGCACGAGCTCGGCCTCGACCTCGAGACCTGCCCCACCGAGACAGGCGCTGTCGCGCTGCTCGACACCGGCAGAAGGGGCAGGACGGTGATGCTGCGTGCGGACATCGACGGTCTTCCGATCCTGGAAGAGTCCGGCGTCGACTTTCAGTCGCGCACCGAGGGGCGAATGCACGCGTGCGGTCACGACGCGCACATGGCGATCATGATCGGCGTCGCTCGCACCCTGATCGACCGGATCTGGGACGTGAACGGCAAATACCTCTTCGTCTTCCAGCCTGCGGAAGAGATCGTCGAAGGCGCGAAAGCGATGATCGCGCGCGGCCTGCTCGACGACCATCGACCTGACGTTGTCATCGGCCTGCACATCGTGAGCTTTATGCAATCCGGGACAGTGATCACGCGGCCTGGATTGTTGTGGGCCGGCTCGGATGCATTCGACGTCAAGTTTTCGGGACCGGGCGGCCACGGGGGCATGATGGGCCGTCGCGGCAACGTGCTTGCGGCGCAGGCCTTCTTCGTCGAGCGATTGCACACGGTCGTCGAAGGCCTCGAGCACGACGGCGTGCAGTGCCACACCACGATCGGCAACATCAGCAGCGACGGCGCCTGGAACATCGTGCCGCGAGGCGTGCTGGTCCAGGGCAGCCTGCGCACGTTCAACGATTCGTTACGCGCCCAGGCGCTCGATCGGCTGCACGACCTGCTCCGAGAAACCCAGAGCGAGTTCGAAGTCCAGACCAACGTCGCGCTCGTGCACGGCACCGTGCCTTTGATGAACGAGCCCAACGTGACGCGCAAGGTGCTCGAGGTCGGCGAGGAGCTGATCGGAGACCGCGCGAGCCTGCTTGGCCGGCCGCTGACGGTGAGCGATGACTTCGCCGAGTTTCTGACGAGGATTCCGGGTTGTTACTTCATGCTCGGCGCGCGACCGAGCGGTGACGTGCCGCCAGCGCACCACTCGCCGGGATTCCGGATCGACGAGGCCGCGCTGCCAGTGGGCGTAAAGGTGCTGGCGGGAGCGGCGGCACGTCTCGCGTCCGAGTAGCGAACATTGCTGTTTCTGTTCGCCATCGTCCTCGGCATCGTCTTCGGCCTCCTGACCGGAGGGAAGGTCGGCAACCTGGCCCGGATTCGTTTTCGGTGGCCGTGGCTCGTTCTGGCCGCGGTCATCGTGCGCGAGGCCGTCCTCCTCACACCCTTGAACCGCGTCGCGGGCGCGCAGTACGCCTACATGCTGGGACTGGCCGCGATCCTGGCCTGGACGGCCTGGCACTGGAATCGGCTGTCCGCCCTGTGGCTGGTCAGCGCCGGCATCGCCGTCAACCTGCTGGTGATGATCGCCAACGGGGGGCGGATGCCGGTCGCGACGGAGCTGGCGGGCTCACTCGTGCGGCGTGGCACGGTGGGCCAGTACGTGGTCATGAGCAGCGACACCCACCTCAATCTGTTGGGAGATTGGATCGCGCTGTACCCCGTGCCCGAGGCCTACAGTCCTGGGGACGTTCTGATCGCGCTCGGGCTGGCCATCACCGTGTTCATCGCAACTGCAACCCCAGCCCGTATAGTGAGCTGACCCCGCCGTGATCATCTTCTGGATCTTCACGTTTTTTGTCGGCGCATCGGCTTTCGCTTTCGCGCTGATCGCCCTCCAGATGGGCATCGCCATGTCGCTGCTTTACGCGGTGATCGCGATGCTTCTGGCGCGCGGCATCCTGAGCATGGTCCGCCGAGCTCTGATCGTCCGAGAAAAGATGACGCCAGAGACCGACGTCCTGCAGCGCACGGTCGAGACGAATCGGGCGGTCTTCTGGAAGCGGGCGATCTTCCTGGCCCTCATCCCGACCGGCTACTTCGCGGTCTCCTACTTTTTCTTCGGGCTGGCTCCCGAGGACGCTCTCGCGGCCCTGCCCGACTTCCTGGCCCTCGCCCTCACGCAGCTCCTCTACCTCTTCTTCCTGCTGGGCGCGAACTTCATGTTGTTCTTCGGTCCCTTCTATCTCTACACGCGCATCGGCAAGACGATGATCAACCCCGACGACGCGAACTTCGGCGTCGACATGAGCGACGTCCGCGGCCAGCTCGCCGCGGTCGAAGAGATGAAGCGGATCCTGCGCCTGATCGAGCATGGGCGACTCTTCGTCAAGGCCGGCGGCAAGCGCGAGCGGGGCGTGCTGATGGTCGGTCCCCCAGGGACAGGCAAGACGATGCTCGCCAAGGCGATCGCCTCGTCGCTGCATGTGCCTATCTACATCGCCAACGGTGGCTCTTTCGCCGGTATGTTCCTTGGCATCGACGCGCTGAGCGTCTATCTCATGGTGCGCGCGGCGCGCAAGCGCGCCAAGGTGTGGGGCGGCTGCATCGTCTTCATCGACGAGATCGACGCTCTCGGCCAGCGGCGATCCGGCACACAGGGCGGCGGCGGCATGATGCCTGGAATGGGTGGAATGTTCGGCGGCGGCATGCTCGGCCTGAACATGCTGCTCGTCCTCATGGACGGCATCGACAACCCGGGCTGGATCGCACGCCAGCTGCGCAGCCTGCTCAACCTGACGCTCGACGGACTGTTCCTGCCGCGCACGATCGGCTTCAACGGCACGAAGTTGCACCTCCGCATCCCCGCCCTCAAGGCGCCGAACTACAACATCCTTTTCATCGGCGCCACCAACCGGCCTTCCGTGCTGGACGAGGCCCTGACGCGACCGGGACGCTTCGGCCGCCAGATCACCTTCCTGATGCCCAACCGCGAAGCGCGCAAGGACATCGCCGCGCTGTACTTCGACAAGAAGCAGCACGACCCCGCGCTCGACACGCCCGCCCGGCGGGACGAGTTCGCACGCGTGACCGAAGGCTACTCACCGGCCGACATCGAGCAGGTGCTTTCGCTCGCCCTGCTGTACGCGTTCGAGGAGGGACGGGACACGTTCGGCTGGCCCGACATCCGAGAGGCGATGGGCAACGTGGAGGCGGGCCTTGCGATCCCGGTCGAGTACACCAAGAGGGACAAGATCGCGGTCGCCCGGCACGAGCTCGGCCACGCGATCGCGTCGCACTTCTTCGAGAAGGACCGCTCGCACGTGCGCCTCTCCATCCGCCGGCGCGCCGATCCGCAGCTGGGAGAGATTGGGGGCTACCACAAGTCGCTGCCCCAGGAAGAGGAGTGGCTGACCTTTCGCTCCCAGCTCTCGTCCCGAATCCGCGCCCAGCTCGGCTCCCTTGCTTGCGAGCACGTCTTCTACGGCGAGAACACGACGGGCGTGACCATGGACCTGGTCCAGGCGACGAACACCGCGTGCCGGATGGTGGGCATCGTCGGCATGGGCGCCGACAAGCTCGATCCGCCCATGTCCGCCAAGGCGGTGGGCATCGGCGAGCAGCTGATCTCGGTCGCCGAGGTGACGCAGGGCATGCACGAGCAAGGGACGGGTGTCGGTGCGGTGCTCAACAACCCCCGCAGCCGCAAGACCGTCGCCCAGCTGTTGGGACACGCTTACATCGACGACTGGCGGCTGATGGCGATCAACAAGGAAGGCATCGACCAGGCGGCAGAGGCGCTGATCGCGCAGGGCGAGCTCGTAGGGGACGAGATCGCGGGCCTGCTGGACTCTTGCGGCCTCCGCGAGCCGGACGCGGCGGACCCGTATCCGGAAGACGTGCCGATCATCCCCGACCAGCGGCCGTACATCGCCGCCAGCACAGAGCAAACCGCCTAAGTACAGGCCGTGATCCCACGCGGAGCGGCGGTCCTGGTTGCGGTCGTCCTCGCGGCTCAGCCACGCGCCGCTGCGGCCCAGGACCCCGACGCAGCACCCAACGCCCACCACGAAGCAGCGCGGATCGTCGCCGCAGAGCTCGCGATGGAGGACGCCTCGGCGCGGCTCACCGCGCTGGCCGCCGAGCATCCAGCCGGACTGGCGGAAGCAATGCGGCACGAGCTCGCGGTCGACGGCGCCACCTACGGCTTTCGCCAGGCGGCCCGCCAGGAGGAGCTGCGCGTCTACGAGCTCGCCGGCTACTCGAGCGTCGAGTCTTCGGTCCTACCCCTCCTCCCCGCGGACACCCAGAGTCCCCTGCGGGATTCGATCGCGGCCCTGCACTCGCTCTACACGCTCGCGGGTATCGACCAGTACTACCTCGTCAACGTGCACTTCACGCACCCCTACTCCGACGCCGCGCCGCTGACCGCCCTGCGCTCCTACTATCTGGAGGCTCAAAACCGTTACGGCGTCGACGCCAGCTACCTGGCCTCGATCAACTTCATCGAGAGCAACTTCGGCCGCGTGAACGGACCTTCATCCGCGGGCGCCAGGGGGCCGATGCAGTTTCTGCCGAGCACATGGGCAAACTACGGGCATCATCTGAAGAGGCGGTTTGGTTGGAATCGGACCAGACTCAAAGGTCTCGGTGGTGCGCGGATCTGGTCCGGTTACGGAGTTCTGGCCAGTAACATCGGCCGGATGGCAGCGCTAGCGACGTGAGCCGTCCCGCCATCGAAACGAGTTCCACCCAGTCCGACCAAACTGCACCGGCTCCGATGACCGCTCTCTCGGCTACGGGTTTTTCAGGGGGATGTAGCTAGCCGTTAACCCCTCCCAATCGACATGGGCAAATGTCCCATCCAAACACCGACGGTTTCGAGTCCCGACGACGTTGGTCAAATTCGGTGGGAGTACTGACTCGACTCGTCCGGACTGCGCGCCCGGGCACGAAGACATGGTGTTGTGAAAGCTGCCGCAGGGCGGCTGCTCGCCATGGCCACGAGGTCGCGACGCGGGAGCCTCATGCGCCTGCACCACAGCCGTCTTCGGCCGGCTCCGAGCTCTCACAACAGGGCGCTTACTGACCGGCTCCGACGCGAGATCCGTATCCTGAGTAATCACTCATGGAGTATCGGATCGAACAATTGGCCCGCGCCGCCGGGGTCGCCGTCGACACGATCCGCTTCTATCAGGGGAAGGGCCTGCTCGAGGCTCCGCGGCGGGAGGGCCGGGTCACCTGGTACGGCGACGCCCACGTCGAGAGGCTTCGCCGGATCAAAGAGCTCCAGCAGCAGGGATTCACCTTGACCGTCATCCAGCGCTTCCTGAACGGGGAGCTGGAGGCTTCCGACGAGGCGCTTGTCGCCGCGGTGACTCACCCCTCGGCGCCGGCGACGCTCACGCTGGCTGAGCTGGCAGAGCGCAGCGGCGTGGCCGAACCGCTGCTCCTGAGCCTCCAGCAGGCTGGGCTGTTGGTCCCCATCGAGGGCGGTGACCAACCCGAGTATCCGGCCGACGACCTGGAGGCGATAGCCGCGGGGATGAAGCTCATCGCGGCCGGCGTCCCGCTGGGGTCGTTGATGGAGCTGGGCGAGGACTACGCGGCGGCTGTCGACCGCACCGCCCGGCAGGCGGTCGACCTCTTCGACCACCACGTAAGGGAGCGGATCCAGGCCGAGGGCGGTGAGACCGAGGCTGCGGAGCGGCGGCTGCTCCAGACCTTCAACGAGCTGCTCGAGGCGAGCGGGACGCTCGTCCGCCACCACTTCCAACGCACCCTGATTCGGGCGGCCCGCGAGCACATTGAGAAGAAGGCATGATCGCCGCGAAGACCGTTCGCTCCTGGGAGCTCGACCGCACGCCGGACCTCGTCGACCTGGTCAGCGCCGCCCGCGACGCGGGCCACGAGGTGATGCTCGTCGAACGCCCAATGCCTGACGCCGTGAGCGTCGCCGCCATCGGCCGGGCCTACGACATCGTCGCGGCGCCTGGCGGCGTCGCGCTCGAAGACGCCGACGGCAAGGCGATCGACTTCGAGCCGGCAGGCGATCGCATCCTGGCGGCGTCCCGCTTGTGGCGACGGCTTGGAGGATCGCTGGACATGGTCGCGGTCGGAGGATTCGCCTACAGGCCGGACCGAGAACCCGGCGGCGCTTGGTCCGGCTTCCCCGCCCTCCTCTTTCGCGTCCCCGAGCTGGCGGTGATGCGGCGGCGCGGCCGGACGTTTGTCTTCGCCGCGAAGGCCGACGCGGAGGACCTGATGGATCTGTCCGCAGCGCCAGTGCGAGCACCCTCAGCCCACCGGCTCGACGTCAGCCCGATCCGCAATCCGCTCGCGTGGACTGCCGCCTTGCAAACAGCGGCGGCACGGCTGCGCGCGGGTGAAGCCGAGAAAGTCGTCCTCGCCCGCGAGGTTCTTGCCCGGGGCGACGGAGTGATGTCCGCGGGCATGGTCGTGCGAGGGCTGCGAGCGTCATACCCGTCGTGCTTCACGTACTTGATCGCGGGCGCCGACGGCACCGCATTCGCGGGCGCCTCGCCCGAGCTCCTGATCCGCCGTTCCGGAAGCCGCGCGTTTGCGCAGCCCATGGCCGGCTCGGTCGCGCGCGGCGCCAGCGACGCCGAGGATGAGCGCCTTGCGAACGAGCTCACGCGCAGCTCCAAAGACCTCGTCGAGCATCGCGTCGTCGCCACCTTCGTGTTGGAGGCGCTGAAACCCTTCTCGTCCTCTGTGACCGCACGCGATCCTGAGGTGGCGCGCTTCACCAACATCCAGCACCTCGCCACGAGCGTGGCTGCGCACCTTCAGGAGCCGCCAGCCGACGTGCTCACGCTGGCGGCAGCGCTCCACCCGACGCCTGCAGTAGGGGGTTGGCCCCGCGACGCGGCGGAGGTACTGATCGACGAGCTCGAAGGGATGGAGCGCGGGTGGTACGCGGGCGTGGTCGGGTGGATCGACGGACGCGGCGACGGCGAGCTCGCGGTCGCGCTGCGCTGCGGTCTGCTCTGGGAGGACGGCGCCCGGTTGTACGCCGGAGTCGGCGTCATGCCGGACTCTGATCCGGCGCGCGAGCTCGAGGAGACCGAGCTGAAGTTCAAGGCACTGCTCACCGCCCTCGTCTGATGGAGACGATGATCAACGGGGCGCGGATCCACTACGAGCGCGAGGGTGAAGGCCTTCCGGTCCTCTGTCTTCACGCGGGCGTCGCCGACAGCAGGATGTGGGAACCGCAGGTCTGGCCGTTCGCCCGGCACTTCGATGTCATCAGGCCCGACATGCGCGGCTTCGGCAACTCCGAGCTGCCGCCCATGGGATGGTCGCCCACAGCCGACGTGCTCGGGCTCATGGATGAGCTGCAGCTCAAGCCCGCTCACCTCATCGGATGCTCGATCGGTGGTGGCGTCGTTCTGGACTTCGCGCTCCAGCATCCGGGGCGCATCTCCAAGCTCGTGCTGGTCGGACCGGGAATCGGTGGCACCAACTTCGGGCAGAAGTATCCCGAGCTTTTTGCTGAGGTCGAAGCTGCCGAGAAGGCCGGGGAAATGGACGCGGTCAACCGCGCGGAGATGCACCTGGAAGGGTTACGTGAGGCAGCCCGTGCGTGACCTGTTTCTCGACATGAACGGCGGCAATTTCGCGAGCGACTTCAAGAGCGCGCCGATTGAGCGCCTCGATCCGCCCGCGGCGGAGCGGCTGCAAGAGATCAGCGCGGCGATGCTCGTCGTCGTCGGCGACCACGACGTCCCGCCCGTCTTCGACTCGGTCGAGCTGTTGATGGAGAAAGTCCCGCACGCTCGCAAGGCGGTGATCCACGATGCCGCGCATCTGCCCAACCTCGAGCACCCGGACGAGTTCAATCGGATCGTGCTCGAGTTCCTGCAGAGCTGATGCAAACGGCGATCTACGGGGCGCTCATCAACTTCGTACGCGCGGGCGCGGGGCGGCCGGTCATCTTCCTGCACGCCGGACTTGCCGACTCCCGGATGTGGGCGCCGCAGGTGGACGCGTTCGCGAAGCAGTTCGACGTGGTCTGCCCTGACATGCGCGGATTCGGGCGCTCAGAGCTGCCGTCAGGCCCGTGGTCACCGGTCGCGGACCTCCTCGCGCTGGTCGACGAGCTCGAGCTCCAGCCGGCGCACGTCGTCGGATGTTCGATGGGCGGCGAGCTGGCGATCGATTTCGCGCTCGAGCATCCGGAACGGATCTCGACGCTGGTGCTCGTGGGTTCGGCGTTTAGCGGATTCGAGCTGAAGCCCGAGCACGCGCACCTCTTCCAGGCGGCGGCTGCGGCGAGGAAGGCCAAGGATTACCCGGCGCTCAACGAAGCGATGCTCGATTTGTTCGTGGACGGACCACTCCGGCCGAGCGGCTACGTCGCCAAACCCATCCGTGATCTGGTCCACGAAATGAACGAGCGCGCAGTTCGCGTCAACTTTGAGGAATCGCCGCCAGAAGACATCGAACCTCCAGCGGCCGGACGGCTGGAAAAGATCACCGCCCCGACGCTCGTGATCGTTGGCGACGTCGACGTGCCCACCGTGTTGGAGGCATCCGATCAGCTCGTGGCCTCGATACCGCACGCCCGCAAAGCGGTGATCCACGACGCGGCGCATCTGCCCAACCTCGAGCACCCCGAGGAATTCAACCGCCTGGTGCTGGACTTCCTCCGCGGGGCCTAGCTCTTCAACGCCGAGGCCGCCGCCTCCCAACAGAGTCGATGGCCGCTGACGCTGTCCTCGCGTTTCATGCGTACGACCACCATGGTCGGGGTGGGCGCGGCGATCGCGTCGGCGATCGCGGGCTCCAGACCGGAGCGATCGCTCACCGGGCTGTAGACGAGGCCGTATAGGCGCGCCACCTGCGAGAGATCGAGACCGAGCGGCGTGGCGAAGATCTCTTCGAACACATCCTGATGCTCCGCCTGGGGCAGAAAGTTGAACACTCCACCGCCATTGTTGTCGCAGATGAGAAGCGTCGCCCGGATGCCATGGCGCTGCAGAGCCCAGAGACCGTTCATGTCGTGGTAAAGCGACAGGTCGCCCAGCAGGAGAACCGTCGGCGACGGGTCGCGGCCCGTGGCGACGCCAAGCCCGCTCGAAACCAGGCCATCGATGCCGCTCGCCCCGCGGTTGCCGTAGAAGCGCTGCTGGGGCCTGGTGAGAGGCCAGAAGCTGTCGGCCGCGCGGATTGGCATGCTCGAGCCGATGAACACCTGGCCTGGGTCTGGCAGGCGGCGGCTCAGGGCCTTCACGACATGCCCTTCGTGCAGCGGCGTCGTGACGAGCGTGGCTGCGATCGCAGCCGAGGCGCGCTTCCCTGCGCTCACCCACTGCTCCCGCCATGCGGAACGATCGAGTGCAGGGAGCGCTTCGAGAAGCGGCTGCGGGTCGCAGGCGAGGAGGTTCGTCGCCACGTGGTCCTGGTCGCGCCAGCTGCGGTCGGGGTCGATGAGGAAAGTCGGCGACGCGGCGGCTGCCAGCCACCTGTTCAAGACTCTGGAGGTGGGCGTGGCCCCGATCCGCAGGACGAGGTCGGGTCCGTGCTGGAGCGACCAGCCGGCGCGAAGCAGCGCCTCGTAAGACTCGACGGCGGCCCCGGTTTCGGCCCGGCGAAGCTGCGAGGTCGGCTCGGCAAGCACCGGCAGTCCGAGCCGGTGCAGCGCCGGCGCCAACCGCTCACCCTCGCGCAGCTCGCCCGCCACGACGAGCGGGCGCTGTGCGCGCTGCAGCGCGGAGGCGAGCGTGGCCACCTGGGCCTGGCTCGGCAACAACCGGCCTCCGGTCGCTGCCTGTGCGGGCGCGCCTTCGGCGACGGGGGTCTGGCCCGGCGGTCCGACCAGGGGCTCCCGAAAGGGGAGATTCACGTGCACAGGACCGGCCGCCGCCTCGGCGATCGCTCGAGCCGCGAGCCGCCGCCACAAACGCGCCGCGTTTGGGATCTCGGCGGGGACGCCGGGGTCGAAGAACCAGCGCGGGGCCGTGCCGTAGAGGTGTTGCTGATCGATCGCCTGGTTCGCTCCGACGCCCTGCAGCTCGGGCGGGCGGTCCGCGGTCAGGACGATGAGCGGAGTCCGCGAGTAGGAAGCCTCTATCACCGCGGCGTGGAACTCCGCCGCCGCCGTCCCCGAGGTCGAGAGCACGACCGCGGGCTTGCCGGTGGCTTTGCCGAGGCCGACGGCAAAGAAAGAACCGCAGCGCTCGTCGATATGTACGAGGACTTTGATGCGCGGATGCCGCTGCAGGGCCATGGCGATCGGCGCTGAGCGCGATCCTGGAGAGACGCAGGCGAACTCGACGCCCTGCGCCGCCAGCTCGTCGACGAAGGTCGCGGCGAAGGACTGGGTTACATCGCTCATAGCATTGACTGCCTGTGATTCTGGCGACTGAGGACGTCAGGCTGAGCTACGTTGTGTCGGGCACCGGCCCGCCGGTGACGCTCTTGCACGGCTTCACCCAGAGCGGCCGCAGCTGGCACGAGGTCATCGCGCATATGCCGCAAGGCTGGAGATGGATCGTGCCAGACCTTCGCGGCCACGGCGAGACGGAGGTCCGCCCGGGCGCCCCATGCTCGATGGACGGGTGTGCCGCGGACGTTCTGCGGCTGTGGGACGAGCTCGGCCTCGAGCGAAGTCATGTCGTGGGTTACTCGATGGGCGGCCGCCTCGCGCTTCACATCGCAGCGCGCGACCCCGACCGTGCGCTCTCGCTTCTCACCATCGGTGCGCACGCCGGGCTCGACGAAGATGCGCGTGAGGGACGAAGGCTTGGCGACGAGGCGCTTGCCGAGCGGATCGAAAACGACGGCGTCGACGCATTCGTCAGCTACTGGGGCTCGCTGCCGCTGTTCGCCGGCCTGGAACGTCGAGGGCCGGCGTACGTCGCCCAGGTCCGTGCGGAGCGCCTGCGCAATCATGCGGCGGGCCTTGCGTGCTCGCTGCGTGGAATGGGCGCGGGCGCCATGGAGCCCCTTTGGGGCGAGCTGGCGTACGTCGCGATTCCATGCACATTCGTGGCGGGCCAGCTCGACCACGGATACGTGGCGTCGGCACGGAGACTGGCAGCGACCGTACTGCACGGACGATCCGAGATCGTGCCGCGGGCCGGCCATCCGGTTCACCAGGAGCAGCCTGATGCGTTCGCTCGCGTCCTCGCCTCTCACCTCGCCGCGGCAACCGCGGCAAGCGTCTCGTCTTCCAGCTCGACGGTCGACTGAATCCCCGCAGCGTAGCGGGCCGCGCCGAGCCGCTCGCGGTCCAGCATCCCCCCCTGATCGATCCGCGAGACCACGAACGCCCGTTGGCCCGCGCGCTTGAGGATCTCGACTTCATGCGCCACATCGGCCGGACGCTTCGCGGTGATTTTCACAGCAGCACCCCGAGCGTGAACAGCAGCGCGTAGGCGAGCTCGGCGATCGCCATCCGCCTCAAGGCTTGCACCAGCTGTGGAGCCGATGTGCTGGCGAACGCGGTGCGCACCGGAACCGACGCGATCGGGATGCCGAAATGCATCGCCATCACCGTCACGCCGGCGAGCCTGGTCGTGAAGACCAGGATCGGCACCGCAAACGCCGCGCAAACCAGCACGAGCAAGAGCACGCGCGTTCCCCGGCGGCCGATGCGCGTCGCCAGGGTTCGCTTGCCCACAGCGGCGTCGGTTTCGATGTCGCGCAGGTTGTTGAGAACGAGGATGGCGGTGGCCAAAAATCCGGCGCCGCAGCCGAGCAAAACACTCAATGCGGTGACGCGACCCGCCTCGACATAAACCGTTCCGATCGTGGCGACGAGGCCGAAGAATACGAACACGAAAACTTCGCCCATCCCGAGGTATCCGTAGGGGCGCGGACCACCCGTATAGAGCCAGCCGGCGAGGAGGCACGCGGCCCCGACGATGAGCAGTCGCCAGTCGACGGCGATGCTGAGCGCGAGTCCAGTCAAGGCCGCGACCCCGAACGCTGCAAAGGCGGCCCACCTCACGTGCTTCGGACTGACGACGCCCGAGGATGCGGCACGCAGCGGTCCGATTCTTGTCGCGTCGGCGCCGCGGACGAAGTCTGAGTAGTCGTTGGCGAAGTTGACGCCCAGCTGCATCCCGAGCGCGACCACGAGAGCCGCAAGACCCGCGGCCCAACTGGCGCCGCCGTCGTGGACCGCTATCGCCGTCCCGATCAGCACCGGCGCCACGGACGCAGCCAGCGTCGCGGGCCGGACCGCCGACCACCAGACGCGCGCTGCGCCGCGCGCCGACAAGCTGTTCACCGTCGCCTACGGACGCTTGGGAAATTTCGCGAAGTTGGGTTTCCGCTTCTGCACGTATGCGTCGCGCCCTTCCTGCGCCTCTTCGCTCATGTAGTAGAGAAGCGTGGCGTCTCCGGCCAGCTGCTGGATACCGGCGAGACCGTCGTCGGCGGCGTTGAGCCCGGCCTTCAGCATGCGAAGCGCGAGCGGGCTCAGCTCGAGCATGCGGCGGCACCACTCGACGGTCTCCTTCTCGAGGTCAGCGACCGGCACGACCTTGTTCACGAGTCCCATGTCGAGCGCCTGCTGCGCGTCGTACTGCTCGCAGAGAAACCAGATCTCGCGTGCCTTCTTCTGGCCGACGATGCGCGCGAGAAGACCAGCGCCGTAGCCTCCGTCGAAGCTGCCCACACGCGGACCTGTCTGCCCGAAACGGGCATTATCAGCGGCGATCGTGAGGTCGCAAACCACGTGCAGCACGTGTCCGCCACCGATCGCGTAGCCCGCGACCATCGCGATCACCGGCTTGGGCAGGCGGCGGATCTGGACCTGCAGGTCCAAAACGTTGAGCCGCCCGGTCCCGCCCGCGTCGACGTAGCCGTCATCCCCGCGCACCCTCTGATCCCCCCCGGAACAGAACGCCTCGGTGCCGGCGCCGGTCAGGATGATCACCCCGATGGCAGGGTCGTCGCGGGCGACCTCGAATGCTTTCGACATCTCGATGACGGTCGCGGGGCGGAATGCGTTGCGCACCTCAGGGCGGTTGATGGTGATCTTCGCGATCCCGTTCCAGGTGTCGTAGAGGATGTCTTGGTAGTCGCCCGAGCGAGTCCAGCCGAGCTCAGGTTGATCTTTCAAGTCACCACTCCTAGAGCGATCACTAGCACCATTGCTGATGCTACGCGTCTAGGCGTGCTGGCGCGGCTTCTTGCGGGGGAACAGGCGCACGATCTTGGCGTAGTCGTCGGGCGTGTCGATGTCGTCCGGCCGCCCCGGGGCGGGCACGATGTCCAGCAGCTCGGGCCGGCCGTGCAGCACCTGGCGCGCGCCGGAGTCACCCCGGAGGGCGAGCACCTGGCTCCACAGCTCGCGCGACAGCACGACCGGCGGCGCCCAACCATCTGCGCCCTGGGAGACTGCGACGGCCGGGCGCGAGCCCTCCCGCCGCCAGGCCCGTAGCAGCGTAGCCACGGTGCGCGAGCCGACGAGCGGCTGGTCTCCCAGCAGGATCACCGCGCCTTCGATCTCCGGGCGCATGGCCTTCAGGCCCGCACGGAGCGACGACGCCATCCCCGTGTGCGCCTTGGCGTTGTAGACGAGCTCCGCCCTTCCGTTGATCGCGCGCTTCACGTCGTCCTCGGCATAGATGACTACGGTCTGATGGCAGCCACCTTCCGACGCGGCCTCGAAGACGTGGCGGACCATAGGCACGCCGTCGAGGTCGAGGAGCAGCTTTTGCGAGCCGGGCATGCGTGAGCTCCGACCCGCCGCGAGGACGATGCCACCGACCGGAAGGAGCGCGGCGGCCAGGCGCTCGAACGGAGGTCGGGCGGAGCGGATCCACTCCACCTCGATGCCGGCGCGGATCGCCGTCTCCGCGAAATCGCGCAGCCGGCCGCTGTCACCGTCGACGAGGAGAAGCCGGCGTCCGATCAACGGCGAAAGGTCAGGTACCTGCTCGGGCAAGCCGACGATCGCCACCGACCTGCAATCACTGCGGGACGTGATGTGCTGCAGCCCCGCGTCGAGGTCTCGGCCGCGCACGACCATTGAGTGCTGCCCCTCCGGCTCGCGATAGGTGCGGCCGCGAATGGCGAGGTCGAGGTCCCCCATGACGAAGACTGACAAAGCCGGCTCAGCATGCCAGATGGGACCCGGCTTACTCTCTCCTGAATGCCCATTCTTGGTGCTCACGTCGACTCCTCCGGAGGACTCCACCTGGCGTACGAGCGCGCCAGGGCAATGGGAGCTGATGCCATCCAGGTTCACCCTACGCCCCCGGGCTTTTGGGGATCGCCCAAGCTCGACGAGAATCGAATCGCCACCTTCAAAGAGGCCGCCGCCAAGCACGGCCACCCACCGTTCTATTTCCACGCCGTCTACCTGATCAACCTCGCGGGCGACGACCCGACGCTTCGCCAGCGCTCCGAGAGCACGCTCGCGGGCTATCTCAAAGCCGCCGACGATTTGGGCGTCGACGGCGTCATCTTCCACACCGGTTCGCACAAGGGCGCCGGATTTGAGGCGCGCCTACCTTCGATCACCGAGCACCTGCGCCATGTGCTCGAGCGGGCTGACCCCAAACGCGCGCGCCTCCTGATCGAAAACAACGCGGGCCTGGGTGGCTGCGTCGGTGCGCGGTTCGAGGAGATCGCACAGATGCTCAGCGCGCTCCAGAACGACCCGCGGGTGTCGGTGTGCTTCGACACGTGCCACGCGTTTGCGTCGGGCTACGACGAGCGCAATCCCGCCGAGGTCAAAAAGACGGTCGACGAGCTAGAGCGCGTCGTGGGCTTGAAGAAGGTCGAGGTCATCCACTGCAACGACTCCGTTACCGGCCTCGCGTCCAATCGCGACCGCCACGCCAACATCGGAACCGGTCAGATCGGCGAGGAGGGGTTTCGCGCCCTGCTGCATGAGCCGAGGCTCGCGAAGCTGCCCTTCATCCTCGAGGTGCCGGGCGCGGGTGGCGGGCCCGACGCCGAGCAGGTCGCGATCCTGAAGAAGCTTGCGGCTTAGGCCACGTGGGACCTGGCGTCACCATCGTGGGCCCCGTCCGTCCACTTGTGGCGCGGCGGCCTTAGGGTCGCCAATCCGGCCAGCAGCCACGCTCGCGCGCCGAGGAACTTGATCCAGCCCAGCATGCTAGGGGCGCTCCGGCGTCCCAATCTGCGCCGGTTCTCGGCCTCCATCTGCATGTCCTTGAGCCGCTGCCACATCACGTCTTCGTTCACATATGGGTTCATTGCGTCCACCTCCTATAACCGTCTAATTCCCTACGCCAGTTATTATAACCCATGTTGCCCTTTCTGTGGTTATGGGTAAACTGAGTGCCGATGTCTGAACGTGAAGCCGCGACCGGTGAGCTCGGCTTGATCCAGGCCTTCGTCAACACGGTCGACCTGATGCCTGGCGTCGAAGAGCTCAGGGATCCAAACACCCTCAAGGACTGGCTCGTTGCAAGAAGGCTGATGGACGCGGGTCAGCCGGTGGACGAGTCCGACCTCAAGCACGCCCTGGCGGTGCGGGAGGCGATGCGTGGCCTGATCGCTGGCAACTCGGGCCAGCGGATCTACCCTGTCGACCTGGCGACCCTGAACGAGGCCGCCATCGCCAGCCGGCTGCGGATGCGCTTCGGATCCGGCGGCAAGGCTCGCCTCGAGCCGGAGGCCGCCGGAGCGGTCGGCGCGATCGGCCGCCTGGTGGCGACGCTCTACTCGGCCGTGCAGGCCGAGGACTGGGAGAGGCTCAAGCTCTGCGACTCAGACCCCTGCCGCTGGGCCTTCTACGACCGCTCCAAGAACCAGTCGAGCCGCTGGTGCAAGATGGCGTCCTGCGGCAATCGGGAGAAGGCCCGGCGCTTCAGGGAGACCCACAAGCGCGATAGCTAAGAGGTGGCGCGAACTTCCTTCATCGCGGCGCCCGAGCCGCCAAATCGGACCGCGGTGATCTCGGCCAGGATGCCGAGCGCGGTCTCCTCGGCGCCGCGGCTGCCGAGGTCCAGACCAATCGGTCCATGAACGCGAGCCAGCTGCTCTTCGGTGAAGCCTTCCTTACGCAGCCCGTCGAAGCGGTTCTGATTGGTTTTCCGGCTGCCGATGGCGCCGATGTAGCCGGCGTCTTGCTTGAGCACCGAGCGCAGCGCCGGTAGGTCGAACTTCGGATCGTGGGTGAGAATGACAACATAGGTCGAACCGTCGACCGTCAGCTTGGTCATCGCCTCGTCCGGCCACGCGACGATCAGGTCGTCGGCATCGGGGAATCGTTCCCTGGTCGCAAACTTCGCGCGCGCATCCACCACGGTCACGCGGTAGCCCATCAGCTTCGCGAGCCGGTGGAGCGGGATCGCGATGTGGATCGCGCCGATGATCACGAGGTGCGCGGGGCGGCGGAACGGCTCGACGAAAACCTCGCCCTCCCTCTTCGCCAGCTCCGACCCGGGCGGCGTGCCCTTGACCAGCTCCGCCTCACCGTCATCCAGGTTCGTACGAAGGGTCGCGGCTTCATCGCGGTCGAGCATGCTGATGAGCCGGCGGTGAACCGGCCCGAGCGGCTGGATGAAGACCTCGATGTGGCCGCCGCACGCAAGACCGACCTCGAACGCGACGTCGTCGGCGACGCCAAAGGCGGCGATCTTCGGGGTCCCGGACTTCAGAACCTTCTGGGCTTCCTCGTACACGGCGCCCTCGATGCAACCGTTGGAGACCGAGCCGGCCATCTTGCCCGACCGCGTCACGAGCATCTTCGAACCGAGCGGCCTGGGGCTCGAGCCCCAGGTTTCGATCACTGTTGCGATGGCGATCTCCTCGCCCTCGCGCGTCCACTCTTTGAGCTCGTTGAGGACCTCTCTCATCTGGCGCTCCGACTGTCGAGGCCGGCAAGCAGCTTGCCGAGATCTTCGAGCGCGGCCACGTTGTGCGCGGCGAGGAAATCGTCGCAGTGCGGCAAGGCCGCGGCCATGCCACGCGTCAGCGGCTCGTAGCCTTCCGAACCCAGCAGCGGGTTGAGCCAGATCAGGCGGTGGGCGGAGCGGCGAAGGTGGATGAGCTCCGCGTTCAGATGCCCCGGGTCGCCCCTGTCCCACCCATCGCTGATGATGATCACGACCGCGCCGTGGCCGAGGACACGCCTAGCCCACCGCCGATTGAAATCGCCCAGCGCGTCGCCGATGCGCGTCCCTCCGCTGAAATCGTGGACGCCCTTGCTCACCGAGTCGAGCGCGCGGTCGAGGTCGCGGTGCCGGAGCAGGCGCGTGATCCGCGTCAGGCGGGTCGAGAAGACGAATGCTTCGAGGTCCTCGCGGCGTGCGACCGCGTGCGCGAAGATCATCAACAACCGCGAGTAGCGCTCCATCGAGCCACTCACGTCGCAGATCAGCACCAGCGGCCGCCGGCGCACGCGCGGCTTGCGCCGGAAGAGCGTCATCAGCTCCCCGCTGGAACGGATCGCGTGCCGCGCCGAGCGGCGCAGGTCGATCCGGCCCGCCCGCGACGGCCGCAGCCTACGCGTGCGACGCTCGGCGACGCGCCAGGGCGCCTGCTCGAGCAGGCGCCGGACCTGCTCGGTCTCGGCCCAAGTCATCTCCTCGAAGTCCTTGTGCCGCAGCAGCTCCTCGGCGCTGTAACCGCTGGAGCTCGCAGGGAACTCCGTCGGGTTCTGCTCCCGGTTCATCTGCGAGGCGTTGAGGCCGAGCGCGTTCGCCCACACCCTGGCGCGCTCGGGCGACAGTGGCAGCGCGCGGCTGCGGCCGGGGATGACGCCGGCAGAAGCGCGCGGGTCGATTGGCGCCCAGAAGATGTCGAAGGCCGCCTCGAACACCGGGATGTCCTCCTTGCGGCTCACGAACACCGAACGCAGCGCGCTCCGAAAATCGTCTTGCCGCTTCAGGTCGATGAATGCAAGCGCGCGCGTGGCGTCGGTCAAGCGTCGCGGTCCGGCTTCCAGGCCGGCGTCGTGGAGCAGGCGGGCGAAAGCCCCCAGCCGCGGCAGAAGATCCGGTGACGTCTCAGGCACGCTGCGCCTTTTCCACGAGCGCAGGCACCTGCTCGCGCACCCTCTCCAGGTCTTCCTGGTACTTCAGGGCCGCGCCCATGGTCGCGCTGACGAGGTTGGCGTCGATCCTGGTCGCGCCCAGCGCCGCCAGCGAGCGCGCCCAGTCCAGGGTCTCGGCCACGCCGGGCACCTTATAGAGGTCCATGCCGCGCAATCCCTGCACGAGTGCGGCCACCTCGCGCGCGAGGCCGTCGGCCGCCTCGGGCGCGCGGGCGCGCACGATCTCGACCTCCTTGTCGAGGTTCGGATAGTCGATCCAGTGGTAAAGGCAGCGCCGCTTAAGCGCGTCGTGCACCTCGCGGGTGCGGTTCGAGGTGATGACCACAAAAGGCACCTGCCGCGCTTTGATGGTGCCGATCTCCGGGATCGAAACCTGAAAGTCGGACAGGAGCTCGAGCAGGAAGGCTTCAAACTCCTCGTCGGAGCGGTCGATCTCGTCGATCAACAGCACAGGCGGCGTCGCGTCGTCGTTGTCGATCGCGTCCAGGAGCGGACGGCGAAGCAAGAACTCGGAGCTGAAGATCTCTCGCTCGGCGAGGCGACGATCTTGCCCCTCACCCATCAGCCGGATGTGCAGCAGCTGGCGAGGGTAGTTCCACTCGTAGACAGCGTGCGCGAGATCGATGCCCTCGTAGCACTGGAGCCGGATCAGCCGCGCTTCCAGGACCTCGGCCATGACCTTGGCCGCCTCGGTCTTGCCCACGCCGGCTTCACCCTCGATGAACAGCGGCTTCTGGAGCTTGAGGGCGAGAAAGATCGAGGTCGCAAGCGAGCGGTCGCCGATGTAGCGCCGCTCACGCAGGCGGCCCTCGACGTCTTCGATCGTCGACGGGGCGCTCACGGTGACAAAGCGTACGAGGTGACCGGACCGAGTGGTCCGGTCACCCAGTGCTTACTGACGCCCTTCGGCCTGGTTTATCGCTCGCTTCGTCAGCACGCGGGCGAGGTGCTTCTTGTACTCGGGGCTGGCGCGCAGGTCACCCGCCGGGTCGAGCTCATCCGAAGCATGCTGCGCCGCCTCCTCGGGCTGGGCCCCCTTGTGCAGCGCCTCCTCCACCGCGGTCGCCCTTACCGGAGTGGGACCCACGTTGGTCAGGCCGATGCGCCATCCCCCATTCATCTTCTGAGCCGCTACACCGACGATTGCCCAGTCGAAAAGGCGGCGGCGAAATTTGACGTACTTGTGCGCGCCAGTCGCGACCGGGAAGACGACTTCGGTCACGATCTCGTCCGGCGCCAGAGCGGTGGTGAAAAGGTCTTTGAAGAACTCGTTCGCCGGAATCGTGCGCTGGTTCGTGACGATGTCCGCGTCGAGCATCAAAGCCAGCGTCGGATAGTCGCCGGCTGCGTCGGCGTGCGCGATGACGCCGCCCATGGTGCCCATGTTGCGGACCTGGTTGTCACCGACCTCGCCCGCGATCTCCGCAAGCAGCGGCAGCTTCTCCTTCACCGTCGACGAGTTCTGAATCGTCACGTGGCGCGTCAGAGCGCCGACGCGAAGCTTGCGTCCGTCCTCTTTGATGTGATCGAGGTCCTTGAGGCCGTTGATGTCGACGAGCGCCGAAGGCTGCGCCAGGCGCAGTCGCATGAGCGGGATCAGGCTGTGACCGCCCGCCAGCACCTTGGCGTCCTCGCCGAACTTGCTGAGCAGATTGGATGCCTCCTCCACGGACGAGGCGCGTGCGTACTCGAAAGCGGCTGGAATCACTTGCTCGTCCCCTTCATCATGTGCCAGAGCCTGTCTGGAGTCGCCGGCATATCGACGTGCTTGATACCCAGCGGGCTGAGCGCGTCGCAGATCGCGTTGATGACCGCCGCGCTCGCGGCGATCGTGCCCGCCTCGCCGATGCCCTTCACACCGAGGTCGTTGGTCGGGCTCGGTGTCACGGTGTGGTCGAGGCTCATGGGCGGGATCTCACCCGCGGACGGGACCATGTAGTCGATCATCGTCCCGGTCTTGAGCTGACCGGTGTCCTCGTCGTAGACGACCTCCTCGTAGAGCGCCTGTCCGATCGCCTGCGCGATCCCGCCGTGGATCTGTCCGTCGACGATCATCGGGTTGATGATGTTTCCGCAGTCGTCCACCGCGATGTACTTCTCGAGCTTCGCGCTCCCGGTCTCGGCGTCGACCTCGACCACCGCGATGTGGGTGCCGAACGGCCAGACGAGGTTGGGCGGATCGAAGTAGGCGACGGCCTCGAGTCCCTGCTCCATGCCTTCGGGCAGGCTCATTCCGTAGCTGGCGAATGCAACCTCGCCGAACGCCTTCGCCTTGTCCGGCGAGCCCTTGACGTGAAAGCTGCCGTGCTCATAGACGACGTCCTCTTCGGCCGCCTCGAGCATGTGGGCGGCAAGCTTCTTGCCCTTGTCGATGACCTTGCCGACAGCCTTGCTTATGGCCACGCCTCCGACCGCCAGGCTGCGGCTCCCGTACGTCCCGTAGCCGAAGGCGGTCCCTTCAGAGGTGTCGCCGTGGCGAAGCTCGATGCTCTCGTACGGCACGCCCAGCTGGTCGGCCGCGAGCTGGCTGAACGTGGTCTCGTGGCCCTGGCCATGTGAATGAGTGCCGGTGTAGACGATCACCGAGCCGGTCGGGGTGACGCGTACCTGCGCCGACTCGACGAGCGCGATGCCGCCGGTGGCTGGAGCGGTCGCGGCGCTCGGGCCGAAGCCGCAGAGCTCGATCCACGTCGACAGTCCGATGCCCAGGTATTTGCCCTGCTTGCGCAAGTCGGCCTGCTTCTTGCGCAGGTCGTCGTAACCCGCAAGCTTCACCGCGACGTCGAGCGCCTTTTCGTAATCACCTGAGTCGACGACCAGGCCGAAGTTCTGGGTGAAAGGAAAGTCCTGCGGCTGGATGAAGTTCTTGCGCCGGATCTCGACGGGGTCCATCTTCAACTCACCGGCGACGAGGTCGACCATGCGCTCGACGAGGTGTGTCGCCTCGGGCCGCCCGGCGCCACGGTACGGATCCGTCGGCACTCGGTTGGTCAAGATCCCGATCGTCCGCGCCGAGATTCCCTTCCACTTGTAGGCTCCGCCGGCCATCAGGCACGCGCAGGCCTGGAAGGCGCTGAACGTGCCGCAGTAGGCGCCCACGTCGAGGAACTGTGTGACGCGCAGGCCGAGCAGCGTCCCGTCTGTCTTGGCCGCGACCTCGACGTCGTAGTACTGGCCGCGACCATGAGTCGCGTTCTGGATTGATTCGGTGCGCGTCTCGATCCACTTCACCGGTCGCTCCGCCAGGCGAGAGAGGGCGGGCACCAGGTAGTCCTCGGGATATGGACTGATCTTGCTGCCGAAGCCGCCACCGACGTCGGGGGAGATAACGCGCACCTGGCTCTCCTTCAATCCCATGGCGCCAGACACGAATAGGCGGATGAAGTGCGGGCTCTGGCTCGACATCCAGATCGTCAGCTTCTTGTCGTAGGTCTCATACTCGGCCAGGACGCCGCGCGGTTCCATCGGAACGGGCGCCAGGCGATTCTGGAGGATGCGCTGCTTGACGACGACGTCGGCCTCCTTGAATGCCGCGTCGGTGACGTCAGGTCCGGTGAACGTGAGGTCCCAGCTCACGTTGTCTGCCGCGCCGTCGTGAACCTTCGGGCCGCCGTCCTTGAGCGCCTTCTCGAGGTCCATGACGGCAGGCAATTCCTCGTAGTCGACCTGGATCAGGTTGGCGCCGTCGGCCGCCTGGCCCTTGGTGTCGGCCAGCACGGCGGCCACGATCTCGCCCTGGTAGCACACTTCTTTTTCTGCGATCGGGAAGCGCTCCGGTATGTACTTCTTTTCCGCCACGAAGGCAGGGGCGGCGGGGTGCGTGCCGGCAAGCTGGCCCTTGAAGTCGCGCGCCGTATAGACGCCGGCCACGCCTGGCGCCTTGCTTGCGTCGGTGATGTCGATGCTCTTGATGCGCGCGTGAGCGTGGGGGCTGCGCACAAATGCGACGTATGCCGCGCCCTGGCGCGTGAAGTCATCGATGTAATGGCCGTGCCCTGTGATCAGGCGGGGATCTTCGCGGCGGTGGATCTTCGCGCCTACGAGCTGGCTGACCGCCATGTCAGTTCCCTCCCGCGGCGACCGTCGTCTTCCTGGCCGGCGCGGTGCTCATGGTCTTGGCCGCGGTCTGCACCGCCTTGACGATGTTCACGTAGCCCGTGCACCGGCAGAGGTTGCCTTCGAGGCCTTTGCGGATCTCGTCTTCGGTCGGGTTGGGGTTCTGCGCCAGCAGGTAAGCGGCGGCCATGATGAAGCCAGGAGTGCAGTAGCCGCACTGCAGTCCGTGCTCGTCCCAGAACGCCTGTTGGATCGGGTGCAGCTCGCCGTCCTTGGCCATGCCCTCGATCGTCGTCAGGCTCTTGCCCTCGGCCTGGACGGCGAACATGGTGCAGCTCTTCACCGCCTTGCCGTCGACCAGGATGGTGCAGGCGCCGCACTGGCTCGTGTCGCAGCCGATGTGCGTGCCGGTCAGCCCCAGGTTGTCACGAAGGTGATGCACGAGCAGCAGGCGAGGCTCGACCTCGTGCTCGTGTCGGCGGCCGTTCACGGTTGTCGCGACCTTATGCTTCATGCTCCTAATCCCCTCCAAACGGCGCTCCGCGGGCGCCACCAATCAGCTCAGCGAAGGTGAACCCCTCTATTGCGCTACTTTTAGCCGCGAAATGCAACTGGAGAATTCCTTTCAGGTCAGCGCCCCGCCGGACAAGGTGTTCGCCTACCTCCTCGACATCAACAAGGTCGTCGGATGCGTGCCGGGCGCCGAGCTGTCCGAAGTCGTCGATCCGACCACATTCAAGGGCAAGGTCAAGGTCAAGGTCGGCCCGATCACCGTCGCCTACAACGGAACCGCTCGAATCTCCGAACGCGACGATGCCCAGCGCACGGCCACGCTGACGGCCGAAGGTCGGGAGACGACGGGTCCGGGCTCAGCCCGGGCGTCGGCGCAGATGAAGGTCCAGACGGCCGGAGAGGGCTCGCTGGTCGAGATCGTCACCGACTACCACGTCGCCGGACGCGTGGCCCAGTTCGGCCGCGGGGTGATGGAAGACGTCTCCAAGCGACTGATCAAGGATATGGCGAACTGCATCCAGGCGAATCTGGAGGCTGACGAGCCGGCCAACGAGGACGACGTCAGCGCGGCGGTCGCGCGCTCCGCGCCCGCGGCGCCACCTCAGTCCGCGGCACCGGTGAGCGCGTTTGCGTTGCTCTGGCACCTGCTTAAGGTGCGCGTCGCGCGCCTCTTCGGCCGCGCCTCCTAGCCTAGGAACACCGCCAGCATCAGGTCGCGGTTGACCCAGATGCTGGGTTGCGTCCAGCTCTTGCCGTTGACACCGAAGATCGTGACCGTGACGTCGACCATGGGGAAGAACCGGGACTTAATCAGGATCTCGGTGTGCATCGCCGGCTCGGTGGCCTTTGGGAACTCGGCCGCTCCGGTGACCATGAAGCTCGCGGCCTGGAACATCACGTAGCGGCGGATCATGTCCGCGACCAGGTCGGGCGGCGGCGGCTCGGGTTCGATCGTGCGGATGCCTCCGATGAAGTTCTTGTTGAACAGGCCTTCGGGCACCCCGCTGAGGGGGACAGCGCCGGGAAGGAGCGGCTCAGCGCTCACGTTCCGCATGTGAAAGAGCGGCTCGGGGTCGTTGATCGTCTCCCGTAGGCGCCCCCCGCGAACCTGTACCTCACCGGTCAGCCGCTGGTACGAGGTGAGCACGTCGACCCTGCTCCAGGAAAGGTTTGCGCCGGTGAAGCCGCCGGTCGGGCCTGACATCAACCGGGGAGGATAACTCCCCGGCCCGCTCTCTCAACCCCGGACAATGAGCGGATGGACCTGGAGGCGGCGCGAGCGCGGATCCGGGAGAGGCCCGAGCTGAACGCTTTCATCTCGATCACGGCCGATTCCGGAAGCGGCACCGTCGTGGCCGTCAAAGACCTGATCGACGTCAAAGGCATGGTGACCACCGCCGGCGGGATGATCCTGCCGCGCGAGCCCGCGGCCGAGGACGCGCCCGTGGTGGCCCGTATACGGCGAGCCGGCTGCAGGATCGTCGGCAAGACCAACCTGCACGAGTTCGCATATGGGGTGACCAGCGTCAACCCGCACTTCGGAACGGTGCGCAATCCGCGCGACCCGTCCCGCGTCGCAGGTGGTTCTTCGGGCGGCTCGGCGGTCGCGGTCGCGGCGGGTATGTGCGACTGGGCGATCGGCAGCGACACCGGCGGCTCGATCCGCATCCCGGGATCGCTTTGCGGCGTGGCCGGGTTCAAGCCTGCGTTCGGCAGCATCGACATCGCGGGAGTGATCCCGCTGAGCAAGTCGCTGGACACGCTCGGACCCATTGCGCCCGATATCAACACCACCGCCGCCGCGTATGCGGCGATGTCGGGCGAGGCGGTCTCGCTCGACAAGCTGACGCAGCCTCGCCTGGCGGTGCCGCGAGGTTGGGTGTCCGAGCTCGATCCGCCGACCGCCGCCGCCTGGAAGGTTGTCTCGGGCCGGTTGCCTGAGCTCGACTTCCTGGATCGCGACCGTCTGTTCCAGGTCGGCCTGACCATCCTGCTATACGAAGCGGCTTCCTACCACCGGCATTGGGCCACCGAGTGCCCGGAGAAATATGGAGAGGACGTACTTCGCCTGATCCGCCGCGGCCTGGAGATCCCGGCCGCCGAGTTCGATCAAGCGCTTGCGGAGCGATCGCAGCTGGAACAAGAGGCGCACAAGGCGATGGAAGGGTTCGATGCGTTTGTCCTGCCGGCCACCGCGATCGTGGCGCCGCCAATCGATGCGGGACCCGAGGTGCGCGAGCCGCTGTCCCGATTCACGCGTCCTTTCAATACGACCCACCAACCCGTCGCAGTCCTGCCGGCGCCCGTGCGAGGGTTGCCGGTCGGGATCCAGGTGGTCGGCCGCACCAACGCCGAGACGCTGCGCGCCGCGGCGTGGCTCGAAAGCCAGTGGCGCGGCCAGTCGGCATGAAATCGAAGGACCTCTACCCCGCGATCTTCAGCCGCCACGCGGCGGCGTACGACAGGCGCCTCGACCAGATCATGGCGCGAGGCGAGGCGCGCGGGCGCCAGCGTGTACTCGACCTCGTCGACGCCAGGCCCGGGATGCGAGTGCTGGACCTCGCCTGCGGTCCGGGCAACCTCGCCTGGCGGCTCGCGGCGCTGGTCGCGCCCGACGGCGAGGTCGTCGGCGTCGACCTCGCGCCGGGGATGATCGAGCTCGCACGGCGCCGATCCGTCCGCAACGCTCGTTTCGAGGTTATGGACATCGAGCAGCTTGCGTTTCCCAACGCCTCCTTCGACGCCGCGGTTTGCGGCCATGGGCTGCAGTTCGCGCCGCATCTGGATGTGGCCATGAGCGAAGCTCGTCGCGTGCTCCGGGAGGAGTCGCGATTCGCGGCCAGCCTGCCGCTGGGAAGCCCGAGCCAGGCGGTGCAGGAGCTGCTGGACAAGGTCATCAATCGCCGGCTGCCGCCTGCGCCGCGGGCCGTCGATCAAGAGAAGACACGCAGGATCACCGCCGATGCCGACGCTCTGATGCGGGCGGCGCTGGAGGCCGGTTTTGCATCCGCGAAGGTGGAACTGGTCGAAGAGAAAGTCGTGTGGGAATCGGCGGAGCAGCTGGTCGCCATGTGCGCCAGCTGGTGGGATTGCGCCGCACGGCTGGAGGAAGTCGACGAAGAGCGGCGACAGGACTTTGTCGACGAGGCGATCGACGTCCTACGTCGTGATCACCCAGGCGCGATCGAAACCACCGGTCGCAACTTCGTGCTTTTCGCCGTCGCCTGAATTGGGTTCCGGCCGAAGCCGGCGCGTTTGAGAGATGACCGCGGAATCTCGAGTGCTTGCCTTCAAACTCAATTGCTGAACGTGCCGCATCCAAGTGCGATGCTCAGGCTGGTCGCTTTCGCGGTCGCGGCGGGGCTTGCGCTGGCGGGAGTCCAGCCGGTCGTCTCGGCGATGACCGGCGAGGTGGCAATGAGCTGGGCGTTCAGCCTGACCGCACCGGCCGTCCTGACTGCGGCGGTCGTCTTCGGCGCGGGGCGAATCCTGAATCGGGACGACATGGTCCAGCCGCCGTGGTACTCGGCCTGGCTGCTGCTCCCAGGGTCGTTCTTGCTCGCGGGCGCGGCCGCGATGTGCATATTCGGGGCGCTCGTCGAGTTCACCCTCATCCCCTCGACGATGTGGGTGCTGCTGGTGACCGGCGGCCTGCTGTGGATGGCCGCGATGGTCCTGGTGCGCAGCCACTCGCGCTAGCTGAGGCCGATTTGTCGATCGAGGCGGTCCTCTACGGCCCAGACCGCCTCGCACCAGCGCACGACCTCGAGGAGCTCGTCGAGCTGGTCGCCGAGAGGTCGATCGGTGTGTCGGCTGGACCGCGATTCTGCCGCCTTTTGCTTGTAGAACCGGTAGTTGTCGCTCATGCGGTCAGAGTAAGAATCGGGCGACCTATCCCATAAGGGGGGAAATACCCGAAACGGGCGGCTCGGTACCCGAATCTGGCTAGGTAGTAGTCGTTGGGTTGGGTAGCGGCTTGGCCATCGGAGTCGCAGCCCGCGAGAGGCGGTCGTGGATGGCGCGGCGTCCCCGCTCGAGCGCGTGCGCCCCGTCGCCGCCCTTGAACCCACTGTTCACGCGGCCGAGCAGGCTGTCCATCTCCCACGCCAACCGCTCCGGGTCTACGTCCGGTGCGATCTCGCCGGCCTCCTTGGCTTTAAGCGAGCGGGTAGTGATCAGCCTGCGGCCCGCGAGTGCGTCATGCCGGCGCCCCCCGCCAGGGTTCGGCGCAGGCATACCGCCACCCACATCCGATACGGTCGCCAGCCCTCCGCGATCGTTTCCAGCTCGGCGGCGTCGGGCTCGTGCGCCAGGCCATATGCCATACGAACCGCCTCAAGAAGGCGCCGTTCGCTCGTCGGCAGCTCGTCCACAGCGCTCAAGGCTCGCAGTCGCACAAGCTGCGATCCGAACTCGCCGATTCCCTTCAGCCCCTGCAGCCTCGCCAACGCCTCGTCTTGCGGCAAAGCGCGCAGCTCCTCGGTGTCGAGCTCGCCGCGCAGCGCCGCCTGGCCCAATCCATACAGATACTCGACCTTGCGCCCAGACAACCCCTTGTACGACCTCAGCTGGACGAGCGTCTCGGGTCCGGGAAAGCAGTAAAGGCGGTGTCCATGGATATCCACGGACGCGCCAAGCTCGCGACACATCCGCTCCTTGACAGACTGCGCCTGGCGCATCGCGACACGCGACGAAATCAGACACCAAGCTGCCGCTTCATAAGCGTTGGACCAGTTGACCGGACGGAAACCAGGGAACATGTGCTGCAGCCCTGCGACCACGGGATCGCGCTCCCCCACCTCGGGCCATGCGCGGCCGTCAACGTCGAGACTCAGGATGCGAGCGGTCTGGTCGCGCACCCCATCGAGAGGTGCGGAACCATAGACCGTGCCGTGCACCGCGCCATGAGCGTCCTGCGTCAGGCAGACACCGACGGCCGCCCACGCCGCGTCGCTGAGGAAGGCGAGGTGGAGATGGCCTTCAATGTTGCCGCCGTCGGACGGTGCTTCGTGCCACGCGTCGATGAAGCCCGCGCTTTCCTTTAACGAATAGCTGCCGACCGGTTCGAGCATGAACAAGTTCGAGACGGATCAAAACAAAAAAGCCGGCCCCGTGCCAGCGGCCGGCTCACCACTTGTTGTGCTAGGCGAGCTTGATCCGGTTCGCGCGAGGACCCTTCTGGCTCGGTTCGATCTCGAAGCTCACTCGCTCGCCACCGGCAAGCGAATCGAAGTTGACGCTCGAGTCAAGCCCGGTCCGGTGGAAGAAATACTCCTTCCCGTCTTCGGCCGCGATGAAGCCGAATCCGCGGTCCGAGACCAGCTTCTTTATGGTCCCTGTCGGCATCGAACAACCCCCCTTCTCGAAAGCATGTCGCGAACGCACGGGTCCTTTCGAGAAGTACCGACCGCGGCGAACATCCCCGACTACCGAAGACAGCACAACCTTACCACCGGGTCAAACGGCCAGCAGCGCGACTCCGACGAGGGTCGCAAGTGCACCGGAAAGCTTGAGCACGGTCCGTCCCCCTTCGCGTAAGCGCCACACCCCCCAGACCGCCACGGCGACGATCGCGATCTCGCGGACCGGGGCCACGACTGCGAGCGGCGCCAGGCTCAGGGCCCAGAGGACCAGGAAGTAGCCCGCCCAGAAAAATATGCCGATTACTGTCGACTGGCGCCAGGTAGGACGTTGGAGCGGCTGAGGCTGTCGGTACAGCCTGAGCGCTGAGGCAATCCATATCGACAGCGGGAGCTCGATCGCCATCAGCGTGAACAGCAGCCAGGCATAGAGCCAGGGTGTGGCAAGGCGGACGCCGACACGGTCCACCGAGCTGTAGGCCGCGATGGCCACGCCGGTCAGCAACGCCGGCAGCGTTGCGCTTGCCCGGGCCTGCGAGACGGTGACCGAGAGGATGCCGAGGAGCAAAAGGCCTACGCCGGCGAGCTGCGGCGAGGTCAGCCGCTCGCCGAGCAAGATCAGCCCCACCAGGACGCTGAGCAGCGGCGCTGAGCCTCGTGCGATCGGATAGACCGCCGACAGCTCGCCCCGCCGGTACGCCGTCGACAGGAGCCATAAATAAGTGGTCTCGAGGACCGACGACAGCAGGCACCACGCGACCGACGCGCCCGTGAGAGTCGGGCGACCCAGGAACAACCACGCGGGAACGATGCTCAGGCTGGCGATCACCGCGGCCATCGCCGTCGCGCGCCTGAAGGTCGCGATCGGGTCGCCGCTGACTTTCACCAGGACGTTCCAAGTGCCGTGGAACACCGCCGCCACGAGGGACATGCCGACCGCGATCGCGATCAACGTTTCGGACGCGCCAAGAGCCGGCCGAGGAGCCGGAAAACCTCTGGATTGACAACGAGGCCGTTGTGCGTCCCCCACACCGGGATCGCGGGGATATCCGGACGGAGACAGGAGCGAAAGTTCACGACGTCGTCGTCCTTGGTGTAGATCGAGGTCGTCGGCACGAGCGGCGCCAGCTTCAGGTCGTATGTGAAACGGCCCTCGGCATGGAGGCGTCGGCCGTACGCAAGCTCATTCACGGCCCTGACCACGCCCACCGCGTGACGTGTGACAGCGGCCAGGTCGGTCCAGTCTGAGAGCGGCGCTCCAAGGGCGATCACCTGCTCGACGTGGTCAGGCCTGCGCTGGGAAAGCACCTTCGCCAGCAGTCCGCCGCGGCTGTGCCCGATCAGGCTCACCCGCGAACCTGTCTCCTCCTTCACCTCGGCCACCCCGCGTTTGAGGCCCGACAACAGCCGCTCGGAGTGCTGAACGTTGAGCACGATCCCCGAAAGCCGGCTGCGGTATCCGATTCGTCCCAGCCAGCCGTGGAGGACCCGCATCGTCCAGTCGCCGGCGAGGAAGCCGGGGATCAGCAGCACCGGCCGCCCGTCACCGCGGGGGACGCCGCGGCCACGGAACACCGGATCGCCCAGTAGCGCTGACAGCTCGCGCACCGCAAGCGGATCCCACAACCTCATTGCCGCGATGGTAGGTTCTCGACCGGGCGTCTCTCAGCCCGCGTACACGCCTCCGTCGGACGCCACCTCGACACGGATCGCTGCAAGCGGAGTCGGAGCCGGACCGGCGACAACGGCAGCCCCATGGGAGGGATCGAAAAGCGCGCCGTGGCAGGGGCAGGCCAGCAACCGTTGGCCGGAGTCGTACTCCACCTGACATCCGGCATGGGTGCAGATCGCGTCAAAAGCGACGACGCTTCCGCTCGACAGCGCGATCGCAACCGCGGGGTCGCCGCTCGCGGAATCTTGAAAGTTCAAAAAGCCATGAGCCCGCAGATTCGCCAGCGTGCCAATCCTCGTCCCGGTCGGCGAGGGGACGGCGGTCGGGGATCCAGCTGGAGTTGCCGGCGCCGCCGCCGTGGTACGTCGCGATCGAGGCAGTACCGACAGGGCCCATATACCTGCGACCGCCGCGCTCCCCAGCTGGATGAGGAGCCGACGCCGGTCGCGGTCCACTCCTTTGCGCCATCCTGAGCCTTCCCTGAGAAATTGACTTCTGAGGCCTAAACTTTGAACAGACTGTATGCTTAAATGAAGACGA
>VBFH01000004.1 GCA_005883575.1 Chloroflexota bacterium | reverse complement strand
GCCACCTTCACTGTTAGAGGTGGTCTGGCGCCCGGCGGCGTGGCTACGCCGACAACAACTACAAGCGGTTTCGGCAACACGAACGTTCAGCCGACCACCGGTTCCGTCACGACGAGATAACTGTCGCTAAAGCGTCAAGCGATCCGGGCAGCGGTGGACAACCTCGTTCACCGCTGTCCGGCGGGACGAGGACCAGCTGGGATTTCGGCAGTGATCGAGACAGCTGAGAGGGGCCGCGTAGAAATCGCGCCGGCACTGTCGGGCCAGCGCCTCAACCAGTAGTGCACCAACGGCGGAGCGACGGCCAGTTGCTCCGCTGAACTAGCGGCGAACGGGGGCCAGCCCGATGGGCGATCCGGTCAGAATAGGGTTCGGGGATCCGATAGTCGGAAAGAGCGCAGGGCCGACCGCGTAAGCCTTCTCTACCCCATGAAATCGGCCTTCGCCATCAGTTACCGAACGTCCAAGGATCGTCCCCCATCCACAGGGTCCGCGCTTGGTGGTTGGTCGTCCCCAGCCCATCGCGCTGGTTGCCCAATATCTGCGGCCCCTGCCGAATACCTTGGCCACGCCCAGCGCGGACTGATCCATCGCATCCCAGACTTCCCATCGCGCAGGGTGGGCTGGATCGAGACGAAGGCCCACTGCACTCCAAACTCGTCGATCTCTGGGTCGAGCCGGACGAAAATATGGGATCCTGCGGTTCCAAGTCCCGATCCCACGGATCGTGATCACGACGTGGCTGTCGCTGGCCCCATCGAATTGTTTCAAAGTGTCGATGTCCGGGGATCTTCTTGAACAGCTCCCCTTCGGAGTCCGTCCCCCGCGCCCCCGACCCCCGCTGCTGTGATCTGCAGACGGAAGTGACCGAATGTTCCGTCTGAACGGCGGTGCCGCCCTTCACGAACAATGCCGAGGGCTCGAGCTGTTTGATCACAGCCGGGATCGGAAAGAGGGTGCGCGGAACCCGGATGGTGAGGTTCGACCGAAGGTGAGCCATCAGGTTTCGACCGATTCTTTCGTATCCGGGCATCCCACGGAATGAGAGCAACGCGAGGCGTGTGCTCTCCACAGTCGCCGCAGCAACCACGACCCTGCCATTGGGCGGCAGAGCGACATAGCCGGGAGGCTGGTTGACGAATACGCCGACGATTTTGCCACCGGCCATGTCCAGCCGAGTGACATGGCACCGGGGTAGATCATCAGCCGCTTCTTGGGGTCCTGCTAGTTGGCCTCGGACTGAGCCGACCGTGCCGCTTTGCTGAGCAGGGCCATGGCGCTGAACTTGTTGAATGTCAACAGCTCGACTCGCCATGGCGCTCTTCTGGCGAGAACTAGCGCTCAAGATCAATTCTCAGATGAGACCGCGAATTTCGAAGCCCTGATCACAAGAACGCCCGACAGCGACGGACTTCTACTGAACTACATCGAAGAAGTAATTTGAGCCGTATCGGCTATCCCAGGCTGTGCCAGGCGACATAGAGTCGCCATTCTCGAACCACATCTCCAACTGACTCGTACCGGGCGGCACCAAGAGTTCACAGGACATCAGCGGATTTGGCGTCTCGGCCGTTTCGGGTGTGATGACCGCGAGGGCCTGCGTGCGGAGGTTAACCCTCGGATGGAAACGAACGCTTACACGAATCCACCAGAATCGCACCCCTGTGTGCCAGTGCCGGTAGTAAGGGAGACGTTCGGAGTCGTATTCGATTCGGATCCGACCCGTAGGTCGTATGGCACCGTTTGTGCGCTCAATCCAGCCAGACAAGAATTGCAAGACCGCGGGTACATCTGAGTTTGCCGCTGTTGCATCCACAGCGCTATTCATGCTCTAATCGCTCGCCTCCATGCCGAGTCCCGCCAAACAATGACGAGGTCTGGAAGCCCCTGATTACTGGGCCGATCCGGAGGGCTCTTGGGCATCAGCGAATCTCCGATTCAGGAATTGGGTGTCTCCACCATATTGCTTCGAAATCGAACGTTATGGGGAAGCCGCTTGTCTCTGTCGCCGATGCGTTCGCCGGGGCGACGGCTCGTCGAGCTCCAATAGGCTGCCGTAAGGGAGGTGGTTATCGATAGCGCTGGCTATAACGAGCATCCGTGCCGCCTTAGACAAATGGTCAGGTCAGCGCCGTTACGAATCAGTAAAGGGCTGAGGCGAGCCTCCCTCTCGACATGGTGGCGAGTGGATGGTCAAGACCGAGTTCGTCCAGAATGCCCACCACTACGCGCCGGATTTCGTCGCGGCTGCTGCGGGCAAGCGTAATCGACTCGATGAGCACGTCCAGCGCCTGCTCTTTATCACCCGCGTCAAGCGCAGCGAAAGCGCGGCTGAGATCCGGCACCCCGCTGCGTTCGAGCCTGATCCGCGCAGAAAGGCCATCGGCCGCGAAGCTTCCATGAACGTTTCCTAGGATCTCGAGGGCCTCTTGGTCTTGCCCGCGGCGGTAGAGGATCCGGGCGAGCTGGATGGCAGCGTGGGCGTGCCCCGGCTCGAGCTCAAGAGCCGCGCGGAGCGACTCCTCATCGCCGCTTTTAGCCAGCAGTTCAGCCTCGGACGGAAGGAGTGAGTCGAGGAAGCGCTCCACCGCGGCTGTGGGCTGAGCACCGACGAACTCGGCGACGACTCGGCCTTTGTGAAAAGCCTTGACGGCGGGAATGCCTTGAATTCCATACGTCCGTGAAACGGTCGGATTGGCGTCGACATCGAGCTTCACGAGCTCCAGCCTGCCCGATCGCTTGGAAGCCTCGCGCTCCAGGACGGGCCCCAGCTGTCGGCAGGGCGCGCACCAGTCGGCCCAGAAGTCGACTACAACCGGCAGTGAGTGAGAGCGGTCGAGAACAGCCGCGGCGAAGTTGCTCTCCGTGACGTCCATGGAATGAGATTACTGAGCGCGTGAGTGACAGGGGGGACTAATCGGCCCGAGGGCCCGCCCGAGAACCGAATGTGGGCAGCGACATGGGGGATCTCGCGGCTGTCGAGACCGCGACTCCGAGCGCCGTCATGAGCCCAGCCGCAAGGCCAAGCCCAACACCGACATGGAGCTTGCAGCGTGAGCCGGCAGGGTCCCAACCCCGGGGCATACTTACGCGGTGCATGACAGTACCGAGATCCGCCAGCAGCGCGAGTCAACTGTCCGTGAGCACATGGAGGCTGAGAACGCACACGACTTCGACCGCTGCATTGCCGCTTTCGCCCATCCGCGGTACGAGATCGTCGCCACCGGAGAGGTCTGGGACGGCCAGTCAGGTGTGAATGCGCTTCTCCAGGAGAATAAGAAAGGCTTCCCTGACTTCCAGTTCCACCCGGAGTCATTCCACCACGCGCCCGGCGCGGTGATCGTGGAGGGTCATTTCACGGGTACCCACCTGGGGAATTGGCGCGGCCTACCCTCCACCGGCCGCAAGGTAGACTTTCGCCTGATCATCGTCTTCCTCTTTGAGGGCGACCAGATGATTTGCGAAAGGACCTATTTCGACATCGGCACGCCGCTTACTCAACTGGGCGTGGCGCGGGATCCCAATTCTCGCGCCGGCAAGATCGCGACGGTCTTCAACCATCCGGTCGTGATCGGAAAGGCAGTCATCCGATCGATGCTTCGCCGTTAGCGGTCATGATCAAAATCGGAGCCGTCATCGAGAGCCCTCAGACGGGCGAGCGCTTGATCTTTCGCTCGACGGCCGAGTCGTCCAACGGCCATCTCTTTCAGGCCGAGCTGACAACTCAGCCCGGCCCGTACGTCGTCAGGTCCCACATGCACCCGAGCCAGGAGGAACGCTTTGTGGTGCTCGAAGGACTGTATGGCTACAGGATCGGAAATCGGACGGGGATCGGCCGTCCAGGCGAGGTCGTCGTCTGCCCGGTCGGGGTTTCCCACAGTCAGTGGAATGCAGGTCCTGGCCTCATGCGGATCTATTACGAGCACCGCCCCGCCCTAGAGTCGGCCGAGCTGTTCTTCGAGACCTACTTCGGACTCAGCCGTGACGGCAAGCTGCTGCCGTCGGGCGACATGCGTCTGCTGCAAGCAACCGTGCTGCTCACCGCCGTCGCCGATTTCATACGCATCACAAGCCCGCCGTTGCTCGTCCAAGATCTGGCGTTTCCGGTGCTCGCAGCAATCGGCAGAGCTCGCGGCTACCGAGCGCGATATCCCGAGTACGCCGGTTCGGGCACGACGGTGGCCTAGTCGCGACCCTCATGCTTGTGACCGTCCGCGTTGCGCGGTGGGCGCCGAAGGAGATCGGGACGTCGTAGGTTGCGTCGAGCCGGGAACCAATTTCGACCGCTGGCTTGATCCCCCTCTGCTCTGAGCGCAACCCGTCCATAAGTTTGGAAACGAGGGATAGATCACCTAACGAACCAGAGGAGATGAAGAAGATGCCTGAAGCGCCGAACAAGCTCAGCGATCAGGAGGTTGCCGAAAGGCTTCGGGAGCTTCGAGAGTGGGCGGTGCGCGACAGCAAACTGACCAAGGCTTTCAAGTTCAAGGACTTCTCGAGCGCGATCGACTTCGTCAACAGCATCGCGAAGGTGGCGGAGGCTCAAGGACATCATCCCGACCTCTTCGTGACCTGGGGCGAAGTCGACGTCTTCTTGACCAGCCACAGCGCGGGGCGGGATTACCGGGAACGACTTCAAGCTCGCGGAGCTAATCGACCAGCTCTGAGTCGACTTGGCGAGCGTCACTGCTCGCCACGCGTGGCAGCCTCACAAATAGGCTCGCGGAATCGGCAGACTCAATGCGGCGATGGTCGAAGGGGAGGTCCGTGTAAAGAGCGCCAAGGGCACTATGCGCCAAACAGCGCGGCCCTCCGGGCTGGCACGAGGGCGAGCCACCCATAGGTCGTTTTTGGGAACCACGTCGCGAATACTTAAGAGAAGCTCGGCATTCATGACCGGTCACAGGCCCTTCTTTATGCAGTGCGAACGAGTCTCGTTGACGCTGGAGGCTTGGATTCCGCTTCGTCGCGCGCTCTCGGACCGGCTCGGATCGCTCGTTGCTCGCGCAGCCAGATCAGCGACTCATGCCGGTTCGCCGCGGTCGCGTTGAAGTTGCGCTGGCAGAAAGAGGGAGGATCCGAGCGAGTGTGCACTCCGCGAGCGAACCTGCACCTTGCCTGAAATGGCTTTAGCAAGCGTTCAGCGGTGGTGGTCCGCTAGAGTCACGCAGGCATCGTGACGAGCTCCCATCGCTGGATCGCCGCCCTTGTTGCCCTGATCCTCGGGATTGGATCGATCGTGTTGGCCATGATGACCATCCGCACGCATGCGCCAGTGGCTGCATCCGCGTCACGAACACGTTCACCGATTATGGCCGGCCCTTCGGCGCCGCATCCGACGGCGCCGCCTCTGAATTACACGCTTCCCTCGGCGAAACAGACCGTCTACGTCGACTATTACTTATGGTGGACAACCCAGCACTGGCACGACAAGCTCGGACCCCGGTACCAATATGCCTCGGCGCCTGTCCCCGGCAGCACAGATGCACAGGGGTGCAATCCGACCGTGGCCTACCCGGGTGCTCAGATCGTCGATGTGCCGGCGGAGGGCCTGTACGATCAGACACGGACGGCTACGTTCGCGCGCCACATCGATCTCGCGGCTCGCGCCGGGCTGAAAGGTTTTCTCGCCGACTGGCAGGGGACCGGATCGGCGACACAAAGCCCGCAATCGAGCGGCTACAACTTTAGGTTCGACCTGATGGTGAACGAAGTTGATTCCTATAACAGTTCGCACAGGACGAGCTTTGGCCTCGGCGTCGCATATGACTCGTTCGGAGATTACAACCGGCCAGCGGCCCAAGTGATCGCTGACTTCACATACTTCTACAGACGCTACGGCTCCAATTCGGCGTTTCGCAACGTGTATAGCTCCAAGCCGATCGTGATGTGGCTCGACTCGCGCAAGTACACAATGCAGACGATCGAAGCCGTATCTCGGGCAGTCGAGCCATATGTCTATCTCCTGGGCGACGAAACCGCAGCCTCGTGGACTAAGGACAGGCGGTTGTTTGACGGCACGAGCTACTACTGGTCAACCCAAGATCCTTGGAACAACTCTCATGCCGCATCCGCCGTAGCGCAGCTCGCCTCCGAGGTCCGCGCCGATGGCAAGCGCTGGTTCGCGCCGTTCATCGTCGGCTTCGACAAACAGCTGCTGGGCGGAGTCTGTGTACAGCGACGCGGAACGCAAACCCTGGCCCAGCTGTGGAGGATTAACGGTGCGACTCATCCCGACGGATGGTTCGGCATCAGCTGGAACGAGTTCGTCGAGAACACGTATCTAGAGCCAAGCAAGCGTTTTGGATCCACCTATCTGGACGCCCTATCAGCTCTCATCAAAGCCTCTTAGGGCGCCATCGCGTCGCTAGGAGGCGCGGCTCAGATTACCCCAGGGCATTAGAACAAGGCTCCCGCAAGAATGAATGCGACGCCAAACGGGGGCAGGTGAGTCTCGACTTCTGGGCGCTGGCGCGAGCCGGTAGGGAGGCTCTGATTCAAGACTGATTCAAGACTGATTCAGTCGCAGAGCGTCCGTTCTGTTTGAGATTGGAATTTGGCTCCCCTTAGTGGACGCTCTTCGAACTCGGTTGGTTGTGCCGGCTCCCGATATGGTCGAGGCTGAGTTCGACTCCCAACCGATGAGCTGCTGTGGACTTCGAACCACCTACCTCCGCGTTAGATTGCAGCAGTCAGCGCTGGGCTAACAAGAGTGGGAGTCCGAGCGTAGGCCATCTAGTTATGTTGTGCGGACGCCACGCCTGCCTCGCGCGCTCCAATCAACTTCGACGCTATTTGTGCGGCGGCCTACCCTCGGGAAGCGCGCCGAGTTGCTGGAGCATTTGGATGTCGTCGCGGACGGCCCAGTGCTCAGCAATCTTGCCGTCGACGATTCGGTAGATGCGCACGCTCTGCCACGACACGTGTTTGCCAGTCGGCGCGATCGGACCCCAGGGCATGTGAAGGACTTCGCCTGTTTGAGTGCCGGTGGACGTGATCAGTTGGGCAACGAGGTCACCCTCTGCAATTTCTTGGTCGACCTGCTGTCTGCCATCCGGAAACGCGGTTCGAACGTATTGGATGATCCGCTGCATGTGCTCTCTGCCGCGTTGGCCCGATACATGGTTCAGAAAATCCGGAGCCAGATATCGTTCAGTCGCACTGAGGTCGCCGTCGGCAAAGGCTTCTTTGTTGAAATTGCGAACCAGGGCCTTGTTCTGTTCGACAGTCATCGAGTCCACCTCACCACCATGAACCCGTCAATCCAACCCGACGACCCTCGTGACTAACCATGCGGTAAACACACTCATGTGTCAAACCGAGCGGACGCGTCGGGTTCAAATCCTGCAGTGGTGGGACCGACGTTCCCACAATACGAACCCCGCCGTCGTGTTCCAGGGTGCGAGTTTTGCCTGGGCATGAGCCCGGTCGCAGGTTACTTGACATTTGGTTCGAAAAGGGCGATCTGCCTCCGGAACAGGGACTCGAACCCTGAACCTTGCGGTTAACAGATCGGCACCCGCCGCTCAGAAATGCGGATGCGAATTCGCCGAGTTCCGCCGAGTGGCGCCGAATACCAACGTTCGTCACCGGCGTTGCTGTACGACCGGCCGGTCTTCTGTCAAGTGCCTGTCTTCGCGTCGCGCCGCAGAAGCGATCCAGAAGACAGCCGCCAGAAGGGAATCCGCGTTCGAATCACAACAATTTTCCATTGCCGGCGTTAGAAGTACTTGAGATGGACCAGATCGTCGACGACCGTCATGGCCGGCCGGAGGCAGCCGTCACTGCGGCGTCGTACAGGCCCGGAGTTAAGGCGGATTTCGACCGCTTGTACCGGACGACATACCAGCGGATCTTCGCGACCCTGATGATCATCCTGCGCAACCCGGCCGCTGCGGAGGATGCCGCGCAGGAAGCCTACCTTCGGGCGTTCCGGGCCTGGAAACGCTGGAAACAGGATGCGCCTGCCGAGGCGTGGATGTACCGGATCGCGCTAAACGTTGCATTTACTCGCCGCCGTCGAGAACGGCTGCATGAAGTCGGCGAGGTGCTCCGGCGGTTTGGACGTCCCAGAGACCCAGACCCAACCGAAGCAACCCAGCCGGATCTGGTTCGCGAGCTGCGGGCACTACCCGCGAAGCAGGGCGCAGTCATCGTGCTGCGTCACCTTCACGGCTTTACCAACCGCGAGATCGCGACCGCACTGAACGTCCCCGAACGGACCGTGGCCTCTCGGCTGGCGGCCGCCAAGGCGCGCCTCCGGAGCCGCCTTGGAGATAGATCCAAGGCCGAATTGGGTAACTCGCTGCCGTCGATAGTCCCTTTGGAGGAATGAGCGTGGAAAGCGGCAACGGATTCGACCAGTGGCTGGAGCAGCAGCTTCAAAGCGAAGCTGCCAGGGCTAGCGGCCCCAGCCCGGCGCCGACGCAAGCTCAATACCACGCCGCATATCTCCAAGGAGGTCTTCATATGTCGGTTTTCGCCAAGGCAGTGAGCCTCGTCTCCGCCAAGGGCGCCATTGGTCTCACGGTCGCGGTGCTTGCTGTAGGTGCGGCCGGGGTGGCCGGCGAGGCGGCCGTCACCGGCAGCGCCAACCCGAGCGACTGGGGAAAGCAGGTCGTGCAGCAGGTCGACAAGTGCAAAGCAGCGCTGGCGCCCGCTTCGCACGGGATCGGTCAGTGCGTCAGCACGTTTGCGAAGCAGCATGGTCCGCAGGTCAGCGCCGATCACCGTGCCAGTGGAGCTCGCCAGAACGGAAGCGTCCACACGCCTGGGCCACCCGCCAACCATGGCAAGCCCACCAGCGCTCCCGGCGGGAAGCCGAGCAGCGTTCCGCCGACAAGCCACCCATAACTCGAGATCACCGAGCGCAAAGCGGGAAGAGGGTCGGGCCCGGCCCTTTTCCGTGCCTTGCTGTGTCGGTGTAAACCGCAACTAGACCTTAATCTGCAATTCGAGTCCGAGAGATGGCTCCGGACCGAATTTCGCTGACTGCCGCCTCCGCCAATTGCCACCGTTTGCCGCCGACGTTGGTGTACAAACACCCGGCCCATCTGTCAGCTCTAGCGGCGGGATGCCGGCTGATTACTTGTGGCGGTAGCCGAAACTCAGGCTGTTAGAGGTTAGGCCCTTGACGACGGCGACCACCGAGACGTTGCCGGTGCCGGCCGGCGTGACCGCCGTGCAGCTCGTGCCGCTGCTGTTGCAAGAAACGCCTGTCGCGAAGTTTCGCCCAAACTTGAACTGGGTCTGACCGGTCGCCAGCCCGGCGCCGGTGATCGTTACCAGGGTTCCGCCGGCGGTCGAACCGGTACTCGGTGAGATCGAGCTCAAGGACGGAACATAGGTGAACGTGACGCTGCCGGTGCCGGCCACTCCGTTGACGGTCACAGTCACGCTGACAGCGCCCTGACCAGCGGGCGTCGTGCCCGTGCAGCTGGTGCTGGTCGAGCAAACCACGCCGGTCGCAGCTACGCCGCCGAAGGCGAATACGGTCTTACCCGCAGCGGTGTCGAAGCCGGTTCCGGAAAACGTGGCCGGCGTACCGCCGCCCGCTGGACCCGACATGGGCGAGATAGAGGTCAGGTTGGCGGCGGCGGTCGTTGTCACAAATGTGAGCTGGGCCGCGAAGGTGCCCCAATCGCAGCCGACGTCACCATTGGAGGAGGAGCCGACCGCAGCGTACTCTCCGACCACCCAGACGTTGGCCGTGTTCTGAGGATCGATCGCCGCCCCCGCATAGTCGCCCCAACGGCTGGTCATGTTGGTGCCGAAACAGGGATTCATGTCGTAAGTGGTGTCGCCTGCCCGGACGGTCTGCCCACCAGCAACCGTCTGCACCCCCGCTCCGGCGGCCTGGCCGGTGATCCGAACGCCCACGTACTGGGTCGTAGATGAGATGTTGTAGACGACGTACATGTCGCCAGCGCCGTCCATCCCGAATGCCGGGTAGTACAGCCCCCCACCCGTGGAAGCGATGTCGAAGTTCTGATTGACGCTTGGGCCCGCGGTCAAGACCTGGATCAAGCGAGAGCAGGGACGCGCCAGGCTGTCACCACCGGGAATGCAGGCGTCGTTGCCGCCGGTCCAGAGCGCACCGTTCTCCCAGATCGCGGTCAGAAATCGGTCGTCGTTGGTCGCGATCGAACCGGGCATGCCCGGCTGATCCGCTGCCGGGGGAGCCGAGGTGCCCGCGATGGCGAGATCAGATTCGTTCCAGGTCACGTTGCCCTGCAGAGGCGTGCCGGAGATGCGGACTACGCCGACCGCCGATATGCAATTGCCGCCCAACGTGCCGCAGTCGGTGCCATTGAATACCAGGTACTCATCCGAATTGGATGTGAGCTGCACGGCCGGGACGGGGCTGGACCGCGACGAGTCCGGTCCCAAAGCCGCCCCGTTCACGGGCGTCGACCCTGCCGTCATCTGTGATTTCTGCAGCACCCACGTCGACTGTCCGAGGAAGAACGATGCCTCGTAGAAGTCGTTCCATGAGATGACGACTTTGTCTGTGCTGACTCCAATCTTCGGTTGGTCGTGGGTCAGGGTGGACGAGTTGTCCGCCGTGTACTGGACCCAGGTGCCGGTTGGGTCGGCGCTTGTCGACACGGCGAGCACGACCACGCTGCCGTAAGACGGCGGGATGAACGCCACGCCCGAGGCGAACCACCGCGAGCTGTCCTGGTCGAACAGCACCCGCGGGTCGGAGAACGAGTAGCCGGACGGCACCGCGAAGAACTTATTCAGGTCAAAGATCGAGAGCAGGTTCCCCTGCTTGTCCCATATCGATCCGCTTGAGTTAACCATCTCGACCAGGTGGTCGGGCCCCGCCGCGATCTGGGGATCGGGTGGCGTCACGAACTGGTCGCTGCCGAGCGCCAGCTGGCGGTCGAGTCCGACCGCACCGAAACTGCTGAGCACCTGCTCGGTCGAGCTCGCCGCAGTCGAGGTGGACGTCAGGCTGACCGAGACCGAAGCGGGTTTACCGGTCCGTCCGGCTTGGCTCAGGCGTAGAAAGGGCTTGTGCGCGGCCCGTGCGCCGAACGCACCTCGGGCCGGTAGGGCGGCCACTGCGACTGTGCCGTGGCGAGCAAGCATCACCGGCCTGAACTTGGCGGAGCCGGCGGCCTGGGCAGGCGCCGCGGCAAGCAGGCCGAGCACGAGAACGATCGCAGCCACCACAGGCCCAACGGGTCGCCGTCGCATACCGTAGCCCCCCGGAACTCCGGTCGGCCGGATGTTGCGATCATATGCCGCCCTGGCCCCGAGCTGTGACTAATTTTGCGGACTTTTATCAGCCGGCTCCCGGTGGCTCTACAGACCTCTCCGCGACCGACCTGGGTCGCGCGGAAACAAGTACGGCGCCGCGAGTGCTTGCCTAAGCGCCGGGTGTCGGCGGCGACGTTCGCATCCGGTCCAGCGCCCGAAGTCTCTCCACCACCTGGGAGCCCGTGACGCCGCGCATCATCAAATCGAGGAGGATCGGGTTCGGCGACTCGGAACTCGCCATCTCGATCCCTTCCTGGCCGCCATTGGCGCGTAGGACATGGAGACCGGTGGGGCCGAGTAGAGACTGGACGAGATCCAGGTTGAGATATTCGTCATCGATCACGAGTACGCGCACGTCCGTGCTTTTCACCTGGGATGGGAACATGAACTGCTCGAGGCGCTAAAGCAGTGCCTTTCCGTCCACTCGCTTGACGAAGTAATCGATCGCGCCGAGCGCGCGACCAAGCGCGAAATTGTTGATAACTGAGACCACCAGCACGGGACTGTTGCGCATTGAGTCGTCCTCTTTGAGCCGAGTGATCACATCCCAGCCGTCGATCTCGGGGAGGGATATGTCGAGAGTTATGGCAATCGGTTTCAGCTGTTTCGCCATCAGATCATCATCTTTGAAGGCGGCGCTGCCTTCCATTCGATTGAGGCTGGTGTCCACGCCGAGTAGCGTCCAGCTGCTGGCTGCGCTCACTCAGACGAACTCGCAGCTGGAGAAGGGCAACAAGTCGACGAACCAAAGCTCATTTCCTGTGGACGACGATCAGGTTAATCGCCTGAACACGATCACAATCACTGCATCCGATGAGGACGATTGCACTGGCGGGCGCCTTTACGCTGCTTTTCGGTTGCGGCGGCGGAACCGCGATAACTCCAGCGGCCCCCTTCCCCGCGTTCGACAGGGCGGTGAATCTCGGTCCTCCGCTCAACAGCCAGGACTTCGACGGAGGCCCATCCATCTCCGCCGATGGCATCTCTCTGTATTTCGTCACCGATCGAGATGTTTCGAACGGCGGCGACATCTGGGTGGCATCCCGCCGGGCGACTGCAGAACCATTCAGCAAGGCTGAGAGCCTGGGCGCCCCCGTCAACTCGAGCGCCGATGAAGGCGCGCCAACCATCTCAGCTGATGGCCTCGAACTGTTCTTTGACCGGGCACCTGACGGCCTGATCTTCGGCGCGACTCGATCGAACATTTCGGAGCCCTTTCGAGCGCCGGTGGCCGTCGATCTCCGTAGTACAGGTTGCTGCGATGAATTTCCAAACATCTCCGCCGACGGGCTCGACCTGTACTTCTGCTCCAACCGCCCCGGCGGATACGGAGGCGATGATGTTTGGGTGGCGACGCGGACCACGGGCTTGTCTCGATTTGACCCACCCGCAAACCTCGGCCCCACGGTCAACAGTCCGGCCAATGACTGTGACCCCAGCATCTCAAAAGATGATCGGGTGCTGTTGATCGCATCCGATCGAAAGGGCGGCAAAGGCGGACTCGACATCTGGGTCGCCACCCGCTCCTCCCGTTCACAACCGTTCGGAAAGCCTGTGAATCTCGGCGCCAACGTGAACAGCGGCTTCTCCGACCGCCGGCCTGATATTTCGGCCGACGGTCTGACCCTCTACTTCATGTCCGATCGGGTTGGCGGAACTGGATCCTTCGACCTGTGGCAGGCAAAACGTGCGTGACTCGAGAGCTTCGCCTACACCTCAATCACGACTGCGCGACCTTGCGGTTTTGCACCGCATGCATCGGTAGTTTCTTGGCTTCCACCAATGTCCTTGAGTTCATGAGTCGTGTCCTGCAAGCGTCCGAACTGGCTGGCGTTGCTGTCAAATTGCTGTACTGTTGCTGTAAGGCTGTCAGGCAACGGTCGACAGCGACGCTGGTTTCGAATTCGAACTTGGCTCCGGGACAGGGACTCGAACCCTGAACCTTGCGGTTAACAGATCGCTGCGCCCCGTTCAGAAAATGGCGGTCTGAATGCGCTGGGTGCCGTTGAGTGCCGCCATTTAGCGCTGAGCGTCGTCGGCGTTGCCGTACGAAACGCCTTGGAGCGCCCCATCCGGCAGGGGTGACACCTTTGGGTCCGCGTCAAGCAACGTGACCGACCAGACGATCATCGTCGACCACGTTGGTCGGCTTAGTGACCGCGCAGCTGCAGTGATCGGTCATGGTGCGATGTTGAGCATGCCGGCGATGACGCCTTCAGTCGCCTCCAGCAGCGCATCAATGTCGGCCTCAGAGTGAGCGTAAGAGACGTGATTGCGCTTGAGGTTGAGAGGCAGTTCGAAGATGCCATGGTTGAGCAGTTCCCGCCTGTAGCCGAGGAACATATTGACGTCGTTGCGGAGAAGGTCGTCGTAGCTCTCGACGGGAGGTTTCAGGAAGTAGGTCACGAACACGGAGCCGAACCCAGCTACGACCGCCGGCACGCCGAGCCGGTCATAGAGAGCCTGAAGACCGCTGCGCGCTTTCTCACCCAGCTTGAAGATGTGCTCGTAAACCGGCTCCCTCTCCAGCTTCCGGATCGTGGCCAGAGCCGCCGCGGCCATAGCCGGGTGACCGTTGAAGGTACCTGCAAAAAACGCCGGATGTCCGGGGGTGGTGCTGAACATGTCCATCAGGTCGGCACGCCCGCCGATCGCTGATATCGGATAGCCGTTGGCCATCGCCTTGCCCATGGTGGTCAGGTCGGGCATCACACCCACTACGGACTGGTAGCCACCCAGGCCGTGACGGAAGCCGGTGATGACTTCGTCAAATATGAGGACGGTCCCATTCTGCGTGCACAGCCGCCGCAGCCCCTCCAAGAATCCCTCCGTGGGCAGGACTGCGCCGATGTTGTGGGGGATGGGTTCGAGAATGATCGCGGCGACGTCGCCGGGCGCGCTCGCGAAGGCTTCCTCGACAGACGTCAGGTCGTTGAACCGGGCGATGATGGTCGCGTCAAGCACAGGCTGGAGGATGCCGCCAGAGAGAGGGTCTTTGCGGCCGAGGCGATCAGCGGGCGAAATGACGTTCATGGCCACCGAGTCGTGCCAGCCGTGGTAGCAGCCCTGGAACTTGATTATCGAACTGCGACCGGTCGCAGTTCTTGCGAGGCGGATCGCATGGAACGTGGCCTCGCTCCCGGTTGCGGTCAGCAGCACCCGTTCAACTGATGGGACGTGCTCCACGATGCGCTCCGCCAGCTCGATTTCGACGGGTGTGACGCCGATCCCCATCAGGTCGTTGCGCGCCTGCTCCCGGCTCATCGCCGCGTCGACATCCGGATCGTTGTGCCCCAGCAGAGGCGGCCCGAACGCGGAGTGGTAGTCGGTGAACGTTCGGCCCCGAGAATCCGTGAAGGTGGCGCCGGCTGTCGATACGACGACAAGATCCTCGAGACCGGGCACGAGCCTTTGGCCGCTGTTGACGCCGCCAGGGATCACGCGCTTGGCACGTGCGGCCCAATCCATGGTGTCGTTCTCGCCGCTCACCTCCACCGCCCCCTTTGGTCAGAAGAACTCGACATAGTACTGGTGCTCCCAATCGCTCACATGAGCCATGAACTTTGCCCATTCGACCCGCTTGATCTTGATGTAGGCGTCGACGATCGCCTCCCCGAGGAGCTCGCGAAGCGGCTCGTCCGCCTCGAGCCCGTCGAGGGCAACATCGAGCGACCTCGGGAGGGCCGGCGGTAGCTCGGCGGCGGATCTCCCGGAGGCTTCCGGGTGCGCAACGTCGTAGTCTGCCGAGGGACCGGGGTCCAACTTCCGCCGCACGCCGTCGAGGCCTGCGGCGAGCACACCCGCCGCGAGCAGGTAGGGGTTGCAGGTCCCGTCGGGGGACCTCACCTCGAGCCGCCGGCAGGCCGCGTTGCCGCCCAAGTCGGTGCGGCCCTGCACGATCCTGATCATCGCTGAGCGGTTGCCGGCGCCGTAGGCGACGTGGGTCGGGGCCCACGTCCCCGGCTGGAGGCGCTTGTAGGAGTTCACAGTCGGCGAGCCGAGCGCGATCAATGCCGGCGCGTGGCCGAGCAGACCACCGACGAACCACCTGCCGACGTCGGTGAGCTCGACACCCGGCCTCCCGCCCTCGAAAAGGTCCTTCCCTCCGGTTCCCAGGCAGCTGACGTGGACGTGCAGCCCAGCGCCGACACCATCCGCGAACGGCTTGGGCATGAACGTGCCGACCAGGCCGTGCTGCCGGGCGACGATCCGGAATGCCTGCTTGTAGCGGAAATAGCGTTCGGTCGCCTCGAGCGGCCGGGCGTGCTCGAAGTTGACCTCAAACATCCCCCAGCCACCCTCGGCGGTCAGCTTCTCCACCGGGACGTCAAGCAGCTCGAGCGCTGAACTGAGGTCGGTCACGAAGGGATCGAGGAGGTCCAGCGTCTCCGGCTGCATCTGCTTGCCGAGGACCACCGGCACGTAACGGCCCTCGGTCTTGCGGAGGACGTAGCCCTCCTGCTCGAAGCCCAGACTGATCGCCCCCAGCTCTCTGCCGACGAGCTCATCCACCCGGCGAACCAGGGCTCGGCCGCAGGTCGGCCAGGGTGTCCCGTCGGCGCCGACAAGATCGGTGAAGACCTGGCCGGACGCATTCGTGTGCGGCACCCGCTGGAGCGTGGTTGGATCAGGCACCGCCCAGAAATCCCCTGCCTGGCTGCCCAACGCGAGGTCTGACTCGGCGTCATCGATGTCGACGATGTTGTTGATCTGCGCGAAGGGAATCCCCCGCTCGAGGATGGCGGGCAGGTGATTGCGGTGCACGGCACGACCGCGCAGGATCCCACTCAAGTCGATGAACTGACAGCGGATGTAGTCGAGGTGCTCCGCCCGGACCCGTTCGAGCAACTCGCGCCGCCCTTTGGTCACGGCATCACCACGACCGCATCGATCTCTACCTTGATGCCGTCGGCGAGGGCCACGCCAACTGTTGTCCGAGCCGGCTTAGGGTCGGGCAGGAACGCGCCGTAGACCGCGTCCATCGCTGCGAAGTCGGCGATGTCGGCGAGGAACACGCGGCACTGGATGATATCGGCGAGCGACGCGCCGGCCGTGCGCACGACGGCGGCAAGGTTCTCCAGCGTCAAAGCAACTTCCTCCTCGATGCTCCCCCTCACGACCAGTCCGTTGCGCAGAGGTCCTTGGCCGGATACGTAGAGGAACCGCCCTTCAGCGATGATCCCAGGTGAGTACGCGCCCGAAGGGGTGCTTCCGAAGACTGGATTCTTCACACTGGCAGCCCTGGAATCACCAGCCAGATACAGCCTCCAGCTCGGCATCCGAAACGCGCCCGTTCTCGACATCGCTCAGGGCCTGGTCGAAGATCTCGAGGCCGCTCATCGCCTCCGCCCGGGTGAGGACCAGGGGCGGCGTCAGCTCAATCACCTGGCCGAAGATGCCCACATAGTGGACAAGCAGCCCGAGCTGCTGGCAACGGACGACCAGCTTCGCGCACTGTTTGGTCGCGGGCTTCTTGGTGACCTGGTCGGTGACCAGCTCAACACCAATGATCAGCCCGGCTCCGCGCACCTCGCCGACCAGCGGATGGCGGGCGGCCATCTCCCGGATGCTGTTCATGATCAGTTCGCCCTGCGCGGCGGCGTTGTCGGCCAGCCGCTCGTCCCGGACGACATCGAGGGTTGCGATCGCTGCAGCGCACGCAGTCGGCGTGCCCGCGGTAGTAAAGGCGTGTCCCGCGACCGCGACATCGAGGATCTCCGCCGGCGCAACGGTGCAGCTCATCGACTGGCCCGACGCGACCCCTTTGCCGATGATCATCACCTCAGGGTTGGTGCCTGTCAGCTGGCAGGCCCACATCTTGCCGGACCTTCCCATGCCCACCTTGACTTCGTCGTCGACGAGGAAAAAGTCGTACTTGTCGCACAGGGCGCGGAGCGCCGGCATGAAGTCGGGCGGCGGAACGATCACGCCGGCATCGCTCTGGATGGACTCAACCAGGATCCCGCTGGTGTGCTCCGGCGGTGAGACTGTGGTCAGGATCTGCTCCTCGATGAAGCGAACCGCGTCTCGTCCACAGCTCTCGGCGCTCCCGAAGGCGGGCCGGTAGGGGTACGGGTAGGGGACCCGGGTGACGTTGGTGCTGCTCGGGAACCTGCCCATGGCGGGATGGCCGGAGATGCCGGCGGAGATGCCGGTCATGCCGTGCATGCCCCCCAGGAAGCTGATCATCTTCGGCCGCTTGCGGGCCATCGGCAGCAGCTTGGCGATCCCGTCATTGGCGTCAGAGCCGCTCAGGCCGAAGCCAACTTTGCGATGCACCGGCTTGGCCGACGGGACGACCTCGAGGATACGCCTGGCGAACTCGACCGCTGCGGGGTGCGTGAGCGAGGCGACGGTGGAGAATGAAAGCTGCTCCATTGCAGACGAGACGGCGTCGACAACCACCGGGTGGGAGTAGCCGGTGGTGGCGACGGCCCAGCCGCCGGCGAAGTCGATGTAACGCTTGCCGTCTGGGTCGGTGATCATCGAGCCAGAAGCGCTGGCCGCCGCGGCACGGAAGAGCCGGACCTTGTTCGCAGCTCCGATATAACGCTCGTCCTCCTCGAGTAGCCGCTCGGTCCTGGTCTGCGTCTTTTCAAGCGACATGTCGATGCAGCCTCCTTCCTTGCGTACTTTCCGACTCAGATGCCGTAGATCAACCGGACATTGTCAGCGAGGATCAGCCGGGCAGCGGTCCTGGCTGCATCTGGCGAAAGGTTGCCGGCGTCGACCGCCCCGCCGAGGCAGGAGTCGAGAGCCGCGCGGCCCTTCTTTCCGGCGATCCACTGGAGCTCGGGCGAGCCGAAGGCGTCGGACGAGTAGACGACCTTGGTGAATGGCGCCAGCTCGAGGATGGTCGCGATCACCCGGCTGACACCAGGCCCGATCATCGGGTTGAACTCGGACAGGTCCAGGTAGACGTTAGGAAACACGTTGGCGAGGTACGCCCCCTCCTCGTAGAAGGGGTATGCCCCGTGGAGAAGGATGATCTTGGCGTGGCGCAGTTTCTCGTCCCGCAAGACCGCCGCAAGCAGGCCCGGCCGGGCGGTCTTGATGTCGAGGTCCTGGTCGCCCATCCCGGTGTGGATCTGGAAGGGAAGGCCTAGCTCGACGCTCAGCTCGAGCGCCCGCCAGAGGATGTGGTCGCGCACCCGCTTAACGTCGTCGCGAGTCGAGCGGGGCACGTGGATCCGCGCGAAGAGCCCGCTCGAATCGGGATTCCGCTTGAGCGTGTCCATCGACCTGGAGACGTCCTGGGCGGTGAGCGGCTGGATGTCCAGCCCCGTCCGATACGCAATGACGGTTTTGAGCGAGATGATCTTTGGGTCGGCAGCGACTAGCTTCCTGATCCGATCCTCGAATGCCGTCAAGAGGCCGGCCAGGCTGTCTTGCTGATCCCAGAGCTCGCCGATCAGGGGCTCGATCCTGAACAACCCGTAGGCGGGTACGCCTGTCAGCGATTCGAACTCCTCGAGGCTCACGTTCTTGGGGTTGCCGAGGTCGACGATGTTTGACTCCAGCTTGATGTCGCGATACATGCCCCGAACGTACGTTTGGTACTCGGGAACTCTTTTGGCGCGGGCATCGAGGATCGCCTCTCGGGTTGGCTCGCAGCCAAGGTAGCGGGCGACAGCGTGCATCGCCTCGTGATAGATCATCGTCTGCCGCTGGTTGATGACGAGCTGCTTCTTCTCGAGTTCAGTCGGCGCGTGGCCGCCGGAATCGAGGAAGTCGATCCAGTCTCCACCAAGGGAGAAGGTCGCCAGCGGATCGAAGGTCGGCTGGTCCGACTCCCTGTTGAAGATGTGTACGTGCTGGTCGATCAAGGGCAGATCGTCTAGATCAAGCATTCGTCTATAGCTCCTAATCCGCCAAACCGAGCAGGTCCAAAGTTGTAAGGGCCAGGATCTTGGCGCCGTCGATCACGCTGTCCACTTCGACGTACTCGTGGTTGTCGTGGGAGAGCGCGCCGGCCGGCCCGAACTCGACCAGGGTCGGAATCCTGCCTTCATGGATCATGAAGGTCGCGTCGGTGCCGCCCGGCGCGGTCTCCAGGTGGGGCTCGAAGCCGAGGATCTGGGCGGCCCGGTTGCGAGCCACCTTCACGAGCGGCAAGCGAGCCGCCTCGTCGAAGTTGCGGGCGAGCGCCACCGGCGGGTCATAGCCAAGCGTGATCAGCTCCCAGGACCAGCCGTCCGCGAGCGGCACCTCCTGCAACGCCGCCTCGATTACGCGCTTGATTGAGTCGACTGTGTCCGCGAGGGATAGCTCATATGAGGGAGGGAAGCGGATGTCGATCGTCGCCTGGCACCAGTTGGGGACGGCGTTGACGCCCGTGCGTTCGACGCGGGGCCCCTCCTCGGTCATCGCCACCGCCTGGATCCCACCGCCGACGATGGTGGTACCGATGGCGAACGTCGGCGGGCCGAGGAGGCTCTGCTCGAGCCAGGCGAGCAGCTGCCCACGCATCCGCTCCTCTGATTTCCTGAGGTGCAGCAGCAGAATCGCCATGAGCTCGGTCGCGCTCGCCCCCAGATGGGGCGTGGCTGCGTGCGCCGACCGGCCGCGGGTTCGCAGCTCGAACTGCACCGAGCCACGATGGCCGACGATCGGCACCCAGCCATAAGAGCCGTCCATCGCGATCCCATTGACCTCCTTGAGGAAGCCTTCGCCGTCGACCGGCCCGCCCAGGAAGCCCTGCCGGCCGAGCCAGGAGTCCGGCCCGCACGTAAAGCTCTTGATCCCGGTGGCGTTGGTCTCCTCGTCGACCGAGTAGGCGCCGATGACCGAACCTGCCAGCTGCCCGCCCGTGGCATTCAGCGCCGCCGCGAGGGCGCCGAGCGCCATCACCGTGGACACGACTGGGCCCTTGTTGTCGCAGCTTCCGCGCCCGTAGACGATCGGCAGACGCTTCTCCTTTCTGAGCTCCCATATCCGAGCCATCCTGTCCCGAATCCCGGCCTCGTAATGCCCGCCGGCCACCTCGACCGCGACCCGGCGGTCACCGAGGTATTCCACAAAACCTTCAGCGCCCGAGAAGGGCTTTCCATCGTGCCAGAGCCGGGGGTCGCCCTCGGGGACGGTGTCGGTGTGGGCCTCGAGTACCACCGCGCGTTTACCAGGGCCCTCGATGACCTCGATCACGTTCTCGCTCTCGGGACGGACGACTTGCGTCTCGACGCGCGAGCCGTGCGAGCGAGCCGCCTCGAAGACCCGGCCGGCGACGGTCGTCGGGTCGTCGCCCCGCCCCTCCTTGCCCGAATAGCTGGGGGTCTGCACCAGCTCCTGGAGAAGCCTGATCCCGGCAGTCCGATTGGCGTCTACCCAGGCGACGATCGCGTCCTCGATGCCGGTCTTCGCGGCATTCTTCATCCCATCATCGCCCGGGCCGCGACCGGCATCACTGCTTCGACCCTTCCTTCGCGCACTCCGTGCACCTCTGGGAACTGGTTGAAGACAACCGTGTGCGAGTTGGGGATGATCCGCACCCGGTCTCCGACGTTGAATGGGTTTCGGGTCGCACCCACGCTGATCATGCCGTGCTCATCCGACAACCGGTCGAGGACGGCGTCCTCGTGGCCGAGGATGTCGCCGTAGCCGGGCATTCCTCCCACCATGGTCGGCGTGAGTGCCTTGGCTCCCGCGTCGATCACGGCACGGGTTTCAGTTGGCACGCTGATGACGGTGGCCATGACGGTGGCCGCGCAGGTCGCCGGTTCAGCCGAGCCCATCTTGATCTGGGCACGATCGTTGAAAAGGTAGCTTCCGGCCCGGACCTCCGTAATGCCGCGGACGTCGACCGCCGCCCGGGCTCCTGCTGAAGCGCCGATGCTCACTCGCGGCACCTCGATGCCGGCATTCCGCAACCCGTTGGCGACCCTTGTCAGCATCTCGTAGGACTCCCGGGCGGCAGCCTCCACAGCGCCCTTTCCGGAAAGGTCGTAGAGGTGTCCCTCGTAGCCCATCACACCAACCAAGTTCAGTCCGGGCAACTGCGAGAGGCTGCGGGCCAGGGCCGGAGCTCCGCGGCCATCCACGCCGCAGCGGTGGTATCCGATGTCAATCTCGAGCAGGACATCGATTGTCATGCCGCTCGAGGCGAACGCCCGCGCGATCGGCTCCGCCCCGGCCAGGGAATCGACAACAGTGGTCAGCTTGGCCCGTCGCGCCAGCTTGAGCAGCCGGTCGACCTTCGCCGCTCCGATCACTTGGACCGCGATCAGCACGTCCGGAAGCCCGGCGTCCACCATGACTTCGGCTTCCGACAGCTTCTGGCAGGTGATTCCCATTGCCCCCGCGCGCACCTGCCGCCAGGCGAGGGCAGGGATCTTGTGTCCTTTGATGTTGGGCCGTTGAGCAATTCCATGCATCGTTAGGAATGCCGTCATGGAGGCCAAATTGGCCTCCATGACGTCCAGGTCTATAAGCAACGCCGGAGTTTCGATCTCAGCGAGATCGGTGAACGGATTCATGGCAGAAAGGATCGGAACGGGAATCTAGGCTGTCTTCTCGGCGGCAACAACGCCTTCCTCGCGCCCGCCACCGACGGCCCTCGCGACGAGGTACCACGCGACGATGATCACGATCCAAAGGGGCGTGATCCACCAGGGGAGAGCTTGGCCATAGAGAAAGCCGAAGAGTGTCAATGCAATGACGACAAGGCCCACCACGGAGATCCAGATCCCAGCGAGTCCCTTGCCCGGCACCATCCAGTCTGTCGGGTACTTCGCTTGAAGCGCCGGCTTGGCTCGATATGCGATGTGCGAGATACAGATGACGAACCATCCGAACAGACCGGCGATGGTGAGGATGGCAGCGGCCTGAAGATAGAAGTCAGGCTTCAGGTAGTAGGTCGATCCGATGGCGGCTCCCAGCAGGGCGGCGAGCAGCAAGGCGCGGTCGGGGATGCGCGAGCGCTTACTGATGTGCGTGAACAGCCCCGGAAGGAAGCGGCGCACGGCCATCTTGTAGACAACGCGTGAGCTGATGTAGAGCGCCGCCACGATCGCGTGGAAGACGGCGACGAAGGCCAACGCGTTGAAGAGACCCTCGCCTACGGAACCAAGGATGAACTTGGCAGCAGTCGCGTAGTCGGCCTCCGCCAGCGTGTACGCGCTGGTCGGCAAGAGGCCGAGCAGGGAGATCTCCATCAGGATGAAGCAGACCATCGCGATGAGCATCGCCACCGCCATCGCCTTGGGCCAGAAGCGCGGCCCAGTGACATGCTCCTCGGAGCCCGCGAACATCGTTTCCGGCCCGAACAGGATGTAGACGGCGAAGGGAAAGGCCTTGACAGCGTTGGACATGTAGCCGCCGCCCGCGCTCCCGAAGAAGGGCTGGAAGTTGTTGGCGTTGAACCTCGTCAGCATGACCAGGCTCATGACGAAGATGACTCCGAAAAAGATGAGGTTGAGGATCACCTCTGCCTCACCCGACGCAAGTGCGCCCTGATAAACGAGTACAAGCGCAATAAGGAAGCAGATGGTTCCGATGACCGGCACTGACAGGAAGGGAAAGAACTGGTGCAGGTAGGTGCCCATCGGGAACCAGAGCAGGCCAATGGCGGTGATCGCGACCATCGCGTAGCTGAGGGTGCCGATGAAGCCGAAGAACCCGCCGATGGTTCGCTTGCCCCATTCGCCCGCGAAGTCCGCCGCCGGCATGGCTCCGGCGAGCTCGGCTCCAGTAAACAAGATCAGGCTGTAGGCAAGGCCGGCGATGATCGTGACGATGATCACTGACGGACCGAGCATCGGGAGGAGCTGACTGAGAACCAGCAGGATGCCGTCGGCAACGGTGAAACCAAGAGCGATCGCCGCCACATGGCGGATCTTGAGAACCTTCTTCAGACTGAGTTGTTGGACTTCCTCTTCACCTAGAGCGCCAATCACGTCCCTACCTCCTCCGATTCCGCCGCGACGGCGGATCCAACTGCATCTGCGGATCCTGGTATCGCCGACAGGCCGTCCACCATTGGCTCCCCTCCTTCTGTAGCTACAGCCCGAAAGCCGCGGATGAGCGGCTCAAATTTCCGAGGCGACGGGACAAGTCGTCAGTCGTCTCCACGACAAGTTTGCCCAGCTCACGTTCGCGGCGCGATCCCATGCGAGCTGCGGGGACAGAGATGCTCAGCGCGGCTACTACACGCCCGCTAGAGTCGCGAACGGGAGCGCCCACGCACCTCACTCCGGGCGTTGATTCCTCATGGTCGGCCGAATAGCCGCGAGCAACCGTCCGATCGAGTTCGCGAATCAGCTCGTCGAGATCGGTGATGGTGTTGGCAGTCAGCCTTTCGAGCCGTGCTCGACCGAGCAGCTCGATCAGCTCGTTACGTGGCATGTTTGCGAGCATGGCCTTTCCAACGGCAGTCCCATGTGCGGGCAGACGACGCCCGACGACTGATGACATCCGGACGACCTGATTGCCTTCCTCCTTGACGAGGTAGACGACCTCCCTGCCCTCCAGCCGGGCCACATGGCACGTCTCGTTGCAATGCCTCACGACATCGCGCGCTGCCTGGTGGGATTCTCTAATCAGGTCGAACGATTGCGCGTAAGCGCTCCCGAACTCGAACAGTCGAAAGCCAAGGCCAACCGTGCTCCCGGCACCCAGCTCCAGGCATTTCTCGGCACAGAGCGTGTTGACGAGCTCATACGTCGTATTTCGGGGAATGTCGAGGCGCTTCGCAATCGCTGAGACACGAAGTGGTTCGGGCGATTGCGAGACCAACCCGATGATCGCGCACGCCCGCGTAACCGATGAGACCGCCCTCACCTGTCCGAAATCTCGGACACGGTCCGCATTTGCGGACAAAATAACTCAGCTCGAATCGGCTGTCAAACGGATTTTGCCTCAGGTGGAGGCGTAACGGCGCGGCATATAATCGCCCCCGGCGCCGCTGGTTACGACTTGACGTTGCTCAATGGGCGGGTAGATGCAGATGGGCGATGCTGCGTCGGAGGGGTCCCTGGCTACTCTGAGCCATCTCCTGGAGCAGACCGCGACGACCTATGTCCGCTGCCAGTTCATCGACTACCTCGGACTCGGTCGGGGAAGAGAAGTAAGCGCCGAGTACCTGCAGCGGTACTCCGAGCGCGGTGTCGCGATGGCACCGGTCAACTACACGTGGGACATCGAAGACCACGACTACGACCGTCGCTACGGCCCGGAAGCGGGCGATGTCTTCCTCGTCGCCGACCCGTCCTCATTCGTTGCGCTTCCCTACCTGAAAGGGAACGGACATGTCTTCTGCGACGTGATCACTGCCGACGGCAGTCCGTGGCCCGGCTGCACTCGCCAACTCCTCAAGAGGATCGTCGCCCAGGCCGAGCAGAACCTTGGCGTGGCATCGATGGGCTTCGAGCAGGAAGGTTTCCTGCTCAAGAAGGACGCTGATGGGTTCCGCCCAGCGACAGGTTTCAGGCACCACACGTCGGATCTGTTCGACGTCCACCAGGCCTTCATGAGCGAGCTCCTCGATGTTCTCCAGCAGCTCGGCACGCCGGTTGAAAAGTTCAACGTTGAGGACGGCAACGGGCAGATCGAGCTCGACGTCAAGCCCGGTCCGCCCCTGGTCGCCGCGGAACAATACTTCCGCCTGAAGCAGGCCTTCAGGTTCGTCGCCCGACAGCACGGCTTTGTCGGCGGTTTCATGCCGAAGCCATTCGACAATATCTCGGGTTCAGGCCTCCACCTGCATCTCAGCCTGCACGACTCGACGGGATCGCCAATTTTCGGCGACGCGGGGACCGGCGACCGCGACGGCCTCGCAGAACGCGCCCGCCATTTTATCGGCGGCCTTCTGGCTCATGCGCCGGCCCTGGTGGCCCTTGGCTGCCCGAGCGTGAACTCTTACAAGCGGTTGCGGCCGGGACTGTTCGCTCCAACCCACGCCGCCTTCGGGATCGGCAACCGATCCGCCATGATCCGGGTGCTTCGAACTCGAACCGGCAGCGGGGCAGACCCGGGCCAGCGGATCGAGCTGCGCGCGGCGGACGGAACCTGCAACCCCCACCTTTTGGCCGCAGCCGTGCTCGTTGCTGGCCTCGATGGAGTCGCAAGGGCGGTTGACCCCGGTGCAAGCATCGCCGCTGATATTGGCAACCTGCCCGCCGCCACCCTGGCCACGGCGGGCATCCGGCAGCTTCCGGTGAACCTCTCCGAGGCACTCGACGGCCTTGAAGCAGACGCCACCTTCCGCGACGCATTTGGCACTGAGATCATTGCCGGATTCCTCAGGGTCAAGCGACTCGAGTGGTCCAAGTACAACGCCCACGTAAGTGACTGGGAGTACGCGCGCTACGCCGATGCGTTCTGAATCAGAGGATCCACCGTCGGTTCAGGACCCCTCGACGTAGGTGGACCTCTCCCAGTCACCAACCTCGATGGAGTATGCGGCCGCCTCCGAACGCCTTAGTCGCAGAAAACCAGGGCCAATGACCGGGCCCAGCGCGTCCATCAGGACCCCATCCGCCGCCAGCGCGTCGAGTGCCTCTGGCGCGGAGCGTGGCAGCAACTCGAGCCCGCGCGCCGAGAGGTCGGCAGCGCTCACGTGGCCGATGTCATCGACGATCGGATCGCCGAGCGGAAGATTCCGGTCGACGCCGTCCAGACCGGCGGCGAGAAGTCCGATCAACATGAGATAGGGGTTTCCTGTGCCATCGCCGGCCCGGAACTCGACGTGCCTGGTGCCCGCATCGGGCACCCGGACAAGCACGGCACGGTTGCTGGCGCCGTAACAGATATGGCTTGGCGCCCACGACCCGGGAAGGAGCCGCTTATAGGAGTTCACGGTGGGAGCTACCAGGCCGCTCAGTCCCGCGGCATGTCTCAGAAGGCCGGCGACGAAGGAGGCGCCGAGCTCGCTCAAACCGACCGTCCCACCGCCTTCCATCGCATTGCGTCCATCGAGCGCCATCGCACCTAGGTGGACGTGAAGGCCGCAGCCGGGCATGTCGGAATATAGCTTCGGCATGAAGGTCGCGATGTAGCCGGCGGCGCGCGCAAGCGCGCGCAACTCTTCCTTCACCGTCATCAGATCGTCAGCAGCTCGGAGCGGGGGCTGATGTCCGATATTGATCTCGAATTGTCCGGGACCATACTCAGGCGCCACCTGCTCGAGCTCGACGCCCATATCCGCCAGTGATTTCAACAACAGCGACATCAGCTGCCTCTGGCTGTCGAGGGCGTTAAGCGTGAACATCTTCGCCCGCGCCGCCGGCCGGTAGCCGTCATCGGACCTGACCAGCAGATAGCACTCGGGCTCGAAGGCGGCCCGCATCGCCAGGCCGCGGCTCGCGAACCGCCCCTCCATTGCGCGGAGAGCAGCCCGGGAGCAGCCCGCCCAGGCCGTGCCGTCGGCGTCGTGAAGGAATGAATAAATCCGCGCCGCACCGGGATGATGGGGAACTCGAGCGTAGGTCGCTGGGTCGGGCACTGCCCGGAAATCGCCGGTGTCGGCACCGAAGACGAAATCGGGAACCTGGTGATCGAGGACGTTGAAGTCGAAGTTCGCCCGGGCGAAGGTAACTCCGTCGGCGAGGACCCGATCCAGGCGGTCGCGAGGGACGTTCTTCACCTGGGCACGGCCGCTCAGGTCGTGGTAAA
>VBFH01000003.1 GCA_005883575.1 Chloroflexota bacterium | reverse complement strand
AGTCAGGCATCACCAACCTCCATAGGCAACCCACCCGCCATCCACAGTTATGTGGCTGCCGGTGATGTAGCTGGCGTCGTCAGATGCAAGGAACACCGCCACGCGCGCAACCTCCACCGGTTCGGCCAAACGTCCCATCGGCGTTCTGCGCTCGATGTCCGCCGCCGTGAAGGCCCCACCGCGAGCCTGGCTCTTGATGGCCAGGCCCGTCGCGACGTAGCCCGGATCGAGACACACGACACGGACGTTGTCTCTCGCCCACTCGGTCG
>VBFH01000002.1 GCA_005883575.1 Chloroflexota bacterium | reverse complement strand
CGATCTGGATGATGACGCCGCTTCTTCGCGGCACCATGTACCGGCCCGCGGCCTGCGCCCCATAGAAGCAGCCGTTCAGGTTGGTTTCGATGACCTGGACCCACTCTTCGGGACTGAGCTCAAGCGCAGGCTTGATGATGTTGATACCTGCGTTGTTGACCCATATGTCCAGACGGCCGTACCGCTCCACCGCCGCACCGGCGAGCGCTTGCGCATCGGCGGGACGGCGGATGTCGGCCGCGAATCCAGAGACGCTCAGGCCCTGTTCGGCGAGGCTTGAGGCCGCCTGCTCCGCTCGGCCCGCATCGCGCGAGTTGACCACAACAGACGCGCCCTCCCGCGCAAACTCGGTCGCGATCGCCAACCCGATACCGCCACTGGATCCTGTGACGACCGCGACCCTTCCTTGCAGTCGACCTGAGGGTTCAGACATGTTTTCCATCAATGCGAGACACGTTAACCTTCCGCATCGTGCGGACGCTCAGGGTGGCGGGCCTGATGGAGCCGATCAGCCATTTCTCCGACGCGGTGGTCGCGGGCACGACGCTTTACGTGTCCGGGGTAGTGGCGACCGACGAACGCGGCGATATCGTCGGCAGGGGTAACGTCGTCGAGCAGACCCGCCAGATCTTCCGCAACCTGCGCCGCATACTGGACGCGGCGGGAGCCGGCCCGTCCGACGTCGCCAAGCTCACGATCTTCATGCGCGACGTCGCGCAGCGTCCTCTGATCAACCCCGTGCGCCAGGAGTTTTTTGGCGAGCACCGCCCCGCCAGCACGCTGGTCGAGGTGAGCCGGTTGGTCCGCGACGAGCTGCTGCTCGAGATCGAGGCGATCGCGGAGCTGCCGACCTAGGCGCCGACCTCGACGACCATCTCGATCTCGACCGAGATGTTTAGCGGCAGGGAGCTCATGCCGACCGCGGAGCGCGCGTGCTTGCCGTCATCCCCGAATGCCGCGACCAGCAGGTCGGACGCTGCATTGATGACCTTGGACTGATCGACGAAATCGGGCATGCAGTTGACCATGCCCAGCAGCTTGACGATTCGCGTCACGCGGTCGAGGTCCCCGATCACCTGCTTGAGGCTGCCCAGGCAGTTGAGGGCGGTCAGCTCCGCCGCCTTCCGTGCCGTCTCGACATCGACGTCCCGTCCAACCTTTCCCAGGTAGATGTAGTCCCCATCTTCGCGACGCGGCCCATGACCGGCGAGAAACACCAGGTTGCCGGTCCTGACAGCACCGACGTAGTTGAACATCGGCGTTCCTGGATCGGGGACCTTGTGGCCGAGCTTGGCGAGCCGCTCCTCGACTTTTGACATCAAGACCTCCTAAATCGTGGTGGCCGGGGTGATCGCCGCATGCGGACCGCGGATGCCGGCGCCCGGCCAGGCGCCGGGCGGCTCGTCTGGCAGATCGAGAACCTCACTGTGCTCTGCGAATATGCGCATGCCGCGCGCCTGGTAGTTGGCGAGCGCGTGCGGCGCGTCGAGCGTGCACGTGTGCACCCAGACCCGGCGCGCCCCCATCGCCCACGCCCTGCGGATCGCCTCGGTCAAGAGCCAGCCGCCGAACCTCCGGCCGATGAGGGCGGGCAGCACGCCGAGATACGCGATCTCGACGTCGTTTTCGATCGCGCCGTCGAGCTCGAAGTAGGCGGCCGGTGTTCCATCGACGTAAATCACCCACGTTTCCACCCGCGGAAGGCTGAGCCGCTCCAGCCATTGGTCGTAAGTCCACGGCAGGCGGTCGATCCAATACCAGTTGCCGCCTGCCGCCGTGTACAGAAAGCGTCCGAGCTCGGGCGACGGAAGCACGGCCTCCCTGATCTCGACCGGGCCCCTCGGCCGGGGCGCCGGACGGAGCTCCGACGGCGTGTTCATCTCGAGGCTCCAGGTGGTGACGTCCACGCGCACTGCCGCAGCATGCCATGGCCGGGATCACAATGATGCGCGATGCGCCTGTACCGCGATCCCTCCGCGCCGAGCCGGCTCGACTTCGACCGCGGCTTCTACGCACGCATAGCGGCGGCGTCCGACCAAAGGCGGCGGGTGCACGAGCACGTCGTGCCGATCCGCAGCGGCTATGCGTGGCCGGTCAAGGCGGGCTCGGTGGTGCGCATAGTCACGGTCGAAGGCCCGCAGGTCTGCGATCTGAACCTGTGGAACCTGAACAACCCGCGCGAGCGCTTCTGGGCCGCGCGCACGCGGCAGATCCAAGGCGCGCACGTCACCACCTTCGACCGCCTGTGGTCGTGCCTTCCCTACCTGCGGCCGATGGTGACCATCACCAACGACACGCTGCCGACGAAGCCCACCGCGAATGGCGGCCGGTGCCACGACCTGCTCGGCAGCCGCTGCGATCCGTACCTCTACAAGCTGCTCGACGACAGGGACTACGACGTCACGTGTCACAACAACCTGTCGCGCGCGATCGCGCCGTTCCACATGACCGAGCTCGACGTCCACGACGTCCTCAACGTCTTTCAGGTCACCGGGCTGGATCCGGTGCACGAGATCTACTTCATGGAGCCAAGCCCGGCTAAGAAGGGCGACTTCTTCGAGTTCTTCGCCGAGATCGACCTGCTGTGCGCGATCTCGACGTGCCCGAGCGGCGACCTCTCGCAGTGGGGCTGGGGACCCGATGGTTCGGATCCGGTCGCCAACTGCCACCCGCTCGGAGTCGAGGTCTACGAGCTCGACGCCGCGCTCCTCCAGGGTTGGAAACCTCCCGAACCTGTCCGGGTCAAGTCCGTGTATCGCCCGGACCAGAGCTGACACTCGCGCTGCTGCCAGCGGCCGGACACGGTCTCACGTCCGTACCGCTTCAGCGCCTGATGCCCTTGGGGCGCCGAACGCACGGAGTACAACCTCCTGGCTCTGCATATACCTGAGGCTCACGAGAAGCGCGAGATCGATGAAAACCTGTACGAGCCCCGGAAACCCTGCATCGAGCAACGTGAAAGGTTGCACCAGGAGCAGATCAATCAGGACGGCCGTCTCAAACGCGCGATAGGCGCGGTGCCGCGAGCTACGCAGCTCCGCCACACCGATCAGGGTGAACGCACCCACGATTAGCGTTCCCACGAGAGTCGTCCATAAGATCGGCCCTCCGCGCAGCGTCGTGTCTAACTCGGTCAAAGCATCCGTGCTCCCTGCGGCTGCTCCGGCTGCGATTGCAAGGGAATAGGCAACCAGCAAAACCACGCCGACAGCCTGCAAGACGAAAACTCCGGTTACGACCCGGCGGAACCAACCGGTATGGACGACGGTGGCGTAGCGCGAGCGCAAACCCGTAAACAAGGCCATCAACAAGGATCGGCGTTCCGAAGTGGGGGTGGCTATCTCGAATTGCCCGCGGAGCAGTGGCGTCAGCGGATGAGAATCGTCCGCCGCGGCGAGCCAGCCCAGCGCGCGGGTTCGTGCGACGCTCGAGATCGGACCCAGCGCGAGCTCTTTCGAAGCTTCGATCGCGTTCACCAGGTTCTCGCGAGGTGTGAGCTTTCGATAGTGCCGCATCTCCCGAGCCACCAAGAAGAGGGCAACGAACATCGCATAGATCAGCGACGCAGTCGGCTTGAAGAAGTAATTGTTGTCGGAGGTCAGGAACTTACCTAGCTCGTCGATGAAAAGACCGAAACCCACGCCGCCGATCAGAGCTCCGATCAGCTGCCACGTCCATGTAAGGAGTGAAAGGAGCATTCCGATGGCAATGACCATCAGGAGGCCACCCCAAAGCACGTGTGCGATGTGGAGGCCATTCCCGCCCAACTGCGGGTAGTGCGCGGCCGCCAGATAAACACGTAGGGCCAAAACGGTGAGGGCGGCCGCGATCAAGAACGAGTCAACAAGCACTGGGCGGTCGTTCCGGATCACTTCCAGCCTCGGCGGCGGCAAGGGTTTCATTGCTTAATCTTCTTCAGAATTTCGGCAACCTGGGGAGCGCACAAAACAGTCGACGGCCGCGGAACGGGTTCTGAGTGGCTGTCTGCCCGGGCATCGGACATCCCGATTAACGGAATAAGAACGCTCCAAGAACGAAACCGCCGTCAAAGAAGGTCTTGGAGGTAGACCTCCTATGCGATGCGGTCAGATGCTCAGGCAGGATTTGGATTGTCCGGCTCGAACTGATCCTCGGTGATCGTGAATTGCCCAATGGCCGACTCCTCGGGGGTAGCTGACCGAGCCGGAAACGATTGAAAGGCAACCAGTCTCTTAACCGCATCGCGAAGCATGGCAAACCCTTCGCGCCTATCGCCGCCGATCGTCGCGACGCCCCGCCGGCCATCCGTTTCCCATGCCACGGCCGTCACTCCTTAGCCGCCCCTCGGCGCCTAGCTCGGTAACCAGCCCGGAGACCTGCGAACCCCTCCTTTCTGAAGGGCTTGGCCCGCGGGATGTAGACGCTAGACCTCGTGGAGCCAAAAGACGCGCCAAAAACTGCCGCCGCGGGCGGATTGCTACACGAAGTACCAGATGACCGCGAACTGCGTTTCTCCAGGACGCGCCTGCCGAACAGGCTCGGCGAGGGCGGCAGCGCCTCAGGATTGCTTATCTATCCTCCACACGATCTGTCTCTACAAGCGATGAGGCCGGCGACGCGCGCTCGGGCGCCGGCGCATCGGCCGGTCGCGCGCGGGAAGCCGCGAGTAGCGCCACTCCGGCCACCAGCACCGCAGCCGCGAGCACGACAAGGACGGTGAAGTCGGCCTGCAAGCCGTCTCGCAGCGCCTCCCGCGCGCGCAGTGGGTCGCCCACGGCTGCGACGTGGCTCTGCAGCAGCACGCCCATCGCCGCGACTCCGACCGCCCCGCCGATGGTGCGTGAGAACTGGTTCAGCCCGGTTGCGGCGCCCCGCCTTTCCCAGTCGACGCTGGACTGGATGACGATCAGCAGCGGCGCAGAGAACGTTCCCATTCCGAGACCAATCACGAGCGTGGCGGCGCCGGTCCACTCCGCGCCGGCGGCGGCCGGGGTGACCGCAAGCGTCACGCTTCCCGCGAGCAGGGCGAGCGCGCCGGCCACCACCAGTCGCTGGTAACCGACCCGCACCATCATGAAGCCCGAGATCGCAGACATGATCGGCCAGCCAAGCGACATCGCCCCCACCGCGACCCCGGCCGCGTAAGCGGACGCCCCCTGCACCGACTGCACCCACAGCGGCACGTAGGCCGTCACCCCGAACATGAGCGTGCCGGCCAGCGACGCAATGAGGATCGCAGGTCCGATCACGCGGTGACGCAGCAGGTGGACCGGCACGGTCGGGTTGGGGGTCCGCCACTCAAAGGCGGCGAATCCGCCGAGCACAGCGATCGCCAAGGCGGCTACCGGCCAGATCGGCGTCGCGTCCCGCGTTCCGGTGCCGAGGCCGACCAGGAGCAGCGTCACCCCGGCCGTGAGCAGGAGCGCGCCCCGGAAGTCGATCGCGCCACCCGCCGCGCCGTCGGGCCGGTTTTCCCTGTAGCCCCATATGAGCGCGGTCGCGATGAGCCCGATGGGGATGTTCACGGTGAAGATCCACCGCCAGCCGATCGTGGATACGAACACGGCGCCGAGGCCTGGACCGACGATCGCCGCGATCGCCCACATACTGCCGAAGAAGCCCTGCAGGCGGGCCCGCTGGCGGAAGGGAAAGACGTCCGCGACCACGGTGAAGACCAGCGGCTGGAGGCAGCCGGCCCCGATGCCCTGGACGGCGCGGAAGGCGATCAGCAAAGGCATCGAGGGGCTCGCGGCGCAGAGTGCGGACGCCCCCACGAATATCGAGATGCCGGCAAGCAAGACGCGCCGGCGACCGTGCAGATCGGCGAGGCGGCCCCAGATCGGGACCGTGGTCGTCGCCGTGATCAGGTAACCCGCCACGATCCACGGATAGAGCTCGAAGCTGCGAAGCTCGCGCGCGATCGTGGGCAGAGCGGTGCCGACGACAGTCGAATCTATCGCCGCGACGAAGAGCGAGAGCATCAGGCCAGCCATCAGGCGAGCGAGGGCCGGAGTCCAGCGCACCTGTTCGACCGTCGAACTCACGCGCTCAGGCTACCGGCGGCCTATTAACCTCGCCGTGCAGCGCGATGCGTCGCCTGGGGCGACTTCATCCAGATGGTGCGGCACGCCCGCCCAGGGCGAGGAACCCAAGTAGCGCGGCGAGCACGCTCAGGCCGATGAGGGAGCCGAGCAGGGTCGTGTAACCGCCCGGCAGGAGCACGGTCGCCGCGCTCGCGAAAGGCGCGATCGCCCTGGCGCCGTTCGAGAACGCGTAGATCACGCCCGACACCGTGCCGTAGGCGTGCCGGCCGAACAGGTCCGCGGGCAGGCTCGCGCTCATCAGGGTCAGCATCCCCGAGCTCATCCCGAAGACGGCAGCGAAAACCAGCACCGCGGGCTCGGAGCGGTTCACTGCGAGCAGGGTCAGGGCCGACATGCTGAACCCGAACGTCGTGGCCGGCAGCCGGACGCCGCCGAGTCGTTCCCCCGAGAACACGTACACGAGGCGGCCCGGGAGCTGGCCAAGGCCGACCACGCCCGCTGCGAGGGCTCCGAACGTCAGGCTGTGGCCCGAGTCGACCAGGAACGGAACGAGCTGCACGACCATGACGGACCAGACGTAGCTGCCGAGCGCCAGGGCGACGGCCAGGAACCAGAAAGGCGCGCTCGTGACCAGGTGGCGAACGTCGGCCGTCACGCGCTCCGCGGCGCCGGCGGCGGCGTGAGGCGCTCGGCGCAGAACTCCAGCGTGGAGCGGGATAGTGATCGCCCCGAGCACGACGGCGAGAACGACCAGGGCCTGGCGCCAGCCGAGCTCCGCCGTCAGGGTGCCGGTCAAAGGCGAGAAGATGAAGCTCGAGAAAGCGCCCACCAGCGTGATCGCGGTCAGGGCCGTGCGGCGCCGGGAGCGGAACCACTTCGTCGCCACCGCGAACACCGCGTTGTACTGCACCGCGGCCATCGCGACGCCGATGCCGGCGAACACGATGTACAGCTGGGCCGGCGTCTGGACCTCTGCCCAAGCGAGCACGAGCACGGTCCCGAGCAGCGACCCGCCCGCCATGATGACGCGCGGGCTGAACCTGTCGAGCGCGATCCCGACCGCGACGCCGGCGACGGCCCACACCGCGAGCGCGAGCGAGAAGGCGCCCGTGAGCTCGATGCGCGACCAACCGAGGTCCCGCTCCATCGGCACAAGCAGGACGCCGAAGGCGTACGTCAGCACGCCATACGACACGGTCACTGTGACCGACAGCGCGCCGACGACGACCCAGCCGTACGACTCGTCCCGCGAAGAATCCCTTTTTGCGCCGGCGTCAGTCATGCGGTTTCCGCCGGCGCGGCGATGCGACCATCGACGGGAGTCTATAAATACTTCGACGGATGTCCTTGCCAGGCTCGGCGCACAGGGTCAGACGGTCGTGCCTCTCCGTGCCCGGCTCGCAGCTGCGATTTCACTCCAGCGCCGAGGAGTCGGCCGCCGACCAGGTCATGTTCGACCTCGAGGACTCGGTCGCGCCGAGTGCGAAGGCGGCCGCTCGGGACCTGGTCGTAGACGCGCTGCGAACGCGCGAGTACGCCGGCAAGCTTCGCGCGGTCCGCGTCAACGGGTGCGAGACGGCGTGGTGTCACGAAGACGTCATCGCGGTCATCGAGGGCGCGGGTGCGGCCATCGACACTCTCGTCATACCGAAGGTCGAGAGCGTCGACCACGTCCACTTCGTGGCGGGGCTCGTCGAGCAACTCGAGAAGAAGCTCGGCCTCGGCGCCCGGATCGGGCTCGAGCTGCTGATCGAGACCGCGCGCGGGGTTGAGCATGTCGGGGCGATCGCGGCGGCGTCCGCGCGCACCGAGGCGCTGATCTTCGGTCCCGGCGACCTGGCCGCGTCGCTGCACGCGCCGGAGCTCACGGTCGGCCGGATCGACCCCACGCACGATGTCGACTTCGGATACTTCTTTCTCGCCCGGATCGCGGTCGCGGCGCGGGCCAACTCGCTGCAACCGATCGACGGGCCGTACGCGGAGATCCGCGACCTCGACGGACTTCGCACCTCGGCCTTGCGGGCGCGCCGTTTCGGATTCGATGGCAAGTGGGCGCTGCACCCCGCGCAGGTCGGAGTCCTCAACGATGTCTTCGCTCCCACGCAGGAGGAGTTCGATAAGGCAACGGCGATCCTCGAGGCGTATCGCACGTCGGTCTCCGTGGACCAGGTCGGCGCCGTGATGTTCGGCGACGAGATGATCGACGAGGCTTCGCGGAGGCTCGCGAGCGCGATGGTTGATCGCGGGCAGGCGCTGGGCATGAAAGCTCGACCCTGGTATCGCGCCGGCGGCGAGCCGTGATGAGCCAGGCCTTGTGACCGCCACGTTTCTCCGGACGCCCATTCTTGCCGGGCTTCGGATCGTCGAGCTGGGCGCGTTCATCGCGGGGCCGATCGGAAGCGTGGAGCTCGCGGCGCTCGGGGCGGACGTGATTCGAGTCGACCCGCCCGGTGGCGGCATCGACATCCGGCGCGGGCCGCTGCACGGCTCCCGCAGCATCTACTGGGCGGGCATCAACCAGGGGAAGCGATCCGTCACCGTCGACACGAGGACCGAAGACGGCCGGCGCCAGGTGCAGAAGCTCATCACCGCGCCCGGGGAGGGCGGCGGGATCCTGCTGACCAACCTGCCCGTCGCGCCGTGGTGCTCCTACGAGGAGCTCAAAAAGCTCCGGCGCGACGTGATCGCAGTCGTCATCACCGGCAAACGCGACGGCACGAGCGCCGTCGACTACACGGTCAACGCCGGCCTCGGCTTCCCGTGGGTCACGGGGCCCGAAGGCTATCGCCGCCCCGTCAACCACGTCCTGCCCGCGTTCGACGTGATGACTGGCTATCTGGCCGCGGCCGCCGTTCTCGCCGCGGAACGGCACCGCCGGCTGACCGGCGATGGCCAGCTCGTCGAGCTCAGCCTGGCGGACGTTGCGCTGGCCGTCGCGGCGCACCTCGGCTACATCGGCGAGGCGATCCTCAACGAGCAGCCGCGCGGCCGGTACGGCAACGACGTTTACGGCACGCTCGGCCAGGAGTTCACGACCTCTGACGCGAGGCACGTCATGGTGCTGGCCCTGACACCGCGGCAGTGGAACAAGCTTGTGGGCGCGACCGGCATGACCGAACGGCTGGCGGAGCTCGAGGCGCGGCTCGCGCTCGACCTACGTGACGAAGCGCACCGCTGGCAGGCGCGCGAAGAGATCAGGGCGGTCCTCGCCCCCTGGTTTGCAGAACGTTCGCTGGCCGAGGTGGGCGAGGCGCTCGACGCCGGCGGCGTCCTGTGGGGCCCGTACCGCACGTTCAAGCAGCTCGTCGCGGAGGACCCCCGCATGACCTCGGCGGGCGAGATGGTGGCCGAGGTCGATCATCCCGGCCTGGGCCGGTTCCGCACGGTCGGCTCGGCGCTGCGCTTCGGCGCCGCTGCGCTGGTGCCGCCGGCGGCCGCACCGGTGCTCGGCCAGCACACCCAGGAGGTGGTGGATGAGTTCACCCTGGACCGCTGAGCGATGACGAGCACACGACCGGCTGAGGGCCGCTTCTTCGAGGACTTCGAGGTCGGCGACGTCTACGATCACCCACTCGGGCGCACGATCATCAGCGCGGACAACATCTGGTTCACGCTCCTCACCCAGAACACGGCGCCGATTCATTTCGACCACCACTACGCCGCTCAGACCGAGTTCAAAAGGCCCCTCGTCAACAGCTGCCTGACGCTTGCCTTGGTGACCGGGCAGAGCGTGGTCGACGTATCGCAGAACGTGATGGCCAACCTCGGCTGGGACGAGGTCCGGCTGCCGCACCCGGTCTTCGAGAACGACACGATCTACTCGCGGTCGGAGGTGATGGAGACGCGGCCCTCGAAGTCGCGCGACAACGTCGGCATCGTCACGGTCCGGACCACGGGCTTCAACCAGGAAGGCGTCGAGGTCATCTCTTTCCGGCGCACCGCGCTCATCTACCGGCGCGGCCACGGCCCGGCGGCCCGCCGCTCCGGCGCCTGAGCGATGGACTTCGAGCTCTCCGCCGAGCAAGCCGAGTTCCGGGACCTCGTCCGTGAGTTCGCGCGCCGCAGCATCGCGCCGGTGGCCCGGGAGTGGGAGCTGAGCGGGCGCTATCCGACCGAGATCGTAGACGAGATGAAGGCCATGGGCCTCTTCGGCATGCTAGTGCCGGAGGAGTACGGCGGCACGGCCATCGACGCCGTCTCCTATGCGATCGTGTTCGAGGAGATCTCGCGGGCGTGGATGGGAATCGCGGGCATCCTCGGTTCGCACTCGCTGGCGACGTGGATGCTGGCCAAATACGGAACGCCCGAGCAGCGGAGTCGCTGGCTGCCCGCGCTCGGGACCGGGGAGCGGCGGTCGGGCATCGCACTGACTGAGCCGGCCGCCGGAAGCGACCTACAGGGAATCTCGACGATTGCCCGCCGCGAGGGCGCGCACTACATCGTCAGCGGGAGCAAGACATGGATCACCAACGCCCGCCACGCCGACCCGCTGCCGGTGCTGGTCAAGACCGATCCCAAGGCCGAGCCCCGCCACCGCGGGATGTCGATCCTGATGGTCGAGGCATCCACGCCGGGGTTCACGGTGGGCAAGGACCTTGACAAGCTGGGTTACAAAGGCACGGAGTCGGCTGAGGTGTTCTTCGCCGACTGTCGGGTGCCGGTCGACAACCTGCTCGGCGGCGTCGAGGGCCACGGGCTGCAGCAGGCGCTTTCCGCGCTCGAGTTCGGGCGGGTCAACATCGCGGGCCGCGCGGTCGGCGTCGCCCAGGCGAGTCTCGACCGGGCACTGGCTTACGCCGGCCAGCGGCGCGCCTTCGGCCGGCCGATCGCCGAGTTCCAGGCCATCCAGCTCAAGCTCGCCGACATGGCGACCGAGGTGCAGGCGGCGCGCCTCCTGACGTGGTGGGCGGCGTCGGCGCTCGACGCCGGCCGGCGGGCCGACCTCGAGACCGGGATGGCCAAGCTCTATGCGTCCGAGATCTGCATCAAGGCCTCTCTCGAATCGATGCGGATCCACGGAGGCTACGGCTACTCGACCGAGTACGAGGTCGAGAGGTTCTACCGCGACGCGCCGCTGATGGCGATCGGCGAGGGCACCAACGACATTCTGCGGACTGTGATCGCGCGCCGGCTCGCACGCGACCTCGAGACCGGTTGAGAGTTAGATCGCCGTCCCGGATGGATCGGGCTAACATGTACTTGGAACGGGGAGGAATCGCATGAGGGTTCGGACCTCGGCATTGTTCGCTGTCACGGTTCTGATGGTTGCGTGCGGGGGCCAAGCGACCACCGGTGAGTCGACCGGCTCGACCATCGTTCTCGGTGCCCCGCTCGGGCTGACCGGGTCTCTGACCAAGGAGTCCACCCTGACCCAGCAGGGATACAACCTTTGGCAGGATTGGATCAACCAGCGCGGCGGCGTCGTCGTCAACGGCGTGAAGCACAAGGTCACGATCAAGTACTACGACGACACATCCAACGCGAACCAGTCGGCCGTCCTGATGCAAAAGCTCATCACCGAGGACCACGCCAACTTCCTCCTCGGGCCGTACGGCAGCGCTGCCACCGCGACCGACGCGGCCATCGCCGAGCAGAACCAGATACCGATGGTCGAGGCAAACGGAGCCGCCCAGGCCATCTTCAACCAGGGCTACAAGTACACCTTCGGCGTCCTCAGCCCGGCCAACAAGTACCTCGAAGGCGTGATCGACATGGCCGCAACCCTCACCCCCAAGCCGTCGACCGTCGCCATGCTCAGCGCCGACGACAACTTCAGCCTGGAGGTCGCCAACGCGATCAACGACTACGCGCCCACCAAGAGCATGAAGATCGTGCTCTTCAAGAAGTACAAGAACGGGGCGACGAACCTGACCGCCGAGGTGCAGGCGGCGAAGGCACTCAACCCGGACATCCTGCTCAACTCGGGCCATCTGACCGAGGCGATCGCCATCAACAAGGCCGCCAAGGAGCAGAAGCTGAACGCCAAGATCTTCGCCTACTCGGTGGGACCCTCGACCCCCGACTTCATCACCGCGCTGAGCAAGGACGCGAACTACGTCTACGACGGCTCGCAGTGGACGCCGCAGGTCAAGTACGCGCCGGCCTTCTACTTGAGCGTCGCCGACTACGTCGCCGCCTACAAAACCAAGTACCCCGGCATCGGCGACCCCGACTACCACGTCGCCGAGTCGACGGCCGCATGTCTCGCCCTCCAGCGCGCAATCGAGAACGCCAGCTCGCTCGACCCGAAGAAGGTCCGGGACGCCTTGGCGGCGCTCGACGTGACTGTGTTCTTCGGCCGGCTCAAGTTCGATCAGCGCGGGATCAACACCTACAAGCCGATGGTCGTGGAGCAGATCCAGAACGGAGCGCACCACACCGTCTACCCGTCCGACGTCGCGGACGCGCAGCCGATGTACCCGACCCCGGCCTGGGACCAGCGGTGACGCACCAGGGGCGCTAGCCCTTGGCGGACTTCGTCCAGCTGGTCGTTCTCGGCCTGCTGGCCGGAGGCATCTACGTCGCGGTTGGCGTGGGGTTCGGCCTGGTTTGGGGCGTGCTCAACATCGTCAACCTGACCCACGGGGCGCTGGTCATCGTCGGCGGCTACATCACGTGGATGCTCTTCGCCGGGCTGCACCTCGACCCGTTCCTGAGCCTGCCCGTCGACGCGGTCGCCCTGTTCCTGCTCGGCTACACGCTGCAGCGGGGAGTGATCAACCGCATCATCCGGGCCCCGCTGCTGTTCACGTTCCTGCTGACGTTCGGGCTGAACCTCGTCATCGTCAACACGCTGCTCCTGCTATTCGGCTCTGACTTCCGCTCGGTGACGCCGGCGTACTCGGGACAGGGGCTCGAGCTCGGCACGATCGTGATCCCTTACGTGCCGCTGACCGCGCTCGGCGTCGCGATCATGCTGGCGGTCGTGCTGGGGCTCGTCTTGAACAGGACCCGCATCGGGCTGGCGATCAACGCGATCGCCTCCGACCGCGACGCGGCCCAGCTGGTCGGCATCGACCTCAGGCACCTCTACGCGATGACCTACGGGATCGGCGCCGCGTGCGCGGGCGTCGCGGGCGGGCTGATCGCCATGATCCAGGCGATCACGCCGACCGCCGGCGAGCCCTACACACTGCAAGCGTTCGTGGTCGTCATCCTGGGCGGGCTCGGCAGGGTCAGCGCGACGGTGGCCGGCGGTCTGCTCTTCGGGCTCGTCGAGGCCTTCGGGCAGTCGATCCCCGGCTCGGGCTCCGTGTTCGCCAACGCGATCGCGTTCGGCCTCATGGTCATCGTTCTGGTGACCCGGCCCCAGGGCCTGATGGGCCGCCTCCGGTGATCGCCACCCCAGACGCGAACGCCCGGTGGCGACGGATGTTCCTGATCCTCGGCGGCATCCTGGTCGCGTACGCGCTGCTCGCCCCGCTGACCTCCCTGGAGGCCGCCCAGTCGGCCAACGTCCCGCTCCTGGCCGACCGGTTGTGGTTCCGGATCGCCACCTACATCGCGATGTTCATCGTCCTGGCGTCGGCGTGGAACATCATCGGCGGCATCGCAGGCTACGCGGCCTTCGGCAACGTCGCGTTCTTCGGCATCGGCGCATACACGACCGGAATGCTCATCGCCAAGGCGAAGTGGCCGTTTCTGGCCGCGCTTCCGCTTGCGCCCGTCGTCGCCGCCGCGTTCGCCGCGGTCGTCGGTCTCCCCCTGCTGAGGCTGCGAGGACACTACTTCGCCGTCGCGAGCCTGGGCGTCGGCGTCGCAGTCGGCGAGCTCGTGCAGAACATCGACTACGCGGGCCAGCCGGTGTTCGGCGGCGCCACCGGCCTTTTCCTCCCGATCTACTCGATCGAAAACCGCGGCCTGTTCTTCTTCTACCTGATGGTCCTGGCGGCCGCGCTCGCCGTCGCGGTCACGTGGTTGGTCCTGCGCAGCCGCTTCGGCTACGGCCTGATCGCGATCCGGGAGAACGAGGAGGCCGCCGCGGTCATCGGCGTCAACACGACCGCGTACAAGGTTGCCGCTTTCACCCTCGCGGCCGCGCTGACCGGGTTGACGGGCGGGATCTTCTCCCAGTGGAACGTCTTCATCAACCAGGACAACACGTTCCCGATCGAATACAACGTCCAGATGATCCTGATGGCGCTGCTGGGCGGCACCGGCACCGTGTTCGGTCCGGCCGCGGGCGCAGTCCTCCTCCAGCTGCTAATCCAGTTCCTCGGCGGCACCCTGCCCATCTCTTTCGAGATCCCGTTCGTCTCCGAAAATGCGCGCCCGATCGTGGCCCAGGTCATCCTCGGAGTGCTGCTCGTGGTGGTCGTTCTGTTCGTGCCGCGCGGCGTCATCGAGTTCTTCGGCGGTCGTGCCCGGTTCAGCCTGGCCTACCTCCGGCGCTCACTTCGGGAAACCTCGCTGTGAGCGCCACCGCGGCGCCCCAGCTCGAGCTCCGCAGCGTGACCAAGCGGTTCGGCGGCGTGGCGGCGGTGGACGGCGTGACCTTCGAGGTGCGGGAGGGCGAGATCGTGGGCATAATCGGCCCCAACGGGGCGGGCAAGACGACGCTGCTCAACTGCATCAGCGGCATCCACCGGCTCGACGGCGGCGACATCCGCTGGCGCGGTGACTCGATCTCCGGCATGCCGCCGCACCGCATCGCCAGGCTCGGTATCGGCCGCACCTTCCAGATCGTCCGGCCCTTCGGCTCGATGACCGTGCGCGAGAACGCCGCGGTAGGCGCGCTGTTCGGCAGCGCCGACGCGCGGCGGCGCCCCAGGGAGGCGTTCGAGCTCGCCGACCACGTCCTCGAGCTCGTCGGGCTCGAGGCGAAGGCTCGGCATCCCGTCTCCGCGCTCACGATCCCTGACCGCAAGCGCCTGGAGGTCGCACGGGCCGTCGCGACCAGGCCGCGCCTGCTCCTGCTTGACGAGGTGATGGCGGGTCTGAACAACGTGGAGATCGACGCCGCGCTCGAGATGGTCGAGACGGTGCACGCGACCGGTGTGACCGTGCTCCTGATCGAGCATGTCATGCGGGTGATCGTCGGCGTCTGCCGGCGCGCCATCGTGCTCGACTTCGGCCAGGTCCTCGCCGAGGGTGAGCCGGAGTCCGTCCTCCGCGACGAGCGTGTCATCCAGGCGTACCTCGGCGAGCGTTACGCCAAGCGCCGGCGCACCGACCCCGGCCGCGACGGCCCGTGAACGCGGGCGCCGAACCGCTGCTCGCCGTCCGCGACCTCACGGCCGGCTTCGATGCGGGACCGGTGCTGTTCGGCGTCGACCTCGACGTCGCCACCGGCGAGCTCATCGCGCTCGTGGGCGCCAACGGGGCGGGGAAGTCGACCCTGCTTGGCGTGCTCAGCGCGCTCGTCCGGCCGACGGCCGGCACAATCACGCTCGCCGGCGAGGACGTCACGCGCGAGCGGCCCGAGGCGCTCGTCCGCAAGGGCGTCGCCCACGTACCGCAGGGCCGCCGCCTCTTCGGCACCCTGTCAGTCGAGAAGAACCTGCTGCTTGGCGCCTACCTGCGGCGCGACGCCGACGTGCGCGAGGACATGGCGCGCGTGCTCGAGCATTTCCCCGCCCTCAAGAACAAGCTCGGCCGCGACGCGGGCACCCTGTCCGGGGGCGAGCAGCAGATGGTCGCAATCGGCCGGGGCATGATGGCGCGGCCGAAACTCCTGATGGTGGACGAGCTCTCGCTCGGCCTGGCTCCGAATATCGTCGACCGCCTGATCGACGTGATCAAGCAGATCAACCGCGAGGGCACCGCGCTGCTTCTAGTGGAGCAGGACGTGCTTGTGGCCCTCGACGCGGCGGACCGCGCCTACGTGCTGGAGAACGGGAGGGTGGTTCTGAGCGGTCCGACGGCCGAGGTCAAGGACGATCCGGGCGTGCGGAGGGCGTACCTCGGCCTCTGATTTGCGCGCCTCCCGACTTTTGTCGGTTCACAGCGCTTGCCTGTTGACTGCCAGACACCGCGATCATCTTCGAGGTCACGATGATGCAGGCGATGCGGGGCGTCCCGAGGCGTGTGATCTTCGCGATCGTCCTCGGTACCCTGCTGAATCCCCTGAACTCTTCGATGATCGCGGTTGCGCTCGTCACCGTGCATCACGAGTTCAACGTGGATCTCGGCTCCTCGACCTGGCTGATCTCGGGGTTCTATCTCACCGGCGCCGTGGCGCAACCGTTGATGGGCCGGCTCGCGGACCTCCTTGGTGCACGTCGGGTCTTTCTTACCGGGCTGTCGATCGCCGGGGTTATCGCCTTTCTCGCGCCTGTCTCACCTAGCTTCGGGTGGCTTGTCGCCGCTCGTGTGGTTCAGGCCTTTGCCACCTCCGCCGCCTACCCATCCGGTCTGGGCATGATCCGCGCCGCGTCTGGCGCAAGAGGCATTCCCGCGCAGGCCCTGGCGACGATATCCGTTGCCGCGTCGGTGAGCGCCGCCCTTGGCCCGACGGTCGGCGGGCTGATCCTCTCGGTCGCCGGCTGGCAGGGAATCTTTCTCGTCAACGTCCCCATCACCGCCATTGGGATCGTGCTCGCGCTGCGCTGGCTCCCGGCTCCAGCTCCGGCGGACACAGCGAGCGCCGGGCTCGGCGCACTGGACGTGCACGGCGTGATCTTGTTTGCGGCAACGCTGACCAGCATGCTGGGCGGCCTGCTGTCGCTGGGATCGAGGCAGTCATGGGTCCTGCTCGCCGGCGTTCCATTTCTTGCTCTGCTGTTGGCCTTACGAGAGCTGCGCGCCGCCTCGCCGTTCTTCGACCTGCGGCTTCTCGGCGCGAACCCCGTCCTGATCGGCGTCTTCCTACAGTTCGCCGCGGTGACATTCGTGTTCTATACCTTCTTCTTCGGGCTGCCCATCTGGTTGGAAGAGATACGCGGCTTCGACGCCCGTGCCGCCGGCCTGCTGATCCTGCCCGTCAGTGGACTTGGAGTGCTAGCGACGCCGATTGCGGCCGCGCTGATCAGCAGACGCGGAACAAAGTCAGCTTTGGTGATCGGCTCGACAGTGCTGTGTGCCGGCTCGGCGCTCCTGCTGACCTTTGGTCCGAGCACACCGTTGGTCGGTCTGATCGGGGTGGCGATCGTTTTGGGGGTGCCAAACGGATTCAACAACATGGGCCTGCAAGCGGCTCTCTATGAGGCGGCGCCTCCGGCGCGTCTGTCTTGGGCCGGCGGCCAATTCCAGACTTTTCGCTACATCGGGGCGATCCTATCGTCCACTTTGCTCGGCGCGGTCTTCAAGCAAGGCGCCACCACCGAGGGACTTCACGCGATGGCGGTGCTGTTGGTGGTGGTATCGATCGCTCTCGTGATTGCAAGCACCCTGGCGCACCGCGCGCCGGCGCATCCGAAGACATCGGTCGTTTGATCACTGTCTCCGGCCACTCAGCTTCTCGACGCGGCCCGAGCCGAGCGCGAGTTCTTTTTAACAGCCGATCAATTGGCCCGGTGCCGTCGGCATGCCGCCGACTTCGAGTTGAAAATGCAGATGCGATCCGATCGAGAGACCCGTGCTGCCTACGTAGCCCACCTTCTCGCCCTGCTGAACGTCCTGCCCAACAGCCACGGCCACCTGCGACATGTGCGCGTAGATCTCGACGAGGCCGAAACTGTCGGTGACCTCCACCCGGATACCGAAGGCGCCTGAGTAACCGGTTGCGGTTACTCGTCCACCGGCAGCCGCAACGATCGGCGTGCCATAACCGGCCAGCAGATCCACGCCGGTGTGGAAATGGGGATAACCGCCGAAGGGCGGCTCCACGGCGAAAGACGTCGGCCCGAACCCCTGGATGATCTGAGCGCCGGCAATCGGACACATGAAGTGACCGGGATCGATCGGGTCAGCCGGCACCCCCGTGCTCAGGTTCGGACCCTGGGCTGGATCGACGGGAATCACCAGCACTGAGCCGGGCGTCAGCTGCGGGCCGCGAATTCCATTGAAGCCGAGCAGGGTGCTGACCTCTGCACCGTAGGTGGCGGCCAGGCTCGTCGGCGTATCTCCTCTTTTGACCACGGCCACGACGCCCGGCACCGGCGGCAGCTTGACGGCCCGTCCCACCGCGAGCGGCACGCGCAGGTCTGGATTCGACCAGACGATGTCCCTCCAGGGGAGGTTGAACCGCCGGCCGATACTTTCCAGGGTGTCTCCCTGGACGACGATATGGACGATTGGTGCGTGGCTTACAAGCGGCGACGACGGAATGGAAAGCGGCTTGATGATGACGCTGTCACGGCCCAACGAGACTTCGCCGACCGGAGAACCTTCGTCCGCGGCGGCAGCGGAGATCGCGGCTGCATGAAAGCTCGGACCGAAGTTTCGGTCGATGGCGGTGTAGCCGGACATGGCTGCCGCGATCGCGAGCACCACGGCGTGGGTCATGTAGCGATGGATGCGCAACGCATACCCCCCGGTTTTCTTCTCGCGTGACACGGACGCTGAAGAGTGGCGTCACCCTAACAAACCTGCTGCGAGAGTGTCAATCATGCGCGATGGTCTCAAAGCCATCGTTCTCGCCGACGCGGCGGCCCTGCTCGGCGACCGTGTTGAGAGGTTCCAGAGCATCGTCGCTCGTAAAGAGCTCGAAGAGTGGCTACGGCAGCGACGCTGAGCTCAGGCCGCGGAGGCGCCTTGCGTGGTATGTCCTTGGCCGAGCTTATGGCGCTCGGAAAATGCGCCCGCGATGAGCCGCGACTGTCGCGGAATCTCGTGTGCAGTCCGACCTAGGGCGGCGGTCCATATTCTCTGGGTGCTTCGCGGTGGTCCACTACGCGTTTAGCCTTGCCTTCGCTGCGAGGAAGGACCCCAGGTCGCAACACCCTGGCGGTGACGGTGAGTCCGATAGAGTCGCGTACTCGATCGCGAATCTCTTGCACCAGCCCCTGCTCGTCTTGTGTGTCGGCTTCCAGAACGATCTCAAGGGTGTCGAGTGAATGGGCCTGGCGGTCGATCACCAGGATGTATTGGCCATTGAAGCCCTTAAAGCCGGCCAAAAGCTCTTCGAACTGGCTTGGAAAGACGTTTTCTCCACGCACGACCAGCATGTCGTCCGTGCGACCCTGCACCCTCAGGAAGCGTCGATAAGGGCTGCCACAGGCACATGGCTCCGAGGTGAGCACGGTCCGATCCCTCGTGCGATAGCGCAGCACTGGCGATGCCTCTCGCAGGAGGCTTGTTAGCACCAACTCACCGGCCTGGCCTTCCTGGAGTGGCGTCCCGGTTTCCGGGTCCACCACTTCCGCATAGTAGTGGTCCTCGAAGATGTGCAGGCCATTGTGCCGGCTGCATTCGGCAGCCACACCTGGGCCCCCCAACTCCGTGAGCCCATAGATGTCGAAGGCTTCCAGACCGAGGAGCGTTTCAATCTGACGCCGCATGCCATCGCTCCAGGGCTCCGCACCGAAAATCCCCACTCGCAGCCGAAGGCCGTCGCGACCCTCTTGCACATGAAGAGCTTCGGCCAAAACGAGCGCGTATGAGGGCGTGCAGCACAGCACTGTGGTGCCGAGGTCACGCATCAGCATGACCTGGCGCTGGGTCACGCCCGAGCTGGTCGGGACGACTGTTGCTCCAACCGCCTCGGCGCCTAGGTGCAAACCCATCCCGCCGGTGAAGAGGCCGTAGCCGTAAGCGTTCTGAACCACGTCACGTGAGGTGACGCCTGCATACTCCATGACACGGCGCATGCATTCTGCCCAGAGGTTAAGGTCATGACGCGTGTAGCCTGTCACCACTGGCCTGCCGGTCGTCCCACTCGACATGTGCAGCCGTACCACTTCTTCACGCGGCACAGCGAATAGTCCGAAGGGGTAGTTCGCTCGAAAGTCCTCCTTCGTGGTGAACGGAAGACGGCCAACGTCGTCCAAGGCGCGAAGCGCCCCGTCGGGTAGGCGCTCGCGGTAGAAGCTCACCTTTTCTCGCAACCGAGCCAACTGAACGTTGAGCGCTTGCAGAGATTCAGGTACCAATGCCGCGCTCAAGGCAGCTGCGGGCTTCTGGCGACCCAGTTGCGTTCGAGGTTATCGATCAGCGCAGGACTGTAAAGGCACCGCGCCTGCTCTATCGCGTAGCTGGCCATGTAACGCCGGAAGAGATCGAGAGGCTCCCAGGCGATGCGCAGCACGCGGCGATTTGCAAGCAGGCTGGTCCTCCCTGGAGCGGTCAGCTCTTCGGCCAATCTCCGCACCGTCGACTCGATCTCATCACTGTCCAATACTTGATCGGCCAGCAGTCTCCCCTCGGCGGAGTCGGCAGGAAAGACCCGGCTCAGGAACAGTGCCTGGCGCGCGGCCCTCTCGCCGATGAAGCGGGGCAAGCGCAGGGGGGCACAGCCGGGGATGATGCCCTCATTGCGAGCGGGCAGACTGAAGTACGAGTTTTGCTCTGCCACCACCAGATCCATCACCAGCAGCCACTGGCAGGCACCTCCGATCGCCCACGCATCGACCGCCGCCAGAAATGGCTTCTCTGTGCGGCCTTCCTCGAGGTCCCCCCTGGATGGGTCCTCGGGGGAGAGGCCGCGATACATCTTGCTGACGCAGCCCAACTCTCGCTCGAGCATGAATTCAATGAACGAGATCTTGCCGTGGTAGAGGTCGGTCAAGTTGATGCCGGAGCCGAAGATGCGACGCCCGACATGTTTGGGGTGCGTCATCGGAGCGCCCCGCAGAACGCCTGCCTCGATCTCTGGATCGAGAAGCACTAGGTCGACCGCAATCTCCAGATTCCTTGTCGATGCGTCGTCTTCGGCGTTCAGGCAGCTCAGATTTTTAAGGGTGATCCAGCCGATCCGACCACGCCTCTCCAACTCGGCTGTGCCCAAATCCGTGTAGCCGCTTTGGCGGAAGTCTCGGAGCCGCTCTATTGACTGCCGTAGCGGCCGGCCCATGGCTCCTATGAGTCGGTGCCCGCGCGTCGAATCAGCCAGGACATGAGCAAAGAACTCGCCTTGCCTGATCTCCAGTCCTTGCTTGTCCTTCTGTAATTGGCTACGTTCCTCATCGATTTCGGCCCGCGTGGGCACCAGGTCTGGGAAGTGGTGAGCGGCGTCATAAGCGAGCTCAACGCAGCGCAGTTCTCGTCGACCACCATCCGTGACTTGGTCGAATGCAGACAGAGCGTTGACAGTCGCTTTCATTTTTGTCAGTGGCCCTTGAAGGCCTCCTCGAGCTGCGTGACCTCGCACAGGGACTCAATCAAGTCGATGACCTTGAGGGTGCGACCGGCAACGCCGGTCAAGAGCTCGCCAGGTACCGTCATTCGGCTTTCTCCTTTCCCACCCGGGTGCGCTTGAACGATAGCCCGGGCCCGATGTTACCGATGTGCGGTATCTTCGCGAACTGACCATATGACCAGAGTGTTCATCGTCCACGGCTGGGGAGACAAACCCGGCGATCATTGGATGCCCTGGCTCAAGGAGCGGCTTGAGCTCAAAGGCTTCAACGTGGCGGCTCCAGCGATGCCCCACACGGAGGCCCCGGTGATTGGTGCGTGGGTATCGCACCTGAACCGGGAGGTCGGCGAGGTCGGCGAGGCCGGCGAAACCACCTTCTACGTCGGCCACAGCATCGGCTGCCAGACGATCGTTCGACACCTGGAGCAGCTGCCCGCCGGCGGAACGGTGCGAGGTGCAGCGTTTGTGGGGCCCTGGTTCGTTCTCACCAACCTCTCCGCTGAGGAGGAGGAGATCGCGCAACCCTGGATCGACACCCCGATCGATTTCGCCCGGGTTCGCAGCCGCTTGCCGGAGCTCACCGCCTACTTCTCCGACGATGACCCGTACGTGGCACTCGACAACCAGTCGCTCTTCGAGCAAAGGCTGGGCGCCCATACGCGCCTCTTAAAAGGACTGAAACACATGGGAGCCGAGTCGGGGATGACGACCTTCCCCGAGCTGCTCGCGACGACCCTGAAAGCTCTGGGCTAGGAGAAAATAAAAGAGGCGACGGGCATCACGCCCGCCGCCTCTTGGCGTATGCAACCTAGGGACGAGCTCCCACCAACTCCTCGTTGGTCTCATGGATGGCACCGATTTGCGCCATCACGTGGGGAGACCGCGACCTGACGATGAAGTACCAGGCGAATCCGATGATCATCCACGACACGAAGATGATCGGCCAGAGCGGTCCGGGCATGGGCTGGATCGGCCAGATGCTTGCGTAATAGACGTAGAGCATGATCAACGAGCCGATGATTCCCACCACGAGGGGGGCGATGTACGGCTCACCCCGCCGGTAGAGGTAGAGCGGAGCCGCGATCGCCACCAAGAGGTAGGCGAGCATGAAGCCGAAAGTTGCCGTGGTGCCCATCCAGTTGATGACATCGAGCGGACCGTGCCCGCTGAGGATGATCACGAAGGGACCAAGCACCATCAGCGGCACCACCAGGTAGATGCCGATGTGGGGCGTTTGGTTGGTCGCGTGCGAACGCCCGGCCGCGCCCAGGATCATGCCGTCCCGGCCCATCTGGTAGACGATCCGCGAGCCGGCGTTGATGCAGGCCAGCGTGCAGGCAAAGTTGCTGGCCGTGATGCCGAGGTTCATCACATAGCCGAACCAGGACACACCCATGAGCCCGGCGAGGTCGAACAACGGCGCCGGGGCACTGTCGAACCCAACCTTGGCGCCCTGGAAACCGGTGGTCTGGGCCAGGGTACCGATGATGTAGAACACCCCGACGAGGACCGCGCTGATGATCACCGAGCTCGGCACCGTCCGGTATGGGTTCTTCGCTTCGAGCCCGAGCGATGCCGCGCTCTCGAAGCCGACGAAGGCGAAGATGGCGATCACTATTCCCGGGCCGATTCCGGCGCTCGGCATGCCCTTGAGGGTCAGAGCGTCGGCCGAGATCCCCTTCCGCGCGAAAACGATCGCGAAGAGCACCAGGATGATCGTCATCGAAACCGCCTCGAGGACGAGGGATACCCGCGCCGATAACCCGATGCTTCGATACGCGAACCAGCTCGCTACTGCCACGTCGATCGCGATCATCAGCAGAATGACGACGGTGGTTCCGCCAGGCAGTCCGATCTGGGTCAAGAAGGCGCCAAGGTAGATCGCCACGCCGCAGGTCGTGGCCATCGCGGTAAAGACGTAGCCCAACGTCAGCGCCCAGCCCGAGGCAAAGCCGCCTGCCGAACCGAGGGCCTTCGTGTTGTACACGTAGAACGAGCCCGCCGATGCAAACCGGCGCGCGAAGATGCTCACGGAATAACCGATCAGAACCATTGAGATGGTTGCGATCACGAACGTCAGCCAGGCGCCGTTCCCTGCGTAGATGAAGGCGATCGCCGGCAGAACCGAGACGGCGGCACTCGGCGCGGCGTTGGCCACCGACTGGGTGAGCACCTCAGGCATCGAGAGGGTGTTTCTTCGCAGCCCGGACCCACCGCTCGGTGGGGCCACTTCCGGGCTGACAGACCCCGATGGCTTGACGACGTCTGTCATTTCCTTCCCCCTCTAGTGCCCGTTGTGGTGAACGTGGTGCGCCGAGTGTGACGGCGGCACGTCCAATGCCGGGTTCCCGTCGAAGAAGCCGTGCGGCAGGAGGTGAAACCCGATGTACTTCACAGGCATCACTGGCCATTCCTCGGGTCGCACCGCGTGATGCGCGCCCATGGTGTACCAGAGGACAACGTCCTCGTCCTCCAGCCTGCTGTCGCTCTTTACGAACTCGGGCAGGCCAGCGCCTCCCGGGTGCTGGTTCGGGTAGTCGCCCGCGGCGAACATCTCGTCGGGGTCGTACTTGGTCACCCACAGGTGCTTGGTCGTGAACTGCGCTCGCTGAATCGGGTAGGCGTCGGGCTGGTAGAAGGGAAGCACGTTGTCACCCGGCATCAGCTTGTATGCGACGGGCTGACCCACCTCGTTCTGCTTGCTTCTGTTGGCGATCTTCCAGTAGCGGGCGGCCAGCGGGTTGATGATGCTTTGCGCCTTCGATTCACGCTTGAACGGCGTCTCCTTCACGATCCAGGCGTTGCCGTGTGGGTTGCCGGGCCCCGGCGGCAGGCCTTCGCTGTCGCACTCGTAGACAGTGTTGCGGAGGCCGTCCACCATCATGTCCAGCCGGATGCTGAAAAAGTGCTGGTGGTGCGGGCCGTAAACGCCCGGGGCGACCAGCGCACCGTGCTTAGGGGTGACGCCCTCCGGCACTGCGCCGTTGGACATCACGCCGGTCATCTTGATTTCGTAGCCGATACCGCCGTCCTGGTAGAAGTACCAGAAGTAGCCGTACTCGTAGTTGCCTATGGTGGCGACGGTCGACAACACGAGCCGGCGAGAACGGCGGACCTCGGTCTCCTCAGTCCGGAAGTCCTTGTGCTTCCAGAGCATGCCAAAGTCCTCTTCGTGGAGGCAGATCGCGTTGCTGATGGTCATCGGCCCGCCGTCGTTGTCGTTGACGATGCCGTCGAAGTAACGGATCTCGCCGAGGCAGTCGCAGCCGAGCTCCAGGCTGTTACACATCATGCCGACGCCGTACTCGCCCATGTCGAACACGTTCTTGCGGTAGTGATTGGGGGCGGGATCGCCATAGGGGATGAACATCTCCGCCAGCGAAGCCCGATAGAGGATCGGTCGCTCCTCACCTCGGTCGTTGTAGCTGACGGTGTAGAGGACCATGCCTTCGCGAGGATTGAAGCCGATGCGAAAGCTCCATTTCTGCCAGGTGACCTGGTTCCCCGCGACCTGGAAGCTGGTGCCCTCAGGCTGCACGATGTCGAGCGTTTTCAGGTCCTTGCGTACGCCGTCCGGGAAGTAGGGCACGTTCTCCGGGTCCGAGATGCTGTCGGCCGTGTAGTTGGCCTTCTTGGCTGGGACCGGCACCACCCCGTGGTCCTCGACCTCGATGACCTCCATCTTGTCCAGGTCGAACTTGACGATCAGCCCCTCGATGGGCCGCGCATACACGTGCTCGCCCGGGCCGGGCCGGATCCACGTCAACGGCCGGCAGAAGCGACCCTTCCCAGGGGCATCGTCTTCTGAGTAATAGCCGCAGGACCAGGCGTCGGTGATGGCCATCTCGAAGTTATTCACCCCGCGCCGGCGCAGGGCCGCCTGCCAGCGCGGGTCCTTACGGACCACCTCGTCCACCGTCATGAACTCTTCGAGCATGATCGAGGGCTGGACGCCCTTGATCTCCTCCCAGCCGACGACCCTCTCCTGGGTGAGCGAGACTACTGCCTCGAAGGTCATGCGCCTCGTTCGGTCGCGGACGACGATGAACGCCTGCCGGTCGACCTGGGTCCCATTGCCGAGCTTCCAGGCCAGCACTTCCTTCTTGGCCGGCTCGTTCAGCATCACGTACACAAAGCGGTGGCCGGCGTCGAGGCGGCGCTCCTTCTTGAGGATCGATGACGCCGCCTGGACCTCCTCAGACGTTAGCGGGTCGAGCAGATGCCTGGTCGTCGCGACCGCTGGCTCTACCGTTTGCATGTGCACCTCCGGATCGCCGTGCTTCCCTGGCCAGGGACTGTGCTAGACATGCGCACCAGCCCCCAGGAGCGCAGCGTCCGTTAAAACGTAGTCTGCCCCCGGGTCTGTGTCAAACCCTTCCTGACGAAGGTTCCGAACTGGTCTTCTGGCGGTACGATTTCTTGAGTCAAGTACAGGACGTCGGTCGGCAAGTCATAAGCGGGAGTTACGAACATGGATGGACCTTGCCGACCTTTAGCGCCCCGAAAGTCGTTTCGGCAAGAGTGACTGGTTTCGACATTGGCCGCTCACACCGACGTACTGGTTGATGTGGATGAAGTTCTCGCGCCAGACGCGAAGCAAGCCATAAACGCTGCCCGCACATTCCGTGATGCACACATCACCCCATTCGCGGACGGCATAGAGCTTCGGCGTGAAACCGCAATCTCGACGCTTCGTCTTGCGAGCCAATATGGGCTACTCGGCCTACAGGTGGCAACGACACATGGAGGCGGCGGGTTGAGCGCCGTGGCCACAGCTCGCGTATATGAAGAGATTGCTGAAGGATGCTTGCCTCACGCATTCTCGCTCGAAGTCCACAACAACATCGCAAGCTTGGTGAGCAGGCACGCTACCCGAGCGCAGCAAGACCGTTGGCTGCCTCGTCTTCTGTCTGGAGATGCGGTTGCCGCGTTCTGCTTGACAGAACCGAGTGTCGGCAGCGACGCCGCTGCCATTCAATGTGCGGCCGACCACTCCGAAAACGATTGGGTGCTGAACGGAGAGAAGGCATGGGTGACGAATGCAGCGGGGGCTGATCTCTTCGCTGTTTGGGCGCAGACAGATGTTGCAGCCGGGTGGCGAGGAATCGCTGCATTCCTTGTAGAACGAGAGGCCAAGGGACTGACAGTTACCGATCCCTACCAGCTAATGGGCGGCCACGCCATGGGTACTGCTGGAATTTTACTTCGGGACTGTCGGGTGCGGGCCGATGGTCTCATATCACCACCCGGGGAAGCATTCAAGGTGGCGATGCAGGGAATCACATCGGCAAGAATTTTCGTCAGCGCACAATGCTGTGGAATCTTGAAGGCCGGCCTTGAGCGAGCGATCAGCTACGCGTCAGAGCGAAAGGCATTCGGGCGACCCGTTGGAAGTTTTCAGGGTCTCCAGTGGGAGCTGGTGAATGTAGCAACCCAGCGTGAAGCCGCCCGCTTGTTGGCCTATCGCGCTGCTGCCGCTGCAGACAAGAATCTATCGGCAACCGTAGAAGCGGCACAAGCCAAGAAATTGCAACCACCGCAGCGGTTAGCGGCTTGGTGACGTGTATGCAAGTC
>VBFH01000035.1 GCA_005883575.1 Chloroflexota bacterium | reverse complement strand
GAAGCCGCCCGCTTGTTGGCCTATCGCGCTGCTGCCGCTGCAGACAAGAATCTATCGGCAACCGTAGAAGCGGCACAAGCCAAGAAATTGCAACCACCGCAGCGGTTAGCGGCTTGGTGACGTGTATGCAAGTCATGGGAGCCCGTGGTTTTCTAATCGATTCGACACTCTGGAGACACTTAGCGGCAGCGAAGATGGCCGAGTATCTGGACGGCACCAGCGAGATACAGAACGTCGTAGTCGCGCGGTCGCTTTTGGGTGGCGCATTGGACTGATCGCCTTGCGATCGTATCCGGCGGGGGCCACGGCCTAAAGCTTTTTCAGTTGGCGGAGGTCGTTTGTATTTGTAAGAACTTTGGTGGACCCGGCCTACACAACTCGAAACCCCGCTCGAAGGTATGCGGCTTGGGATCCCTCAGCCTGATGCGCCTTCCAAACCAGCCGCGCGGGCAGACGCCGGAACCGCGGCCTCCAGGCTGGGGCTACTTCTTTCGGTGGCGCAAGCTTATGCAAGGTATGCTCCTTTTTAGTTGGGGGGCGACGCGTACCGCAAGCGGTGCCGCTTGACACCCAAGCCAAGGGTCTTCGCCATTGGTCGCCTCTCCGGACAACCGGCGTCAAGGAGGCTGCCGAAGATGCGACCTAAAACACCGACCCTCGAGCAACTGGCGTCGATCGCCGACGAGTACAGGCTGCACCTCAGCGAAGGTGAGCTAGACCAGTTTCGGGCATTGATGCCGACAACGCTCGGCTCCTATGAGCGGATTGATCAACTGGAGCAGCCGCTTCCGAATGTTCGCTATCCTCGGCAGCCTGGCTACCGGCCGGCACCCTCAGAAAATCCCCTGGGCGCGTGGTACTGGCGTTGCTCAATCAAAGGAGCTGACACAGGCCCGCTGAAGGGTAAGCGACTCGCGATCAAAGACAACGTCTGCGTTGCGGGGGTCCCGATGATGAATGGGGCCTCGGTGCTCGAAGGCTACGTGCCCGAGATTGATGCAACGATCGTCAGTCGGATACTGGATGCAGGCGGCGAGATCGTAGGCAAAGCGGTCTGTGAACACCTTTGCTTCTCCGGGTCGAGCTTCACCTCTGATACCGGGCCGGTCCACAACCCGCACGATCCCACCCGTTCTGCCGGAGGCTCGTCCAGTGGAAGCGCCGCGTTGGTGGCAGCGGGCGAGGTCGAGATGGCCATCGGCTGCGACCAGGGCGGCTCGATCCGCATTCCTTCTTCCTGGTCAGGAGCTTACGGCCTGAAGCCCACTTACGGCCTGGTCCCCTACACCGGCGTCTTTCCAATCGAGCTGACACTCGACCACGCCGGGCCCATCGCCGGCACGGTGGCGGATGTGGCTGGGCTCCTTCAAGTGATAGCAGGCGAAGACCAGCTTGATCCGCGACAGCGAGGAGTCAAGACTGCGAACTATCGAGACGCGTTGACGGGTGACCTGAAAGGTCTGCGAGTCGGCATCGTGCCAGAGGGATTCGAGTGGCCAGGGGTTTCCGAGGCCGACGTGGATGATGCCGTGCGGGAGGCTGCAGCGGCTTTAGGTCGTCTCGGAGCGCAGGTGCGCGAGCTGTCTGTCCCCATGCACCGCGAGGGAATCCATATCTGGAACGGAATTGCCATCGAGGGCGCGACCATGCTCATGGTGCGCGGAAATTCGATGGGCACCAATTGGAAGGGCCTTTACAACGTTTCGCTGCTCGATGCTTACGCTCGCGGCCGGCTCACGCGCGCCGACGACCTATCCGACACCGTCAAGCTGATACTTCTGCTCGGTCAGTACCTACAGGATTCATACCACGGGCACTACTACGCGAAGGCGCAGAATCTCGCTCGTGCCTTGACTCGCGCATATGACGAGGCGCTGGAGCAGGTTGATGTGTTGCTGATGCCAACCATTCCAATGAAGGCCACCCCGCTGCCCGGGCCCGACACCGGCTTCGCGGAGCGCATCGTGCTCGCCATCGGCATGATCTTCAACACCTGTCCGTTCGACGTGAGCGGGCATCCGGCGATGTCAGTGCCATGCGCCGTGTCCGGAAATCTTCCTATCGGAATGATGCTGATCGGTCGATACTGGGAGGAGGCCACTGTCCTCCGCCTAGCGCACACGTTCGAACAGACTGGTGCCTACACTCCCAAGGCTCGGCCTGTTGCAGTAGCTGGACGATCAAGGTAAGGATTGAGCCCCGAGCTTGCTCGGGGCTCATTCGTAAAGTGAGATTCCCGCGAGGTGTTCGCACCGTGGGAAGGTTAAGAGATCGATTCAGCGCGTTCGGAAATCGGGACTGGTAATCATTGCGTGCAGCAGAGTAGCGGCGCATAGCGCGGTTGGTCGCTGGCGTTGCTGCACGAAAATATCAGCCGGTCAGATCTCCTGAGCGGCCCGCATGGCTGCGATTTCGTCCTCCGTGTAACCCAGTTCGCCCAACACCTCTGCCGTGTGCTCGCCCAACTCCGGTGGCGGCCGCCGAAGCGTGGCCTCCCCCGAGCTGTAACGGACCGGATGCTTGAGAACCCGGACACGCCCGGCGCGGGGATGTTCAAACTCGAGCACCGGAGCGATGTCCTTTACTACGTCGTCGGCGAAGGTCTCGGTCAGACTGTTCACGGGCGCGCACCAGATGTGCTGGGCGCGCAGGAGCTCGACCCATTCCGACGTAGTGCGCTCGCGGAGCAACGGGTCGAGAGCTTCACGAACCTCATCGCGCTGCCTGAAGGCGATCGCGGGATCCAGGTAAGGGTTCAGCGCGGGAGGGTGGCCGAGGGCCTCGCTGATCGCGCTCATCGGCGCCATCGAGATCGCCAGGTGGCCATCTGCGGTCGCGTAGAAGCCGTACGGCACCGAGTGAAATGTGTCAGCGACCGGCATCCGAGGGCGCCGCAAGTGCGCCCCGTTCAGGTGGTAGACCACCGGCTCGGTCTGGATATCCAGCGCGGCTTCCATCATGACCACCTCGACTCGCTGTCCCTCACCGGTGCGCTCCCGGTGAAATAACGCGCCCAGGATTCCCATCGCGAGGAGGCTCGCGCTGTGCTGATCGACAATTGCCGCAGCCGAAACCGTCGGCCCCTGGGATTCGGTACCGGTGTTGGCGCCGAGGCCGGAGATGGCTTGGAGCAGGAGGTCCTGGCCAGGAAGGTGGCGGTACTGTCCGTCGCTGCCGTACCCGGAGCCGGACGCATAGATGACCCTGGGATTGATCTCCTTGATCCGCTCATAGCCCAGCCCGAGTCGGTCCAGCACTCCCGGACGGTAGTTCTCGATGACCACATCCACCCTCGCGGCGAGCTTGCGTGCGGCCTCCGCACCACGCTGGCTTTTGAGATTCAGCGCGACGCTGCGGAGATTTCGATTGGCGAGCATGAAGAAGGCGCTGACCCCATTGATGAAGAGCTCGGCCCCTGCCCAGTTGCGCTCCCACGCACCCCGCCCGGGAGGCTCGAGCTTGATCACCTCCGCCCCCATGTCCGCCAGGTACTGGCAGGCTGCAGGTCCAAGAAGAAACTGCGTGAACGCAAGGATGCGCACGCCGGACAGGAGCCCCAGGCTTCTCTTCTCGGTCAATCCACCAGCTGCATGATGTGCGTTGCCACCGCGACCAGATCGTCGTGCTGGTTCTTGACCTCGACCTTCGCCACCGTACGTTCCCGGTCACGCTCGATGCCGGTGATCTCGTAGTCGATGGTCAGCGTGTCACCGAAGTAGACGGGCTTGAGAAACCTGATCCGGTCGTAACCGACCGAAACCATCGGCCGGTCGAAGTCCTGGAGGATGTGGCTGGAGGCTGCCGATGTGTATCCGACGATGAGCGCGCCATGAGCGACCCGATGACCCAGGCTGGTCTTGCGGCAGTACTCCTCGTCGACGTGGTTTGGATCCAGGTCGCCGGTGATACCGGCGAAGAGATAGACGTCCGACTCGCTCACCGTCTTTGTGATCCGGGTCCGAAGCCCGACGGGTATGTCGTCGATCGACCTGCCGCTCACCGATGGCAACGTCCGGCTCCTACCACCACGCGGTGCCCGCGCTCAGCCCGCCATCCACGAAGACGGTCTGGCCGGTCACGAAGCGTGCAGCGTCCGAAGCGAGAAACAGGACCACGTCGGCGACATCATCGGGTTGGCCCACGCGCCTCAAGGGTGTGTTGTCGATGGTCGCCTTGACGCGCTCCGGATGTTGATCCATGTAAGCCCTTGTGAGCGGAGTCTCGATGATTCCGGGCCCGACTGCGTTGACCGTCACACCGCGCGGCCCCCACTCGATGGCTAGGCTTCGAACCAGACCGGACAGGCCTGCCTTGGTGGCCGTGTACGCCGCCCGCAGGTCCATTCCGTGGATAGCGGACACCGAGCTTGTAATCACTACCCGACTCCCCGGCCGCTCGAAAAGCAGGGGCGCAAAGACCTGACAGGTCACGAACACGCCATACAGGTTGGTCTCCAACATCTCCCGCAGCGGTTCGTCAGGCAGCTCCAGCGCCTTCACGCGCGTGTTCACCCCCGCGTTGGGGATCAGGATGTCGAGCTCGGTCAGTCTCTGCCGGACGGCTTCCAGAGCGCCGCGCTCGCGCACATCTGCGAGCTCGGCGGTGGCGAGGGGATCATCCACGAACTCAGTTCGGAACGCAGCGATCTGCTCTGTGGACTTGCCTATGGCGATCACCCGGGCGCCCCCGCGGCGCAGCGCCCGGACGATGGCAAGGCCGATGCCACGCGTGCCACCGGTGACCAACGCCGTGCGGCCTTCGAAGCTCAAGGGATCGCTTTGGCGTCAACACGCGCGAACGGCTCCAGGATGTGCCTTGCGAAAAGCTCGAGCTGATGCGGATCCGCCGTCATCGTGTGAAGAAAGATCTCTTCAACACCCACGTCGATTCGCTCCTGGATGCGGCGCTGAATGTCGTCGATCGTGCCGGTGAGATAAACGGCCTCAATGTAGTCCCACGGTCGCTCATCGGACACGACGGCCATCAGGTAGCGCTTCTGCTCCTCGATGGCGGCTTTTTTGGGCGCCTTCTCGCTGAGCCAGCAGAAGTTTTCGTGCGCGACAGTGAACATCTTCCGTCTGCGACTGGTGCCCTGGCGCTTCAGCTCCGCGTCGATCTTGCCGAGGTCCTCGGCGATCTGCGGCGGGGCGGCGGTCGGTCGCGCGATCCATCCATCCCACCGGCAGATACGCGCCAGCACGTTGGCGGACATTTCGGGCTGCTCAGGTGAGGCGGCGTGCGTGTACTGGCCGCCGCCGGCGACCCAGACTGGCGGGACTTGGCCGATCGGTTCGATTGTGATGTCGCTCAAGCGGTAGTAGGAGCCCTCGAACGTGACATGGCCGCCCTTCAGGAGCTGCATAGATGCTTCGAGGACCTCGTCCGTGCGTGCGCCACGCTGCTGGCGCGAGCTGCCCGTCGACTCGAACTCCGGCGGGAACCACCCGGTCCCCACGCCGTAGATGAAGCGGCCACCGCTCAGATGCTGAAGGGTGGCGATCTCCTTCGCCAGCACGACCGGCTGGCGCGTCGGCAGCACAAGCACAGAGGTGCCGAGCTTGATCTGACTGGTGACGGCGGCGACGTGAGAAAGCGTCATCATCGGCTCGGTCCAGCTCACCCTGTAGAACCGCCTCGCCGTAAGCAGGTGGTCGGTGATGAAGAGCGAGTTGAACCCCAGCTCCTCTGCCATGACGGCAAATCGGCGGATCTGGGCGCCGTGCGTCGCGGCCTCACCCGGAAGGAGGTACGAGGGCACGAAAACCCCGAGCTTCATGCCAAGGCTTTCGCTTCGCCGCCCTTTTCCTCCAGCTCGCCCGCGGCGACGAGCGCCACACGAATGCGTTCCCTCTCGGCATCCGAGATGGGCAGGAGCGGTGGGCGGACCGTCTCGCGATCGATGATTCCCTGCATCACGAGCGCGGCCTTGGCGCGCGCCCTGTAGTTCCTGACCGGAGGAGCGAAAATGGCGTCGACCAGCGGGGTCAGTCGGTCCATGATGCGGCGCGCCTGGTCGTGCCGGCCTGCCAGCGCGTGGGTGACCAGGTCGACCTGCTGCTGGATCGCGACCGCTCCGAAACCAATCAATGCGCCCTGCGCGCCGAGCACGAATGACTCGTAGATGAAGTTGTCGTTTCCGGTCAGGTAGATGCACTCGGGGCGAGCGGCTTTGACCGCGTCGCGGACCTCAACAAACCGCTTGCGATCGAACGACGCCTCCTTGATCGCGACGACCTGGGCCACCCTGCACATGCGATCGAGAGTCTGCGCGTCGAAGTTGACGCCGCCCAGCGCGGGCTGAAGCTGAAATAGGACGAGCGGCAACCCGGTGGCGTCGCCGATTGCGGCGTGGTATCTGACCGGCAGCTCCGGGTCGAGGGGAAGCCCGTGGTAAGCGCCGATCGGGAAGACGAGCAGGCCGGCGGCACCGACCTCCTTGATTTCGCACGCCAGGTCCACCGCCTGCGCGGTGAACTGCGCGCCCAGCCCGGCGATCACCGGGATACGGTCGCCGACCTCGGCCAGCACCAGGTCGAGCACCCGCAGCCGCTCCTTCTGCCACAGGTGCGGGCCCTCGCCGGTGTCGACGTTGATGGCAAGCGCTTTGGGTCTGGCCCTGGCCACATGACGGATGTACCTGCGCAGACCAGCCTCGTCGATCCCGGCGTCCACAGTCATGGGCAGGACGGTCGCCGGGATCATGCCCTCAAGGTCCAGCCTCATCTACACCTCCCCCATCCGAAGGTATCAGCGTTCCTGCACGAACTGGATCAGGACGCCGTCGGCGCGCTGGGGATCGACATATCCGATCTGCGTCCGGCGGGCGCCTGACCTTGGCGCGATGTCAAGCATGCGGAAGCCACGAGACTTCGCGTCGTCAAGTGCGGCGGCCACGTCGTCCACCTTGATGGCAAGGTGATGCACGCCCTCACCGTGCCTGGCGAGAAAGACGCCCAGCTCGGAGCTGTCGTCAAGCGGCTCCAGCAGCTCGACGGTTGCCGATCCCGACCCGAAGAACGCGACCCGCACGTCCGGAAAACCCTCCTCGCCACGAAACTCGAGCCCGAGTGCGGTCTCAAAGTGCAATCTGGAGTCGTCGATCGAACGCACGGCCCAGCCGATGTGGTGGACCATCGCCACGTCAGCCGAGCGCGTCCGGCGGCCTGGTGGTCATGATTGACATCCCCAGACGGCCACGAGGATAGTATGGCCCATGGTCGCGGAAATCCATTTCCTTTTTTGCGCGACCCCGCAGTCATGAGCGCCGGCTCGGAACTCGACGGCAAGGTGGCAGTTGTCACCGGAGGCAACCAGGGAATTGGTCTTGCCATCGCCCGCGCCATGGCCGCCGCGGGCGCGTCGGTCGCGATCGCAGCCCGAACGGAAGAGTCGCTCGAGCGCGCGGCCCGCACGGTTCGCGGTCTCGGCGTCGACTGCCTGGCCATCCCATGCGATGTCCGCGATCCCGAGTCCGCCGACACCATGGCGGCAGGCGTGCTTCAGCACTTCGGCCATGTCAACGTGGTCGTTGCGAATGCCGGCATCGCTGGCGCCATCCGCCCCATGCACGAGATCACATACGAGGAGTGGCGGGACTGCTTGACAACCGACCTCGACGGCGTGTACCTGACGTTCCGCCGTTTTCTACCGAGGATGATCGAGGCCGCCCAGGGAGGGAGCCTGATCGCGGTTTCGTCGATGACCGGCAAGCGACCGCTGCCCGAACGGACGCCATACTGCGCCGCCAAGATGGGCGTCATAGGCCTCGTGCGCAGCCTGGCCATGGAGCTCGGCCGGCACGGGATTCGCGTCAACAGCGTCTGCCCGGGAGCAGTCGGTGGCGAGCGCCTCGACAGGGTTGTCCGCCAGAGCGCGCAGGCGCGCGGCATCACGGAGGCCGAGGCGATGCACCAGTTCAGTGATGCGTCCCCCCTGAAGCGGACGACCAATGTCGAAGAGGTCGCCGCCGCGTGCGTATTCCTGGCCAGCGATGCCAGCTCGGGCATCACGGGTGAAGACATGAACGTCTCCGCCGGCGTAGTCATGTATTGAGCCGCACCGCCTCTCCTGCGCGGAGGGAGCGGCGATCGGCAGCGACCCGCCGCAAGCTGCCCATCCTCTCGGACGTCGCTCAGCAGGCTGCGGTTTCGCTCACGACAGCCTCGCGCGCGCTGGATCCCGACAATAGCCACCCGGTCAGCGATCGCACACGCGCCCGCGTCCTGGCCGCAGCCACGCGCCTTGCTTACAGGCCGAACCCGATGGCGCGGGCCCTGAGGACGAGGCGTGTCCCAACCATCGCCATCGTTGTCCACGACGTGACCGACCCATACTTCGCCGAGATCGTCCGGGGCGCGACCGCGGCCGCATCCTCGCGCGGCTTTCTGACTGTGGTCTGCAGCAGCGACCGTGACCCTCTGACCGAGCTGCGCTATGTCGAGATGTTGAGCCTGAGCCGGGTGTCCGGCGTGATCTTCGCAGGCGGAGGCCTTGACGAGGCTCACTACCGCCGCCGCATGGGTGACTACGCGCGTAGCATCGCGCATTACGGGGGCGCTATCGTCGCCCTCGCCCCGCGGTCCGAGCGATGGCCTGCCGAGATGCCTGACAACCGCGCCGGCGCTCGCCTCGTAACCCAGCACCTGCTGGCGCTCGGTCATGTTCGGATCGCCATGATCAGCGGCCCGGCGACCCTTCGGACCAGCCGGGAACGAGAGCTCGGATATCTCGAGGTCATGGAGGGTGCCGGCGCCGACGCGGTTGTGGTGCGGGCCGATTTCACCACCGCCGGAGGAGCTGCCGCGATGGCCCGTCTGCTGGCGGACCGCTCACCAAGCGCTGTGTTCGTAGCGAGCGACACGATGGCGCTGGGCGCTCTTGCCGAGTTGCGACGGCAAGGCCTTGGCGTCCCAGAAGATGTCTCCGTGGCCGGATTTGACGACATTCCCGGACTGGAGTTCATCCATCCGAGGCTGACTACAGTCCACGTCCCCATGGCCGAGCTCGGTGCTGCGGGCGTGCAGCGTCTGATGCGCTACCTGGAGGGCGACGACACCAGCACTACCACGAGGCTGCACGCTGTGGAGCTGATGGTTAGAGAGAGCACGGGGAGGCCGCGCGGCGAGGACTCGTAGTCGAGCGCTTCGGTTAGGACCAGGAGGGCGAGATGGCATATGACCGAAAACAGGGCCAACACCAGGTGGCGCAGTCGAGCCGGCCCGACTATCGCCTCGAGGTCGGGCGTGCGGAGGTGCCGCTGGGGTCACCGCGAGACTTTGTGGTCCTCGACCCCGCGCGAGCCGCCACCCTGAAGGCGTGGACGTCGACGCTGATCCCCGCCGCTGGGAGGCGGCCTGATGCCGGGAGTGTCGGCGCGGCGGAATACATCGACGCCACCGTGCATCTGGTTCCCTCGATCCGACCGGTGCTCATCCACGCCATCGACGAGGTGGAGCGCCTAGCCAGGACCACGACCAGGAGAGGGTTCTCGGAATGCAGCGCGGAGGAGCGGGAAGCGATACTGCGGCAGTTCCTGTCTGGGGGCGACCGCGACGCGTTCAGCATGGTCAGCGACTTCACGTACGAGGCGTACTACGGCCACCCGAAGGTGCTCGCCGCCATCGAGGCGAAGAGCGGGTGGCGAGGCAATGCAACGATGACGGGCAGCCCGATCGCCCCGTTCGACACCTCGCAGCTGGAGCGCGTGCGCGAGCTGCCTCCCCGCTACCGCATTTTCGAAGGCGGCCCAGAGGTCAAGCGATGAGCCGCGAACCGGACGCAGACGTCCTCGTCATCGGGTCGGGGGCGGCGGGGGCCGCAATCTGCAGCCGGCTGGCTGGTCGAGGCGCCAGGGTGAGGTGCCTGGAGCAGGGTGAGTGGGTCGATCGCGCCCGGCTGCCGAAGTCGCATCCCGATTGGGAGGTGCGCGGCCGGCGCTATTGGGCCGCCAACCCGAACGTGCGGCGATGGCCTGCCGACTACCCAGTGAGCAGCGAGGGGCAGGATCCGATCGATGTCTACATGTACAACGCCGTCGGCGGGAGCCAGATCGGCTTCGCCGGAAACTACTGGCGGATGGCGCCTTCAGACTTCAAGGTGCGCTCGCTCGATGGCGTCGGCGCCGACTGGCCGTTCGACTATGAGGAGCTGGCGCCCTACTACGCAATCAACGAGGCCGAGGTCGGAGTCGCCGGCCTCGCCGGCGATCCGTGCGGCCCACCCCGCGAACCTCTCCCCAATCCGCCCGCTCCGATCGGGCGGCCCGGCCAGCTGCTCGTGAACGCCTACGAGAAGCTCGGTTGGTACTGGTGGCCGACCGAGCAGGCGATCACAACCCGGCCTTACCGTGGGCGCCCGGCGTGCGACAACCGCGGCTGGTGCACGTTTGGATGTCCCCAAGGGTCTCTGTCCACCGCCGACCTGACGTACTGGCCCGGCGCGCTCAAAAACGGAGTCGACCTACGGACCCAGGCCCGCGTCGGCGAGATCGTGATCGGCGAGGACGGCCGCGCCCTCGGCGCGCGCTACTACGACCAGGATGGCGTGGTCCGGGAGGCGCGCGCCGCCGTAACCGTCGTCGCATGCGGCGGATTGGGCACGCCGCGGCTGCTGCTCATGTCCACCTCGCCCTCCCATCCGGACGGACTTGCCAACTCGAGCGGACTGGTCGGCAAGAACCTGATGGTGCACGTCCAGAGCTTCGCGACCGGTCTTTTCGAAGAGCCTGTCGACGGCTGGAACGGGACCTGGGGCGGGACGGTATCGACCCGCCAGTTCTATGAAACCGATCCCGCTCGGGACTACCTGCGCGGGTTCATCATGAGCGGATGCCGGGGTTGGTCTCCGCTCAACCTGGCGCTGCAGATCGCGCCGTGGGGTTCAGGGCACCACCGGGCGTTCGACGAGCGGATCAACCACGAGATCTCCCTCTACCTCTGCGGTGAGGACCTGCCGGAGGAGTCGAACCGCGTGGAGCTCGATTGGGACCACCTGGACGGCTTCGGCATGCCTGGCGTGGTCACCCACCATGAGCTGAACGACAACAGCCGCCGGCTAGGCCGGGACATGATCGGCCATGCCCACCAGGTGCTCGAGGCAGCCGGGGCCAGGAGCGTTCGCGACTTCGGGCTCGCACCGATCTGGGGATGGCACCTCCTCGGGACCGCGAGGATGGGAGATGATCCGCGCACGTCGGTCGCTGACCGCTTCAACCGCGCCCACGACGTGCCCAACCTCTTCATCGCCGACGGCAGCAGCATGCCGACGAGCGCCGGGGTGAACCCGAGTGCCACGATTCAAGCGCTTGCGCTCAGATGTGCGGACCAGATCTGGGAGAGCCGGCGCGACTACGACAGGGGCCGCTCCTCGCAGATCCGGTAGGCATCCGCCCAGGGACGGACACGCTCGAAGGCCGCGCTGGCACCGAGCACATCGACGTCAGCCTCGCGGCGGCCGATGATCTGCATCCCAACCGGCAGCCCACCCGACAGTCCGGCAGGAATCGACGCGGACGGATGGCCGGAGAAGTTCGTCAGATACGTAAGGCACCAGCCGATGAGGGGATCGACCGCCTCCCCGTTGATCTGGGTCGGCCCCAGCGTGTTGCCGTCGGTGGCGTTCTTGACCGGCAGGCACGCCAGGGTGGGCGTGACGAGCAGGTCGTAGCTCTGCAGCACCGACTCGATTGCGTCGTACACCTCGGTGCGCAACACCATGTCGTTCCACACGTCCATGGCCGACATGCCGTAACCGATCTCGATCCAGTGCCGGTACTCCGGCGGCAGGTCCTCGGGATGGTCGCGCATGAGATCGACACCGGCGGCTTTGAGACCCTCGAGTCCCGAGATGTTCAGCGGCATGATCATGCGGTTCCAGAGGTCGCTGAGCTCACGCTGCGAGCGCTTGATGCCGACCTTGACCGTCTCGACGGTGGCCCCGGCGTCGACAAATCCGCGCACGGCGTCGGCCACCACGACGGCGACCGCCGGCTCGATTGGATACACGTCGAAGTCGGGGCTGTAGGCGACCCTGGACCCACTCAACGTATGCGATAACGCGGCGCTGAAGTCCGGCGTGCTCGTCAGCGAGAACGGGTCGCGGGCGTCGGGCCCGGCCAGGATTTGCAGGCCGATCGCCGCGTCCTCGACCGTTCGCGTGAGCGTGCCTTCGAACAAAAACGGGTTCAGGCTCCCGAACGCGTTCGGGCGGAACGTGTACGGCACTCGGCCGTATGAGGCGCGGTAGCCGAACACGTTGCACCATGCGGCCGGGATCCGGATCGAGCCGCCGCCATCGGTCCCTTCCGCGATTGCCACGAGCCCATCGGCCACTGCGGCCGCGCTTCCGCCCGAAGAACCGCCTGGATTCCGGCTTAAATCAAACGGATTGTGGGTTGGTCCGAAAAGGTAGTTGTCGGCGATCCCACGCAGGCCCATGATCGGCGCGTTGGTCTTGCCGACCAGGATCGCCCCCGCGCGTTCCATCCGCTCCGCGTACGGACAGTAAGCGTCAATCACCTGGTTTCGAAGGGCACGGATGCCTCCAAAGGTCGCCGGCCATCCTGGCTTGAAGTCGAAGAGGTCTTTCATCGCGGTAGGCACGCCGTGCAGCGGGCCAAGGCTTGCGCCCGACATCACAGCCCCCTCCGCGGCGCGCGCTCTCTGCATGGCCTGGTCGAAGTCGAGATAGACCAGAGCTTTGAGGCTGGGGTTGCGTCGCTCGATTCGCTGGATGGTCGCGGCCATCAGCTCGACCGGTGAAAGCTCGCGCGTCCGGATGAGCCGCGCCAATTCCGCGGCCGAGACCCAGGCGTTCTGATCGGGCTCGGCCATCGGGCTCAATTTTGACGGAACCGCAAGTACATGAATTTAGAAGACGCGCGCGCGAGCCGGTTCAGCAGCTGTGGTGCCGCGGCGGATTCATCGGTCGGTCAGCGTTGGGCCTTTCTGACCCGTCCAGCTTCTCTCCGCTGAGGATGCTCGACCATCTCGGCTCGAGCGTCCGGATCTGCTCGAGCGTCTCGTCCAGGCTCCAGTCGATATTCAAGAAGCGGGCGTAGTTTCCGCCCAGCATCCGTGCGACGTCATTGGTCGGGATGACCGGATCGTCGCCCGCTGAGCGATTGACCAGGGCGAGCTTCGGAAGCAGCGTCTCCGGAAACTCGAAGCCCGGGTAATCGGTGGCCCAGCAGACGCGGCTCAGCGGGCAGCCGAGCTGCCGCGCCCGCCTCAGAAAGCCATAGGTCTCTCGCTGGTCGAGCGTGCTGTTCAGGAAGCTCATGTCCAGGTAGACGTTGCGGTGGCGCGAGATCAGCACCAGGCATTCGTCGATCCATGGGTGGCCGGCGTGGCAGATGAGCAGACGCAGGCTTGGAAACGCGCGCGCGACGTCGTCGAGCAGGACCGGCCAGCCGTAAATGAGCACCGTGTCGCCGACAGGGGTGGTTGAGAGATGGACCATCACCGGGATGTCGAGCTCCGCCGCCTTCGCGAAAATCGGAAAAGCCAGGTCGCGGTCGTTGGGCGCCCAGTGGTCGTACATCGGGTAAAGCTTCAGGCCGGTCAGCCGGAGGTTGGTGATTGCCCGCTCCAACTCAGCGACCGCCGCCTTGACTCCGCGGAACTTGGGGTTGACCGCAGACATGCCGATGAACGTGTCGGGATACTTCCTCACGAGCGCGGCGATGTAGTCGTTGCCCTTGTCGATGCTTGGGGGACCCTCGACCCCGGTCACACCTGCGATGTCGACCGTGCCGCGGGCCTCGTACCGCGTGTACTCGGAGGGGGCCACCGCCAGGATCGTGCATTTGTCGACTCCCACACCAGCGTGATCGCGGATAAGAGTCTCCGGGTCGATCGGTTCCCACAGGTACTCCAGACCCTTCCAGTCCTCGTCCCGGGGGTCACGGTCTTCGGGCAGCGAGCCGTGCGACTGGAAGTAGCCCATGGTCATCTCTTTGATGAACCGCTCGTAGCCGGGGTATAGGCCGGCCGCAAGCACGTGGTTGTGGGCGTCGATGATCATCGTTTGTCTCCTTTGGTTCCGACTGCCGCCAGGGCGCCAGCGACCAGCGGCACCACCACACCCGGCCCCTCAGACATGATGCGCGCGGCCGGAAACAGCGACGAGCCCATCGCGACCGCGGCGGCGCCGGCCTGCAGGTAGGCGGCCGCGTTGGCGGCATTGATGCCGCCCGTCGGGACGATCCGGGCTCGCGGGAACGGCTGCAGCAGAGACGCCATGTACGAAGGTCCAAGCGGCTCGACCGGAAAGAGCTTCAGCAACTCGGCGCCGTGGCGGAGGGCGGTGTCAACTTCGGAGGCGGTGAACACACCCGGGAGGATCAACAGCCCGCGCCGCCGGGCGGCTTCCACCAGCTCGGGATTGAGCCCCGGCGCGACCAAGAACTGGGCGCCGGCAGCCGCCGCGTCCTCCAGCTCGGTGAGGGTGCGGACGGTCCCGGCACCGACCAGCGCCGATGGATGTTCGCGGCGAAGCCTCCCGATGGCGCGGGCGGCGCTCGGCAGCGTGAACGTCACCTCGATCACCTCGAGACCGGCTTCGATCGCGCATGTCGCGGAGGCCACCGCGAGCTCGAGGTCGTCAAGCCGGACAATCCCGATCAGCCTCGACTTCAGCAGCCGCTCGACCGGGCTCAACGCCCGACCTCTCGGCCTTCGCGCGCGAGAAGCGCGATGACATCGGCGGCGTCGAGCCGGAAGAGGTCGCCGCGCAGAGTCATCTTCAGCGCGCTCATCGCCAGGCCTCGTTCGAGGCCGCGCTCGAGCGATCCGTCCAACAGGCCCCACACCAGGCCGGCCACGAACGCATCGCCTGCGCCGACGCGGTCGACGGTCTCCACCGGGTGGCCGCGGCGCTCGATCGAAACTCCGTCGCGGGAAGCAACCGCGCCCTCGGCACCACGCGTGAGGACGACGGTTTCCACGCCGAGGGCCGGGGCTCCATTCACCTCGAACAGGTCTCGCGCGTCCTCTTGTGTGCAGATGAGGACGTCGATAAGCGGTGCAACTTCGCGGACCACGGCGGCCGCGAGCTTCGGGTCCCATAGCTTCTGCCGGTAGTTGACGTCGAACGTTACGGTGGCGCCGGCGCGACGGGCCTCCCGCATCGCGTGCTTCGCCAGCTCGCGACACGAGGCCGACAGCCCCAGGGTGATCCCTGACACATGGAACACCCGCGTGTCGACCACGGCCGGCCAATCGAAATCGGATGTGGAGGCGAGCGCCATGGTGGAAGCGGCGCGGTCGTAGGTGACGCTGATCGGCCGCGGTGCGGCTCCCAGCTCCACAAAGTAAAGACCTAGCCTGCCGCCGGGCTCCCAGCGCACGAGCGACGTGTCGACGCCTCCGGCCGAAAGCGTGGTGGCGACCCTGTGACCCAGTGGATTGTCAGGAAGGACCGACGTCCAGGCGGTGCGAACCCCGACCCGGGCGGCAGCATAAGCGACGTTGGCCTCGGAGCCGGCCACGTGAACGTCGAAAGCCGGTGCGTCCTCGACCCGGTCGCCGGGTTTCACCGACAGACGGAGCATGGCCTCGCCCAGCGTGACCAGCTGCCGTTTTGGCAAGACTTAGAAGTAGGTCAGGATGGCGTCGATCACGCGGTAGCCGTCGTCGACCACGGGGATCAGCCGCCACTTGTCGAACGCTGTGCACGGATGCGAGATGCCGCATCCGACCACGTCCCCCACCCCAAGCTCCTCAGCCGGGTCAACCTTCATATATGCGTGTTGGTCGTTGACGGCGAAGATCGATGCGCCGTCACCGAGCCGTCGTGCCTTCTCAGCGCCGGACTTGACGAAGCGCGGCACCGGGAGCTCGAGGTCATGGGGGACGTCGCGCTTGCCGAAGCCGATCAGCGCCAGTCCCGGCTCGGGCAAAGACAGAACGACCCCCCACGCTTCAAGAGCTTCCTCAAGCGGTGCCGTTTCGGGAATGCGGCCGCCAAACGGCGACAGGTGTTGGTAATGGATGGCGTCATGCGTCAGGTAGCAGCCGCTGCGGAGGACAAGCGCCACGGGCCGGCTCAGATCCCACGGGCGTCCCAGCGCGGCCACGACACGGTCAGGGAACGCGCTGCCCCCTGCGGTCACGATCACCTGGGGCGTCTTGGCGAAGTGACCCGCTCCATCCAGCTTGAGGACCAGCGCACGCATGTCGCCCAGCAAGGCATCGATCGCGTCGATCGTGCCGCCTAGAGTCTTGGAGCCGATGACGCCCTCGAAGGCCTCCACGCCAGCAAGGATGAGCCGGGGAGAGGAATCCACGGCGCGCGCTACCTCGAGTGCCTGCTCCGGAGTTCGGCACCCGGTCCGCCCGCCGACCGGCCCGACCTCGAGCAGGACCTGCAGAGGGCGATCCAGAGCAGTGTCGCCGAGCGCAGTCTCGAGCAGGCGCACCTCGGCGACTGAATCGACGAGGCAGTAGAAGTCGAACTCCGGGTCGTCGCGCAGCTCGTTCGCAACCCATCGCACCGAGGCGGGCTCGACCAGCTCGTTGGCCAGGATCACGCGGTCGACGTCGAAGGCGCGCCAGATCCTAACCTGGCTCATGGTCGCGGCCGTCACCGCCCACGCACCGGCCTCCAATTGAAGCTTGAGCAGCTGGGGGGACATGGCCGTCTTTCCATGAGGAGCGAGGAGGACGTCATGGTCGCGGCAGTAGCTCGACATGAGCTCGATGTTGTGCCGCAGAGCCGAGTCCTTGATCACCATGACGGGCAACATGAATTCACCGTCGAGGACGTTCCAGCCGCGGGTTCCCACGGAGCGGAGCGGCACGGCCTGCCCCCCAGGAAACGATTTGTAGCGCCAGTCGACAGGCTCCTCCAGCAACGAATCGAGATTGAGAGACCGCGCCTGTGAGCGCGCCATCACCGTTCCAGCTCGCGCATGGCCTCGTCCGCAGTCACGACGCGGCCGTACTTCATGGCCAGGGTCTGCAGGCTCGCGCGGTGAAGCTCCGGCGCGTACGAGGAGACAGCGTCAGCGACGACCGCGGCCTGGAAGCCCTCGTGGAAGGCGCCTCGCGCTGTGTCTTCGACGCAGATCTGCGTGACCGTGCCGGTGATCAGCACGGTGTCGACACCGTGGGCAACGAGCAGGTCGGTCAGCCTGGTGCGATGGAACCCGTTGTAGCCGTACTTGTCGATCTGAGCCTCCCCATGCAGCGGCGCGAGCTCATCGATCACCCCCGCGCAGTCGCGCTCACCCTCGATGTCGCCGTATGCGCGCATGAAGCCTGGCCAGCAGCAGCACACCGGAGGCGCGATGACTGGAGACCACTTCCACATCAAGGTCGGGTAAGGTCCGGCCACAAATCGTGTGAAAACCACCGGCCGTGACCGTTTTCGGAACCAATCGAGCAGCGCGAGGTGAACCTCGATCGTTTCCCGGGCGTCAGGCACCTCGAGCGGAGCCCCGACTCGAACGAAGTCGTTCTGCATGTCCACCACGATCAGCGCCGAAGTCTCGGGGCGGAGCGGGAAAGCCCTGTCGACGGCGTTCACCATCGTCGGGTCAAAGTTAGATCAGCGCCACGCGCCGCGTCGGGCTCATGTGGCGCCGCTAACATCCTGACCATCGATACGTCCTTATTCGCGTTCGCCAGCGACCTTGCGGACGAGGGTGTGGCTAGGGTGCTGGACAACGCGTCGGGCCGTGCCGGGCTGGGCGGCATCACGATGGCGGCCGCCTACCACCAGGGCCGCGACATCTTTCCACACAACCCTTCGCGAAAGGTGCACTTCCTGGATGGTGACAGCGTCTTCTTCAGGCCGGATACAGCACGGTATCGCGGCCTGAAACTGCAGCCCAGGGTCAGCGCCCTCGCCCGGGAGTCGGATATCCTCGCCGAGCTCTGTCGCGAGGCGGCCGCACGCTCCTTGCGGGTGCGCGCCTGGACTGTCTTTCTGCACAACTACTCGCTCGGCACCGCCCATCCAGAATGCGCGTGCCACAACGCATTCGGTGACGCGCACCTCACCGATCTCTGCCCGTCCAATCCCGACGTGCGGGCCTACGTCATAGCCCTCAGCGCTGACATCTCGGGCAAGGGCGTGGCGGCGGTGGTTGCGGAGTCCCTCCACTTCCATGGCCTCGAGCACGGCTTCCATCACGAGCGGTACTTCATCGAGCTCGGCGGCTTCGGCCGTTTCTTGCTCGGCCTGTGCTTCTGCGACAGCTGCCTGGCCGCGGCAAGGCGGCGCGGGGTCGACGCGGAAAAACTGCGGCTCGAAGCGCGGCTGGAACTGGATCGCCGCTTCGCGGCCGATCCCAAACCGGAGCCGCCTGAGCTGGTCCGCGAGAAGGTGGGTGAGTTCGCCGGCGGCGAGCTGGCGGGGTATCTCGAGACGCGAGCCGACACCGTTCTCTCGCTGGTGACGGAGGCTGCGGGGACCGCCGCTGCCGAGAAGGCGGGCTTCGCCTTCATCGACCTGTCCGGTGCGGTCAAGGGTTACGCCACCGGGCGCCCGCGGGGTGGACCAGCCGCGGACACCGCGTGGCAGTTCGGGATTGATGTCGGCGGCGTGGCCGCGGCTTGCGGCCAGCTCGAGGCGATCGGCTACGCGGCCGATCCCAAGCGACTCCGACTCGACCTCGCCGCATATCGCGCCGCTATCGGTTCGGAGCCACGGCTCTCGGTAATCATGCGGCCGATGGCGCCCGACTGCGACGGGGCCGAGAACCTGGCCGCGAAGCTCGCGGTCGCGCGCGAGCTGGACGTCGCCGGTGTTGGCTTCTACCACTACGGGCTCATGCGCCTGGAGTCACTCGACCTGATCCGCGCCGCGGTCGAGACCACCGCCTAGGAGCGGCCGACGATCCGGCCGGGCAACGCGCCGGTCGCTCGGCCGTCGGACACGACCGCTTCGCCCTCGACCAGCACGTGCGCGATCCCTGACGGGGGCACGCGAGGGTTCTCCCACGTGCTCCTGTCCGCGAGCGCCTCGGGATCGAATACCGTGATGTCGGCGGCCATGCCCTCCTTGATGATGCCGCGGTCCTCGAGGGCGAAGCGCTCGGCAGGAGCTCCGGTGACCTTGCGGACTGCTTGTTCGAGCGTCAGCGTGCCGCCGCGCACTTGCTCTCCCACGATCCTGGCGAAGGTACCAAAGCCCCGCCTGTGCGGCCGGCTGCCCACGTAGATGCCGTCAGTGGAGCCCACGTAGAGCGGGTGTGCGATGGTTCGCTTGAGGATCGCCTCGCCATCCAGGGAGTCCGGCCAGTGATAGATGGCCAGGGCACGGCCGGCGTGGCCTGCGAGCAGATCGAAGAGGAAGTCCACGTCCTCCTTACCGGCTTCATCTGCGAGCCGGCCGAGACTTCGCCCTTCCAGCTCCTCCCCTGCCTCCACACTGCTCAGCGTGATGTCGCCCCTCTCGGCGATCCGCGCCGCCGTCTCGTCGCGCAGCGCCCTCCGTTCAGACTGACTGGCGAGACGTTCGATGCTGGCCTGGTAGCCGCCCGCCTGCGCCCACTCCGGCAGCATCATGAGCAGGTGCGTGCATGCGGCCGAGTACGGGTACATGTCAAAGCTCACGTTGACATCTGAGGCTTGTGCCTCTTCGACCAGGCCGGCCGCGGCGTCGTCCATCGCCAGGTGCGAGATGTGGACTTTGACTCCGGACCTGCGCCCGATCTCGAAGCTCTCGCGGCAGCCCGAGGCCAGTCGGCTCCAGTAACCGCGCTGGTGAGGCGCGTACACCCCGCCTGCGTCCGCCACCAGGCGGCACAGGTCGACCAGCTCGCCAAGCTCTGACAGGGCGCCCGGCTGATACTCAAGGCCCGCGGCCATGCCCACCGCGCCGGCCTCGAGCCACTCGACCAGGTGCGCCTGCATGGCTCTCGCCTCCTCGTCAGATGGAGGGCCGGGCTTCCATCCCATGGCCGCGACCTTGATGGCGAGGTGGGGAGCTTGCGGCACGAGGTGATTCGGGATTCGTCCCCTGAACATCGACAGGTAGCCGGCCACCGAGGTCCAATCCCACCCGATGTCGGGGTCACCGTAAAAGACCTGCAGATAATCCTTGACCTCGCCCAGCCGATCTTGTGAAAGCGGAGCCCAGCTGAACCCGTCCGGTGACATCAGCTCGGTCGTGACGCCGTCGAGCACGCCGGCGAACTGGTCGACGCCCCCGAGGCGGGCCAACTCGGAGTGGACGTGGACGTCAACGAAGCCCGGTGCGACCGCCAGGCCGCGCGCGTAGATCATGCGCCCGGCGCGCGAGCCTTCCAGACGGTCGACCGCGGCTATGCGGTGGCCCGAGATTCCGACGTCCAGGCGCTGCCGCGGCCCGCCGCTCCCGTCCACGACGTCGCCGCCGGTGATGAGGACGTCGAACTCCAAATGCTAGGAGTCCAGCGTTTCGTTGCCGGCCTCGGCCAGCAGCTCCCGCGTCATTCGGTAGTTGCCGGCGAGCAAGCCGCCGTCCACTGGAAGCACGGCGCCTGTGATCCAGGACGCCTCGTCCGACGCCAGAAACATCGCGGCGTTCGCAATGTCGTCCGGCTCGCCCACGCGGCCGAGCGGGTACCACTTCACCAGCCGTTGGAACACCACGGGATCCCGATCGATTCGCGCCTGCCAGATCGGCGTCCGGATGGTACCTGGAGCGATCGCGTTGCACCTGATCCCGTGCGCTCCGTACCGGACGGCGATTCCCTGCGTCAGATTGAGCATGCCGGCCTTGGCCGCGCTGTATGCCTCGTTGCCGAGGGCCGTGATCCCGTTGACCGATGAGATGTTCACGATCGCCCCGGTGCGGCGATCGATCATCGAAGGCAGCACCGCCCTGCAGCAGAGGAAGACGCTCCTCAGCACCACCGCCACGTCGCGGTCCCACGTGACCTCGTCCATCCGGAGCACGTCGTCGCCTTCGGCGATGGCCGCGTTGTTGACGAGCACGTCCACCGGCCCGAGCTCCGACACCACCCTCCCGACCATGGCGTCCACGTCGCGCCTCGAGCTGACATCGGCGTGCACTGACAGCGCGCTGCCACCTGCCGAAGCGATTTCGGCCGTGACCCCGTCGGCACGATCGGCCACCCAGTCCACTACCGCAACTTTCGCGCCCTCGCCGGCGAACCTTTGCACGATCACGCGCCCGATCCCGGAGCCCGCGCCGGTGACGATCACCACCCGGCCGTCGAACCGCATCGCCATTCAGTCGTCCATATCGAGGATGGCGTCGATCTCGACCTCGAATCTGAGAAAGCCAGCTTTGATCGCTTGCGAGTACGGTCCTCCCGGCGGAGGCGCGCTGTCAGCGCGGAACCGGATGCGCTCGCTCATACCAGTCTCTCCTTAATTTGCCGCGGGCGCGGTCAAAGAATGCCGTACTCCTTGAAGACCTCGCGGATGCTCGCCCCTCGGGCCAGGATCTCGCGCATCTTGTTCTCTCCCGACACTTTTTCGAGCGCGCGGACGACGACGTCTTCCTCGACCTTTGCAGGCACTACCACGCAGCCGTCGCCATCGGCGAAGACCAGGTCGCCGTCTGCCACTGAGACCCCGGCCACGGGAATCGTGGCCCGGATGGCGACGACCTCCAGGCGGCCCTTGGAGTCGGCCGGAGAGAGCCCGCGCGCAAACACCGGGAACTTCATGTCAACGATTCCCCAGATGTCACGGGTCAAGCCATCGAGCACGGTGCCCCTGCCGCCGCGGGCGCGGGTGTGCGTGCTCAGCAGCTCGCCCCAGAGCGCGCCGCCCGGGTTCCCCTGCACAGCGCCCACGACCACCTCGCCTGGGCGGATGCCGTCCAGCAAATCCATCAGCAGCTTGTAGGGCTCCGCTGGCAGCTCGGTGACCTCGAGGGCGAGCATCGTGGCCGCTCGCCCAACCGCTTTCGCGCCTGGATATAGCGGGCGCACGTCGTGCCGCATCACCTGATGCCGGTAGCCTGCGTCGTCAAGAATGTCGGCCAGCACCGACGAGTAGAGGCGATCCGCGATGTGGTCCAAGTAGTCTGCCGCAAACCTGTCCACGTCGCCTCCTTGCATCGTCGCCGGCTCAGTGCGCGGCGGGCAAGACACCCGCCGCCAGCTTCGCCGCTTGCTGCACCACGACCTCCTGGTGGGGCTGGATCTCCTGGCCCCCGAACGCGGCCAGCAGACCGAGGAGAGGATCTTCGATGCTCGTCCGCATTCCAGCCAGCTCCTCGATGACAGCCAGCCCACAGTAGGGGACGTACGCGGGCGAGTAGCCGCCCTCGTGGCAGGCGACCAGCATGCCGCCGCAAACGTCGCGCGCTGCGGCGAGCACCATGCCGGTGAGCGTCCGGTAGCCGTCGCTGGTCATCATCATCGAAGCGAGCGGGTCCATCGCGCTTGCGTCCAGGCCGGACGCGATCAGGATCAGCTCCGGGCGAAACGCCTTCAGCGCCGGCACCACCACCCGCTCGAAGGTGGCGACGTAAGCGCCGACCCCGGATCCCGGCGGCAGCGGGACGTTGATGTTGTAGCCACGGCCCGCGCCCTGGCCGGTATCGGTGATGGCGCCCGAGCCCGGCGGATAGTTGTTGTCCTGATGGATAGAGATGGTGAGGACGGTCGGGTCGGAGTAGAACGCGTGCTCGGTGCCGTTGCCGTGGTGGACATCCCAGTCCACGATCGCTAGGCGAGACAGCCCCCGGACCTGCGCGTGCATGGCGGCGAGGGTGACGTTGCCGAAAATGCAGAAGCCGCGGCCCTGATCCCTCTCGGCGTGATGTCCAGGGGGACGCACGAGCGCGTAAGCGTTGTCCACCTTTTTGTCGAGTACGGCATCTACCGCCGTGATGCAGCCGCCCGCGGCCAGCAGCGCGATCTCGTAAGAGCCGCGCCCGAATGGCGTCTCCTCCCCCGCCTCCCCACCCAATTCGGAGCTCATCTTCTTGATCCGTTCGACGTATTCCTGGGTGTGCAGGCGAAGGATCTCGTCCTCGGTGGCCGGGCGCGGCTTCAGCTGCACGAGATGATCCATGAGCCCGCTGACCTGGAGGAGGTTGTGAATCCTGCGCTTGCCTTCCGCGCTTTCGATGTGCCCGAGCGGTTGGACGGTAAGGCTCGCCGGCATCACCCATGCACCGGTGCCGGTGTCATGCCACATGTACAACTCGTGCCAGACAAGGCCGGTGGTCACAACTCGTCCGTCGTGTCGTGTGGCGCGGCTGGGCTGACCTCCACGGCAGGCGGCAGCGGCTCCGCGGCCAGGTACTTCTCGTATGTCGCGCGGAGGAGTGGCCATAGGCCCTGCGGTGCAAAGACGGCTATCCCGGCGAGGGCCAGGCCGAGAATCAGCGTCTGGTAGTCGCCGAGCGCAACCAGGTACTGGTCGAGCCCTATCACGAGCCCGGCGCCAAGGATGGGGCCGCCGAATGTGCCCCAGCCGCCGATGACGATCATCGCCAGCAGGTCGATAATCCGCGGGAAGTCGAAGATCGTGGTCGAGATCCCGCCGTTGTAATGGGTGCTATAGCCGCCGGCCAGCCCGGTGAAGAAGGCGCTGATCGCGAACAGCACGAGGCGGACGCGGAACTGGTTGATCCCGCGGCTCACGGCATAGGTCTCGGAGTCGCGTAGCGCGGTCATCGCCACTCCGAGCGGCGAATGAATCACACGCCAGATGACAAACGTGGCGATGGCGAAGATCAGGCCGGCCAGGTAGTAGAGGTAGATCGTGCGCTGGTCGCCGATCGCGTTGCCGAACTGAAAGGTCTGCACCGTGACGAGGCCGTAGCCGCCACCGCTGATGAAGCGCGGTCCCGTGACCGCGAACACGCGCGCCAGCTCGTGGAACGCAAGCGTCAGCAGCACCACGTAGACGCCACGCAGCCGGAGGGTGGGCAGGCCGATGCCGAGCGCCGCGACCACAGCGACCAGCGGCGAGACAAGGATCGCGAGGAACGGGTTCCAGCCCAGGCTGTGAACGAGCACACCGGAGGTCCAACCCCCGACGGCGAACAGCGCCACCTGTGCGAAGGAGTAGATGCCGCCGTATCCCATGATCAGGTTCCACGACTGCGCGACCACGGCCTGGACGAAGAACAGGATCAATAGCGTCATCAGGTAGGTGCCGATGTCGAGGCGGACGAGCAGAAGCGGGAGCACGATCGCGGCCGCCACGACTCCGCCCACCGTCCACACGGACACCCGGCGCCACGGCGCCGCCGCCAGGTCGAGCGCCGGGCGTGCCAGGCCGACGGTCGCGGCGGTCTGCGCGCTCACAACCGCCTCACCTCCCCGATCCCGAACAGGCCGTTCGGCCGCAGGATCAGCATCAGGATGATCAGCAGAAAGACCCCAGGCTGCGCCCATGCGACGCCGTAGTAGACCTCGATGAAAGATTCGAAGATGCCGAGCACAAAACCCGCCACCAGCGCACCTCGCACGCTGCCGAGCCCCCCGAAGATGGTGACGATGAGGGCCTGGATCATCGGGTTGAACCCTGAGTTGGGGTTAAGGAAGAAGAAAGGAGAGAGCAGCACTCCCGCCAGGCCCGCCAGAGCGCCGCTGATGGCGATGACCATTCCGTAAGTTCGCACGACCGGGATGGCCATCAGGCTGGCCGCCTCCTGCTGCTGCGAGACGGCGCGGATCGCCATCCCCAGCCGCGTGTAGGTGAGGAAGAGGTAGACGAGCCCAAAGAGGGCAAGCGAGGTGCCGATCACAAGCAATCCCTGCTTGGTGATCTGCACCTCACTGACCGTGAAGTTGCCGCCGATCACCGGCGGGATGACCTTGTACTCCGGGTTGAAGATCAGGATCGCGGCTGCGGAGACGGCGATCGAGACCCCAACCGTGGCGATCAGGGTCGAGTTGTCGAAGCCCGGCTTGCCGATCACGGGGCGGATGAAGATCAGGTGCATCAGGTAGGCGAATGCGGCTGCCGCCAGGACCCCGATCGGCAGGGCGACCAGGATCGGCAGGTTCAAGCTCGAAACCACCCAGTAGGCAACATAGGAACCGACCACGAATATGGCGCCGTGCGCGAGGTTCAACAGCCGAACGGCGCCCCAGACAAGGGTCAGCCCGAGGGCCATCAGCCCGTAAACCGAGCCGAAGAGGATCCCGCCCCACAACGCCTGCACGAACTGCGTGCTCATCCGAGATAGCTCTCCAGCAACGCCTTGTCCCGGAGCAGGTCGTTGGCCGGCCCCTCCCGCACCAGCGATCCGGTCTCGAGAAGGTAGACTCGGTCTGCGAGGCCGGCGACGTGGTTGGCGTTCTCGTCGGCGATCAGCAGAGACATCCCGCTTTCCTTGACTTTGTGGATGCTCGCGTAGATCTGCTGTGTGATCAGCGGCGCAAGGCCGAGAGAGGGCTCGTCGATCAGTAACAGCCTCGCCTTCGACATCAAGCCACGGCCAAGCGCCAGCATCCGCCTCTCCCCGCCCGAGAGAGTGCGGGCAAGCTGACCCCTCCGTTCTTTCAGCCACGGGAAAAGCTCGTACACGCGGTCGAGTCGCGCGTTGCGCTCCGCCCACGTCGGGCCGTGGTAGGCGCCCATCAGCAAGTTTTCGGTCACCGTCATCTCGGGAAACAGCAGGTCGCCCTGAGGGATGTGCACCAGGCCGGCCGCCGCGATCGAATCGGCCCGCCAGCGCGTGATCTCCTTGCCGTCGAGCAGCACCTTCCCCGCCCGGGGCGGCAAGAGGCCGGTGATGGTGCGCAGTAGCGTGGTCTTGCCGTGGCCGTTCGGACCCAGGACGATGACGCCCTCGCGTTCGTTCACCACGAGGTCGATCCCGTGCAGGACCTCGCCCCCTCCGTAACCGGCGACGAGGCCCTTGACCTCAAGCATCGGCCGGAGTCGCCTCAGGACCCATCGGCCCAAGGTTGCCGAGATACACCTCGACCACCCGGGGGTCTCGAAGCACCTTGGAGGGCGGTCCGATCGTGATCTGCTGCCCATGATGGATGACGAGGATGCGGTCAGCCAGCGCCTGGACCGCCTTCATCACGTGCTCGATCATCAGGATCGTCATGCCGGTCTTGGCAACGATCCGGATCAGCTCGATCATCTGCGCACGCTCGACCGGGTTGAGGCCGCCGAACGGCTCGTCGAGCAGGAGCATCTGCGGACGCATGGCGAGCGCGGTGGCCAGCATGAGGCGCTTTCGCGCGAGCACCGGCAGCTGGCCGGCCAGGGTTCGCTGCTGGCCGCCCATGCCGCACAGGGCCAGGGCGTCGAGCGCGTCATCCTGCGCCTGGTGTTTGAACCAGAGCGTGGGGTACTCTCCCTCACGCCCGAATGCGCCGCCGACCAGCACGTTGGCCAGCACGGTCTGGCTGTCGAACGCGACAGTGGTCTGAAAGGTGCGCGCGAGGCCAAGCCTGCCGATCTGGTGCGCGCGCAGCCCCTGGATCTCTCGATCTTTGAACTTGATGACGCCGCTGGTGGCGGCGTTGACCCCGGAGATGCAGTCGAACAGCGACGTCTTTCCAGCGCCGTTGGGCCCGACGATCGCATACACCTCGCCGGGCTCGACGGCAAAGCTCAGGTCGCTTACCGCGAGCAGTCCCCCATAGGCCTTGCTGACCTTCTGGCACTCGAGGATCGGCATTCCTGATTTTAGTCTGGCGGTTTCTTGAGACTTACCTCATCCAGCTGGGGAGCACAAACGTGCCGCTCGTGAAAGGCGTCGGCGAGACGACCTTCTGCACGCCGTCCTGGATCTGGACGATGATGTGCGGCTGACCGACGGACGCATCCGCCGTTTGCGCTGGGAACTGAACGCCAGTGTGGTCCACGAATGAGATCGAGCCCGTGGTGCCTCGCCAGATGACCGACTCGGTGGCCTTGGCTACCGCCTTGTAGTTCTTTGGGTCACCCGACATGGCGACCGCCGCCGCCCAGACGTTGACCTCGTCGTAGCAGCCGCCGGCGTTGGCCCAACCTGGCTGGGCACCGAACTTCGCGGCGTAGCGCGAGCGGAAGTCATTCCCGATCTTGTCGGGGAGCAGGCCGAGCACGGTGGCCCAGACGATCCCGTTAGCGGCCGGACCCGCGAGGTTCAGGTACTCGGGGACGGACGGGCCGTACTGCTGGTAGACGAGCGTCTTGGTCGGGCTCGCCGCCCAGGCCTTCGCCATCGCGGCGTCGTCGGCGGGCGAGAAGTCGCTGGTGAACAGCACAGTCGGCTTCGCCGTCTTGACCTTGGAGAGCACCGGGCCCCAGTCGGGCACCGCTCCCTCACTGACGCCGTCGTTGGTCAAGACAGTCCAGCCGAGCTGCTTGATCTGGGTCTCGAAGCCGGTGGCGATTACCGTGCCGTATGCGCTCTTACCGCTGATGATCGAGCACGTCTTGACCTTGGAGTTGAGCAGGCCCGCGTTGAGCGCGCCGTCTACCCAGTAGGCGAAGCCCTGGCCATACCAGGCCTCGGTGGGGTCGCACTGGAAGATGCCCCAGTACTTGCTCCGGTTGCTCTTGTAGCGCTGGACCCACGCCACCTGGGTGTTGACGTTGTAGTAGAGGGCGCCGGCGTTGGCGACGATGTCGAACTCGGGGCCCGATGCCAGGTGATAGCCGGAGAAGATGACGTCTGCCTTCTCAACGCTGACCGCCCGGTTGAATGCGGTCGTGATCTGATCCGTCGAGGAGTCCTTGTCGTCGATCTGGACGTAGTTGAGGTGGTAACCGACAAGACCGCCCCGGGCGTTGATCTCGTCAACCGCCATCTTGACGCCGTTTGCCATCTCCTTGCCGTCCGAGGCGATCGAGCCCCCAACCGGGAAGACGCCCACGACCTTGAGGCTGCCGCGGGATCCTCCCGCAGCGGTGGACGACTTCGGAGCGAGGGCGCTGCCAGCCAGCCCACCGACCACCAATCCACCGACCACCCCAGCGCCGCCGACCAGAATCGACCGCCGGGTCACCTCACGCCGACTGAATGAATCGCCCGCCACTTAAATCCTCCTTGTGGAAACTGATAAAAACACCCGATGCGCGGTCGCGCACCGTCTCATACCTTGTAGTCGACCTTGACCGGTTTGCCGTCGTTGGCCGCGGATTCATCGATCGCGAAGCACAGCGCCATCGACCTGTACGAGTCGTAGATGGCCGCGTGTGACTCGACGTTGTTCTCGATGCATTCGAGGAAATGCCGGATCTCGGGGACGAACGGATGGTGTGTCACATCGCCGGAGTCGGGTTCGACAGTCGGAAACGTCCAGTAATTTAGAGAGCCCGGATAGTGCTTCCTGGAGAAGACCCGGTTGTTCTGGATGGTTCCGTCTGTGCCAAACAACCGGACGTTGAAGATATAGGGCGTCTCGCCTTCGATCACAGAGGAGAGCTTCCCCACCGCGCCGTTCTCGAACCGGAGCGACGCCACCGTGGTCGGGTCATAGGTGTAGTTGAGGTCCTTCTTGGGGCCGGATGAGAAGGCCGAGACTTCGCTGACCTCGCCCGCGAAGTATCGAATAGCGTCGGCGGCGTGGCAGCCGGCGCTGATGAATGAGCTGCCGCCCTTTTCTTTCGTCACCGCCCACGGGTAGCTGGGGTATTCGGTCTTCATCGGATGCCAGTAATCGGCCTCCGCGTAGATCACCTTCCCGATCACCCCATCGGCCTGCAGCTGCTTGACGGTCTCGAACTGCGGGTTCCAGCGCAGCACAAACGAGGTGACGCTCTTCACCTTGGAGTCGCGCACCGCGCGATAGATGCGCTTCACGCCCTCGTAATCGAGCGCGATTGGCTTTTCGATCACGATGTGGCGGCCGGACTTCGCGGCCCGCTCGAGCTGCTGCGGCCGCACGTCGGGCGGCGTACATGACGCGACGATCTTGACCCGGTCGTCGGTGAAGAGCTCGTCCTCAGACGAATACTCGCGCGCCTCTACACCGTGTAGCTTCAGCAGCCCGCCTGCTTTGCCCGGAGTGTGGCTGTAGATGCCGCAGATCTCGGTCAGTGGATGGTCCCGAAACGCCTTGACGTATTCGCCCGCCACCCAGCCGGCGCCGAGGATCGCCACGCCGTATTTCTTCGTCATCTGATGATGCGCGCACCCTCCCCGAAGTTGGTGAGTCCATACCCCATGGAAATGGATTTCCTCGAGGCGGTTAATATGCGCTGCCCAGTGCGGCCTGTCAAGCCGAGACCGGCCTCGCGGCGGGTCGGTTAGGCTGTAGCGGCGATGCCGGTAAACGCCGGCGACCTGCGTGCGAAGTCATGTCTCGTCAGAGTTACGTACGCACAACAGCCGTGGGGAGGTGGTCGCACATGCGTGCGGCAATGACGCGCGATCGGACCGGCGGCGGTGCCGGCATGGGACGCCAATCCGTCCAACGTACAGATGAGGATGCGAATATCGCGCGGTGAAAGCACCGTAGTCATTAGTGCAGCCCAACCTTTCGGACATGGTGCGTGGCCCGGCCGAGTTCACATCGGTCCTGCATGCCGTCTACGTCTCTCGTGCGCCCGTGCCCAACGGCGACTGAAGCGTGATTCCACTTAACCAGGGATGATTGGATGAAAACGATCTCGCGAGCGGATCCAAAATACGCGCTCGATTCTGGGCACGAAGCGGTGGCGAAGGTGAGCCAAGGGGAGTCATTCATCGTGGAGACGCATGACTGCCGCACTGGGACCATCACGCGCCCTGACCAGGCCGGCGACCTACTCGACACTCGATGCGTCAACCCAGCGACGGGCCCCATATCAATCGACGGAGTAAGAGCTGGGGACACAATCTGTGTCGAGATCGAGGAGTTGCATGTCGACAGCCGGGTCGGCCTGATGGTCACCCGACCGGGTGTGACCGGGCTGGCGATTACGGACGAGCCGCAGCTGCGCATCGTGGAATGCGACGACGTTTACGCGAATGTGGGCGCCTTCCGCGTCCCGGTAACGCCCATGATCGGCCTGCTTGGAGTCGCGCCCAACGGGGATCCGGTCTCGACGTTTCGAGGTGCCGAGCACGGCGGCAACATGGACATCCTGCTGATCGGGACAGGGACCCGGGTGTTTCTACCTACCTTCTGCGACGGCGGGATGGTCTACTTCGGTGATGTGCACGCGGCGATGGGCGACGGTGAGGTCTTCCTGAGCGGCGTCGAGATCGCTGGCAGGATTCGAGCCCGAGTCACGGTGGCCGCTTACTGGTCGCTTCCGACTCCACTGGTCGAGACCGACGAGTTGGTGGCAGTGATCGCAAGCGGCTCAACATTTGACGAGGCGGCGAAGGCGGTGATGGCAAAGGCGGTTGAAGTCTTGTCGATTGGCGGCATGGATCCCATAGATGCGGGGTTCTTAATGAGCGCCGCCGGTCATCTTCGCGTGTGCCAGTACATTCCGCTTGCCGGGCTTGTGCATTGCCGGTTCGAGCTGCCGAAGAGCATCCTCGCCCTGAACGAGATCGTGGTGCCGAACATCGCCCACCAGGTGTGAATTTGCGGGCGCGACGTCCGGTCGGCTCCGTGCGCCGACGATACCGAGCGGCCAGTCATTGGTTCCGGGAAAGGGATTCGAAACCTGAACCTTGCAGTTAACAAATCGTGGTACCCCGTTCGGAAATTGCATCTCCCGTTCGCCGAGTCGTGTCGCGACCCTGAGCTCGAACGTCAGGAGGACGAATCCGTCATCGCATCCAGGTTGACCTCATCGCTGGACAACGATCGCGAGCTTTCCCTGCGCGTGGCCTTCGTCGATGCGCCTGAGCGCTTCCGGAATACCTGCCAGCTCATAGCTCCTCTCGATAACAGGCTTCACGCGCCGCGACTCGACGAGCCGGCCCAGGAACTCGAGATCGTCCTTTCTCAACTTGGCGATGAAGAGGGCCACGACCCTGCGGCCGCTGCCGATCGAGAGCAGGCGCATCTCGAGGAAGTGGGCCACCGCCGCCCGCGAACCGCCCTTGCCATGCTGCACCCCTGCCGCGCCGACCCCGACGTACGTGGCACCTTTGCCCAGCATTCGAGTGCAGTCCGACCACGAGCGGTTGCCTGCGACGTCGAGCATCAGGTCATAACGCTCTCCACTGCGTGTGAAGTCATCCCTGGTGTAGTCGATGACCATGCCGGCGCCGATCGCACGGACGAGGTCGACGTTTCTCGTGCTGCAAACCGCGGTCACCTCGGCGCCGAACGACCTGGCGATCTGGACGGCGAAGGTGCCGACGCCACCCGAGGCGCCGTTGACGAGGACGCGCTGTCCGCTCTCGATGCGCCCATGGTCGCGCAGCGCTTGCAGCGCCGTGCTCGCCGCCACGGGCAAGGTGGCGGCATCCTGGAACGAGACCCCCGGAGGCTTGCGCACCACGCCGCCGCTCGCCGCGATGCTCACGTACTCGGCGAAGGAGCCCCGCGCGGCCCCGAAGACCTCGTCGCCAGGCTCGAACGCGGTCACGCGTCTTCCGATCGCCTCCACCGTGCCCGCAAAGTCGGTGCCGACCACAACAGGCCGGCGCCGGCGCAATATGTGCCCCACCGGCGAGAGGGCGTAGAGGTCCACAGGGTTGGCGGAAGACGCATGGACTCGGACGAGCAGGCCGTCGTCTGTCACGGCGGGCCGGTCGAGCTCTGCGACTTCGAGCTCTCCCGGTGCCGATGGCCGGCGGCAGACGACGGCTCTCATGGTGCCTCGTGTCACGATCGAAACCAACTTCTTCAGCTCAGGCGGAACGGTGGGTACTGGTCTGTGACCAGCGTGAAGGCGTAGCCGTTGACCCGGTTGGTCCACCGGAGCACGCCGACCACGTAGTTGAAAAGGCTGCGTGGATACGTGCCCGTGAAGAGGATCGCGAACCAGGCGGCGACGACCGCGACGAGAGCGCCGAGCCAGAGCAAGAAGAGCACGACGTAGTGCGGCAGGGCGAGGATCCATTTGACCAGCGGCAGCCACCGGTTCATCTGCCGGGTGTCCGGGTACGCGAAGTCGAGGTGCACCGACTGCTCTTCGTCGGTGGACGGATAGCTATCGTCGAGCAGGGCGAGGTACGCGGTGACGCGGTTGGAGAAGCGCAAGAGGTTGAGGTTCCAGTCGAACCACCAGCGCGGGTATTTCTGCCGGAACACGAGCATCAGCACGAGCGGGATGAATACCGCCGCGCCGCCGATCACGAGCGTGTTCCCGGCCGAGTGGTCGCCGTCGCGGAAGGTCTCGCCCGACAGCATGGTGAGCACAACCACGATCGGGATCGCGACGATGAAACGGAACGCGGTGCTGAGCCGGCCGAGTGGCCGGGAGGGGAAGTCGACGTCGAACCGCACGGGATAGCTGCTGATCATGTTCACTCTCCTGAATTCATTGACTTGAGGCTGATGACCTCGTAACCGCGCAGCGCCTCGAGAAAAGGCTGAAAGCTGCCGTAGACAGTGCACCGAAGGACTCGCCCGTCGACCTCGACCTCGCCGACCCCGGAGGCGCGCTCCACCTGACGCGCGGGCGGACTGCCGACGAACAGGACCTCGACTCGCTGCACGACCAGCTCTTCAGTCATCGCCTCTGAAGCTACGCCGGGCCAAGCGCCGTCGAAATCGGTGGAATCGCTGACCGGGTACGTAGTAATTTCGGTCGATCATGGCCAAGCCCGCCCGCCGCATCGGCAACCTGCCGGCCGAAGCGACGAGCTTCGTCGGCCGTCGCCACGAGCTCGCCGAGCTGAGGAAGAAGCTCGCGAGTGCCCGTCTCGTCAGCCTGATCGGACCGGGCGGCGTCGGCAAATCGCGGCTCGCTCTGCGTGCAGCGACAGATCTGAGCCGCGGCTTTCCCGCCGGCGCGTGGTGGGTCGAGCTGGCGGAGGTGCGCGTCCCCGGACTCGTCGCCAACGCGGTGCTGGCGGCACTCGACCTGCGCGACCAGGCCGGCACGGAGCCGCTTGTGCTTCTGCTCGCGCATCTTCGCGAGCGGCATCTCCTGCTCGTCCTCGACAACTGCGAGCATCTGCTCGAGGTGTCCGCCGCCTTCGCGACCGAGGTCCTCCGGGCCGCGCCGGGGGTCCGGGTCATCGCCACGAGCCGCGAGCCGCTTTCGGCACCTGGCGAGCACGTCCTCCCCGTCCCCCCGCTGGACCTGCCGTCAACGGACTCCGCCGAGCCGCTGCACCGGTTGCGCCAGAACGAGGCTGTGACGCTCTTCGTCGAACGCGCCGGGGCGGCGTCCGGCGCCTTCGAGTTGACCGAGGCCAACCGGCGGGCTGTCGCCGACCTGTGCCGCCGGCTCGATGGCCTGCCGCTGGCGATCGAGCTGGCCGCGGTCCGGACGCGGATCCTGACCGTGGAGCAGATTCTCGAGCGGTTGAGCGACCGCTTCGGCCTGCTGACCGGCGCCGGCCGCGCCGCGCTGCCGCGCCACAAGACGCTAGAGACCGCGATCGACTGGAGCTTCGAGATGCTCTCCGCCCGCGAGCAAGCGCTGCTGCGGCGGCTCTGTGTGTTCGCGGGCAGGTTCACCCTCGAAGACGTCGAGGGGGTATGCACCTCGGACGAGGTGCCGGCGGGCAATGGCCTGGAGCTGCTCTCCTCATTGGTCGACAAGTCGCTCGTCATAAAAGAGGACGCGCGAGGCGTCGCCTGCCACCGCCTCCACGAGACGATGCGCGAGTACGCCGCCCGCAAGCTGGTCGACGCCCACGAACACCGCGAGCTGCAGGAGCGATGCACCGTTTATTACCTGTCGGCGGCCCAGCGAATGTCGCCGCAGGCACGCTTCCGGCTGCCCGAATGGCTCGCCTGGATGGACCTCGAGATCGACAACATCCGACCGGTGCTTCGACGATGCCTGGTCGAGTCTGACTCCGTGCGCGGGATCCAGCTGGCGACCTCGCTCGCCTGGTTCTGGATCACACGCGGGACCACCGAGGGCGTGCGGTGGCTCGACGAGCTACTTGCCTCCGGTCCCGGGAACCCGGAGACGCTGGGCTGGTCTTACTTTATCCGTGGCTTCCTGGCCGTGCTGCAGGGCAACTGGGAGGCGGCACGGCCGGCGCTGGAAAAGTCCATGGCCGCGGCACGCGACGCTGGTCAGCCGGTGCAGCTGGCGAATGCCCTGTCCATGGCGTCGATCGCGGCCGCGATGGCCGGCGACCGCCCCTCGGCCCAGAGCTTCCTGGACCTGGCGCATGACCTGGCGGCCGAGCTCGACGACGTGCCGGCGAAGGTCGGCGTGCTGCAGGCGAGGGCGCTCAATGCCCTGTACGGAGGCGATTTCGAAACGCTCAAGCTCGTTTCCACCGAAGGTGCGCGCATGAGCAGGGAGGTGGGCGACCTCTACGCGCTGCACATGATGAACCTCAACCTCGGCGGCGCCGCGCTGCTCGCGGGCGACCTCGAGGAGTCGAAAGCGCGTTACCAGGAATCGCTGCGCATCGCCTATCGCATCGACGACCGGATCGGTCAGTACTACCTGCTCGGCGCGCTTGGCCTCCACGCGGCGATCGCGGGCCAGCCGAAAACCGCCGCGCAGCTGCTAGGGGCCTCGGAGAAGATTCGAATCGGTGCCGGCGCGACCGTCATGCCGGCCATGAGCCCGATCATCAACCAGGCTCGAGAGACGGCGGCCGCCGCCCTCGGTGCATCGAGGTTCGAGGCCGAGCTGGAGACCGGGATGCGCTTGAGCCGCGACACCGCCGTGAGCATGGCGCTTGGCGAGCCGGTCCATCCGGGCGGTGAGGAGACGAGCGGGGTCGGCGTGGGACTGCTCGCCAAACGGGAGGCCGAGGTGGCGCGCCTTGTCGCCGAGGGACTGAGCAACAAGCAGATCGGCGCCCGTCTTTTCATCTCCGAGCGCACCGTAGACAGCCACGTTCGAAGCATCCTGAACAAGCTCGGGTTCAACTCACGCGCCCAGATCGCGGGCTGGGTCAGCTCGGTACCGAGTCGGTGATTCCACCGGTGGCGGCGCCGCTCGAGCGCCATAGGCTCGGCGCATGGACGCGCAGCGCTCGTACGCGCGGTTCGCGGGACTCTTCTACTTGCTGGTGCTCGCTTTCGACATCGCCGGCGTGGTCATCACCTACTTCATCGAAGGAAGCGGCGGCTTTGCGGAGGGTGCGCGCCACATCGGCGCATCGGAGAGCCTGTACCGACTAGGACTCTGCCTTGGGCTTCTCGGCAGCCTGTCCACCATCCCGCTGGCGACCTGCCTCTACGTGGCCGTGAGACCGGTCGACGGCAACCTGGCGATGATGGCGCTGCTCTTCAGGGCGGCCGAGGCGGCGATCGGGGGCATTGGCATCGTGGGTGCGTTCGGGGTGCTCCAGGTGTATCTCGCGGCCAACCATCCCGGGGCGCTCGGCGTGGATCAGCTCCGCGTCCTGTCGGACTTGCATCCGCTCGGAACGTCGACGGCGATCGCGGCCGTCTTCTTCTGCCTGGGATCGACGATCTTCTTCTACGTGTTCTTCATGTCGAGCTACATTCCGCGAATCCTGTCGGCCTGGGGCATGTTCGCATCGGTCGTCTATCTGGTGTCATGGTTCACGGAGCTGGTGGCGCCCAACGCTCCGGCACTGGTCAACCTGTTTGCCTCGTTGCCGATCCTGATTGCGGAAGTGTCGACGGGCTTCTGGCTGTTGATCGCAGGAATCAGACTCGAGCGCGTTGGCGAGGCGGCTATGGGCTGAGGCCGCCTACACCGGTTCGTCGCGGCCGGGCCGTGGGGTCGATTCAGTAGTCAATTTGTCTGGTCACGAGAATGCTCGGCCGGCACGCTTGTGGGAAGCTTTCCGATGCAGATCAGTTCCACCTACCGGCTTCAACTCTCGCAACAGTTCACGTTCGACGACGCGGACGCGTGCGCCGCATACCTTTCGTCGCTCGGCGTCGAACAGCTTTACTGCTCGCCTGTCCTGCAAGCTGCTCCCGGCAGCAACCACGGGTACGATGTGGTCGACCCGACGCGGGTCAACCACGAGCTCGGGGGCGAAATGGCCCTGCAGCGGCTGGTCGCTGCGCTGCACGAACACGAGCTTGGCCTGGTGGTGGACATCGTGCCGAACCACATGGCCACCGCGGGACGGGCGAACCCATGGTGGTGGGACATGCTGCAGAACGGCCCCTCGAGCCGTTACGCGAATTATTTCGACATTGACTGGGAATCGCCGATCTCGGCTGTAAAGGGCAAGGTGCTTCTGGGCGTGTTAGGAGATCGTTACGGCCGAGAGCTCGAGCGCGGCGCACTGACACTCCAGCGCGAGGGCTCGGAAGTGGTGGTCCGATACGAGGACCAGATGTTTCCCGTATCGCCTGACAGCCTGGACGGACTCGAGCTCGACGCAGTAAATCAAGACATCGACGCGCTCGACGCCGTCCTGGAGCATCAGCACTACCGACTCTCTTACTGGCGCAGTGCGCAGGAGCAGCTCAACTACCGGCGCTTTTTCACCATCGACAGCCTGATCGGCCTTCGTGTCGAGAAGCCGCAGGTTTTCGAAGACAGCCACCGCGTAATCCTCGGATTGGTCGCCAATGGCAGCGTGGCCGGCCTGCGCATCGACCATGTCGATGGCCTCAGGGACCCGGTGGCCTACCTACGGCAGCTGAGGTCCGCAGCCCCGGACGCATACGTGGTGGTTGAGAAAGTCTTGGCCACCGACGAGGAGTTGCAAGAAAGCTTCCCTGTGCAGGGCACGACCGGTTATGACTTCATCGCACAGGTCGACGGCCTTTTCGTCGACTCGGGAAATGAAGGGTCGTTGACTGCCCTTTATCACGGGTTTACCGGCCAGTCGCAGCCTTTCTCCGAAGTAGTGCGCACGTGCAAGCAGGAAATCATGGCGAGCGAGCTCGCTACGGACGTTGAGCGCCTGACCAACGTGCTGGTCGACGTCTGCGACCGCCACCGGCGCCACCGCGACCGCACACGCCGCGAGCTGGAGGACGCCATCCGAGAGGTCGCCGCCGGTCTGCACGTGTACCGAGCGTACGTCCGTCCCGGTTCGCTGGCCCCAGAACAGGACCAGCGTCAAATTTCGATCGCGGCCGAAGAAGCGGCGCGGCGCCGACCGGACATCGATGCCGACCTCCTGGCGTTTGTGGCTGAGCTTTTGCTGATGCGTTACGAGGGGGCGGCCGAGGCCGAATTCACGGCTAGGTTTCAGCAGCTCACGCCCGCGGTCATGGGCAAAGGCGTCGAGGACACGGCGTTCTACCGCTACAACCGCCTGGTTTCCCTGAACGAAGTCGGCGGGGATCCGGGGAAGTTCGGGCGTCCACTCGAGGAATTCCATTCGTACTGCTCCAGGATCGCGGCGAAATGGCCAACCACGATGCTCACTTTGTCCACCCATGACACCAAGCGCAGCGGCGACGTGCGCGCGAGGATCAACCTGCTGTCGGAGATTCCGGCGGAGTGGGAATCGGCCGTCCGGCGATGGGCTGAGCACAACGAGCGCCATCGCGCGCAGGGCTATCCGGATCGAAACCTCGAATACCTCATGTACCAGACGGTGGTCGGAGCGTGGCCGGTCGACCAGCCGCGGCTGCTCGCGTTCCTCCAGAAAGCGGCACGCGAAGCGAAGGTCCACACCTCATGGATCAACCCGGTTCCCACCTTTGAGGACGCGCTAACTCAATTCGCCGGCAGCGTGATGTCCGACGCCGAATTCAAGAGCGATCTCGAGTCATTCATTGGCCACCACCAGCTGGTTGCCCTCGGGCGGATCGCCTCGCTCGCCCAGACCACGCTGCTGCTTACCTGTCCGGGCGTGCCCGACCTATACCAGGGCACAGAAGTGTGGAACCTGAGCCTGGTCGACCCGGACAACCGCCGGCCGGTTGACCATCAACGTCTCGCCGCGCTTCTGTCGGAGATTCGTGGGGCCGACGCGCAGGGCGTGCTGGCGCGCGCGGACGAGGGCGCACCGAAGCTGTGGCTCATCACCCGACTGCTCGGTCAGCGCCGAATCGATCCCGAGCTTTTCGGGAGCACGAGCTACACGCCGCTCGCCGTGGTCGGGACGAAGTCACGGCACGCGGTCGGCTTTGTCCGTGATCGTCTGCTCGTCGTGGTGCCCAGACTCGTGGCCGGGCTGGGCGGCGATTGGGCCGACACCACGGTCGAGCTTCCCGCCGGCAGCTGGAGGAGTCTCCTGACAGGTGAAGAACTGAAAGGCGGCCGAGCCATTCCGGTCGCAGAGCTCATGCGCCATTTTCCGGTGGCTGTGCTGGGGCGGCCAGCCGGACCACCGTAGGCGCGATGCATCGGTTCAAGGTCTGGGCGCCGAACAAAAACCGGGTCGACCTGATGTCGGACGAAAGACAGACGCCGATGGCGCGACTCGAGCGTGGCTGGTGGGAGGCATCAGATGCGGCGGCCGGTCCGGGGACGCGCTACGGCTTCTCGATCGAGGGGGCCCAGACGCGACCCGACCCACGCTCTGCTTCGCAGCCGGACGGTGTGCTCGGCCTCTCCCAGGTCGTCGACCACGACCTGCACCCGTGGACTGACTCGGGCTGGCGCGGCCTGTCCCTCCCCGGCCTCGTCCTTTATGAGCTGCACGTCGGGACGTTCTCGCCGGAGGGGACCTTCGACGGTGTGATCAACCGCCTCCCCCACCTCGGCGAGCTCGGCATCGACGCCCTTGAGCTGATGCCGGTCGCTGAGTTCTCCGGCAATCGTGGGTGGGGCTATGACGGCGCGGATTTCTTCGCTCCGCATCACGCCTACGGGGGACCCGCCGGTCTCAAACGGCTGATCGAAGCGTGTCACGCCGCCGGGCTCGGCGTCATTCTCGATGTCGTCTACAACCACGCCGGTCCTGTCGGCAACTTCCTGGGCGAGTTCGGCCCTTACTTCACCGGGCGTTACCGCACCACGTGGGGAGCCACTTTCAATTTCGACGGTGCCGGCAGCGACGAGGTCCGCCGCTTCGTCGTCGACAACGCGTTGATGTGGATTCGCGACTACCACATCGACGGTCTGCGACTCGACGCGGTGCACGCGATCGTTGACCAATCGCCCCTGCACATCCTGGAGCAGCTCGCCGCCGAGGTCGACGCTCTGTCGGCTGCGCTTCACCGGTCGGTGTTACTCATCGCCGAAACGGACGCCAACGACCCTCGCCTTGTGCGCAACCGCGATGCAGGCGGATACGGTCTCGACGCGGCGTGGGCAGACGATTGGCATCACGCGCTCCATGTCGCATTGACCGGTGAGCGCACCGGCTATTACGAGGACTTCGGCGCGCCCGAGCTGCTCGGGAAGGCGCTGCGACAGGCCTGGGTTTACGACGGCGTGTGGTCACCCCACCGGCAGAAGACGCGCGGCCGAAACCCGATCGGTGTTCCTCCTGAGCGCTTCGTGGTCGCGGCGCAGAACCACGACCAGGTTGGGAATCGGGCGGCCGGCGAGCGCCTTGCGGCGATGGTGGACGAAGGCAGGTTGAAAGCTGCGGCCGCGCTGCTCCTGACCACGCCGTTCACACCGTTGCTGTTCCAGGGTGAGGAATGGGCGGCAAGCACACCCTTCCAGTACTTCACCGACCACGCCGACCCAGGGCTGGGCAAGGCTGTGGCGGAAGGACGCCGGCGCGAGTTCGCCGCCTTCGGCTGGAACCCTGCCCAGGTGCCCGACCCGCAAGACCCCGGCACCTTTGAGCGGTCGAGGCTCGACTGGGACGAGGTGAACGAGCCTTACCATCGCGGCATGCTCAAGTGGTATCGCGACCTGATCGCCTTGCGGCGGCGCCTTCCCGCGGTCGCGCAGGGTGTGTGGGTGCAGGTCGAGGGCGACCGAATTGCGTTCGAGCGAGAAAGCGCTGGCGTGCGCGTGAACCTCGGCCCGCCAGGCCGCACTGTTGTCGAGATCGTCGAACGTGCGTGACCTCGATGTCTGGCCGGGCCACGCTTATCCGCTGGGGGCCAACTTCGACGGCACCGGGACGAACTTCGCGCTTTTCACTGAGGTCGCGGATGCGGTGGAGCTCTGTCTGTTCGACGATGAAGGACAGGAACACGGGGTGCCACTCGAAGAGGTCGACGCATTCTCCTGGCACGCCTATCTACCCAACGTCGGTCCGGGCCAGCGCTACGGCTACCGCGTCAACGGCAGATATGCGCCCAACCGAGGCGTGAGGTGCAACTCGAGCAAGCTTCTGCTAGATCCTTACGCCCGCGCGATCGAAGGACAGGTCCTCTGGGACCCAGCCTGCTACTCGTATAACCCCGGCGACGAGAATTCGATCAACGACGCCGACAGTGCCCCCTATGTTTTCCGGTCCGTGGTGCACAATCCGTACTTCGACTGGAGCAACGACCGTCACCCGGACACCCCGCTCCACGAAACGGTCATCTACGAAGCGCACGTCAAAGGACTCACGCGCTGCCACCCTGATGTGCCTGAATCGTTGCGCGGGACATATGCCGGCCTTGCGCATCCGGCCGTGATCGAGTACTTGCAGACACTTGGCGTCACGGCGGTAGAGCTGATGCCCATACACCAGTTCGTCCAGGACCAGCGACTGCTGGAACGGTCGCTGCGCAACTATTGGGGCTACAACACGATTGGTTATTTCGCCCCGCACAACGAATACGCAAGCAGCGGCCAGCGCGGGCAGCAGGTCAACGAGTTCAAAGCCATGGTCCGCTCGCTGCACGAGGCGGACATCGAGGTCATCCTCGACGTCGTCTACAACCACACCGCGGAGGGCAACCATCTCGGGCCCACGTTGTGCTTTCGCGGCATCGACAACGCGGCGTACTACCGACTAGTCGCCGAGCGTCCGCAGTACTACTACGACACCACCGGAACGGGAAACAGCCTCAACGTGCAGCATCCCCACACGCTGCAAATGATCATGGATTCGCTCAGATACTGGGTCACCGAGATGCACGTCGACGGTTTCCGCTTCGACCTCGCGGCGACGCTGGCCCGCGAGTTTCACGAAGTCGACAGGCTGTCGACCTTTTTCGATCTCATTCACCAGGACCCCGTCGTAAGCCGCGTCAAGCTTATCGCCGAACCTTGGGACATCGGCGATGGCGGCTACCAGGTCGGCAACTTTCCCGCTCTGTGGTCGGAGTGGAACGGCAGGTTCAGAGACGCGGTGCGCGATTTCTGGCGCGGTGAGCCCTCGACTGTCGCGGAGCTGGCGTCGCGGCTGACGGGCAGCTCCGACCTCTACCAGAACGACTCACGCCGGCCGGTGGCGAGCATCAACTTCGTTACGGCACACGACGGCTTCACGCTGCGCGATCTCGTCTCCTACAACGAGAAGCACAACGATGCGAACGGCGAACAGAACGCCGACGGCGAATCATTCAACCGCTCTTGGAACTGCGGCGTGGAAGGCGACTCCACGGACCCGGGCGTCGTCAAGTGGCGAGCGTGGCAGCAGCGCAACTTGCTTACCACCCTCTTCCTGGCGCAGGGCGTGCCGATGCTGCTCATGGGTGACGAGCTCGGCAGGACGCAAAAGGGCAACAACAACGCCTACTGCCAGGACAACGAGATCTCATGGGTCAACTGGACCGAGATCAACCACGGGCTCCTTGACCTTACGCGCTGGCTGATCGAGCTACGGCGAGATCACCCGGTGTTCCGCCGCCGGCGCTGGTTTCAGGGGCGTCCGATTCGCGGCACCGTCGACATCGGTTGGTTCAAGCCCAGCGGAAAGGCGATGACCGACCAGGACTGGGAGGCCGGACACGAACGCTCGTTAGGGGTCTTCCTGAATGGAAAAGGGATCCCGGGCCACGACGACCGCGGCCGCCCCCTCTCCGATGACTCGTTTCTCTTGCTGTTCAACGCCCATTCGCGGCCGGTCAGATGGATGCTGCCGAAGGAATACGGTGGTCCCTGGAAACTGCTCATCGACACCGAGCGACTCCAGCCCGAGCGGGAAACGCGAACCGTCAGCGATACGGTGAGAACAGAGGGGCGAACCGTGCTGGTGCTACAAAGGTTCTGACTGCCTCCAATTCAGCGGAGTCCGCACGACTGTCGCCCGCGCCACGCATCACATCGCACGCTATCGCGTGGTTGCTTACGCGCCAGCCATAGATCGAGGACACACGCGAGGGCTGAGCTAACGAGCGCAGCCGAAATGCGTTGCAGGCCACCGCCGTCGTTTGATCGTGTCGTCGAGTGCGATGCCACGCATCGGATGACGCGACTTGACACAGTGCGTAATGGTCGCTACCCTGCCCCTAACACTAGAGATTGGTCCGCGCGCGTGCGCGCCCGATCTGGAAGGGGGGAGACATGCTAATTTCCGCATGCTCGCGTCTCAAATCGACATCGAAAGACTTGCCATTTTCTTGCCACAGAGCGGGTGTTCAAGAAACGCGGAGTCAGTCAAAGTGGTGAGGCCGCCGTCGGAAGCGCTACGCAAGTCGGCGCCGCCACCAATTCGTATAGGACGCCGACTTGGACCCATGACCGTCGTTGCCGCAGTCATCGGGGTCACAATGGCGGCCGGCGCGCTCGGAGCGGTCAGCCTGACTCGGTCCATGCTCCCGGCCGCTGCCGCGACCAAGCCCGACCATGTCGTGGTCGTGATCATGGAGAACCACGGTTACTCCCAGATCATCGGCAGCTCGTCGGCGCCATATATCAACTCGCTGGCCAACGCCAACGCGCTCATGACCCAGTCCTTTGCCATCGGTCATCCCTCGGAACCTAACTACCTGGAGTTGTGGAGTGGCTCCAACCAGGGCGTGACCGACGATTCTTGCCCTCACACCTTCAGCGCCGGCTCCCTGGGCACTCAGCTTTTGGCCGCCGGCTTGAGTGTCAAGGGCTTCAACGAGTCGATGCCCGCTGACGGCTCTCTGGCCTGCACCAGCGGCTCCTACGCCCGCAAGCACAATCCGCTGGCCGACTGGACGGCGACCGCAGACGCTGCCCACGACAAGACATACGCCTCCTGGCCATCCGACTTCACCACCCTGCCCACGGTCTCCTTAGTGGTCCCGAACCTCTGCAGCGACATGCACGATTGCTCGGTCGCCACCGGCGATGGCTGGCTGAAGACCCACTTCGACCCCTACGTGCAGTGGGCCAAGAGCCACAATTCGCTGGCGATCATGACCTTCGACGAGGACAATGGCAGTGAGGGCAACCACATCGCCACGGTCTTTGCCGGCCAGGGCGTGATCGCGGGTAAGTACTCCGAGCACATCACCCACTACAACGTCCTGCGAACGATCGGGGGATTCTACGGATTGCCAGGACTGGCCAACGCAGCCAGCACGGCGCAGATCACGGATGTATTCGGGACCACGCTCCCGCCCAGCCCCTTGCCTTCACTATCGCCCTCGCCGAGCCCTTCGCACTCGCCGAGCCCTTCGCCCTCGCCGAGCTCTTCGCCCTCGCCAAAGCCTTCACCGTCACCGAGCCCGACCCCGACGGTCGTTCGGACCGTTCCGGGCCCTCCGACGGATGTCCACGCAGTTGCGGACAACCATTCAGCGCAGGTGTCTTGGACTCGGCCTAGCACCGACGGCGGCAGCCCAATATTGAGCTACCGGGTGCAGGCATCCGATGGCACGACAGCTTCGGTTGGAGCCAGCCAGACAAGTACGACCCTCAAGCACCTCAAGAATGGAGTCGGATACTCATTCGTGGTCAGAGCTGTAAACGGCATGGGCGCAAGCTTGCCGTCTTTGGCATCGAACACCGTGGTGCCGCAGACTCCCAACCACCCAGCGACGACTGGCGGCGGCCCGCATGCCCCAAGCTCCCTTGCGACCACCGCTGGCGCGAGTTCATTGCCGGCCGGCGGTAGCCCTGCAAGTGGTAGTACCGGCGGCGGTCAGCCAAGCGCCATTCCCAGCGTGGAAGGTAGCCACGTCACCGGCGTGGGCGGTGCAGTCCAATCGAGGCTCGTGGACGCCAACCCGGCCGCTCAGATCGAGTCGGCCAAGGTAGGCGAAACAGCAGCGGCTGGAGTGATCGTCCTAGCCATCGCCGCGCTTCTCTTGTTCCGACGGACTCGACGACACCGGGAGGCAACGCGTCTGCGACGCTAATTGCTGACCAGCAGAAGGAGCCGGCCGCCTCGAGCGGCGGCCGGCTCCATGATGTTGGCACCTAGGTTTCTCATCGACACACATTCGGTTGCGCTCCGCACAATGAAGCTCGAGTTGGGATCAGCGACCTTGCGCCGACATCTATGTCCGTGCGCCGTCCCGCTCGGGTAATTGTTTGGGATTCGCATCGGCTGCAGCCTTGCCACGGCGGCTGATCGCAGACACCGGCGCGCCACCTTGACCCTTCATCCCGGCGGCCTTACATTGACCTGCAATTCGTCGGGCAGGGGAGGCTCGCCAGGGCCGAGGAGAGAAACATGAAAAAGGTGCTTGCCATTTCGGCCGCCATCGTGGCGGGATGGCTGCTCGCTGTTCCGGCGGCCGCCAACGGCGCCGGAGCCGTAAGCTTCACCCAAACCTTTCACAACGCCACGGATTCGTTCCCGTCGCCGAACCCGTGCACGGGTGCCAGCGGCACAGTATCAGTCATCTACAACGGCGTCTTCCACGTCACGACGTTGACGTCCGGCATCGGGGCGGGCACCTTCTGGGCAACAGGAACTCAGACGGGCACCTTTACGTTTACCCCGAACGATCCAACCCAGCCCTCGTTCACGGGCCGCTTCACCGCATGGTTTGGAGACAACAACAACCTGAAAAATGGAAGCGAGACATCAACGATGTCGATACGGGGAACAGGCTCAGACGGATCGACGCTGACCTTCCACGAAGTGATGCATGCCAGCGTAAGTGCCAGCGGCGTGGTCAACACGTTTGACAAGCCCAGCTGCGGATAAATAGCAACAACGAGGAGGCGGCCGAAAAAGGCCGCCTCTTTTTTTGCCGTGACTCCGAAGCCTTTTCGGCCAGCCATGCCGCGTCGCCATGTCGCTTCGGGTCCACGACTGCGCCGACGCAATCCTTACGCGCTCCGCAAGAGCTGGCCGTCTGAACGGTGCGCACCATCTGTCGCCGGCGTTGCTGGACGAACAGCCCACCGCCTACACCCCCGCCGCCTTCCATAACGGCTTGAGCAGGCCACCTTCAACAACGGCCAGCTGGGCGCCGTAGACGCGCTTCCAGCCTTCGTACAGCTCGCCATATCGGCCGTGAATCTCAGGATCCGGATCTACCGTTGCTTCGAAGCTCACGACCTGGCGTGCGGCGGTCGCCACGTCCGGATATACACCGGCGCCGATGCCCGCGAACATCGCCGCGCCCAGCGCCGTCGACTCCTTCACGCGAGGCACGCTGACCGGGAGCCCCAGCACGTCGGCCATGATGCGCTGCCAAAGCTTTCCCTTCGACGCACCGCCGGTGAAAACCGCACCCTCGATCGCTTCGCCGGTTATCTCTTCGATGATGCGGAGGTGGCCGAGCGAGACGTACGCCGCCGCTTCCTCGATCGCCCTGATGCACTCCTTTCGGCCTGAGCTCGCGGGATCTCCCACGTTGAACTGTAGGAATGCCGGCGACGCGTGGATCCAGCGACTGGCCACCATCAGGTTGGAGAAAATCCCGATGACGTCGTTCGACCCTGGCGGGACCTCCATCGCGGCCCGCTCCATCAGTGTGTACGCGTCCGCACCGATCCGCCCGGCTTCGAGTTTCTCGAGGTCGCAAAACGCGTCGCGGAACCAGCGCATGGCCAGCCCGCTGTAGAAGCCGATCCCTTCCATCATCCACTGGCCGGGCAGCGCGTGGCAGAGGGTGCGCAGCCTGGCCTTCGGGTCGATCATCGCCTCCCCAAGACCGATCGTCTGCTGCCAGAAAGTGCCACCGATGACGGTGAACTTGCCCGGGTCGACGACGCCGATACCGACCAGACCGAGCTGAGTATCGGCTCCTCCGACGACCACCGGGGTGCCGGTCCGCAGCCCTGTGGCGTCGGCTGCCGCGCCGGTGACAAGGCCTGCGACGGTTCCCGGCTCGAGAACTGTGGGGAACACGTCCGATCTCATCCCGCAGATGTCGATGACGTCCTTCGACCACCCCCTCCGCGCAAGGTCGAACATTCCCGAGCTCGAGCCGATGGACGGGTCGGTGACGAACTCACCCGTCAGCTGGTGCGTGATCCAGTCGGCCAGCATGTTCATGTGCTGGACCTTCGCGAAGAGGTCCGGCTCGTGGCGCTGAACCCACAGCAGGCGAGCCGGCGCCGTGATGGCAACCCAGTCGCCGCCGTGCCTGTAGATGGTCTCTGCGAGCCCTCGCTCGACCAGCTCGGTGGCCTCGACCGCGGCTCGCGAGTCGACGTTCGGGCAAGCCCACAGATCCCGTCCGGCCTTGTCGTACAGGACCATTCCCTCGCGCATGCTGGTGGTGCTCAGAGCCCGGATCGCGGAGGCGTCGACCCCGGATTGCGCAAGCACTTGCCGCACGCATTCGGCGATGAGGGCCCAGTTCGTCTCCGTGTCGAACACCTGCGAGCCGGGCACGCCCGGAATCTCGGCGTGCGACCACTCGCGCTGGGCCATCGCCACCTGCCTGCCGTCGATCCCGAACAGGACGGCGCGGCAGCTGCCGGTGCCAGCGTCGAGCGCGAGGAGCAGCTCTCCGCTCACGCCTTGACCACGGCACCATTGACGACCGCGCGCAGGGATTCGCCGGCGGCAAACCGGCTTACCTCCTCGGCCACCATGGTCACGCCGCGAAGCAGGGTTTCGTGAGTGGCGCCGCCTATATGGGGAGTGATCACCACGTTGTCGTGCCGGAGCAGATGATGCGGGCCGCCGTCAGCCCGCGGCCGCACTACGTCCAGTGCCGCACCGGCCAGATGGCCAGACGCGAGGGCGGCGTCAAGCGCCGCCTCGTCGACCAGCGACTCGCGAGCCGTGTTGACGAAATAGGATGCCCGCTTCATGGCGGCGAACTGCGTCGTGCCAAACAGGTTCTCCGTCTCCGCGGTGGCCCGCACGTGGAGCGAGACGAAGTCTGACCTGGCCAACAGCTGCTCGAGCGTGGGAACCTGCTCGGTCGACGCAAGCTCGCCGACCCGCACATAGGGGTCGTAGACGAGGAGGCCCATGCCAAAGGCCACTGCCCGTCGCTGGACGCGGCTGCCCACGTTGCCAAATCCGACGAGCCCGAGCGTATGGCCACCAAGGTCGTGCCCCAGGAAGCGGGCGCCCTCGTAAGCCGACTCGCCGAGCGTCCCCCCTTCGATCAAGAAACGCTGGGCCTTGGGGAACCGGCGCGCCAGCATGATCATGAATGCCAGGGCCTGGTCGGCCACCGATTCGGCGTTCTTGCCGGGCGTGTTGACGAGTGGAATCTGACGGGCCGATGCGGCCGCCACATCGACATTGACCGGACCGCCTCGGGCGCAGCAGATCAGCTTGAGCGCGGGCGCGGCGGCGAGCACCTCTTCCGTCACCGGGGCGCCGTGCACGATGAGAATCTCGGCGTCGCCGATCCGTGCCGCGAGCTGGGCCGGGGTGCCCAGGTATTCGCGAATCGAGCATTCGGAGGCAGTGGCCGGCACCAGCTCTTCCGCCTCGTCGAGCTGGAGGTATTCGAGCCGGTGCTCGCCTCGCAGGCCCGCAAGTCCCCGCTCGAAGACAGGGACCGGCACAAAGGAATCGCCGACGACCAGGATCTTCATGCTGCGGGTCAGCGCGAGCTCAGGGATAGACCCGGCTAGGCTTCAGATCCACGGCATGCCCGGTGCCCGATTCCATGATCACCTTGAGCATCGGTTCGGTGTCAAGGTAGTAAAACCGGATCGTCTCGCCGATCCTCCCCTCCATCATGATCTTGGCCCCGAGATCGGCGAAGTGGCGTTCGGTCGCGTCGGACTCGGCCGGCGTGGGGCGCATCACTGCGATGTGGTGAAGGCCCTCGCCATGGGCGTCGAGCCATTCCTTATATATGCTGGGTCCTTTGTCGGGCTGCAGGAGCTCGACCACGATGGGACCGACGTGCGTCTCGGCGCCGATCATCGTGAAGTCGGTGGGCTTGCCATGCAAGTACGTGTCGTGAAGCGCCGGGGGCTTGTGTTCATACACGTTCCACGGCCCCCAGCCCAGCGCCCGGTGGTACCGCTCGAGCGCCTCGTCGATGTCGCGCACGACGATTGCGATCTGGCTGATTGGAAAACCTCCCTCCGGGATGGTCATCTCCTTCGAGTGCTCGGTGTGACTGTGAGCGTGGCTCTTCATCGTTACCTCCTTACAAAAGTGCGATCGGGTTGAACGGCGACCCGGTGCCACCGGGGAGCCGCAGGGGCTCGGCCACGACCATGAACTCCCAGCGCTTTTCCTCCTCGCATGCCACCGCGATGTCCTCTAGGTTCAGGCTGTCGGAAGCGACCATGCCCATGGCCACGATCTGCAGCGGATGGATGGGGTACAGGATCCCGTCGACCGTGCCCGGCACCGTCTCACCGTCTCCATCGGGTAAGAACGCCGCGATCCGGCGCTCGTGCATCCAGGGGATGGTGTCGACGTGCAGCCCGGCCTTGCCTTCGCCCGTGTAGCCGTTGTCCCACGGCCCGCGCGCGAGCCGCCGCCTGTGGTGGCCTGTGCGAAAGACCAGGATGTCGCCCTCATCGAGGCGGACCCCCTCGGCCTTCTCCGCGGCCTCGAGCTCGGCCCTGGTCACTGCTTCGCCTGGTTCGAGCCAGGGCGTGCCCCGGAGACGAGGAATGTCGAGCAACACGCCCCGGCCGACGATCCCATTTGCGTAGCCCGCGATGTCGAGGGCCGACCCACCATGGCTGGTGAGCAGCGATTCCGGGCGCCCCCCATACACGTGGCCGCCGTAGGCGATGTGACACAAGGCGTCGATGTGGGTGTGGCAGTCGCCGTGGCAGCTCATGCCCAGGAAATCCATTCCGAACCGCAGGCTGCTCGTACCGACCGGGAGGTCGAACATCTGGGTCATGTGGTGAATCGCTGGACTCTGGTTGTCAGGTCCGGCGACGGTGTTGATAGGGATCGCCATCGAGACCGAGCGGCCGGACCTGACAAGGCCTGCGGCCCGCCTGACGTGCTCCGGCGTGATGTAGTTGAGCGTCCCCATCTGGTCGTCGGGGCCCCACCGCCCCCAGTTCTTCACCGACTCGAACATGGCCTCGAACTCGGCGAGAGAGACGCTGGGAGCCCGCGGGTTCATCGGATCGCGCCCGGGAGCGGAGTGTCCATCTCGCCGGGTTCGGGCAGACCCGCGGTCATCGCCCCGTCGACCACCATCAGGTGTCCGGAGAGGTAAGAGGCGTCGTCCGAGCACATCCAGAGGATCGGCTTCGCCATCTCCTCGGGTTCGGCAAACCGGCCGAGCGGAATGCGGTCGAGAAAGACGCGGGCCTGCTCGGGGTTGTTGATGACGAACCACGAGAGCCGTGTGTTGATGATGCCCGGCGCGATCGCGTTGACTCGAATGCCATGGCGCGAAAGCTCGAGGGCCGCCGTGTGCATGACCGCGACCTGACCGGACTTTGAGGTGTTGTAGCCAAGTCCTCCTGCCTCCGGTTGGAATGCGTTCGTCGATGACGTGACCACGATCGCCCCGTGCGAGCCGCCGCGGACCATCGCCCGCCCCGCCTCCTGGACCAGGTACCACGTACCCCGAAGGTTGACGTCGAGGATCCTGTCCCAGCTCTCGTCGGTGAACTCAAGGAACGGCACGAAGTCGGCGATGCCCGCGACCTGTACGGCCGCGTCGAGGTGACCGAACCGCTCGATCGCGAGCTCCACCGCCTGCCGAACATCCTCTCGCCGGCTCACGTCGCCGACGATCGCCTCGGCCCGAGCTCCCGACGTGTGAATGGCCTGGGCGGTCGCCTCGAGCACGTCGCCCTCGTTGTCAAGCATGACAACGCCGGCTCCTTCAGCCGCGAATGCCTTGGCGACCGCGCGGCCTATGCCTTGCGCGGCGCCGGTGACGACGACGCCTTTCCCCTCAAAGCTCACGAGATCAACCCTCCGTGGCCAGGGCCTCGAGGGATCACCGGCCACACGTCGACGACCCGATCGCCCTCAACAACGTGGTAGGCGTCATACCAGTTGACAGTCCCTGGCGCATATCCAGGCACCAGCTCGACGACGTCTCCGACGTGAAGCGGATAGTCCGGTTCGGCGATGAAGAGGCCGTGCTCCTCGTCGAACCGCATCGCCTTCAGGTCGTGGCCCCGCATCGTGCTGAGCGCGGGCGCGCCGAGCGACTTGTTGCCGGCGTCGACGATGACGCGATCTGGGGGTCGGCTGATGACCGTCGCGAGGACGGTCAAAGCCTTCTCGAAGTCGCCGGCCATGGGAAAGTGAAAGTTGTCCATGACCGCATACGACCCCGCCTGGATCTCGGTGACACCGTGAGTAGTGGCCGTCCAATCCCAGGTGGCCGTGCCGCCCGCCGAGACGATCGGGCAGGGAAGGCCGGCGGCCCTGATCCGTTCCGCCGCGTCGACGAGCGTGCTCATCGCGACGCGCTGCCTCGACGCTCGCAGGTCGCGCTCGGGGGTCAGCGAGCAATGGCCCTCGTAGCCGGTTACGCCCATGAGCTCGAGGCCCTCCATGCCGGCCACGCGCCGAGCCAGCTCGACCGCCTGCTCCGGCGTGTCCAGCCCGGCGCGATCCATCCCGGTGTCGACCTCGATCAGGACGCCAACCTCGCTACCCGCGGTCCGCGCGGCGGCCGCGATATCGGCGGTGTTCTGCGGGTCGTCGACGGCGACCATGACCTCGGCTTCGCGGGCGATCTCCGCCAGGGCTGCCAGCTTCTCGCGGCCCGCCAGCGTGTTCACGATGAAGATGCTGTCCAGACCGCTCCGCACCATGACGATGGCTTCCCAGATCGTGGCCGTCGAGAGGCCGATCGCACCCGCGTCGACCTGCAGCCGCGCCAGCTCCGGGCTCTTGTGAACCTTGATGTGTGGGCGGATCTTGGCCGGCATCGTCTTCAGCCGTTCCGCCATCTTCGCGATGTTGCGGCGCGCGGCAGGAAGATCGAGGATCAGCGCGGGAGTTACGAGGTCGCGCCGGTGCCGCCCGATGGCGGAGCCGTAGGCGCGCTTCACGCGGTCGCGCGTCTCCTGGATGGCGCCCGCCGCGGGCGCGAGCTCAGGCACGGTGGCTTTTGCCTGCTGGCGTGCCGGCGAGCGCATCCACGCGCGCCGCAAACGCGTTGATGGCCACCAGCCCGTCGAGAGCGCCGATCTCGAGGTCGTAAGCGCGCATCTCGCCGGGAGCCAGGTACGCAAGCTCGCCCCGCTCGCGGGCGTCGAACCGCCCCGCGTCTCGGTTGGTGGTCGGCTCCATGGCCACTCCGTACGTTCCCTCACCGAGCATCCGCCACATGGTGTGGAACGGGAACTGCTCTTTTCGGTAGACCTGGTACGCGCCAAGTCCCGCGCTGCGGTTGACCACACCCACCGGTACGGTCCCGCCGGCTTCGGGCGCAACGTCATGCTCGTAGCACTCCTCGGGGAATCCGTTGTTCGGCTCCGTGAGCCGCCTGTAATCACTAGTGGGGTACTCGGCCACCGGCACGCCAGGCGGCGCGGGGATCAGGTACTCCGAGCCCGCGTCGACGACCGGCCAGCCCACGTTCACGTGGTAGAGGTACATGTGGGTCGTGGGGTCGAAGCCGGTGTTGACGATCTCGTCATGCACCGTGAACCGGCTCTCGCCGACCCTCGCCTCGATTCGCCGGCGCAGCTCCATCGCCTCGCCGAATACGGCTGCCTGGCGAACGACGCCCTCGGCCCACAACACACACTCTTCACCGTCCCATCGCTCGCCGTAGCCGGTCAGGCGCGCAGGCATGAAGCCGATCCGGCCATGGAGCCCATAGTCCTCCGTCGGTTTGACGAGCTGGTGGAAGTTGGAGGCGTCGTCGCTGCCGCCGAGCAGTGTGTGGTCCAGGCCGCAGGTGACCAGCATGCCGCCACCCCACGCCCGAAACCAGCCGAGGCCCATCGGCTCGGTGAACCACGGCCCGACAACCCCGGTCGGTGACAGCCAGGCCAGCGAGCGACCCTCGAACTCGCAGCGACCGACGTCCATGGACCGATCGACGATCACGTCGAAGACGTAGCCGGTGCCGGTCCGGAACTCGAGCACCCGTACGCCGCGCTCGATGCCGTCGCCCAGCGTGACCAGCCGGACGCCGGCGACCTGTTCGAGACGACCGACCCGGCGCATCAGATCGCGCCGGGTCATCGCCCTACCCCGGATCGGAGGCATCGGACCCCTCCCTATGACTCCCGATCCTAGGTCGCCGCTCTCGCCAGATCGGCTTCGCTCTCGCCCAACGCCGCCCCCGCGTTCCGAATCCAGTCCTCACGCTTCTGCGAGAAGTAGTACAGAAGCACGCCCAGGCCGACAAGGAGCCAGACCCCATCGACGAGAGGAGCAAAGCTGTATGGCGCGACCGGGCAGGTGCCGTAGTTCGAGCAGAGCGGCTGAAACGACACGAGAATGGCGAATAGAAGCACCAGCGACGAGAGGACCGGAAATACCAGGTGCAGGAGCACGCTGAACTCATTGCGGCGTTGCTTCAGGTAATAGAAGGTCACGGCGATGTTGGCGATGACGTAAACGAAGGCCACGCCCAGCACCAGGATCAAACCGTCGATGAAGAAGAACGCCACGTCAGAGCCCCACAGCAAGCCGCCGATCAGGCCGCTTCCCAGCGCGAGGCACATCTGGGCGATGATCGCGTTGACCGGCGTCTTGTACCTGGAAACGGTGGAGAACCATCGCGGGAAGGAACCGCTTCGGCCCATGCCGTACCACATGCGCGTGCCGACGTTGGCAGTGGCGAGGCAGACGGCGAACACCGAGGAGGCGAAAGCGACGAGGATGAACCACCACACCGGTCCCCAGTCCTTGTGCGCGAGCGCAAGGCCAGGGAGGTCGGACGACTTGACGATCCCCTGGATGTTGTTCACACCAAACCCGGTGATGATGCCCCAGAACGTGAACACCAGGAAGGCGCCAAGAATGATGATCGAGAGCATCACCGAGCGCGGCGTGTTGCGCTTCGGATCCTTGGTTTCCTCAGCCAGCGGCGCGGCCGCCTCCCACCCCGTCAGGCCCTGAACCCCGAGCACGATCGCGAGCGCGAATCCCGATAAGGCGGGAATGTTTCCGGGGTTGAACACGGCGAGCGAGAAGCCGCCGGAGCCGGGGTTGAAGAACCCGGTGAGGGCGAGGGAAAGCACGATCAGCATCTCGAGGCCGCCCGTGATGACGAGCGCCCGGGCCGAGATCTCGATGCCCCTGTACTGCAGGAAGGCGATCAGCGGCGCCCCGACGATGATGAAGACCCACCAGAGCCAGGGCAGATCGATGTTGTAGTTCGACTTCAGCTCGCCGGCGAGGATGAAGCCGAAAAAACCGTAAATGGCGCCGCCCGACAGGGGTGAGTAGAGGATGTACATCCAGGAAGTGATGAATCCAAAGCGCGGGCCCAGGGCCCGGCTCACGTAGGTGTAGTAACCACCCGCTGACGGCAGTTGCTTGGAGAACTGAACCAGCGTGTTGCCGAGCATGAGGACGACCAGGACGGCGATGATGTAGGCCAGGGGCGCGGTCACGCCGGCCAGCGAAACGATGAACTGCGTGAAGAACAAGGCCGCGATGGCGGGCGCGATGTGAGTTATCGCCTGCATCGTCGCGGCCAGCAGACCGAGGGAATCCCGTTTCAGTGTGGTTTCGATCGGTACGTCTACCTGAGTCGGATTCGCCATTACGCCTTACCCCTCCAAACTGAGTCGCCACTTCCCAGCGCTGCAAGATCTTGCAGCCTTTCCACGATCATGGAGCAGTATGCGGACGTACGCGGGTTTGTCAAGGGCATTTTCAAGGCCGTTTTGCCGCTTTCAACACTGCCCGGGCGGTGGTCTCGTCCGTGACCAGGACGTTCATACAGCCAGCCCTGAGCGCACCCAGGATCGCGTCGCGTTTTTCGAGGCCGGCCGCCATCGCAACGACGAGCGGGATCCGGCCCAGCTCATCCCATTCGATTGCGATCAACCGGTCGTCGAGCACATGGACGGGCACGCCCTCGGGGGTGAAGAAGCGGGTGCACATGTCCCCCACCGCGCCGGCGGCCAGCAGCCGCCGCCGGTCCTTGGGCGAGATGTGCCCGTAGCGAACCAGGGGCGCGGTCTCATGGAGGGTGCCGATGCCGACGAGGGCGAGGTCGCTCGAAGCTGCCGACTCCAGTGCGGCCCGGATTGAGCCGTCGCGGAGCATCGCATTCTTGATGTCAGGCGAGTCCACCAGGACGGGAGCGTGGAGGTAGTGGACATGGCTGTGCGGATGCAGTGAGGCGATGTGGCGCGCGAGCTCGACACCCTGGATGCCCGCCCCGGCGCTGCCCACGCCGCCATGCAGCAAAGAGACGTCCAGATTGGAGACCGTGCCCGGCGGCAGCATGTGGATCGCCGCCGACAGCATGCGTCCCCAGGAAAGACCGAGGCGCATGCCGTTGAAGAGCTGGCTGTTGACGTAGTCGGCCGCGGCCCGGGCGACCGCCTGGATGGCCCCCGCACCCGAATTCCCCGAGACCACCACAGCCCGCTTGAGGTCGAAGCGCTGCGCCAACTCCAGTGCGAGGTCGCCGTGGAGACTGCGGGGACGATGTATCTCGACCCGCACGATTCCCTCGTCGCGCGCCCGCTTCAGGTAGCGCGAGACGGTGGACGCGTCGAGGCCGACCGTGCGCGCGATCTCGATCTGGCTCTGGCCGGTCACGTAGAACCGCGTCGCGATGTCGATGAGCTGGTCCATGGTGGGACCCGTTGCCACCTTGAGGGATCTACTCAAGGTTCGTATGCCGAGAACGCATGCCCTCCGTGGTCTGGCTGGTGCGCTCCCGCAGGACGATGGAGACGATGTCGAAGAAGACCAGCATCGCCGCCTCGTAGAGGCTGCCCATCGGGAGGACGCTCCTACCGCCTGTGTCGTCGGCCATTGTCTGTGCGCGAATGTGGATGACGGCGTCCGCAGCAGCCGGAACCTCGCCCGCGGGTTGGGCGGTCACTGCGACTGTCCGCGCGCCAGCCGTATGCGCCACTCCCTGCAGCGCCTTCACAGTCGAGAAATAGCCCGGGCCTGCGCTGACCACGAGCAAGTCGCCGGGGCCAAGCGCCGGCGTAGTCATGTCGCCGACCACGTGGGCATCCATCCCAAGGTGCATGAGCCGCATGCAGAGGGCGCGCATCATCAGGCCTTCCCGCCCGACCCCGTAGCAGGCGATCCTGTGGGCCTTCAGCAGCTCGTCACAGAGTATGTCGACCTCAGCGGCGGCGCTCGCGTCGAACACCGCGCGGATCTCGTCGAGCGCGCCCGCGAAGAGACCGTCGATGCCGGACGTCATTCCGCGGCCCTGCCCGCGCCGGCACGGAGCTGCCGCAGGTTCGCCGCCGCGTCGCCGCCGTCGAACACGGCGCTCCCGGCAACTATCAGGTCCACGCCCATGGCGGCGATGGACCCGACGTTCTCGCGAGTCACGCCGCCGTCGACTCCGAGCATCACCGTCCGGCCGCTTCGCTCGATCAGCTCCCGAGCGGCCGCGAGGCGGCGCTCGGTCGAAGGCGCAAAGCGCTGGCCTCCCCAGCCCGGATTGACGGCCAGGACCAGTACGAGCTCGAGGTCATCGAGAAGCGGCTCCACCGCCGTCACCGGAGTACCGGGGTTCAATGCGATTCCACGCTTGACCGCGGGCCCAAGTGCCTGCAGAACGCGGTGCGGGTGTCGTGCCGCCTCGACGTGGAAGGTGAGCATGTCTGCACCGGCTTCGACGTAGGCGCGGACCTTCTCGAGGGGATCCTCGATCATCAGGTGGATGTCCTTTCGCAGCCTCGTCTTCAGAGCTGCGATCACGGGCGGGCCCACAGTGAGCTGCGGGCAGAAGCACCCGTCCATCACATCGATGTGGACGAAGTCGGCACCGGCGTCCTCGATCCGCGCCAGCTCCTCGCCCATGTGCAGCCAGTCGGCCGTCGTGATGACGATGCTGAGCTGAGGCTCAGCGCTTGGAGCGGTGCCCAATTGATGCTCCCTTCGAAGAGCGATAGATTTCTAGCGCCTCGACGGGCGAGCTTCCCTCGTGCACCACGGAAACGACCGCCCGCATCATCCCCAGGGGGTTGTCGCTCTGGAAGATGTTCCTGCCCATGTCCACGCCCGCCGCTCCTTCGGTGACCGCACGATGGGCCATGGTCAGGGCGTCGAGCTCAGGCAGCTTCTTGCCGCCGGCCATCACGATCGGGACAGGGCACGATGCGGTGACGGTGTCGAATCCGTCGTCGACGTAGTAAGTCTTGACGAACTGGGCGCCGAGCTCGGCACAGATGCGGCAGGCGAGGCGGATGTACTTGGCGTCGCGCGTGAGCTGCTTGCCTACCGCTGTGACGCCCATCACCGGCATCCCGTAGCGGAGCCCAAGGTCGACCAGCCGGGTCATATTGTGAACCGATTGCGTTTCGTGCTCGCCGCCGATGAAGACCTGCACGGCCAGCGCGGCGACGTTGAGGCGGGCCGCGTCCTCGATGTCGACCGCGATCTGCTCGTCCGAGAGCTCCTTGAGGATGCTCGGTCCTCCGCTGGCGCGCAGCACAACCGAAGTTCTTGAGCTTGGTGGAATCGTCGAGCGCAGGATGCCGCGGGTGCACATCAGCGCGTCCGCAAGCGGCACGAGCGGCAGGATGTTCAGGTCGACGCGCTCGAGACCGGTGGTGGGGCCCTGGAAATACCCATGGTCGATGGCCAGCATCACAGTCCGGCCAGTGTCGGGACGGAACACTCGGGCGAGCCGGTTGCTCATGCCCCAGTCGAGCGATCCCGATCCCTTCAGGAAAAATCCCTGGCTGGGCGCCGGCACGTCGGCATAGAAGTTCTTGGCGTCACCGTCCGGTTCCGGCATCAGCTATCTCCTGTCCTGCCCAGCACAATCTTGCAGCCCCAGCACGATCGTGGAGCCATTCTGTGTGCGGCAATCCGTAATGTCAAGGCACCCGGCGCCGCTTAACGGCGGGCCGTCTTTTCGCTCAGAAACGCGTGCGCCTGGGTGGCGAGCTGCTCCTCGCTCTCGAACAGCGGCCGCCAGATCTTTGTCGCGGCAGCCAGGTTCGGGAGGAAGTTTCCGAACGCCTCGACGGTGAGCCAACCGTCGTAGCCGACGTCGTGCAGCGCGTCGAACGTGTCGTCCCACGCGACGCTCCCGCTTCCGGGCACGCCACGGTCGTTCTCGGAGATGTGCACGTGGGCGATCCGGCTGCCTGCGTGGCGGATCGCTGTGGCGGGATTCTTCTCCTCGATGTGCGCGTGGAACGTGTCGAGATGGAGCTTGCAGCTCGGGTGCCCGACGTCGTCCACCAGCCGGATGCCCTGTTCGAGTGTATTGAGGTGGTACAACTCGAAACGGTTGACGACCTCCTCTGCCAGCGTGACGCCCTTATCAGAGGCATACTCGGCGACGCGCCTGAGGTGCTCGACGCTGCGCTTCCACTCGTCATCGGTTGCGCCCTTTCCGGTGAACACTCCGAGCGCGACTTGGTGAGGCCCGCACAGGATCGACGAGCCCACCTCGGCGCAGCAGTCGACGACCGCCTGCATGTGCTGATAGGCGGCCTCGCGGATCTTCGGATCGGCGCTCACGGGATTGTGCTCCGGGGCGATCACGGTGTTGGCGGTGCGCTCCAACCCGAGGTCGTCGAGCCGCTTCGCCCACGTCTTCCACTTGGCCCGGTCGAGGTCGAAGATCGGCACCTCGACGCCGTCATAACCGATCTGCTTGAGCTTTTCGAGCACGGGCATCAGGCCGTCATGCATGTCGTCAGCCCACAGGTACAGGTTGATGCCGTACTTCATCTCCCGCTCCCGCTAACGTAAGTCGACATCTACAAGAAACTGATCAACGATCCCTTCGTCGCGGTGGACGAGTCGCTCGAAGGCTTCGCCGCCGCTCACGCCGACATTGTCGCGCTCGCCGAGCCCAGGGTCGTGGTCAGGCGATCGCGCGCCGCCGGCAAGGTGGGCTTTGTCGTTGGCGGCGGCTCTGGTCATGAGCCGGCGTTTGCCGGCTATGTCGGCAGGGGCATGGCGGACGCCGCGGCCTGCGGCAACGTCTTCGCGTCCCCACCTCCCAACGTCGTGCTGGCGGCGATCCACGCGGCGAACATGGGACGCGGCGTGCTCCTGGGGTACGGAAACTACGCCGGCGACGTCATGAACTTCGGCCTGGCCGCCCAGATGGCTCGGGCTGAAGGCATCGACGTGCGCGAGATCCGGGTCGCCGACGACGTCGCGTCGGCGCCGAATGCGGAGTCAGGCAAACGGCGAGGCATCGCCGGCGACATCATGGTGTTCAAGTGCGCCGGTGCGGCCGCGGAGCGGGGCATGTCGCTGGACGAGGTCGAGCGGATCGGGCTGCAGGCTGGCAAGGCCACCCGCAGCATGGGCGTAGCGCTGTCCGCCTGCGAGGTCCCGGGCTCGGGCCGGCCGACGTTCGAGCTGACCGACGGTGAGATGGAGATCGGCATGGGCGTCCACGGCGAGCCGGGGATCGAGCGGGCGCCGCTCAAGCCGGCGGACGAGGTAGCGCAGATTCTGGTCGACGCGATCCTCGAAGACGCAGGGGATCTGGGCGCGCGCGACGTGGCCCTGCTCGTCAATGGCCTCGGGGCGACGGCCCACCTCGAGCAGTACATCCTCTACCGGGGCGCCAGGCGCGCCCTCGAAGCCAGGGGCCTTCAGGTGGTGAGGAGCTACGTCGGCGAGTTCATCACCTCGCTGGAGATGACGGGCGCGTCCGTGACAGTGACCGTGCTCGACGACGAGCTGCTCAGGCTCCTGGACGCCGAGGCCCGAACACCGAAGTTCAGGGTGTGAGCAGCCAGCTGTTGCGGGCGTGCGTGGTGGCCGCGGCCGACGCCGTCGAAGCCGCGCGCGATGAGCTGTGCCGGCTCGATGCGGCCGCGGGCGACGGCGACCACGGCCTGACGATGGCCCTTGCGGCCCGGGCTGTTCGCCAGGCGCTGGCGGATCCTCAGGACGAGAGCGACCACGAAGTCTTGGTCAAGATCGCCCTGGCGATGGCCTCAGTGGGAGGGGCAAGCGGGCCGATCTATACGTCCGGGCTGCTCGCCGTCGCGACCAAGCTCGACGAGCTGCCGCCTGGACCGATGACCGCGGTCAAGATGCTGGCTCTCGGCGAGGCCGCCGAAAACGCGATCTCTGCCATCGGTCATGCGAAGCCGGGCGACAAGACGATCCTCGACGCTCTGCACCCGGCCGTCGAGGCGTTGCGACGAGGGCAGGACCTGGCCGCGGCCGCCAAAGCCGCCCGCGCAGGCGCCGAGGCGTCGGCAGAGATGGTCGCCACGATCGGTCGTGCGAGCCGGCTTGGCGAGCGAAGCCGCGGGCTGCCGGACCCCGGCGCTACCTCGCTTGCGTTGATCCTCGAATCAGTGCATACCGCGGCCGCCCGCGACGATCAGCAGCTCGCCGGTGATGAAGTCGGCCTCGCGTGAGGCGAGAAAGACCGCCGCGCCCGCCACGTCGTCGGTGGTACCCCAGCGGTGTAGCGCGGTCTCGTCGAGGATGCGCTGCTCGACCGCAGGATCGGTGTCCGCGATCATGTCCGTCTTGATCCATCCAGGGCAGATGGCGTTGACGGTGATGTGCGGGCCGAGCGCCAGCGCCAAGGCTTTGGTGAGCCCGTTCATACCCGCCTTCGAGACCACGTACTCGGTGAACCGCATCGCCGACGGGTGATAGAGGCCTGAGTTCGAGGACATCATGATGATCTTGCCGGCCTGCTGTCGGAGCATGATCGGGGCCACCTCCTTGGCGCACAGGTAGGCGCCCTTGAGGTTGATGTCGATGGTGCGATCCCACTCGTCTTCGGTGGTCTCCAGCACCGATTTCGTGAACATCACGCCTGCGTTGTTGACCAGGATGTCGACGCGACCGAAGCGATCGACAGTTGCGCGCACCAGCTCCTTGACTTCGGCCGACGAAGAGACGTCGGCATGCACAGAAAGCGCCTCGCCACCGCCGTTCTTGATGGAATCGACGACCGCCTCGGCCTCACGCTCCTTCCCCACCCAGTTGACCGTCACCTTCGCGCCCTCGGCGGCGAAACGCTCCGCGATGGCCTTGCCGATGCCGCGGGACGAGCCGGTCACGATCGCGACCTTGCCGTCGAGTCTCTTCTCGCTCATATCAGCTCCTTACTGAGAGGCACCGCGCGCGGACACCGGCCAGCGGTCGACGATCTCGCCTCCGCGGCTGACCCAAACGTGGTCGTGCAGGTTGAAGGTCGTCCTGATCTGCCCGGGGATGAAGTCGACCTGGCTGCCGAGCGCCGGCGGGGTGCCCGCAATGGCCACCGTCGCGTGCTCATCGCTCAAGGCGACGGCGCTGGCTTCGATCCCCACCGCCACGGGCGGGCCGTACTCGACGCCGACGACCCGCCTGCCCACGTCGGCCACGAAGTGACCTGGATGCCGGCTGATGACGGTGCCCCTAACTGCCGCCGCGCAGCGAAACGGGAGATCCATCACCAGCAGCTCCGACTCCATCAGGGCGTAGACGCCGGCCTGGACCTCGGTGACGAACGGGTCGGCGATCGCCTCTCGAATCGTGGAAGTGCCCGCCGTCGAGACGACGTCGACCTGGTGTCCCGCGGCGACCAGCCCGTCGCGGACCTTATGCAGAAACGCGTAAGCACCCGCGATAAGTTCGTCCCGACGTTCCGTGTGGAGCCGCACCCGGCCCTCATAGCCCATGATCCCGTCGAGGCGCACGCCGGGCGCTCCTTCGATAACACGGGCCAGAGCGAGCGCTTCGGGAACGGAGACCACGCCGCACCGGTGCAGGAGCACGTCGACGTCGAGGAGCACGCCCACCGTCACGCCGGCGCGCTTGGCCGCACGCGACAGGGCTTCGACCGGAGCAGGGTCGTCTGCCGCGATCATGACGTTGGCGAACTGCGCCAGCCTGGCGATGCGGGCGAGCTTCGCCTCGTCGACCACCTCGTTGGCGATCAGCACATCGTGGATGCCGGCGGCGACCATGACCTCGGCCTCCCCCACCGTCGCGCAGGTCACGCCCACCGCGAACTGGCCCAGCTGACGCTTCGCCAGCTCAGGGGTGCGATGGGTCTTCACATGCGGGCGCACGGTCTTTCCGGTGCCTTGCAGCAGCTCGTTCATCGCGTCGACGTTGGCGTCGAAGAGGTCGAGATCGACCACCAGGGCAGGCGTCGACAGAGGTGGGATCATCGCGCGGCCAGGCGCTTGCGCAGCGGCTCATACATGGCGCCGCGCTCCGCGTCCGGTTCGAAGCGCCGGGACACGGCGACAAGCTGCGCCACCGCCTCGGACACCGACGGGAAGACGCCGGCGCCCAAGCCGGCCAGGATCGCGGCGCCAAACGCGCCCGGCTCCTCCTGGGCGACCACCTCGAACGGGATGTCGCACACGTCGGCGTGCAGCTGCAGCCACCAGTCGAGCTTGGAGCCGCCTCCGGTGGCACGAACCATTGACGACTCGATGCCGTGCCGGCGCAGGCGTTCGATCGCGAGCGAGAACTCACAAGCGATCGACTCCAGGAGCGCTCGGATGACGTCGATACGGGTGGTCGCCAGCGTCACGCCCTGGAACGTGGCGCCTTGGGCCCCGCTTCCCGAGGCGTGCGGCAGCGGGATCAGGGCGGCGTCCGCAAACACGGCGGCCGGGCCGCGACCGGCAGAAGCCAGGCCCTGCTCCAGGTCGGGAATCGACACCTTCATCAGATCGCACGCCCAAGCGATGACGCTCATGCCGTTCGGATTGGTGGCGAGGATCCCAAATCCTGTTGGCCCAGGGTGCGGGCAGACGTTTATGCCCTCCTTCATGAGCTCGTCCGGCCAGCCCGTCCGGACCGGCACCGTGAACGAGTGCCAGGTACCGCAGGTCAGCGCGACCACGCCTGGATCCACGCCGCCGGCGCCGACCGCAGCCGCAAAGGCGTCCCACGCGCCCGTGACTATGAGGACGTCAGAGGGCAGTCCTAGCTCCTTCGCGATCGCTGGCAGGATGGGTCCGATAGGCGTGGCGTTCGGCTGCACCTCTGGAAGCCACTGCGCGTCGATCTCTGTTTCAGCGATGCGTTCCGCCGACCAGCCGCCCGAAGCGAAGTCGTAGCTCGCCCATGCGCCGGCATCGCTCCAGTCGACCACCGGCCGGCCGCTGAGGAGCAGGGCGTAGAACTCATGCCAGTTCATGAACCACCGCGTCCTGGCGGCGACCTCGGGCTGGGTCTTCCGCCACCACAGGGCGCGGTTGACCGGATCCATCCGGCGTGGAACGTGGCCGGTCAGCCGGAACCATTCCTCGGGCGACCGTCGAGCCGCCGTCCCGGCCGCGACGTCGTCCCCGCGAGTATCGGCGGTCATCAGGCACCGGCCGATCGGCGTGCCGTCGGCGCTGACGGGAAAGACCTCGCGGCCGGAGGAGCTGAACGAGATGGCAACAGGGCGATCCTTCTTCACCCGAGGGCTGGCGGTCAGCTCCACGAGGGCGGAGTGAAAAGCCTCGCGTGACTCATTGACGTCGATCTCCGAATGGCCAGGATGCGGGCGGTAGACCGGCACCGCACGCCGGGTGGACGCCAGCGGCGTGCCATCGACCGTGTACGCGACTGCTTTGATCGCGCTGCTGCCGATGTCGATACCGATGAGGCTCGTCGGTCTACAGCTCCGCGTTGACGATGAAGCCGGCGTCCGCGAGCACGGTGGTGCAGGTCAGGTAGCTGGCGTCGTCGCTCAAGAGGAATGCGATCACATTCGCCATCTCCTCGGGCTTGCCGACCCGGTGGAGGGCGATGCGCTCCTCGTAGTACTTGAGGGCCGGCGGGTCGGCGAGGAGGGAGGCTGCCATCGGCGTGTCGATGCAGCCCGGCTCGACGGCGTTTACTCGGATGCCGTGCTCGCCGAGGACTGCCCCGAGCGCTTTGGCGAGCATGCTCACGGCGGCCTTCGTGCCGCAGTACGCGACCTGCGAAGGCGAACTGACATGCGCAGACAGCGAGCTGGTGCAGCAGATCGCGCCGCCGTGCCCCTCCTTGATCATCTGCTTCGCGCCCTCGGTGACGACGAGCCAGGTGCCGCGGAAGTTGGTCTCCGACAGCTCGTCGAAGTCTTCGACCGACGTCTTGTCCCAGGTCATGAACGGGTTGATCCCTGCGTTGGACACCGCGTAGTCGAGGCGGCCCCCACGCCTGGCGACTTCCCGCACCATCGCCACGACCTGAGCCGGATCGCGCAGGTCGGCGATGACCGGAAAGCCCTCGCCTCCCGCCTCCTTGATTCGGCGCAGGGTCTCAGCGGGATCGTCCGACGGTCGCCCGTTGACGCCCACAAGAGCTCCGTCGGTCGCGAGCCGGACGGCCGTCGCCTGCCCGATCCCGGTGCAGGCGCCCGTGACAAACGCGACCTTGCCGGCGAATCGCTTCTCCATTTCCCCATCCCTCCGTTTGATCAGTCGACCTGTGGCAGCTCCTGGCTGCGGCGCCACGGCGGCAGCTGGTACACGGTGCCCGGCCGCGGATATGACTTGCCCTCGGCCAGCCGACGGCGGTAGCTGTGGATCGGGGTCGCCATCGGGTCGGTCCTGAGGTCGACGACCACCGGGCGAGTGGCCGCGAAGGCTTTGTCCAGCGCCTCGCCAATCTCGTCGAGCTGCTCGACTCGAAGGCCCTCGCAGCCGAGTCCACCCGCGACGGTCGCGAAATTGGGACTGACGCCTTCGCCCTCGAGATCGACGGATTGGCGCAGCCCGTCGAAGAACAGGCGCTGCCAGATCGCCAGCCACGACAGGGTTCCGTTGTTGAGGACGAGGTTGACCGTGCGCAGTCCCTGCTGGGCATGGGTGGCCAGCTCGCCGATCGCGTAGCTGAAACCGCCGTCGCCGCTGACGGTGATGACGCGCCCATTCGGCATGGCCGCCGCGGCGCCGATCGCGGCCGGTACCGCGTAGCCCAGGCCGCCCTGGCCCCTGGCGAACAGGAAGCCACGTCCGGCCTGCTGCGCGGGGATGTGCGACGCGATCCAGCCAGCAGAGAAGCTGGCGTCGCTTATGACCACGTCCTCCGGGCTCAGTCGCGCGGCAAGCTCGCGCATGACGCGTGGCGGCAGAATCGGTACCGCGTCGGTGGATTCGAACCCCAGGCGTTCGCCTGCCGCAACCGCTTTGACCTCTGCGGCTTCGCGCCGCCAGTCGGGGTGGTGTTCCTCACCGATGATCGCAAGCAGAGCCGTGAGCGTGGAGCGGGCATCGCCGTTGAGCGCCACGGTGGGCCGGAAGGTGCGACCCAGCTCCGTTCCGTCCGCATCCAGATGGATGGTCGCCTGCTCCCCGAGCGGCAGCGTCCAGTTGTGGCTTGTGTTCTGGCCGACCTTGCAGCCGCACCAGAAGACGAGGTCTGCGCGGCGAATGAGGTCCAGTGAGTCCGTGGTACCCAGCGGGTTGAGGACGCCCGCCGAGTAGGGAGCGGTCTCCGCTACAGCGCCCTTTCCGGAAAGGCTGGTTACGACCACCGCGTCAATGCGTTCGGCAAGCGCCGCCAGCTGGTCGGTGGCACGCGATGCGTGCACGCCACCGCCAGCGACGATGACCGGCCTGCGGGCTTTCTTCAAGAGATTCTTCGCGGCCGCAACGGAATCCGGGGAGGCAACGGGACGGTAGGCCGGCGCGCGTGTGTAGCGATCATCGGTCTCGAGGTCTGTATCGTCGGGCTCCCACTCCGCGTCCAGCACGTCGTGCGGGATCACCAGGGCGACGGGGCCTGGCCGGCCGCTGGTGGCGATGCGGAAAGCCGAGCGGATCAGCTGCGGCAGTGCTGACTTGGTCGGAACCTCGAGCGTCGACTTCGTGATCGAGGACAGGAACCTGATCTGGTCGAAGCCCTGTGAGGCCACACCCATCTCCCGGTAGGGTGCCCAGTCTCTGGGCAGCTCGCCGACCAGCGCGACCACAGGCACGGACGCGTTGTGGCTCTCGACCAGGCCGTCGGGGAGTTTGGTGGTGCCGGGCCCGATGGTGACGTCGCACACGCCGGGACGGCCGGTGAGCCGCGCGAACGCGTCGGCGGCGTAGGCGGCCGAACGCTCGTCACGGACCAGGATGTGCCGGATGCGAGGGCTGCGCCGCGCGATGCCGTCGTACAGGGCCGCGGTCTGGCCGCCGGGCTGGCCGAACACGTGCGTGACGCCGTAGCGCATCAGCATCTCGGACACTAGGTCGCCGACGTGGGCCATCAGCGGGCGGCGTCTCCGCGGCGGAAGTCGCGGGTCAGTTCGTCGAGCTGGCTCAGCACGCCCGCTTCGAGCTTGACCTCGGCGGCGGCGAGCGTGTCGTCGAGCTGGTCGGGACGGCTCGCGCCGATGATGGGCGAAGTGATCGCTGGGTTGTGCATGACCCAGGCGACGGCGAGGGTTGCCGGCTTGAGACCGATTTCCTTGGCGATCAGCCTGAAAGCATCCACCGTCTCGAACTCGCGGTCGTGCCAGTACCGATCCTGGTACATCGTGCCCGCGTTGGGGATGGTGAAGCGGGTGCCGGCGGCGGGATTCTGACCGCGGCCGTGCTTGCCAGACAGGAGCCCGCCGGCGAGCGGGTTGTAGGGGATGACGCCGATCCCGTCTTCGAGGCAGAGCGGGAAGAGCTCGCGCTCGAACTCTCGGAACAGAAGGTTGTAGCGGGGCTGCACGGAGTCGAAGCGCGCCAGGGCGAGGGCCTCGCTGCGGCCGAGCGCCCGCGCGAGGCGGTAGGCGAGGAAGTTGGAGCAGCCGATATAGCGCACCTTGCCCGACTGCACCAGTTCGTTCAGCGCCTGGAGGGTTTCGTCGAGTGGGGTTTCAGGGTCGTCGCCGTGCAGCTGGTAGAGGTCGATGTAGTCGGTGCCAAGCCTGCGGAGCGAGGCGTCGACTGCGTCGAGGATGTGGCGGCGACTATTGCCGACGTCCCAGGCTTGCGGGCCGGTGCGGCCAAAACATTTGGTGGCGAGGACGAACTGGTGACGCTTGCCCTTGAGCCAGCGGCCGAGGATGTCCTCAGTCGCGCCGGCCAGGTCGACGACGCCGCCAAGTGGATAGACGTCGGCCGTGTCGAGGAAGGTGATCCCGCCTTCGGCCGCGCGATCAAGGACGGACCTGGATGCCACTTCGTCGATCTGCAGGCCGAAGGTCATGGTCCCGAGGCACAGCCGCGAAACCTTCAGCCCCGTCCGCCCAAGCCTGGTGTGTTGGATGTCGATTTCGGATTATCCGCCGTCCGGGGTACGGCACTTATGGGCCGTCCTACGGTCTAAGTCAGCGAGGCATTAGCGGAGTGGAATCAGGTGAGACGAGGGCGCTGCGCCCGCAAGATTGGCTCCCGTGCCCGTATTCGCTCTAGCGCAGCTTGTGCCGCCGGCATCGGCATCGGCACAATCGCGGCAGGTCCGTTTGTAGAGCATTTCTGCTTCAGCCCCACGATGGTGATGTCAGAGGTTATCGATAGCAATCGATTGGACATGAGTTCCGCCGAGCGGGTGCGAACGCAAGGGACGCGCGAGATGGTTTCTCCTCCATCGACCGGAAGGCGTCTGATGGGAGACCTGCGCGATCGTGTGGCTGCTACCCGAGCGGCTAGGCGAGGGTCTCATCTGAGGTCGCGGCTACTTCTTGGAGCTTGCGTTCCGAAGTTGAGAGCGTATGGTGGGGACAGCGGACCGCTCCCCAGCCCGTTGCATCTGTGAGCTGACATGGCGGAAGTGCCGAGCGGCCCGCTTACCTCTTCCGTTTCCTCTCACTCGCCGAACTGTCCGAGACGGCTGCTCTGGCCTCAACAGCGTGTCGATCAGTCCCCGCGCATGGAAAAGCGCGTCGGTCAGGCGTCGCTCGCGCTAAGTACCGCCCTATCGGCAACAACCAGCGAGTCGACAGCTCGGCACATATCTTGGGCATATCTATAAGGACCCGCGCGACCGTCGGCACGGCTTTATGAGTGGTCCACGAGGCGGCCGGTGCCGCCAGCCTGGCTGTAAGCAGCTCTGGGGTCACCGGGGTTCATACGACCAGGCTGATCACCATGGACGAAGCCGTGGCGATGCTCCGCAAGGCCAAGCAAGCTGCCGCCGGATTTGCAAAGCCGGGTGCCGCTACCGCCTCCCGCCGCTAGCGCCTCGACCCAATCAGGCCCGCCACCGAGGTGGCGGGCCTTTTCATCCGCAGCTTTCGAAAAGGTGGGAATCAATCGGAACGTAGCAAGTCTCAAGGCAGCCCAGCTCTGGTTCCTTTGGGGATGATGCTGATGGTGCCTGGGCCTGGAAAGACTGTGCTCTCGTGACCGTCGTTCCAACGAACTCGGAAGTGGGTCAACTCGCCGGTAGCGAGCACCTCGATGATCTCACCTTCGCGTGCCGACCGCCCCGTCCGTTCCGATTCAACAATCACGCGATCTCCGACGTTGCCCTGTGTCATGGTTCGGCCTCCCTGAAAGATCGGTCGTTGCCAAAAGCATGGGGCAACTCACCCGAACCAGATAGTCAGGTGTACAACTCCGCGGTTTGCCGCCGGCGTTGCCGCAATGGACGAAACAGCCCCTGGTATCAGGCAACCGCTGACGGCCTTGACGATTGCGACCTCCTCACTGTTGGGAGGCCCAGACTTCAGCGGCCCTTCCACCGTGCGGGGCGCTTCGCGAAGAACGCTTCTATCCCCTCCCGGAAATCTTCGCTCATGTAGGCCTTTATCAGCAGGTCCGCACCCCCGTCCGGCGGCGTCATCTGCACGCGGATGCGGCGGAGCGCCTCCTTGGCCGTCTCCTGCGTGAGCGGTGCATTTGTGGAGACGATGGAGCATATCTCCATGACCCGCGGCTCCAGCGCCTCTTCGGATGGGACGACCTCATTCACCAGCCCAATCGCTGCCGCCTCGTCAGCGCCCACCAGCCGAGCCATGAAGATCAAATCCTTGACGCGGCCGGCACCGATCAGCATCGTCAGGCGCGCGAAGTTGGCCATCGAGAGCGTGTTCCCAACCGTCCGGGCGATCGGGAAACCGAATTTCAGCGACGGCGTGCAGATGCGAAGGTCACATGCGGCGGCGATGCCGGCACCACCGCCGGTGCACGCCCCGGCGATGGCAGCGATCGTCGGAACCCGCACGCTTTCCAGAGCACCCAGCACGCGGTCCATCCGCTCCTCGTAGGCGAGCGCGTCTTCCTCCTTGTCGAAGGCGCGAAACTGCGAGATGTCGGTGCCAGCGGCAAACGCGTGCCCACCGGCGCCTGTGAACACAACCGTCCGCACGGATGGGTCGGCGTTGACCTCGAGGCAGACCTCGCCGATCCGCTCATACATGGGGAACGTGAGCGCGTTGCGCGCTCGCGGGCGGTTGAGCGTCAGCCAGAGAATCTCGCCCGAGTCCCCGCGGCGCTCCTCGAGCAGCTCCGGCTCAACCC
>VBFH01000080.1 GCA_005883575.1 Chloroflexota bacterium | reverse complement strand
GCAGCAGCAACGGTTGAAACGATGGCGAGCGCGAACAAGGCCAGACCACAGACAAGGAATGGTTGACCTGTCGCGTTGCTAATCATGGCCTCCCCCTTTCATTCCACCCCCCGCCCAGCGCCTCGTAGAGCTGAACGATGGACACCAGCGGCCGAGTCACCTGGGTGGCTCCATGGAAGGTGAATCAAAATGAATCCTCATCGCTTTCATGCATGCGATCAGGATGATGATCCCGGCACAGAGCCACGCAATCATCATGAAACCATCGATGTAGGCGAGCGTATAGGCCTGCTTCTTGACCTGGCCCGCGAGCAGCCCAACCGCCCGTTCCTGAGATGCCTCCAGGCCGGACGAATTGGGATAGAGGCCGCCCGTAAGCATCCGCAACCGCTCGTCCGTCAACCAGTGACTAGCCTCGACGTGCAGTCCGACCATGCTCGAATGGAACTTTTCGCGCACCGCAACGAGACGTTGCATAAAGGCCGGGCCCATTTCGCCGCCGAACAGCCGGATCACGTGGAAAAACGCCGAATAGGTCAGGATGTCGAACGGCCTGGAGATCGCGCCTGTATCGAGCGCCTGCTGCGCGATCAGCCCGACCAGCCCGACGAAGGTAAATGACAAGCCGACAGCCATCACGAGCTGCGGTCGCCAGAAGTTCTCCCCCGCCCAGGCGCTGGTCAACTGCGCGTTCATGAGACACGCAGCCGCAACGGTCGCAAAGCCAAGCGCGAAGATCAGGCGCCCGTCGATCCATCGCATGAGCTGGGCTGCGAGCAAGCCCATGACAAACTGAGGCAGTAGCACCCACAGGAGCACAGTCCCGGTCTGCAGCGGGCGGTAGTTCTGGATCGCCCCAAGGTATGCCGGAATCAGGAACGAAACGGCGAGCAGCACGAAACGAAACGAGAACAAGCCCGCCCCGAGGAGCAGGGTGTTCCGGTATGCCAGGAACGGAAGATTCACCATCGGGTTCGGAGACATCCATCGCCGGATGACAGCAGCAAGGAGCAGGAATACTCCGGCTGCCAGCATCGAGACGATGACGCCGGAATTGAGCCAGTCGAGCCGCTCGCCCTGCTCGAGTGCACCGTAGATTAGACTCAGGCCGAGACTGGCATAGAGGAAACCTCTCCAACTCAAGGCAGGCCTCGGGCCTGGGCGCGGCGGCGGGTGCGGGATCGCACGGTAAATGCAAAGCATCATGAGCGGCGTCACGGCCGCGCTGTGCCAGAAGATCCAGCGCCAGGACCAATGCTCCGTGTACCAGGCCTGCAGAGGCGTCCCGATATTGAGCGCACCGATGATGTCCATGGAATAGACGCCGATCCCGTAGATCGCATAGCGCAGGGGCAGACTGCGGAGCGCGTAGCTCAGCGTCAGCGGATAGAAGGTGCCGGACGACAGACCACTGATTGCCTGCAGAACAAGCATCACGCCTAGGGTCGGAGAAAACGGCAGCAGGATGGAGACGAGAACAAACACGGTGGCCGACCAGAGCAGCACCCGCCGGACTCCCAAGAGTCCGCCGAGGTAGACCGAGAAGGGGCCCATAAACATGAGGGCCATGTCATAGGCGGTCGGTATCCAGGCGGCTTCATCGACACCGAAGCCAAGCGCCCCCCGCAGGTCGGGAAGTCCGACGCTGACCAGGCGCGCGCTCAAGGTTGCGATACCGCCACCGAGGAACACGCCGAGGGTCCCGATGTAGACATTCGGCGTGATCGCGAATCTCGATCGAACAAGTGACCACGATGGAACGGTGGTGGTACTCGGGGTCATGGCTTCGTCTTGACGGTCGCGATGGCCGACATCCCGGGCCGAAGGCGGTCGGTCAGAGCCTGTTTGGGATCGAGCACGATCTTGACCGGGATTCGCTGCGTGATCTTGGTGAAGTTGCCGGTGGCGTTATCGGGGGGGAGCAGGGTGAACTCCGATCCACTGGCGGGGGAAATCGTCTCGACGTGACCGTTGAAGACTACACCGGGAAGGCCATCCACCGTCACCTCCGCCCTGTCGCCTGCACGGACGTTCCTCAGTTGCGTCTCCTTATAGTTCGCGACGACCCAGACAGTCTGACCCACCAAGGAGATGACCTGAGAACCTGGACTCACCAGCTGGCCTGCCCGAACCTTTCGTTCTCCCACCACGCCATCGGTCGGCGCCACGATCCGCGTGTAGTCGAGGTTGATCCGAGCCAGCTTGACTGCCGCCTCCCTTGCGCTCATATCCGCCTTGAGTTGTATCTCTTGAGCATCCAACACCGCCACCTGCCTGCGCTGCGTCTCCAGCTCGGCCTGGTGGCTGTTCAGCGTTGCCCGAAAGCGTTCTTCATCCGCCACCGCTTGCTCGAGCTTTTGGTGCGTGCTCGACCCCGTTTTCTCCAGCTCCTCTTCGCGGACTCGTTCGAGCCTGGTGCGCTCGACGTCGGCTCCCGTCGCCTTGACGTTGGCCTGAGCCTGCGCGATCTTGCTGAATTGTAGTTCTTTTTGTCGATGATTGTTGTCCAACGCGGCCTGTGCCGCGTGTACACCGGCCTCGGCCTGCTCGACTTGCGCGCGAAAGTCGTCGTCTTTGATCTGCACGAGGAGATCTCCGGCCTTCACCCGCTGGTAGTCCTCCACCGCTACCTGTGACACAATTCCGGAAATCTTGGTGCTGAGCGGCGTGACGTCAGCCCGCAAAGACGCATCATCCGTCGTCTGGAGGGATCGGTCGCCGACCCACGAGTTCCATCGGGTCGTTATGAAGAACACGATCCCCGCAGCCAGCAGCAGGACCGCGAGGGTAATGCCAATGGCGCGCAGCTCGGCCAGGAGGCGGCTTCCGGCACGTGGGCGATCACTTGTCTGTGGCTGTGCAGACAATGGCGCCTTGTCGGCTGCAGGCGTAGCCGGCTTGTCAGCTACAGGTGCGTCAGGCACGATCTTCATTCCTCACCAATGGCCTTTTCAAAGTCGGCCTGCGACGTCGTTACGCCAAGGATTGCTTGCTGGTATTGGTGTTTGGCGTCGGCCAGCGCCGACTGCGCCTGGAGGACATCCTGCAACAATGCGGCCTTCTGAGTGTAGCGGTTCATGGTCACGCGCAACTTCTCTTGCGCCGCCTCCTGGGCCAACTGCTTCACAGGCAAGAGACTCTGCGCGTCTTCCACGTTACGTAGCAGATGTCTCACCTCAACCGCAACCTGGGCCTCCGCTTCCAGCACTCCGAGCTGCGTTTGATCAACAGAACGGCGTTTCTCAGCCAGCTCACGCTGCTTTCGACCCCAGTCGAAGACTTCCCAACTGAGGAGAAAACCGGCCACCGAGATCTGAGTAGGAAGCACCTGACCAATATTGACCGCCTGTGCATGGGCAACGATCACGGATAAATCGGGAACATAGTGGAGCGCCTTGATGCGCTTGTCGTGTTCCGCCTGCTGCACGTGCAACCGCGCGGCCTTCAGCGACGGCCGCCGCTCCAGCGCTTGAGTCACCGCCGTCTCAGGATCGATGTGGGTTCCTGGAGTGCTTGACACAGGCGCCAGGCTGAACTCACTCTGAACATCCCGTCCAAGAAGATCGTTGAGCCGTTCCTTGTGTGAGGCCAGATCACTTTCCAATGTCACGCCGCGGTGCGTAGCCTCCGCGAGCCGTGTTTGGACTTCCAGGCTGTCCGCGCGGAGGGCCTTGCGCTGCGTCACCTGCTCCTGAACGACTCGATCCAGCTCTTGAAGGAATCGGATCGCTTCGTCCGTCGCTTCCAGCGCGCTCTGGGTTTGCAGCGCCTGGAAATAGGCACGCTTCACCTGGTTGACGACCGCATGGCGCTGTTCCCGCCGTTGTTCCTGAACAACTTGCTGCGTCACCTCGTTGAGCCGAATCCCCTCGTTGATCCGCAAGAGCGGCGTCAGCGGTTGGGTGGCAGTGGCCAACACGAACGTGGACCAGCGCAGAGGTTCTTTGATCTCGGTATTGGCGCCGGGCACCGGCCCGATGCCGGGAAAGGTGCCGAAGACGCCCTGATTGAACTCGAACTTTAACGGCGAGAGTAGTTGGCCCGAGACGCCGAAGAGGTTGAGCGCAGGAAAACGCCTTGTGCGCGCGGCATCGGTTGTGTCCTCGGCTTTTTCCACTTCCAGTGTTGCGGTCTTCAGGGGACGATTGTTCTGCATGGCCAGATCCACCGCCTGCTCCAGGGTCAGGACTGGGGCGGCGGCTTTCGTTTCCTTACACCACGCCGAGGTCGGCAGACTCAACAGGAGGCAGCCGATCGCGACAGACAGGATCGTGAGTCGGATCATTGCAATTCTCCTTTCTCCCAAACCTCAGTGAGCAGAAAAAGCGTTTGAAACGGCAACGGAGAAGGGCGCCCCGGTCAACGTCCGGTCGCGTTGCCTGAACGAATCGCTTCGGCAATCTGGCGACTCAGTGCAGCGAGCGCCCGGCTGTGCGCGGTGACGAGGCCATCATAGCCGTCGCCGCCAATCGGCTCTCGCACCACCGAGCGGCCTGTGGTCGGCTGGCCGGAAGCCCAACGAATCGTCCAAAACGATTCGATCGTGGCGGCCTCGCCTACTGTGGCGTCGAAGCGTTTCACATCCAGAAGCACCTGAATGTCGGCACGCGCGCCGACCTCCTGTTCGTAGGACGAGACGAGCCCGCTGCCAAGCAACTGCGCAAGGTTCTCGGCGATGACGCGGGGAATCTCACTCTTAAGAGAGGCAGCCCAGCGGTGCTGCTCTGCAAGGGCGACCTGATTGGGTCCCACGCGCACGACGATCTGCGGACGATCTACGACTTCAGGGAGAGTGACCGGTCCGACCACAATGGAGGCCAGCGCGTTGGTTGGTAAGGTTCCGGGGCTGTCGGACGCCGGGCTCGAGCTCAGTGTATACAGGTACTCCTTGGGTGAGCCGCAGCCTGCAAATATGATCGTCAGCAGGATAAGCTCGTGGATGCGGAGGCACATGCGACTCACTCTCTCTTTTTGCCGAGAAGAACCGCTTCGGGGTGGCTCGCGAGATAGTCCCCGAGGACTCGGAGGCTTTGTGCCGCTCGGGTCAGCTCACGAAGAGCGCCGCGTAGATCCTGCTGCAGCGGCCCATCCGTGTTGAGTGTGCGCTCAGTCGTCTTGAGCGTCCGTCGCGATTCCTCCAAGGCCTCGCGTGCCGCGGGGGCGACCTCCGTGTCCAGTCGTTTCACCAGCACGTCCGCGCTCTGCAATGTGCGGTTGAGCGACTGGAGCGCCTGTCGAAGATCCATTGCAACCTGATCGAGCGGCAACTTCTCAATCTTCACGGCAATGTTCCCGAGCGTCGCTTGCAACTCTTGCAAGCCGCCATGGACGGTGGGCAGCTCCGGCGGCGTCTTGGTCCAATCTATTTTGGCCTTCGGCGCATTCGGGAAAAAGTCTAACGCCACGTATAACTGATTGGTCAGCAGGCTTCCTGTCCTGAGCTGCGCACGAAGACCGGCTTCGACCAACCCGTCGAGGCGCGCTTTCCGTTCGGCCGGGGTGGGCTTCGCGACGGTTTCCCGGCTCATGGATCGCAGCCGCTCCGGATAGAGGGCGACCTCGACCGGTATGCGGATGGCCGTGGTTGCTGGGTCGAACTCGGCCCCGATCGATTTGACCTCCCCGATGGGAACCCCACTGTAGTCCACGGCTGCACCCACCGATAATCCGCGCAAGGTTTCCGAGAAATACATCGTGAAAGGAACGACCTCGACATCTGGTCGTTTCATGGCTTGGCTGTGGTCGGGAAACAGTGGAAACACATGCTGTTCATCCGCCGGCTGGACGACCGACGAGTCGGCCGGCGTCTCGAACGCAATGCCACCGAGCAGGAGCGCTACCACTGACTGGGTGTGGATCTTTACCCCGGTTGCGTCGGCGATGACATCGATCCCGCTCGCGTTCCAGAAACGCGTGTTCGGATTCACGTACTGGTCATACGGGGCGTCCACGAAGATTTTCACCGTCACGGCCGTCCCGTCTCGCTCAAGTTCATGAGCCAACACTCTGCCGACCTGCACTCGCCGGAAATACACCGGCGAGCCGATTTCGAGCGATCCGAGCTCCGGGCCTCGCAGAACGAACTGGCGACCCGGCAGGTCCGCGCCGACGACCGGCGCGACCTCGAGGCCCGTGAACTGCTGCTGGCGCTTCGAGGACTTGCCGATATCCACGCCGATATAGGCCCCCGAGAACAGTGTGCCGAGTCCTGAGACTCCGCCGGCGGCGATGTGGGCGGAGACGACCCAGAAACGGGTATCCTCGACGAGGTAGGGCGCGGCCTGCTTCACCAACTCAGCCGTGACCACGACCCTTGTGCGGTCGGCGCTTATCGCGATCTGCTTCACCACCCCGACATCAACGTTCTTGTACTTGATCTTGGTCTTGTCTGCCTCGAGCCCTTCGGCTGTCTTGAAAGTGATGGTGATCGTCGGCCCACGGTCCTGGATCGCTTTTACCGCGAGCCACCCGCCGATCACCACGGCCACGGCCGGGATCAGCCACACGAGCGAGACCGTCCAGCCTCGCTTCTGCTCAACAGCGGCTTCAGGAATGTCCGAGATGCCGGGGTCAATCGGTGTGCGCAGCATGGTGCCTCCTCACCGGATCCCAAATAAGGCGCGGGTCGAACGCCTCCGCCGCAAACATCGTGAGCACCACCACCGCGCCGAAGGCGATCGCGCCTGGGCCCGCCCTGATCGTCGCCAGCGATTTGAACTGGACGAGCGCGGTGAGAATCGCGGCCACGTAGATGTCTAGCATAGACCAGCGCCCAACCAACTCCACGATCCGGTAGAGGCGGCCGCGATCATGCGGTCGCCAGGTGGAGCTGCGCTGCACGGAGATAAGGAGTACCGTCAGGGCGATCAACTTCGCGCCTGGCACGAGAATGCTGGCGACGAACACGATCACAGCAAGCGGCCAAGAACCCGATGTCCACAGGTAGACGACGCCGCTCATGATCGTGTCCGTCTGCGAGCCGAACAGCGAGCCGGTCTCCATGACGGGCAGAACATTCGCCGGCACATAGAGGATGTAGGCCGCGATGAGGAACGCCCAGACGCGGGTAATGCTGTCCGGCTTGCGCAGGTGCAAGGTTGCGCTGCACCGGACACACACGAGGCCGTGCGCCACCTGGGACGGCCTGTGGAGCAGATGGCAGGCATGGCATGGGAGCAATCCCGCTTCCGCGGCCGTCATCGTGGTCATCGTGCCGCCTCCCCGTTCGAAGCGGCCATGCTGAATCGAGGCGCTCGTCGTCCGGTCGCCTCGACGCGCGCCCAGAGTTCATGGGCGTCGAAAGATGCCGCGGCGGCCGCCATCAATGCCATCAGCGCGCCAAAGGACCATAGCGCGATCCCCGGCACGACATGGGCAAGATGCTCGAGCTTGGCCAGCGACACCAGCGTTCCGAGCATGAACACCTCGACCATGCTCCATGGCCGCGCCGTCTGAACCAGACGGAACATGGCCGGGAGTCGCTTCGGGACCCACCCAAGCTTGAGCGGCAGCAGCATGTAAATCATCGCGCCGGTCTCGAGCGCGGGCATCAAGATTGTCGTGGCAAACACGAGCGTCGCGACGCTCCGCATCTCATCGTCATAGAGCGTGCGCACCGACCCGAATAGGGTCGTGGAGGTCCGGTGGCCCTGCGCATCCAGTTCGACGATCGGGAACAGGTTGGCCACGACCATCAGCACGGCGGCCCCGAGCGTGAACGCGAGCGTCCGGTCGAGGCTGTTTCGGGTACGCCGATAGAGCAGGGCGCCGCATCGGCGGCAGCAGGCCTTGCCGCCTGGCGGGATGACCGTTTCGCGGTTGAGCAGGTCACATTCGTGACACGCGATGAGGGACGTCATGGATACTCAACTTTCACATGCATTACGGCAGAGATTCCGTCATGGTGCTCTTCTTACTTATAAGTCATGCCAACAGCCGGCTGCTCCGTGATAGAGACCTTCCCCCAGAAGGTGCGGTGCATGTACATGGTTAGCCGATCACGAGTGCGAAGCCGATGAGAAACCACACCAGCCTGACACACTGGCCCCATAGACAAGGAATCTCATCTCAGGTCTATTCCATTAACTGCTCCTCCACGTAACGCCATCGCCAGTTCTCCCCTGGCTCAATGGAGCGGACGATGGGGCGGCTGCCGGCGGCGCTCGGCTTCATGTCGCGGATTCGCCTTTCTCACATCTCCTTGAGGTACTCATGTACGAACTGGATCGCCATCGCGCCCTCGCCGACCGCGGAAGCGACGCGTTTGACCGAGTCGGATCGCACGTCGCCGGCCGCGAACACGCCGGCGCGGCTGGTCTCGAGCAGAAACGGTTGTCGCTTGCCGGTCCAGTGCGGGGACTGCGCCAGCGATGGACCGGTTCTGATGAACCCCTTGCCGTCCCGCTCGATCTCCGGCGGGAGCCAGTCGGTCCGCGGCACCG
>VBFH01000067.1 GCA_005883575.1 Chloroflexota bacterium | reverse complement strand
TGATTTCGGAAGGGCGCACGATTACCCAGGTAGCGCGCGACTGGGATGTCAGCAGGCAAACGATGCACGCGTGGCTGGCGCGCTACGAAGCGGACGGACTGGAGGGCCTGGCGAATCTTTCGCATCGGCCGGCGCATTGCCCTCACCAGATGGCCGCAGCAGTCGAGGTGGAGCTGCTCGAGATGCGCCGAGCCAAGCCCTACTGGGGAGCGCGGCGTCTGGCATTGGAACTGAGGCGCAAGGGCGAACAGCCGGCGCCGTCCAAGTCAGCTATCTACCGCTCCCTGGTTCGAGCCGGGGTCATCGACCCCTTGCCGAGGCAGCGGCGGAGTGAGAAATGGAAGCGCTGGGAGCGCGGCGCCCCGATGGAGCTGTGGCAACTGGATGTTGTGCACGGCTTCTTGTTGGCCGACGGCACGTCGGCTAAGGCCTTGACTGGCGTCGACGACCATTCCAGGTACTGCGTCTCGGCGCGCCTGATGGCCAGGGAGCGAACCCAGTCAGTCTGCGATGGCTTCACTTCAGCGCTCCGGAGCTATGGAGTCCCGCAGCAGGTCCTGACCGACAACGGAAAGGTCTTCACTGGCCGATACGCTCAGCCGCCGGTCGAGGTGCAGTTCGACCGCATCTGCCGGGAGAATGGCGTCGACCACATCCTCACCCAGCCTGCCTCGCCGACCACCACCGGCAAGATCGAGCGCTTCCACCGCACCCTCCGAATCGAGTTCAACACCAGGCAGGTGTTCCGGAATCTGAAGACGGCACAGGAGGCGCTCGATGAGTGGGTGACCTACTACAACACGGAGCGACCACATCAGGCACTGGGCGACGTCACGCCTGAGAGCCGGTTCCGCTCGGGCGACGGAGAAGTCCGGCATCAGCTGAGACATCCGGAGCGAAACGGCGAGCAGTGGGTCTGCCGGCGGGTGGCCAGCAACGGAATCGTGAGCGTCGGTTATCAGCAGGTCAGCGTTGGCAAGCACTATGGCGGCAGCGCCTGCGACGTGTTGGTGACGGACGGCGTGCTTCAGTTCTGGGTCGGCAACCAACTGCTCAAGACGGTCGTGAGAACGAGCACCGGCGACGTCCGCAAACTGCATGCCGACGGCACCGCGCCAAGGCGATAGATTTCATGGGAGAGTCAAGCATCAACCGGGACGCCGACGTCAAGGATCAACCGGGCCAGCACAGCGGCTCCGGTTCGGTGCGCAAGTTGGCCTCCTAGGCGACAAAACGCCTTCGGCTCCTGCGCGACAGACCTTCGGCTGATCCGCTACAGCTACTTCGGTACCTACGCGACACCCCCCGGCCCTGAGGGAGATGAGCGTGACTGCGCAAAGGTACAAAGCGGTTCTGGCGACCCTTGGGCCACGGAGTAGGGATTTGGCCAGGGACAAATTTGGTTCTTCTGCATACACGCCAAGGACAAATGTCTCATTGCGGATAAGGTCAGGCGATGGTATGCCAGTTGAGCACGTAGATAGCTCGCAGAACTTCCTGAACAAGCGCCTACGTGGCGCGCTTGTGGAGGCCACGTTTGGGGGGAGTTTGAAATGATGCAGGCCACTTCTAAGCTGTTTCTGCTTGGCACTGCGCTCCTCGGTCTCCTGCCTATGCAAGCGTCAGCAGAGGTCGTTCCGAACGTGGACCTGGCGATCATTTCGAACAAGGCGGACGTCAAGCATGCGCACGTCGGGCAACAAGTCACCTTTACGATCGTTGCAACGAACAACGGCCCCGACTCTGCCTTGTCTCTTTACGTCTCGTACACCGATCTGGAAGGCATGCAGCCGGTGGATGAAATCTGCGATTTTGGGATCAGCGCCGACACGCCGTCGTGCGAATACGCCGACATCGCTGTAGGTCAAACAGTCACAACGAAGGTGGTTGCCGAAATCGTGAGCGCAGGTGCCAAGAGCGCAAGCGCCACGGCATGCGTCAGTTCTGCGGACGCCATCAATGACCCGAATCCGGCCAATGACTGTGCGACCGCGACGGTGAAGATAGTCGGCAAACGCTAGCGGCGATGGTCCCTCGCGCGACTTGAATCCAGGCGCCTTTGAGGTGGACAAGCGAATTGCGGACCGCCAGCAAACCGCGGCGGTGTAGCGAGCCTCCCAGCGGCCATCCGGTCGCCTATTGGAGCTGACTGAGCCCTTCGCCGTTAGCTGCTTTCCTCATGCTCGGTTTCCCTCCTTGGCCTGATGGCGCCGCCAGCCTTGCCCTTCTCAGTTGGCCCGAGGAAGCCAAGAGTTCGCGCCCTGCGCACTGCCTTGGCTGCCGCCGAAGAAGACAGGATGAAGCCCAATTCACTGCGTGCCTGACTGACTGCTTTGTCGGTGGTTCGCCGCGCTGATAGGCCTCGCCGTAGACCTGCGCAACCTTGGCGTTGAAATTGCGTCTCAGAACAGATATGAGTGAACCGGGTTCAGTTTTCGAGTCGCAAAAGGTGTTCGGTTTCGAATCGGGCACAAGAAGCCAAATGCTTCAGGTGGGTACGAAACTCGTCGAGAAGGACTATGGCGTCTTGTCTGTCACGTCGACCCGCCTGGTCTTCAGTGGGAGGACGACCGCCCAGGAAAACCTCTACACCAAAGTTGAGAATCTGACGGTTTCAGCGACGGCCTTGCCGTCGCCGTACGTCGCGGTAGCGACATAGCCACACGCCCGTATTCGACAAGCGCGCCCGAGATGATGGTGGCCATCATCAACGTTGCGATTCAGCCACACGCACCGGACGAAGCAACCAACGGCGCGAGAAGTGCCTCCGCCGGCCGCGCCTCCTGGCCTCATTTCGCCCGACGGTAAGTGGCTCTGGGACGGAGCGGCATGGAAGCCAGTTGAGCCTCAAGAACTCCCCCCGCCAACGGCACAGACCTTTCGCCTTTAGAACGCTCGCAATCAACTTAGTCAGCCCGGTTCGTCCCTGGATTCGTTCGGCGGCTGTGGGGGAACTCGCTAGTTTTCGGCGGGGTCCGCCGGGCTACTTTGGGCAGGGAGTAGTGGCTGTAACGCTGGATCAGAAGGTTGAAGGTTCGAATCCCTCCTCCCCAGCCAAAGGCTTCAGCCGGTCAAGCCCTCGCCCTGACCGGCTGACTACTCCCAACACTCGCTATGGGGTCGTGAACGGAACGTGGTCCTGCTCGCACACTGTCCCGGCAGTTGGAACAGCTCTCGTGAGCAGGTAGACGCTGGCGAGCTGGTCGACACACTCCGACCGAAGCAGCGACGTGTGACCCCAGCCGTGCAGGGTCAGCAGCCGGGAGTTCGGCAGCAGCCCGGCGACGATCTGAGCGCCTTCATACCGCGTCGCCGGGTCGAACGTGGTCCCAATCACCAGCACTGGATTGGCGGTGCGGGCGGTGAACGGTCCCATGTAACGCGCGGTGTCGGTGAACGGCCATTCCGCGCATATGGATGACACCCACGTCCAGATGCGGCCGAAGTACCCGTAGGCCGCATCCGCCGCAGCGCCGGCCGGTCCCCACGCCGAATAGGACGGCGGATTCACAGAGTCGGAGCAGGCAACGCCCGGAAATCCTTCTACCAGGTTTTGGTAGTGCGGGAAACCACGCTTGTTGATGTAGGCCATCTGAAACAAGAACTCGTCAACCGCCTTGCCGAGCGTCGTCGGGTCGGCCTGGGATTCGATCAGGGCGAGCACCTGCGCGAAAGACTCCCAGCCCAACGAGCTGTACATCGCGCCGAGCGTGATCGCGATGAACACCGAGTAGTTCAGGTCAAGGGTGGTGCCATCGGGCAAGACCAGCGGGATCGGGTGCTGCTTGAGCTTGTTCGCCAGTGCGGCAAACCGGCTCGAGGAGTTGGGCGCAAAGGCGCAGGCTGAACCTCCCGCATCGCAGAGCCGGAAGAACTCATTCAATGTGGCCTGGGCCCCGATGTCGCTGTGCAGTCGGGTGGAGAACGGCAGCGTGGCGGCTTCCTTGCCCCGTCCCGTGGTCCACGCGATGGGGTCCAGAACACCATCAACGATCACGGCGCGCACCCTGTCGGGAAACAGATTTGCGTAAGTGACTCCGAGGAACGTCCCATACGAATATCCCGCATAGGTCAGCCGGGAGTCACCGACCGCTTGTCGAATCACATCCATGTCACGGGCGACATCGGCGGTCGCCATGTGACTCCCGATTGCCCCGCCGCGCTGCGCGCAGGATCGGTCCAGGTATCGATCAGCGGCGATCCACTGTTGCTCCTCTTGCGGCGTCGTGGGGAAGGCGAACGGAGTGAAGTAAGGGCCCCACTGTTTTGGAGTTCCGAAGCATCTCAGCGCGGTGCTTCGATTGGTCCCGCGCGGATCGAAACCCACAATGTCGAATCGCGCCCGGACTTCGCTGCTGAACAGAAATGGTGCGGCGAACAACGCGAAGTCGACGCCCGGAGCACCCGGCCCCCCAGGATTGAGCAAGAGCGATCCGATTCGATGCTGAGTATCGGTGGCCGGCAGCCGAACCAGGGCGAGCTGAATAACACCCCCATTCGGCTGTCTGTAGTCGAGGGGCACCTGCAGCATCCCGCATTCGAATGGTCCGAATTGTGGATAGCAGCTGTTCCACGAGATTCTTGGAGGCGGGGATGCGGCGACGCTGGTTCCCGACAGCAACCAGATGCCGATCGACGTCAGCAGGGCGATGGCTCGCAGGAATCGTTTCATCCGCCACCTCCAAACTGGACCTGGAACGGCGACGTGGTCCTGGACCTCTTGTGAGTCATGGCCACTGTCCCACTGCACTCGCGGTCTGTCAAGCATCACGAGCCCTAATGGCAACCCAACCCGATTTCGGCCAAACGGGATTCGTGATCGCCTCTGGCGAAATTTCGCCAGCGCCTACAACACTGAATCTCGGATGTCTTTCGCGAGGTCGTCGTCGGTCATCACTAGCAGCTGGTCCACAAGTGCTGCGACGACCACCCACCTGACACGCTGGACTGGATTGACGCTCCAGACGCATGAGCTACTACTTGGTGCTTCTGTGCAACCCAAGACGCAACCTATCGCTTGACATCCGCAGCCCGGTGGAACCTGAAACGACCTGCTCCGACCTGCGAGACTTTAAGTCCAAGCGATCGAGAGCCGCCCCTTTGTAAACAGCGGGTTACGGGCTCGATTCCTGTCGGCGGCTCCAAACGGAGCATGGGAGGGATGGCCATGACGGCTGAGGAGCGGGCAGACCTGATCCGGCGATATCGCGATGGCTATCGCGTGGTGAAAGAGGCGCTAGACGGTGTCACCGAGGAAGAGCTCGACCAGTCGGCAACCGGCGAGTGGACACCTCGTCAGATTGCCCATCACCTGGGCGACAGCGAGATGATGTCCGCGATCCGGATCCGCCGCCTGCTTGCGGAAAGCGAACCCGTGGTCTATGGGTACGACGAGAAGGCATTCGCCGAGAGGCTCACCGCCGACCGTCCCATCGAACCTTCACTGGAGGCGATGCGTTGGGCGCGCGAAACGTGCTCCCAACTGCTGGACCGCATGACGGATACCGACTGGAAGATCGTCGGCACACACACAGAGAGCGGCCGCTACGGGACCGAAGACTGGCTCAAGATCTACGCGGCTCACGCGCACGACCACGCGGCGCAGATCCAGCGCTCGCGAGGTCGGTGCTGACGATGGCGACGACGCAGTCGCTCAACGATGCGGCGATCTCGCTAGCCCGCTCCCGCCGCAAAGCCGACCTCACTGACCTGATCGAAGAGCTGCGCATCCCGTCCATCAGCACGCTGCCCGAGCGACGCGAAGATTGCCTGCGCAACGCGCGCTGGCTGCGAGATCGCTTCTCGGCGATGGATATGAAGACGGAGATCGTCGATGTTCGGGAAGGCGGGCTCCCGGTGGTCTCCGCCGAGTGGAACGGGCGCCCGGGCCAACCGTATCTGACCATCTATGGCCACTACGACGTCCAGCCCGTAGACCCGGTGGAGGAATGGAAGTCGCCACCGTTCGAGCCGGCGATCCGCGGCGGCCACGTCTATGCCCGCGGCGCCGCTGACAACAAAGGCAACCACCTCGCGACCGTCAAGGCCGTCGAGCACCTCTTCGCGTCGGGCGGCCCACCCATCAACCTGCGCTTCCTGATCGAGGGCGAAGAGGAGATCACCGGGCCGTCGCTGCCTCAATTCCTTCGTGAGCGAGGCTCCGGACTCAAGAGCGACGCCGTCCTGATCTGGGACAGCGGCATGGACGAGGAAGGACACCCGACCCTCGCCACCGCCTTGCGCGGAATTCTGTACACGGAGCTGCGCGCTAAGGGGCCGGCGGTGGATCTGCATTCGGGGACGTTCGGAGGCGTCGCGCCCAACCCCGTCAACACACTTGCGCGCGTGGTCGGCGAGCTCAAGGACCGGCACGGCCACGTGACGATTCCCGGCTTCTACGACGTGGTGCGCGAGCCGAGCGCAGAAGAGCTGGTGGAGTGGAGAAAGAAGGACGCGAGGTACATCCAGGATGTGCTCCAGATCACCGGCGCGAAAGCGCTGGAGGGCGAGGACGGCCAGCTGGCGCTCGCGCGGACCGGCAGCCGTCCGACGCTCGACGCCAACGGCTTCATCGGTGGGTTCACAGGCAAGGGCGCGAAGACCGTCATACCCGCGGAGGCTTCGGCCAAGGTGAGCATGCGGCTGGTGCCGGATCAGGACTGGAAGTCGATCCTGGCGGCGTTCGAGAAGCACGCGCGCTCTCTGAGCACGCCGGGGGTGGAGATCTCAGTCGAGGTCATAGGCGCGGCGCCTCCGGTGCTCTGCAGCGTGGATCACGATGCTGCCCGAGCGCTGCGCGTGGCCTACAAAGCGGCGTTTGGCAAGGACACGACTCCGATCCGTGTGGGCGGGTCGATTCCGGTCGCGCTCGACTTCCAGGAGGCGCTGGGCGCCCCGCTTGTCATCAGCGGCATCGCGCAGGCAGACTGCGCGATCCACTCACCGAACGAGCACCTGTTGATCGACAACTACCATCGAGGCATCGAAGCCGTCATCAGGTTCATCTGCGGTCTGGCGGCGTAACCGGCCTGCGTATCGCCTAGAAGAAAACACCCCTTCTGACCGCGGGCCTCCGTGAACTCTCGCGGGGGCCCTATTGACCGTCACCATCGGGGATCAGCTCGAAGACGGCCTTCTCGCCTTTCGTGAGCTGTTCGCCTGGCTTCGACGGCTTCACATAGCTCCCATATTTCTCGCGCACGAGGTGCGATGTGGCGCGGGCCTCGTCGGCGTCACTGACGAGACGGGGCTTGACCTTGATCGTCTGGCCGCCCAGGCGGAGCATCGCCTCGCCACGCGCCAACAGATTCTGCGGCCAGTCACGCCCAAGGCCCTCGCCGGATCGGATGTACACGCGCTCTCCGTCGGTCGCGATCCAGATCGTGACCGGCCGGCGCTTGCCGGACTTGCGACCGGTCGTGATCAGCGTCACCTCGCGCTCTTTCGCCGCCGCATCGATGACGGCCTTCGGGAACCGATCCATGAGCTACGATCCGGCCGCGATGCGGCCCCGCGGAAGGAACCTTGGACTCATTGCCTGCTCCGCGCTCCTCGCCCTGCTCGCGACATCCCTCCTTTATATGTGGGCCGGCGGCCGCTCATTCCCCGCCGGCAAGGGCGCGAGCCTGATTCTCAGCGCCTTCGGCCGGATGCCATCGCCCGTCGACAACCAGAACCATCTCTATGTGCTCGACGGATGGGGTGGCCTCCATCCCGTGGGCGCCTCGCCCGCCCTGTCGACCAGCGCCACGTGGCCCACGAAGGACATCGCGTACGGCCTCGCCCTGTTTCCCGACGGCACCGGCGGCTACGTGATGGACGGTTGGGGCAAGCTGCACCCGGTCGGCAGCGCGCCCGCTGTGGACAGCGGCGTGTATTGGCCGCAATGGATCGGAGCCCGCGAGATCGTACTGGCGCCGTGGTCGTCCAGCGCTACCCCTTCGGGATACCTGCTCGATGCCGACGGAGGGATCCACCCCTTCGGGGGCGCCCCGCAAGTCAGCGGCAATCCGACGTGGCCCGGCCAGGGCACCGCGCGAGGCCTGGTGATCACGCCGAACAGCACGCCGTTATCGGTGATGGGTTACACGCTCGATGGTTTCGGCGACGTGCATCCTTTTGGCGGGGCGCGATCGGTGGTCGCGAACGCGCGCTTCGAGGGTGACGTCGCACGCGGAATCGTGCTCACGGCGGGAAGAAATGGGCTTTTCGTGCAGGGCTACACACTCGACTATTCGGGCGGCATCCACCCGTTCGGCGGCGCGCCGGCCGTGACCTCGAGCGCTTCCTGGCCGGGTCAGGACATGGCGGACTCACTCGTCGCTTGGACAAAAGCCACGTCCGATTCGCCCGGCGGCTGGGTCTTGGACCGCCACGGTGACGTGCACGCGTGGGGCAGCGCGCCGGCCGTGCGCGCGTCGCAGACCTGGCCCGGGTGGGATATAGCTCGCGGCCTCGCCGGCGCAGGCAGCGGCGGTGGAAGCACCGAGCGCCTGATCCTCGAGGGCCAACCGACCAGCGACGGCTGGGGTTCTTACTTCAACCAGCGCGACGTGCGCTGGGCCTCGGCCGACGTCGGCGACACGTTCCCGGTCTGGAAGATCGGCTGCCTGGTATCAGACCTCGCGATGGTCTATTCGCATTTCGGTTATCGGTTCGTGTCGCCGGCGACGATCGCCGCTCACTCCAGCTGGTTTGACGGGCGCGGAGCGATGTTCAACTCGGCGCTGAACATCCCTGGCCACAAGACCTTCATCGTTCGCAACCCGGATCCGTCGTGGATACGCGCTCACCTGGCGGCTGGGCATCCGGTGATCGTCGGCATGAACCTGCCGGCGGGCGGCACACACTTCGTGACTTTGACGGGCACGAAAGGCACGTCGGATTACTGGACGAACGACCCGTGGGAGCAAAACGCGATGCACGTGCCGTTCTCGGGTGACTGGTTCAC
>VBFH01000001.1 GCA_005883575.1 Chloroflexota bacterium | reverse complement strand
GAATCCCTGGCACTGGGTCTCCATCAGCGGCCACGTAGTCGATATTCAGCCCGACCACAACCTCGAGTTCATCGATCGTATGTCGCGCAAATACGTTGGAACCGACTACCAGCGCCGCACGCCGCGCGAGATCTTCACCATCGAGATCGATCGCGTGAGTCCCTCGGAAAAACAGCTCAGCGGCTGGAATCGAACCGGCTGAACTGAGCGGAAGGACGCCCGCCTAGAAGGGCTTCAGGACCATCAAGCCGACGAGCACCAGAAGCCCAACCCCTCCCGATCCGGGCGCCGGCCATCGGCGGCGTTTGGTTGGTCTTCTCGTGGCAGGCGACATGTCGCCCCTCATCAGCTTGCGGAAACGCCCGGGCTGCTCAGGTTGCCCGACGGGTCCCACCCGTGCCAGCCCATAGGATCGATCCAGGCGCTCACCCGATGGGCCTTGCGGTTCCGGAACGGCTTTCCCGTATACCGCACGGCGAGACGGTCGATGTCGACGAGGTCACCATCCTCTTCGATGGCGACGACCTTCCCGTACAGACTGACGTGCCGATACCAATCCCCGTCGAAGATGGTCAGGCTGACCTTCGGGTTCAGGCGCATCCACTCAAGCCGCGCTCGCTTCGCGTGCATATTGACGAGGACGCGACCGTCGTCCCAGTCGTACCAGGTGGCCACCGTCATCGGAAATCCGTCCGGCCGCACCGACGCGATGACGGCCGCATTCGGTTGCCGCAGGAACGCTTCGACCTGGGGTGGGAGCTTCAGCACGGTACCATCGGACTAGATGATCACGGTTTCGGCCCAGGTCAAGAAGATTCCCGCTGCCGTGCGCCCGACGGTACGGGCCGCGATCAAGGCGGTGAAGCAAGTCGCGCCTGACGCGGAAGAGATCCCCTACCAGATGGAAGCCCCACGCTCTGACCGCATGATGTGGAAGATCGTCCGCTTTGCGGTCGACGGGTCGAACGTCGTCGGCATCGGTACGTTCGCGCGGCACTCGACGATCTTTTTCTACCGCGGCCGAGGGCTGGACGATGGCAGCGGGCTCCTGCAGGGCGGCGGCAAGGACACGAGGTTTGTGACTTTGCGTACGCCCGGCGACCTGGAGCGGCCTGAAGTCAAGCGTCTGATTCGAAAGGCGTTCAAGCGAGGCGACACCGGGTAGACCGTCTCTAGAGTGGAGCGGGTGAAAGTCACCCCCGCCCGGCCGCCGGTAGCCGCCGAGCGTCCCCACGTCCTCGAGGCGCACGGCGATCGGCGCGTCGACCCGTACTACTGGCTGCGCGACAAACAGAATCCAGAGGTCATCGCGTACCTGGAAGCCGAGAACGCTTACGCGGAAGCCGTCATGGCGGGTGGCGCCGAGCTCGAAGAGAAGCTCTACCGCGAGATCATCGGCCGGGTCCAGGAGACCGACACCTCCGCGCCGACCCTCTTCAAGGGCTGGTGGAGCTATACGCGGACGGTGGAGGGTCTCGACTACGAGATCTACTGCCGGCGCCGGGGCGAGTCGGACGCCGGGCACGCGCAAGGCGCACTTCCGGACACGCCCGAAGAGGTGCTCCTCGACGCCAACGAGCTTGCCAAGGGCCACCCGTACTTCGAGCTCGGCTACGTGGAGCGGAGCCCTGATGAAAACCTCATCGCCTACGCGTCAGACGTCGACGGATCCGAGCTCCATGAGCTCAGATTTCGCGACCTTGCGCGTGCCGCGGACCTCGATGACGTAGTCGGAGGCGTTTACTACGGTGCCGCGTGGTCCGCCGACAGCAAGACCTTCTTCTACGTCAAGCCCGACAAGGCCATGAGACCGTTCCAGGTCTGGCGGCACACGCTCGGCGCGCCGACCGAGGAGGACGTGCTCGTGTTTCAGGAGGATGACGAGCGATTCGAGGTCAGCATCGAGCTCTCGAAGAGCGAGCGCTATATCTTCATCAGCACCGCCAGCCAGGTGACGAGCGAGTATCACTACCTGCGGAGCGATGAACCCGAAGCCGAACCCGCGATCATCGAGCCGCGCCGCACTGACATCGAGTACTCGGTAGATCACCAGGACGATCGTTTTCTGATTCTCACCAACGACGGTGCCACCAACTTCAGGCTGATGGCTGCGCCGACGGCAAGTCCCGGCAGAGAATCGTGGACCGACGTCGTGCCGGAGCGCGCGGGCGTCCGGCTCAATTTCACCGACGTCCACAAGGGCCACGTGGTTCTGGGCCAGCGCTCCGATGGCCTGGAGCGTCTCGAAGTGCTCAACTGCACGACCGGCGACCTGCACATCGTCGCCCAGCCTGACGCTGCGTACACCGCCTTTCCAGGCTCGAGCCCCAACTACGACAGCAGTGTGATGCGGTTCTTCTATACATCGCTGACGGCCCCGTGGGCCGCAGTCGACTACGAGATGGAGACGCGCGACCGGACCATCGTCAAAGAGCAGCCCGTGCGCGGCGGTTACAACCGCGACGATTACCTGACCGAGCGTCTGTGGGCCGTTGCTCCGGACGGAGTCCGCGTGCCGATCTCGATCGTCTACCGCAAGCACGTGCGGACGAAGGCCTCGCCGCTCTTGCTCTACGGCTACGGCGCTTACGAGCACTCAAACGACCCGATGTTCGATCCCGCCCGCCTCAGCCTGCTCGACCGCGGATTTGCGTTCGCGATCGCGCATGTGCGGGGCGGAGGCGAGATGGGGAGGGAGTGGTACGAGAACGGCAAGCTGCTCCGCAAGCGCAACACCTTTGATGACTTCATCGCGTGCGCCTTACAGCTCGTCGCCGATGGTTACACGATTCCCGAACGCCTGGCCATCCGCGGCCGGAGCGCGGGGGGACTGCTCATCGGGGCCGTGCTCAATGAGCGGCCCGACCTTTTTGGCTGCGCGGTCGCACAGGTCCCGTTCGTCGACGCACTGACGACGATGCTCGACGACAAGCTGCCACTGACCGTGAACGAATACGACGAGTGGGGCAATCCCGCGCAGCCCGAGTACTACAGCTACATCAAGAGCTACTCGCCGTACGACAACGTGCGTCCCGCAAGCTACCCAGCGCTGCTTGTCACCGGTGGGCTCAACGATCCCCGCGTTTCCTACTGGGAGCCTGCGAAATGGGTGGCGCGGTTGCGGACCGCGAACCGGAGCGACTGCGCCATCGTCATGAAGACGCAGATGGGCGCGGGCCACATGGGTCCGTCGGGTCGCTACGAGTCATGGCGCGAGGAGGCGTTCGTGATGGCTTTTGTCCTATCGCGGTTCGGTATTGACGGGCAGAGGCGAGCCGGTTAGTCTAGGAAGCGTCTGCACACCCATTCGGGTGTGTCCATTTCGGATTTTTCGGAGTGTGCTAATGGGCGGCATCAACAAGACACGCTTCACCGTCATCGGTGAAGTGCGCCCATCCGCACACCATTGAGCCGGGTCCGGTAGCCGAAACCTAGAACCCAGAGACTCAAGCAAGGACCGTGCGGTTGTTGGGCACCGCCACGGTCCTTTTCTTTTGTCCGCTTCACGTCCAGGGGTCCCCGCGAGCTCACGCCGCAAGCTCGGTGCTCGTGGGGTTCATTTCAGGAGATAGCCATGAGCATTCCGGCGATCGAGATCCAGGGCGTCAGCAAAGCGTTTCGCCGCCGCGAGCGCGAGGCTGGCGCGCCGTGGTGGCGACGCGATTGGAAGGACAAGGTGGCGCTCCACGAACTCGACCTGATCGTCCAGCCTGGAGGCGTGACCGGCATCCTGGGACCGAACGGGAGTGGGAAGTCGACGCTGATCCGGATCCTTGGCACGCTGCTCACCCCTGACACCGGGACAGCCCGGGTGTTCGGTTGGGACGTCGTCAAGGAGGCGCTTCAGGTTCGCCGCCACGTCAACCGGGTCTCGGTCGAGGCCGCCTTCTTCAAGGAGCTCAGCCCGTGGGAGAACATGGTCTACGCGGCACGTCTCTACGGCAGCGCGGGCAGCGGCACGCGGCGCCGCGTGGTCGAGATCCTCGAGCTTCTCGGCCTGCCGTTGGACGTGATCGACCAGCCGATGAAGCAGCTGTCACGCGGTCAGCAGCAGAAGGTCGCGATTGCCCGCAGCTTCCTGACGGCGCCGTCGCTCCTGCTCATGGACGAGCCGACGACAGGACTCGACCCGCGGTCGAAGAAGGAGGTGCAAACCGTGCTCGAGACGCTGCGTGCGGAGCGCGAGATCACCGTGCTCGTTTGCACCCACGACATGAACGAGGCGGAGGCCCTTTGCGAACGAGTGTTGATGATGGACGGCGGCCGTGTGCTGGCCGACGGCAGGCCCGCCGAGCTGTGCCGCATCCATGGCGGCGCCACGCTCGAGGGCGTCTTCATGCACCTGACCGGTAAGACCCTCGAGGCGGAGGAGCCGGAGGAGGTGGCTCCGTGACGGTGACCGTCCGGCACTCTGAGATGGGCGCGTTGCTCGGCTTCGCCGAGCGACAGCTTTACGTGTACAAGCGCTACTGGGTCTGGGAGGTCGTCTGGCTCTTCTACAGCGTCGTCAGCGTGCTCTCGATCGGCTTTCTGGCCTCAGGGCTGGGCACGCTCGGGGCCGGAGGCGAGTCATTCGACCTGCGCAAGGCGCAGCTCTACCTGCTCGTAGGAGCACTGCTCTGGGGCTACCTGTCGCTGGTCTTCATGGAAGCGGCATACGCCATCGCCTGGGAGCGGTGGGAGGGAACCATCGAGTACACATTCATGGCGCCTGTGCGTCGGATGACCCACCTGATGGGCATCTGCCTGTTCGCGATCGGGTACGGCCTCGCGCGCACGTTTATCGTGCTGCTGGTCGCGGTCGCGATCTTCAACATCGACTTCTCGCACGCCAACGTAGCCGGCGCGCTCCTGGTGCTCGCGGCCTCAATCGTCCCGCTCATCGGACTCGCGATCCTGACCTCGGTGCTGCCGCTGCTCTCGCCCCAGAAGGGCGAGCAGATGTCGTTCGCGGTGCAGGGCTTCATGCTCCTGGTGTCGGGTGTGTACTACCCGCTGAGCGTGCTGCCGATGCCACTGCAGGTGGCCGGGGCGGCCAGTCCGCTGACCTATGCGCTGTCCGGCATGCGGCGCAGCCTTCTCGAGGGCGCGGGAGTGGGGGACCAGCTCCCCACCGTGGGCATCCTGCTGGCCATGGGGGCGGCCTTGATCCCGGCCGGGATCCTGGTCTTCAGCTGGGCGGAAAGGCGAGCCAAGAGGCTGGGCTTGCTCAAGCGCAGCGGGTAAAGAGAAGTAAGCGATAGATCCGTGCCGGTCGTGGGGGGTTTACCAAACTAATGTTCGCGACTATCACGTTCGAGCCCCGTATTTAGGCCTCGCAACTGTCTCACCCACAACATATGGGGAAAGGACTTGTCGATGGCCGGTTTAGCCTTTCTAGATCTTGTGGTAAAGGTATTGACAGGCTTACACGGCGCTGCTAGGGTCTGCGGCGAATCGCGGTGATCAGTGGGGAGAAGTGGTGAATCCGACAGACATTGGACCATACGTCGCACCCTACGTCCAAGTAAGGCACGCCATACACCTCCTCTACGCCACTTCTCCCCGCAGCCGCGATGAGGCCGGCGATCTGCGTTTCAACCATAGGTTTGACAAGCACGGCAACCGTCTGCCCCTCGAGCTCCACGGATGCGGCTGCAGCCTTTGCGCCCGCACCGAGCGCCGTCGCCTCAACTATTGGGAGGCCCGATGAGTGTTCACTGGAGCGCATCGGGTGAGGGTGGACGACAAAGGGCGGCTGGCGATCCCCGCCTCGTTCCGCAAGCAGCTGCGCGAGGGCAGCTTCGTCTCGGTCGGTCAGGACCAGGTGTTGGCGATCTATCCGCCGGACCTCTGGGCGGCGCTGGGCGAAGAGCTGCGCAGCCCGCTTCCAGGCCCGGACCATCGCGCCTTGTCGAGGACGCTCTATCCGCTCTCGGATCCGTTCGAGCCCGATGGCCAGGGACGGATCAGCCTGCTCCCGGAGCAGCGCCGGCTGGCGGGGATCGAGACTCCGTCGACAGCGGTGGTGATCGGGGCCGGTTCGAGGGTGGAAATCTGGCCCGAGGGCCGATGGGACAGCTACAGCGCCGACGCGCAAGGGCGTTTCACAGAATTCGCTGACAGGGTGATCTCAGGACATTAGTCCGCACGTTCCAGCACTTTCACAAGAGGTAATAGAGCTGCTCCAGCCCCGATCGGGGGCGGTCGCGATCGACTGCACCCTCGGGCAGGCGGGCCACGCCCGCCAAATCCTGGAGAGGATCACACCTGGCGGTCGGCTGCTCGGGATCGACCGCGATCCCGCGGCGGTCCGGACCGGGCAGGAGTCGCTGGCTTCATTCGGCGACGCGGCAGTACTGGTTCACGGAACCTTTTCCCAGCTTGACGAGATCGCGACGAATCGCGGTTTCAGTCCAGCGGACCTGATCCTCTTCGACTTCGGTCTCTCCAGCACCCAGGTCGACGACCCGACGCGCGGCTTCAGCTTCCGCGCCGACGGGCCGCTCGACATGCGAATGGACCCGGACTCGAATCTCACCGCGGCGAAGATCGTCAACGAATACTACGTCGCCGAGATCGAGCGGATCCTACGGCAGTACGGCGAGGAGCGTTGGGCCCGCCGGATCGCACAGTTCATCGTGGCGCGGCGCCCGCTCCGCACCACCCGCGACCTGGCTCAGGCGGTTGAGGCCGCCATTCCGCGCCGAGCATGGCCTCGTGACATCAATGTGGCGACGCGGACCTTTCAGGGCTTGCGGATCGCCGTCAACGATGAGCTTGGAGAGATCGAAACCGGATTGCGAGCAGCTCTTTCGACACTCAAACCCGGTGGTCGTATGGCGACGATCAGCTTCCACTCCCTGGAAGACCGCTTGGTCAAGTCATTCTTCAACGTCGAGTCCAAAGACTGCATCTGCCCACCCCAGCAGCCAGTCTGCACCTGCGGCCACCGGGCCACCCTCCGCATCATCACCCGGCATCCGACGCGGCCCTCCGAGCAGGAGGTGGCCGCCAACCCCCGCGCCCGGTCCGCCCGCCTCCGGGTCGCGGAAAGAGTCTGACTTCACAAGTCCTGGTGGCCGGCCTAACCCCTCCGGCCACCAGGCAATAAAAAAAGCGTCCACCCCATCGATGGGGAGGTGGAGCAAAGCGCTGGAGGGACTGTCTCCTAAACGTCAATCCAATCAATGAGGCAAACGTCTTGACATCGACCCGAATACTCACTCGACGGCGCCTGGGCGCGAACAGCGCGGTATCACACGTTGCCAACCCGCCCCGGCGGCGACGGCGTACGCGCGGTTTTGTCCATGTGGCCGGAGCGGTCGCGGCAGAACGGCTGCGGCTGAACATGTTCGGCCATGCCTACATGGCGGTCGGGGCGGTCGTGATCGTCCTCCTCTTCTACCTTGCGATCGCGGCGCAGATCACGCAGGCGTCCTATGACATCACCAGGCTGCAGGACCAGCAGCGGCAGCTCATCGCCGAGCAAGACCAGCTCCGCTATCAAGAGGTGACGCTGCACGCGCCCGCCCAGGTTCAGCAGCAGGCCGCGCAGAGCGGTATGCAGCGCGTCGTGCCGTCGAGCTACGTGCAGGGCACCGAGGTCGCGGTCGACCTGGAGGCGCCGGTCGGCGCCTCGGCCTCCGACACGACGCCGCTCTGGCTCCGCGCTGTGGCCCTCGTCGTGAACACCGTCGGCGGCACGCGCGACGTGCAGGCGGCGACGAAACACTAGATGTCCACCAGGGCTCTCTCCGCGAGACGCCCCGGAACCGTCGATCGCGTTGGCTCGGCCCGCCTCCGCGTCCTGTCGATGCTCGCGCTCGCAATCGTGCTCGCGGGCATGGTGTGGTCGCGACTTGCGTACTGGCAGGTGGCGCAGCATGGCCGTCTGACGGTGCAGGCGCAGGCCCAGTACCGCGAGTTCGTCCAGCTGCCGGCGATGCGCGGCGCGGTCTTCGACCGCAACCTGACGCAGCTCGTAGTCAATACCACCGTCTACTCGGCTTTTGTGTCACCTGACCAGATCGTCGCCGCCGACCGTGACCGTGTCGCCACGGGCTTAGCCGGGGTGCTCGGCGTCGACCAGGCCAAGGTGATGACGACGCTGCAGTCGAGCTCGAAGTTCGCCTACATCGCGCGGCGGTTCCCCAAAGCCAAAGCCGACAAACTCAGGACGCTCAAGCTGCCGGGTGTCGGCCTCCAGGAGGAGACGCAGCGCTCCTACCTCCCTGGGATAGCGAGCGGCACCACCCTCGCCGCCAACCTCCTCGGCTTCGTGGATTGGAACGGCGCCGGCAGGTACGGTCTCGAGGAGAAGTATCAAAAGGTCCTTGCGGGCACGCCGGGATACATCTCGAGCTACCGAGACCTCTCCAACCGCGAGATCGTGCTGGGCTCGCACACCCACCAGGACCCTGTCCCCGGATCAGACCTTGTCCTCTCGGTCGACGCCAGCGTGCAGTACGCCGCCGAGCAGGCGCTCGCCGAGGGCGTGAAGCGAGACAAGGCGGAGAGCGGCAGCGTTCTGATCATGGATCCGGCAACCGGCGGCATCGTCGCCTGGGCCGACTACCCGAGCTACAACGCCAACGACTTCAACCACACCGACGCGGCGCTGTTCAAGGACAACGTCCTCAGCTATGTCTACGAGCCGGGCTCGGTTATGAAGGTCGTGACGCTGTCAGGCGCGCTCAACGCCGGTGCGATCACGCCGACGACGGTCATCAACGATCCCGGATACCTCAAGGTCGACGGCTTCTGGATCTACGACTGGGACCGCCGCAACCACGGCAACATCGACTACACCTACGTTCTCGAGCACTCGCTGAACGTCGGAGCGATGAAGGCGATGCTCGCCGTGGGCCACGATGCCTATTACAAAAACCTCCAGGCTTTTGGCCTGACGCAGCCGAGCGGCATCGACGTCGCGGGCGAGAGCTTCATACCTCTGCCATCGGCGGCACAGATGCAGGACGCGCAGTACGCGACCACGTCGTTCGGTCAGGGCATCGACGTGAACATGGTCCAGATGCTGGCAGCGACCAACGTCGTCGCGAACGGAGGCAAATACGCGCCGCCGCACCTTGTGGAGCGAATGGGCACCCAGATCAACCCGCTGCTCCTTCAGTCCCAACGCCAGGTGATCACCCCGGCGACTGCGGCCAAGATGACCGCGATGATGGAGCAGGTCGTGCAAAAGGGTTCGGGCTGGACTTCGAGGATTCGCGGCTTTGAGCTCGACCAGGCTGGGAAGACTGGCACGTCGCAGATCCCGGTCAACGGCAAGTACACGCAGGACGTGTGGACGTCCTTTGTCGGTTTCCTCCCGGCGCAGCACCCGAAGTTCACGATGCTCGTCGTGGTGCGCAAGCCTCACTATCCCGGCAGTGAGCGTGACTGGACTTTGAATGACGGTTACATGACGGCTGAGCCGATCTGGAAGCAGATAGCCCAAACAATCGTCGTCGACTGGCATATAACACCGGACCCGCACTGAAGATCGTGAGGGAGATCTGCGGATCTCCCCCGGGGGCCTCCTCTCGGATTCCACAGACCGTGCATCAGTTACAGGAGCTCGCGCTGGGGGGACGCCCGGAATGAATCCGGGCTTCCGCTCCACTTACTGTTGATACCGATCGTGAGCTCCTGCATGTTGCGGACCGCAGATACATGAGGCTCAGCCTCCTCGAGATCCTCGAGGCGACGGGCGGAGGCGAGGTCGGCGGCACCCAGGTCGGGGAGACGTTCTCCAGCTTCCACACCGACTCGCGCGAGGTGCAGCATGGTGGCCTGTTCTTCGCCCTTCGCGGCGCGGAGATGGACGGCCACCAGTTCGTCGCGGACGCCATCGCGCGGGGAGCGGCCGCCGTGGTCGTGGAGCGAAAGAGGGAAATCCCCAGCGGCATCGTCGAGGTGGTCGTGCCCGACACGTGGAACGCGCTCTTCGCCCTTGCCTCCCTCGCCCTGCGCCGCGTCCAGCCGCTCGTCGTCGGCGTCACGGGCAGCAACGGCAAGACATCGACCAAAGAGATGGTGGCGGCGATCCTCTCGCGGCACTTCAACGTGCTCCGGACGCAAGGCAACCTGAACACCGAGACGGGTGTGCCCCTGACCATCCTGAGCCTCGAGCCGCATCACTCCGCGCTGGTCCTCGAGATGGGCATGCAGCGCGCTGGTGACATCGCGCGGCTCGCGGCGCTCGCCAAACCCGTGATCGGAATCGTGACCAACGTCGGTGTTGTCCATATCGAGTTCTTCAAGTCGCGTGAGGACCTCGCCCGAGGGAAAGGGGAGCTCGTCGAGGCGCTGCCAGATAAGGGGCTTGCCGTCCTGAACGCCGACAACGAGTTCTATCCGCTGCTTGCCCAGATGACCTCGGCGCACGTAGCCAGCTTTGGAGAGCACTCCGGCGATTACCGCGTGGAGAAGTACGAGCCGCTGGGCGAAGGCGGCTCACGCTTTTCGATTCGCGGCATCGACGTCCGCCTGCTGCTCGACGGCAAGCACCAGGCGCTGAACGCCGCGGCAGCCCTCGCCGCCGGCGACTTCGCGGGCGTTCCGCTCGAGATCGGCACCGATGCTCTCGCCGAGGTGCGCGTCGAGCATCGCCTCGAGGAGATCGACACGCCGGCTGGCTACACGCTCATCGACGACGCCTACAACGCCAGCCCCGAGTCGATGCTTGCCGCTTTCGATGTTGCCGCCCAAAAGGCGCGAAGCGGCCGGCTGCTCGCGGTGCTGGGCGAGATGCGCGAGCTCGGTCCACTAGCCGAAGAGTCCCATCGTCTGGTCGGGCAGCGGGCGCGGGAAGTTTTCGATGCGGTGTGCGTGGTCGAGGGCGCACACGCGCGCCAGATGGCCGTAGCGGCCGGCGCGGAGGTGGTGGCCGATCGAGCCGCCGCCGTGGATTGGGTCCGCCACAACGCAGTGCCGGGCGATCGAGTGCTGGTCAAGGCCTCGCACGGCGTCCGTCTCGACGAGCTCGTCGCGGAACTGACGGCAGCTTGACGAGAGAAGCCGGCTTGTGCTTCTAGACCTCACGACCTTCGCCGTGTCTTTCCTCCTCGCCCTCGTCCTTTATCCGCGGGCGATCGCGACACTGCGGCGCCTGCGTTCCGGCCAGGTGATCCAGGAGGAGCTGCCCGACTCACATCAGCAGAAGGCGGGCACGCCTACGGGCGGAGGAATCGTGTTCGCCGCGCTCGCGATCCTCGGCGGACTGCTCGCGACGGCCGCGGGCCACGCGGGCGGGCTTCCCTCGGTCGCGGGCCTCGTTGCCGGAGGCGTGATCGGTTTCGCCGACGACCGTAGCAAGCTCCGGGTCGGCACCCGCGGCATCCCGGCGCGGCTCAAGTTCCCGATCCAGCTCGTGCTCGCCATACCGGTGGCATGGCTCGCGACCGTACAGGGCGAACCGCAGCTGTTCCTTCCGGTCACGCCGTGGGTGGTCTTTCCGCTCGCCGTGATCGCCGTGGTGGCGACCGCGAACGCCGTGAACATCACCGACGGCATGGACGGCCTCGCCGCCGGCCTCTCGATCATCGCGATCGTTGCGACAGTGCTTTTTCTCCCCGGCGCGCCGTCAGGCGAAAAAGCGGTCGGCATGACCTTGTGCGGAGCGCTCGCAGCGTTCCTGATCTTCAACCGCTATCCCGCACGCGTGTTCATGGGCGACACGGGCGCGCTCGCGATCGGCTTTGCGCTTGCCGCGATGGCCATCCAGCAAGGCGTGCTCCTACTGCTCCTCCTGGTCGCTCTCGTGTTCGTACTCGAGACCCTGTCTGTCATCATTCAAGTGGCCTACTTCAAGGCCAGCGGCGGACGCCGCGTTTTCACGATGACCCCGATCCACTACACGTTCCACCACGAGGGTTGGTCTGAGAACCGCATCGCGCTCACGTTCTGGGGCGCGGGGCTCCTCTCGGCGCTTGCCGCGGTTGCTCTCGTGCGGCTTCAAGTGTGACCGCCCTGGTGATCGGCGCGGCGCGCAGCGGCGTCGCGCTTGTGGCGCATCTCGCTGCCGCGGGCGAGAAAGTTCGCGTCGCCGACCGCAAGCCCGCCGCCGAGCTTCAATCCGCGCTCGCGCAGATGCCGTCCGGGGTAGAGCTGAGCCTGGGCGGTTACGACGAGGCAGTGCTGGACGGGATCGATGTGGTCTACGCGAGCCCCGGCGTGCCGTGGGACTCAGAGCTGCTGAACCAGGCCCGCGCCCGCGGAATCCAGGTCTCGAGCGAGATCGAACTTTTCCTAGGTCTTTGTCGCGGCACCGTCGTCGGCATCACTGGCACCAACGGCAAGACCACCACGACTGCGCTCACGGGCGATGTCCTGGCGGCGGGCGAGCGCCCGGTCATCGTCGGCGGAAACATCGGCGACACGGTGCTCGACCGCGTCGATGAGATCACCCCGCAGCACTGGGTCGTGCTGGAGCTCTCCAGCTTTCAGCTCGAGTCGGTGCAGAGGCCTCACCTGCACGTGGGCGTGATCCTCAACATCACCCCCGACCACCTCGACCGCCATCGGACGCTCGAGCGGTACGTGGACCTCAAGGCGCGAGCGATCGAGGACGCCGACCAAGCGCTGTTGAACAGTCGCGACGCGCTGGTGAGCGGGCTCGCCCGACGTGCGCGTGGCCAAGTGCTGTGGTTCGACCGCCACCAGCCGCAGCCGCCGATGCCACTGCCCGGCAGGCACAACATGGAGAACGCGCTCGCCGCGGCGGCGATCGGCCGCATCGCCGGGCTGAAGGACGACGCCATCAACCAAGCGATCCGCAACTTCAAGGGCGTGGAGCATCGACTCGAGCTCGTCGGAGAGTGGGAGGGCGTGAGCTGGTACAACGACTCCAAGGCCACGAACCCCGACGCGGGCCGCGGCGCTCTGAGCGCGTTTCCCGGCGCGCCCGTGATCCTGATCGCGGGCGGTTACGGAGGTGGCTTCGACCTGCGCCAGTGGGTCGCCGACGTGCTTGCGAACACCGAGGCGGTGATCCTCATCGGTGCGTCGGCGGACGAGCTGGCGAAGGAGCTGGGGGCGCATCCGAAGGTGCTTCGCGCACAGACGCTGAACGAAGCCGTCTCGATGGCGGCCGGCCTCGCGCGCGAGGGTGGGGTCGTGCTGCTGAGCCCCGCCTACAAGAGTTTCGACATGTTCAAAGACTTCGAGGATCGCGGCAACCAGTTCAAAGAGCTGGTCCGCCAACGGTTTGCGGCTTGAGCTCCACGGCCAAGGAACGGCAACAGCCGGACCGGCTGCTGCTTTTCACCACGGTCGCGCTGTGCGCGGGGGGCCTCGTCATGGTCACGAGCGCGAGCGTCGCGTTCGCCTACACGCAGCACCAGTCGGCGTTTTACTACGCCGAGCGACAGGCGGCCTGGATGCTCATCGGCTTCGTCGCCCTCTTCGTTCTGGGGCGTCTCGACTACCGGCGCATCCGGCCCCTTGCTCCGGCGGGTGCGATCGCCGCGGCGCTGCTGATGCTGCTCGTGCTCGTGCCGCACCTGGGGGTGAGCGTCAACGGGGCCCGGCGCTGGTTCGACGCGGGACCCCTCGGCACGTTTCAGCCGTCAGAGCTCGGCAAGCTCGCGTTCTCAGTTTTCATCGCGCACTGGATCGACCGCAACTCCCAGCGGATGGGCGACTTCCAGCACGTGTTCGTTCCCTTCGTCGCGATGCTGGCGGGGATCCTCGTGCTTTTGATGCTCGAGAGGGATCTCGGGACAGCGATCGTGACCGTGGGCATCTTCCTAAGCGCCTACTGGGCGGGAGGCGGCCGGCTCCGGCACATCATCCTTCTCGCCGGCGGCCTGGGCCTTGCCTTCATCGCCGTGACCTTGCTCGAGCCGTATCGAATGGGCAGGCTGACATCGTTCAGGAATCCGTGGGCGGATCCCCTGGGCGCCGGTTTCCAGGCCACGCAATCGCTCTACGGGCTCGCGTCGGGCGGCCTTTTCGGCGTGGGCATCGGACACTCGATCGAAAAGTACGGCTGGCTGCCCGAGGCGCACACGGACTTCATCTTCGCGATCGTGGGCGAGGAGACAGGACTGATCGGGACAACGCTCGTGATGCTCGGGTTCCTGGTCTTTGGTATCCGCGGCTACCGGGCCACCCTGCGGGCGCCCGACCGCTTCGGCATGGCGCTCGCGGCCTCGATCACGACGTGGGTCACGTTCGAGGCGCTGCTGAATATGGCCACCGTGACCAACACCCTGCCGATCACAGGCGTGCCGCTGCCGTTCTTCAGTTACGGCGGCACGGCGCTGGCGACCACGTTGGCGGGCGTCGGCATCCTGCTCAGCATCGCCCGCCACGGCTCGGGTTCGGCATTGCGGAACAATCGGAGGTCGGATGCGACTTTTGATCGCTGGCGGCGGGACCGGCGGGCACCTGTATCCGGCGCTCGCCGTCGCGCGAGCGTTTCGCGGTGAGGAGCCAGGCGGCGCCGTTCTGCTCGTCGGGCGCGCCGGTGGTCCGGAAGAACGGCTGGTGCCGGCGGCGGGCTTCGAGCTCGAGACGGTGCGTGTTCGCGGCTTCGACCGCGATGCCCTGTGGAAGAACCTGGCTCTGCCGTACCTCATCCCGACGGCCGTTCGCGCCGCTCTGCGCATCGTCGACCGGTTTCGGCCCGACGTGGTGCTTGGCATGGGCGGCTACGTCATGGCGCCCGCGGTGGCGGCCGCCCGGATGCGCCGCATTCCTTACGTGCTGCATGAGAAGGACGTGCGGCCGGGACTTGCGACCAGGTACTTCGCGGCGGGCGCCGCGGCGATATGCACGACGCTGCCCGGCACCGAGCAGCGATTGAAGGACGGCCAGGTCGTGCTCACAGGTGTACCGCTGCGCGAAGGCTTCGCGCCTCGGACTCCGAACGTTCCGCCACGCCGCCTGCTCGTCACGGGTGGAAGCCAGGGCGCGCGCCGCCTCAACGAGGCGACATGGTCTGCGCTCGACGCGCTCTGCGCCCGGTTCGAGGAAGTCGTGCACGTCGCCGGACAGCAGGGCGCGGAAGGGATCGCGCGCCACGCACGCGATCGCTACTTGGGTCTCGCGTTCGCGGACGACATGCCCGCGCTTATGACACGCGCGGACCTCATCGTCGGTCGCGCCGGGGTGGGCACCATCGCCGAGGCGGCGGCGGTTGGGCTGCCGATGGTGCTAGTCCCGGGCACGTTCGGCGGTGGCCACCAGGAGGAGAACGCCGAGGCCATGGTCAAGGCCGGCGCGGCGGTCCGAATTGCCGACGCCGACCTGACGGGCGAAACGCTCGTCAAGACCATCGACAGTCTCGATCCGGAGCGCATGCGCTCGATGGCGAAGGCCTCGGCGGCAGCGGGTCGCCGGGACGCAGCGCAGCGCGTTCTAGCTGTGCTGCACGAAGTGGTCAATCGCAAATGAGAGTTCATCTGATGGGCGCGGGCGGGGCTGGCGTCTCTGCGCTGGCGCGCGTTTTCCTCGCCCGCGGCGACGACGTAAGCGGCTGCGACCTCAAGGAGTCCGAGACGACCGCCGAGCTGGAGGAGGCGGGCGTCAAGATCCTGGTCGGCCACAACCCCGAGCACGTGCTCGGCCAGGATCTCCTCGTCTACAGCGGGGCGATCAAGAGGTCGCCCGAGCTCGACGCCGCGCGGGCGATGGCGGTCAAGGTGCTGAGCCGCGCCGAGATGCTCGCGCAGCTGATCAACGAGTCGGACTCGATCGCGGTCGCCGGCACCGCGGGCAAGACGACGGTCACGCACATGGTCGGTCACATCCTGGTCACCGCGGGTTATGACCCGACCGTGCTCGTGGGTGATGGATCGAGCGCTCGCGCAGGGAAGTCAGACTGGCTGGTCGCCGAGACGGACGAGTCCGACGGCACGCTCACGCTTCATCGTCCCCAGCGCGCGATCGTGACGAACATCGAGCTCGACCATCCGGATCACTTCCGCGACCTCAGCGCTGTGCGCGACCTCTTCCAATGGTTCATCGAAGGTCTGCCGGCAAGCGGTATTGCCGTGCTGTGCGCGGACGACGAGCTGGCGCGCGAGCTGAAGCCCAGAGCGCGAAAGGTCACGTACGGATTTCGCCACGGCGCGACCTATCGATGCGAGCCGGTGCGCCCGTTTCCGATCTACCGGGGGGCGGACCTTCTCGGCCACATCAACTTGCGGCAGCCTGGGCGGCACAACATCCAGAACGCCACCGGCGCCGCCGCGATGGCGCTCGAGATTGGCATCGGATTCGACGACATCGCGTCGGCTCTGCATACGTTCCCGGGCGCCCACCGGCGCATGGAGTTCCTCGGCATCTTCCAGGGCGCCGCGGTGTATGACGACTACGCCCACCACCCGACCAAGGTGCGGGCCACGATCGAGGCGGCGCGCGAGCTGCGACACCGGCGCCTGCTCGTCGTCTTTCAGCCTCACCGCTATTCCCGGCTCCATGCCTTGATGCATGACTTTGCGCGAGCGTTTGGGGGCGCCGACAGGGTCTACGTGCTCGATGTCTACAGCGCTGGCGAGGAAAACGTTTCCGGTGTCCGCGCCGAAGACCTCGCCCACCAGATCCCTCACGGCATCTTTGTCGGAGATTTCGCAAAGGCGAAGGAAGCACTATCGGAGATCGTCGGCCCGGACGACCTGGTCCTGCTTATGGGCGCGGGTGACATCAAGAAGTTGGGCGATGAGCTGGCGCACAAGGTCTAGCCTCACCTGGCTGCGAGCGCTGGCGGGCGTGAAGGCGGACGAGACCCTCGCGTCCCGGACCTCGTTCGGCATCGGCGGTCCGGCCGAGTTCTTCCTCGAGCTGGGACGGCCGGAAGCGATCGAGAAGGCGATCGAGGGTTGCTGCCAGCGCGACATTCCTTATCTACTGCTGGGCGCGGGAACGAACCTCTTGATCGCCGACCGGGGCATCGAGGGTCTTGTGATCCGGGTGGTCAATCGCGAGCACGAGATCGAGGGCACCCGGGTCCGGGCCGGCGCCGGCCTGAAGATGATGCGGCTCGCCCGGATCGTCGCCGACGCGAACCTGCGCGGGTTCGAGTTCGCGATCGGCGTGCCCGGAACGGTCGGGGGCGCCGTCTATCAGGACGCGGGCTGCTGGGGCAAAGAGATACGCGAGGTGCTTGTCTCGGCCGAAGGCTTTGTGCCTGGCGCGGGCAAGCAGACCTGGGATCCTCCGGCGCTCACGCTCGGCTACCGAACCTCCGCGCTGCGTGACGGCGCCTTGAAAGGCGCGCTTGTCGTGTCCGCCACGGTGCAGCTGCAGCGAGGGGATGGGGAGGAGGCCAAGCGGCTCATGGCGAAGCTCACCCGCGAGCGCAGCGAGACGCAGCCGATCAAGACCAAGAACTGCGGCAGCGTCTTCAAGAACCCGACAGGCGACTCGGCGGGTCGACTGGTCCAGGCGGCAGGACTGAAGGGCGCCCGTGAAGGCGCAGCCATCGTGTCGACGCTCCACGGCAACTTCATCGTCAACGAAGGCGGCGCGACCGCCGCCGACGTGCGACGTCTCATCGAGCGGGTGATGGTCGAGGTGAAGCGGCGGTTCGGGATCCAGCTCGAGCCCGAGGTCGAGATGGTGGGGCGCTGGAAGTGAAGCTTGCCGTGCTCCGAGGAGGGAAGTCGGCGGAGCGCGAGGTGTCGATGCGCTCCGGAGAGCAGGTCGCCAACGCGTTGCGTGGACGCGGCCATAAGGTGACGCAGGTCGACCTCGACGGCAACACCTGGGACGTGCTGCGCGACGGCGGCTTTGAGTGTGTGTTCAACGCGCTGCACGGCCGCCTCGGCGAGGACGGGACGGTGCAGGGAATGCTCGAGCTGCTCGCGCTGCCGTACACGGGCTCGGGAGTTCTTGCCTCGGCGCTGTGCATGGACAAGTCGCGCGCAGGTAAGGTGATGGCGGGCGTGGGCCTGCACGTGCCCGAGTTCGAGGAGATCGAGATCAAGCAGGGTGTCGCCGCCGAGGTGGTCGAGCGGCTGGTTTCGAAGTTCGGTCTGCCGTTCGTCATCAAACCCGTCCGTGAGGGGTCGACGATCGGCTTGACCATCGCCAAGGATGTTGACGCAGTCGCCAGCGGACTGGTCCTCGCGGCACGTTACGACCGGCGTGTCCTGGTGCAGCGGTTTGCGGTCGGCACCGAGATCACGGTGGGTGTCCTGGCCACGCCCGAGCTGCAGGTCCTTCCAACGCTGGAGATCGTGAGCGAGAACCCGGTCTACGACTACGACGCCAAATATACCGCCGGGAAGTCGCACCACATCATCCCGGCGCGCATCCCAGAGGTCGCCCGTGCCGCGGCTTCAGATGCGGCCGCGCGCGCCTTCGGCGAGCTCGGCTGCTCGGGCATGGCGCGGGTCGACATCATCGTCGACGCGGGCGACACGCCCTGGGTGCTCGAGGTCAACACCGTGCCGGGTCTCACCGAGCTCTCGCTCCTGCCTGACGCCGCGCGGGCGGCGGGCATCGCCTTCGATGAGCTGTGCATGCGCCTCGTCGGGCACGCAGTCGGCCGGCACGCGCATCACGTCGGGCCCGCCGCGATATGAAGTTCCGCCGGCGTAGCTCGGTCTTGCCCCGGGCGCCATGGCCGTATGGACTCGAGCGGACTGAGCCTCTGAAGGGACAGCTCTGGACTCGGTCGGAAAAGGCGCTCCGTCCGCCTGACGTCCACTGGGCATGGCGGGGGCTGGCGGTCGCCGCGGCGGGCCTGGAGGCGTCGCTCCTGATCTGGCTCTGGTTCGGCCCCGCGCTAGGGCTGCGCTCGGTCGAGGTGACCGGCGCGCATCATCTGAACGCGAGCCAGGTCGCAACCGCCGCCGGGATCTCGAGCCACGGGTCGGTGCTCGCCATCGACGGCGAGTCCGCTCGCGATCACCTCCTCAACCAGGTCTGGATCAGAACCGCCACCGTCGAGCCCGAGCTGCCGGGCTCGGTCGTGATCCAGGTGAGCGAGTGGGAGCCGATCGCCGTCTATCACGCCGGTACGTCGAGCAAGCTGTTCTTGCTCTCGAGCCAGGCGATCGTGCTTGGTTCCACGCCCACTTCCGGAGGCCTGGTCGACATCCAGGGCCCAGGGGTCGGCGATCCGCATATCGGGGAACGGGCACTCGACCCGCAGCTTCTGACAGCGCTGGTGAACATCCAGCGGGCGATGCCGACGCTGATCGGACAGGACGTCGGAGGCTTCATCTTCGATTCGTGCGGCGACCTGACCCTCATCGCCAAGCGCGGATGGAAGATTTACTTTGGCCGCGTTCTGACGCCCGAGGAATTCGCGAGCCTCCGTGACAAGCTGACCGCGCTGAAGGCGATCTCTGGCAACGGCAACGTCAGATACGACTCCCCCGACCTGTTGTACGTGAACGTCATGAACCCATCGGAACCGGCGGTCGGGTACAAGTCGCGCCAGCCGGCCCCGGCGTCACCGCTGCCGTCGCCCGCCCCGACGCCGTCGCCAAGCCCATGCAAGTAATCGTCGTCGCGATCCTCGGCATGATCCTGGGTCTTCTCCTTCCGGTCACGATCCCGATCACTTACGCGCGCTACACCGCCGTCGCGTTGCTGGCCGCATGGACTCGATCTTCGGCGTCCGGATCTTTAACAACCTAGGTGCTATTCGCCGCCACTACCTGTAGCCGCGAATCCATCCAGCCGCGGAACATCGCGTACCGACACAGAGTCGCGATGAGGTTCGCCCCGGTCATGGCCGCGACCTCGAGCAGGTGCGGCGCGCCCGGCATGAGGTGGCGAAGCGCGTCGCCGGCTCCGGTGGTCAGGACGAGTGCGATCAGGAAGGCGGTCAGGCCCGCGGCGTAATCGGTCGCCGCCCCCCGACGGCCCTGGACTCCAAACGTGAAGCGCCTGTTGGCGGCGGTGTTGGCAACTGCCGTGACGATCAGGGCGACGAGGTTTGCGAGCCACGGCGCGGCCAGCTCGCGGAGGGCCAGGTAGATGAGGCCGTAAGCGAGCGTGCTCGCGATGCCCACCGTGGCGAACCGCACGATCCGCGAGGGGCCTGACCGCATCAGGCGCCACACGCCGCCCAGGTCCTCGAGCGCGGTGGGGAGGATGCTGACCCTGCTGTCCGGGTCGTCGTCCCAGTCGACCGGAACTTCGTGGATGCGAAGGCCCGCGCGCTGCGCGAGCACGAGCAGCTCCGTATCGAAAAACCAAGAGCGATTTTCGGTCCGGGGCACGAGCCGCCGCGCCGTTTCGGTGCGGATGGCTTTGAAGCCGCACTGCGCGTCCCTGAACCGCGCACCGAGAGCGACCCGGAGGAGTGCGTTGTAGCAGCGCGATATCAGCTCGCGCTTCGCGCCCCGGCGCACGCGCGACCCGGGCGCCAGGCGGCTGCCGACCGCGACGTCGCTGTGCCCGCTGATCAGCGGTGCGACCAGCGGCAGCAGCGCCCCGAGGTCGGTCGACAGGTCGACGTCCATGTACCCGACCACCTCGGCCTTGCTCAGCAGCCACGCGGCGGCCAGAGCACGGCCCCGACCTTTGTCGCTGAGCCGCATGTAGCTCACACCTGGCACAGTCGCGGCGAGGCGCTCGCCGATGGCCTGGGTGTCATCGGTGCTTGCGTTGTCGGCGATGGTGACGTTGGCGTGGAACGGGAAGCAAGCGTCGAGATAGGCCCGCAGACGCCGGACGCTGTGCTCGAGGTCGAGCTCTTCGTTGTAGACGGGAACCACGATGTCGACACTTGGCTCCCTGACCACCGCGAGTGCTGCCCGCTCCACGCCAAGCACGATCTACTTGCCGTCTGGGTCCGATCTGCGAGCTCGCTGAGAGGATCCTCAGAAGCGCGCTAGGCGCGTTAAGCGGGGAGCAACTGACCCCCGATTCCCGCACAATCCACGACCGATGTCCACGCCCCAACCGGCACAGCCGCAGATCTCGCCCGACGGGCATTACTGGTGGGACGGACAGGCGTGGCAGCCGATGCCCACTGCTCCCGGTCCGGCGGCCGGCCAGCCCGCCTGGCTGGACCAACCGCCAACCTGGCTCGCGGCGCCGCCCGACGCTCCAGCGCCCGCGCCACCCGCGCCTGTCGCCGAGCAACCCTCGGTCACGCCGGCGTGGACCACACCGGCGCCGCCGAGCTCTCGGCTGTGGATCTACATGACCGGACTCTTGCTGATCGTGATCATCGCGATCGGCGCTGTTGCCGTGTACGGACAGCTGAACGCGAACACCAACACCGTCGCGTCGGTGCAGGTCTCGCCCACACCTTTGATTTCGGACTACGAGCGCGCGGATCGCTTCCTGAATGTGGACCTCGGGCCGTCGCTGGTCGAAGCCAATCAGGCTCTGCCTGGCGTGACATCGAAGTGCACCTCCACGCTCCCGCCTCCATGCAAGGATGCGCTGATCGCCCTCGACAAAGCCATGGTCGACGTGGACAACGCGATGACTAGCAACCAACGCGACATTCCGCCATGCATCGGCCGCCCGGTGCAGCAGTTCAAGGACGACTGGACAGGCATGGAGCAAGGAGTCGCGCTCGCGATCAGCGGCTACGACGCGAACAGCAGAACGCTAATCCTGCAGGGATTGCAGAAGTTCGCCGCGATCGCTCAGTACTTGAAGCCTGACGTCGATAGGATCAGTAAAGCCGAACAGGTCTGCTCGAAGACTGTCTAGTTACATCCCCCTGAAAAACGATTCGCCGCAGTGAGGCATCAGCCGGGACAATAGACGAGCGCGTTCGTCTCTGCTCACGATCCAGCTCACGTCCCAGGAGGCTTTGATGCTCAGGCTGCGCGACGGTCAAGGGGAGTTGTTCGACTCGGTGATGCCGGCAGAGGTGAGGACGCTGTCGCCGGAGCTGGCGGCGGTGGATCAGCTTCTCGACGATGAGCGATTCCTGGAGCCGTTCGTTGCGCGTTTTGCCTGCTCGATTGGGCGGCCGACGATACCGATCGAGACCTACCTGCGCCTGATGTACCTGAAGCATCGCTACGGGCTGGGCTACGAGACGCTGGTGGAGGAGGTTTCCGACTCCATCTCATGGCGGCGCTTCTGCCGCATCGGCTTGAGTGAGCGTGTTCCGCACTCGACGACGGTGCTTAAGCTGACCCGGCGCTTCGGGCCCGAAATCGTGGAAGAGCTGAACCGGGAAGCACTACAGGCGGCGGTGCAGCGCAAGCTGCTGCGCAGCCGGCGGCTGCGGGTCGACTGCACGGTGATGGAGGCCGACATTCGATACCCAACCGACTCTGGGCTGTGCGCGCATGCAATCGACCGGATGTCGCGAGCGGTGAAGGCAGTGAAGGAGGCGGGATTGGCGTGTGGCACCCGCTTTAGGAACCGCTCCAGGAGCGCCGCGAAGATAGCTCGCCGGATGTCGCTCGGGTTGGGCCGGCCAGGCAGCAGATCGACTGTTTTGAAGCTGACTGGGGCCTTGGCCAGCCTCGCGCAGAGGACGGTCCGGCAAGCCAAGCGAGTGCTTCGCAATGCTCGGCGCCGGGCCAAGAAAGCGCCCAAGAAGGTCGCTGCTGCGATCAGCCGGCTGGCCAGCGATGTCGAGCGCGCCGAACGCGTGGTGGACCAGAGCAGACGTCGGGTTGGGGGCGAGAGCGCGATTCCCAACCGAATGATCTCGCTTTGTGATGTCGACGCTCGTCCGATCCGGCGCGGCAAGTTGCGTAATCCGACCGAGTTCGGCTACAAGGTTGCCGTCGGTGACACACCCGAAGGCTTCGTGGTCGCCCATGAGGTTCATCTCGGCAACCCTCACGACACTCACACTCTGGGTTCTTTGCTGACCCAGGCCTTGGCGACCGGGATGCGTATCGCTACGGTGCTCGCCGATCGCGGCTTCGGCAATGAAACCGCCGACCAGATCATCGCCGCCGCTGGCATCGCTGACAAGGTGATCCCGCGCGTTGGACAAGCCGATGCCATCGAGTCGACGCGCGCATGGCGTCGGCGATATCGCTGGCGTGCGGGTGCCGAAGGCCGTATCAGTCATCTGAAGAGGCGGTTTGGTTGGAATCGGACCAGACTCAAAGGTCTCGGTGGTGCGCGGATCTGGTCCGGTTACGGAGTTCTGGCCAGTAACATCGGCCGGATGGCAGCGCTAGCGACGTGAGCCGTCCCGCCATCGAAACCAGTTCCACCCAGTCCGACCAAACTGCACCGGCTCCGATGACCGCTCTCTCGGCTACGGGTTTTTCAGGGGGATGTAGTTAGTCCGGACCTCTCGGGTCTCACCCGCCTCCACGGCCGCGACACTAGTCCAGGGCCAGAACATCGCGCCGGGGAGGAGCGTTGGGCGAGAATGGTGGACCTGAAACGAGTCTACAAAATTCTGTTCGCTGAATCAAGTGAATTCGTGTAAGCTTCAAAGCTTGGTCTCCAGCGATTCACGACTGCCGCCAGACCCAGCCCACGCCTTCTTCACAGCCAAAAAACACAAGGGCTAGCCACCAAAGCGCGGTTACCCACAAAATCTTGTCCCACGCGAGTTGGTGAGCCTATATAATCCCCGGCAACCCGCCCTCAACATCCACACGTTCCAGGAGGCGTTCCAGCACAGTTTTGCCGCGGCGGAAGAAAACCGTCGGTCTCGACCTGGGCACATCCCGGGTCGCCGTGGTCATAGCAGAATCTGACGACCCGGGGATCCCCGTGGACATCCTCGGCGTGGGCGAGAGCCCGTCCGACGGCCTGCGCAAAGGCGTTGTCGTCAACCTCGAAAAGACCATCGCCTCCATCCAGGCCGCCACCGTGGCCGCCGAGCGCATGGCCGGACATCGCATCGAGTCCGTGGTCGTCTCCCTGGGCGGCACCCACCTCTGGAGCCAGAATTCGACCGGGGTCGTCGCGGTCGCCCACCCCGACCACGAGATCAGCGATGACGACGTGCAGCGTGTCGTCGAGGCGAGCAGGGCGATCAGCGTCGCCTCCGACCGCCAGGTCATTCACGTGATCCCACGCGCCTACACCGTCGACGGCCAGGACGGCGTGAGAGACGCGGTGGGGATGACGGGCCATCGCCTCGAGGTCGAGACCAACATCATCACCGGCGCCCAGACCGCGGTCCAGAACGTGATCAAGTGCGTCCATGGCGCCGGCTTCGACGTTGAAGACGTGGTCTGCGCCGGGCTCGCGGGAGGCGAAGGCGTGCTCACATCGCAGGAGATCGAGCTGGGCGTCTGCCTGGTGGAGATCGGCGCGGGCACGACCAACGTCGTCGTCTACAACGACGGCTCGGCTCGCCACCTCGCGGTCCTCCCGGTCGGCGGCAACCACGTCACCAGCGACATCGCGATTGGCCTGCGGACGACCCTCGACGAGGCCGAGGGGCTCAAGCTCAACTACGGCCACGCCCTGCCGGACGTCATCGACCAAGGAGAGAAAGTCGAGGTCAGGCAGGTCGGCGGCGACCGTATCCAGGCGCTGCCCCGTAAGTTCCTGGCCGAGATCATCGGCCCGCGCATGCTCGAGATCTTTCAGATGGCGCGCGAGGAAGTGCGCAAGTCAGGCTTCGAGCCGCTGCTGCCGGCGGGTGTCGTCGTGGCGGGCGGCGGTTCGCGTTTGATGGGCACGATGGACGCCGCCCAGTCGGTGTTCAACACTGCCGCGCGCCTCGGCCAACCGCTTGCGCTCGCGGGCCTCGCCGACAAAGCGCATGGCCCGTCGTTCGCCGTCGCGGCCGGGCTGGTGAAGTGGGGGGCGCGTGCTCGCGCCGTGTACGGGAACACGCGCCAGCCGGTCACCTTCGGCAACACGTATCAAAAAACAGTGAGGTGGCTGCGAGATTTTTTCTAGAGAACACACCAAGAACCAGCTTGAGCTCGCCATGGCCAGAGCAAATTCGAAGGAGGACCACCTGATCGTCATGAAAGAGAGCGAATTGCACGAGGGGCGAGCGCGGATCAAGGTCGTCGGCTGCGGCGGCGGCGGCGGCAATGCCGTCAATCGCATGATCTCGAAGGCGCTCAAAGTCCAGTTCATCGCCGTGAACACGGACAAGCAGGCGCTCGAGCGCTGCCAGGCCGACGTCAAAGTCCAGATCGGCAACAAGATCACTCGCGGCCTCGGCGCCGGCGGTGACTGGACGCGCGGGCGCGACGCGGCTGACGAGAGCCGCACCGAGCTGTCCGCGGTCGTCCAGGAGTCGGACATGGTCTTCATCACCGCCGGCATGGGCGGCGGCACGGGCACCGGCTCGGCGTCGATCGTCGCCGAGATGGCCAAGGAAGCCGGCGCGCTGACCATCGGCGTGGTCACGCGTCCGTTCTCCTTCGAAGGCCGCATCCGCAACGACACCGCGGAAGAAGGCATCAAGGCGCTCCGCGGCCAGGTCGATGCGCTGATCGTCATACCCAACGACCGGCTGGCTCAGGTGGCCAGCTCCAAGACCACGCTCGAGGAAGCGTTCCGGATGGCGGACGACGTCCTGCGCCAGGGCGTCCAGGGCATCTCGGACCTGGTAACTCAGCCGGGTGTCATCAACCTGGACTTCGCCGACGTGAAGGCGATCATGGAGAACGCCGGTGAGGCGCTCATGGGAATCGGCCATGGCGCCGGCGACAGCCGGGCCGAGGACGCCGCCAAGCAGGCGGTCTCCAGCCCTCTGCTCGAGACCTCGATCGACGGGGCCAAGGGCATCCTCTTCAACATCACCGCGGGCAAGGACATCACGCTGCAAGAGGTCCAGAAGGCCGCGGAGATCGTGCGTGCGGCGGCCGACCCGGGCGCCAACATCATCTTCGGCGTCGTCCGCGACGACACCATGGGCGGCGAGATCAAGATCACTGTCATCGCCACCGGGTTCGGCGGCAAGACGCAGCAGGAAGCGAGGCAGGAAACGGCGCGTCGTACGATCGAGCGACCCGAGTTCGGTCTCGAGGAGCTCGGCGACATCAACATCCCAGCGTTTCTGCGCAACCGGATGTAGTCACAGAGGAGTTGTTCGTTGCGTTGCCCGTACTGCGGTCACCACGACCTGAAGGTGGTCGATTCGCGCGACTCGGAGGTCGGCGAGGCGATCCGCCGGAGGCGCGAATGCCTGCAGTGCGGGCAGCGGTTCACCACGTATGAGCGCATCGAGACGGTGCCGTTCTTCGTCACCAAGAAGGACGGCAGGCGTGAGGACTTTGACCCCCAGAAGCTGTTCAACGGCCTGAAGAAGGCGACCGAAAAGCGCGACATCTCGCCGGAGCGGCTGCGTGCGATCGTGGACGACATCGAGGCGGAGCTGCGGCGCTCGGGCCGGGTGGAGATCCCGAGCCAGGAGATCGGAGAGATGGTGATGGACCGCCTGCGGGACCTGGACGAGGTTGCGTACATCCGCTTTGCCTCCGTCTACCGCGAGTTCATGGACCTCCAGCAGGTCAAGCGCGAGATCGAGCAGGTACTCAGCTCCCGGCGTTCCTGAGGGGGGTGGCCAGACCGGCCAGTGGGGACGCCGACACACGGATAGTCCGGACGAACCGAGCTGAAGTCGAGCGCAAACCCCGGATATCCGGACTCTCCGGTACACCGACGCAGCCGGCGTTCGTAGTCTTTCTGGCGTGAGGGCGACGCCTGCCGCGCTGCAGATCCCTGAGCTGGCCGACGAACCTGGTTTCGTACACGGCTTCTCCACGCTCGCGGTCGGCTCTGTCGGGCTGAAGCACGCCCCCGACCGGGAGCCGGTGATGGGCGCGCGACACGCATTCGCGCACGCTCTCGGCCTCGACGGCGTCGAGCTGACGACGATCGGTGCGGTGCACGGCGCCGACGTGGCTCGCGTCGACGAGCCGGGAGGCTCGGTCGACGACGTGGACGCGCTCGTGACGAATCGCCGCGGCGTGGCGATCTTCGCGACCTTTGCCGACTGCTACCCGATCGCCTTGTGGGATCCTGAAAAGAGGGTCGGGGGCCTTGTCCATGCGGGCTGGCGTGGAACCGGTGCCGGAGTGGCCCCGGCCGCGGTGCTACTCATGGAACGCGAGTACGGCTGCGCTCACATCCGGGCCGGCATCGGTCCTGGAATCTGCGGCCGCTGCTACGAGGTCGGACCCGAGGTCGCGTCGCAGTTCGATCGGCGATTCGTCAGCAAGGGCGCCGGCGACCGCTTGCTCCTGGACCTTGCCGCCGCCAACCGTGCTCAGCTCGAGGACGCCGGAGTGAAGGCCATATACGACATCGGCATGTGCACCAAGGAGAGCTACCTCTTTCCTTCCCACCGCCGCCATCCCGACGGGACAAGGTTTGGGGCCATCGTCGCCCTCACTTGAGCGTCGCCAAGAACATCGCCTCGGTCCGCGAGCGGATCGCGCGGGCCGGTGGCAACCCAGACGAAATCACAATCGTCGCCGTGACCAAGGGCTTCGGGCCCGAGGTGTGCCATTCGGCACTCGACGCCGGGCTCAAAGTCCTCGGCGAAAACCGCGTCCAAGAAGCGCTGGCGAAGATGGAGAAGGTCAAGGGCGCGGAGTGGCATTTGATCGGCCACCTCCAGACCAACAAGGTCCGCGTGGCCTCCGGTCGGTTTGCGCTCATTCAGTCGGTCGATTCGAGACGCATCGCAGATGCCCTCGCGCGAATCAACGTCGAGCAGAAGGTGCTCGTGGAGATCAACGTGGCGCGCGAGAAGCGGAAGACGGGCGTCGACCCGGCCGAGGCGAACAACCTCATCAATGAGGTCGCTGAGATGCTCGACCTGCAAGGCCTGATGGCCATGGGACCGGCCGAGGGCGAACCCACGCCGGCTTTCCGCGAGCTCCGAACCCTGCGCGACCAGGCTCAGCAGCGCCTGGGAAGAGCCCTCCCTATCCTTTCTATGGGTATGAGCGGAGACTTCGAGGCGGCGGTGGCCGCCGGCAGCACGATGTTGAGACTCGGGGAAGCTCTCTTCGGGCCCCGGCCGGCCTGATGGGTGCAGTCGTCCAGATCCTCGTCTTCCTCGTCCAGGTTTTCCTGATCATCGTCTTGATCCGTGTCGTGTTCTCGTTCGTCAGCCCGTTCCCGACCAACCCGGTGTCCCGCTTTGCCTGGCGGGTAACCGAGCCGGTGCTGGCGCCGATCCGACGCATCCTCCCGCCCATGTCCGGCATCGACCTCTCGCCCCTTGTCGTGTGGGTGGCGGCGATCATCCTGATCAACGTGCTGAGCAGCCTCCGCTGACGTCCGCGCTTGCACGGTCCAGGTAAAATCCAATCTCACTTGGCGTTGACGGAGACAGTTAGGTCCGTCTGAACGGCCGACAGAGAGCCGGGGCCGGGCGCGCGCAGGGCGCGCTTCCGGCAAGGCTGAGAGCCCGGCGGCCGATGGCCCGAGCCGAAACCCAAAGAGGGTCCGAGGTGGCAGCCTCGGGAATCTGGGTGGGACCGCGGGTCTTCCCGAAGACTCGTCCCAGGCGCAGCCAATACGCGTCCCCGTGGAGTGAGAGTGTTCGAGAAGGTCGATCAAAGAGTCAGCTTCCCGGAGCTGGAGATCCAGCTCATGAAGCGCTGGAAGGAAGAGGGCACGTTCGAGCGCTCGCTCGAGGTGCGTGAGGGTAAACCGCGGTTTGTCTTCTACGAGGGCCCCCCGACCGCCAACGGCAAGCCGGCGACCCACCACATCCTCGCCCGGGCCTTCAAGGACCTCTTCGGGCGCTACAAGACGATGAAGGGCTTCTACGTCGAACGGAAGGCGGGTTGGGATACGCACGGTCTGCCGGTCGAGATCGAGGTCGAGAAGAAGCTCAACATCTCGGGCAAGTTCGAGATCGAGAACGAGATCGGGGTCGAGAAATTCAACGAGCTATGCCGCCAGAGCGTCTACGAGTACGTCGAGGACTGGCGAGTCTTCAGCGAACGCATGGCCTTCTGGCAGGACTACGACCACGCCTACTGGACGCTGACCCCAGAGTACATCCAGTCGGTGTGGTGGGCGCTCAGCGAGATGTGGCGGCAAAACCTGATCTACAAGGGCTTTCGCGTCGCGCCGTACTGCTCGCGCTGCGCCACGCCGCTATCCAGCCACGAGCTGGCGCAGGGGTACCGCGACAACGTGCCCGACCCAAGCGTCTACATCCGCTTCCGCCTGAAGAAGGACCCCACCACGTCGATCCTCGCCTGGACCACCACCCCCTGGACGCTTCCGGGGAACGTCGCCCTGGCGGTCGACAACGACATCGTCTACATCAAAGTCAGGGAGGGCGACGAGTATCTGATCCTGGCGGAGGCCCTGCTGACCGTCCTCAAAGAATCGCCGGAAGTCGTCGAGCGCATAACCGGACGCGACCTGGTCGGGCTCGAGTACGAGCCGCTCTATCCCTACTCGGTGCCCGACCAGGGCCGCGCCCACTACGTCGTCGACGCGGATTTCGTCTCCACCGAGGAAGGCACAGGCGTGGTGCACACCTCCGCCCTCTACGGCGTCGACGACCTCCGCCTGTGCCAGGAGAAAGGGATTCCGTTCAAGCACACGGTCGGCCTGGACGGAAAGTTCCTGCCCTACGTCGAGAAGTTCGCGGGGCTGCATGTGAAGGAGGCCGACCCGGTGATCACCGATGACCTCAAGCAGCGCGGACTTCTCTACAAAGCGGAGACCATCCTCCACACCTACCCGTTCTGCTGGCGCTGCGGGACCCCCCTCATCTACTACGCGCTCGACGCCTGGTACATCCGCACCACCGATCGCAAAGAGGAGCTGATTGCCAACAACGCCGCCACGAACTGGGTCCCTGCTCACATCAAGACCGGCCGCATGGGCGACTGGCTCGAAAACAACATCGACTGGCAGTTCTCGCGCAGCCGGTACTGGGGCACGCCGGTGCCGATATGGATCTGCGAGGGCTGCGGCGAGCAGCGGTGCGTCAGCTCGTCCGCCGAGCTCGGCCTCAGCGAGGACACGGACCTGCACCGACCGTTCATCGACACCGTGACGCTGAAGTGCGAGAAGTGCGCAGGGACGATGCGCCGCGTGCCCGAGGTTCTCGACACGTGGTTCGATTCGGGCTCGATGCCGTTCGCACAGCGGGGATATCCGCGCCAGGGCAAGGAGCTGTTCGAGGAGACCTTCCCCGCGGACTTCATCTCCGAGGCCGTCGACCAGACGCGCGGGTGGTTCTACACATTGCTCGCGATCTCCACGCTCCTCTTCAAGCAGAACTCGTACCGCAACGTGATCTGCCTCGGCCACGTCGTCGATCCGAAGGGCAAGAAAGCATCCAAGTCGCGCGGCAACGTGCTCGATCCGAACTACCTGTTCGACACCTTCGGATCGGACGCCGTGCGCTGGTACTTCTACACCTCTACGCAGGTGGGCGAGAACTATCGCACCGGCGACGCCGCGCTCAAGGAGACGGTGCAGCAGTTCTTCATCCCGCTATGGAACTGCTTCTCGTTTCTAGTCACCTATGCCCGGCTCGACAAGTTCGATCCAGCCCAGCCGCCAGTCCCATTGGGAGAGCGACACGTCCTGGACCGCTGGCTGATGTCCAAGCTGAACAACCTGGTGGCAAGCGTCAACACGGGTCTCGACGCGTACGACGCCGTCGAACCGGCGCGCCGCATTCACCGCTTCGTCGACGACCTGTCGAACTGGTACATCCGGCGCTCGCGCCGGCGCTTCTGGAAGTCGCAGTCGGACAGAGACAAGCTAGCTGCGTACCAGACGCTCTATGAGGCGCTCAGTACTGTGGCCGCGCTCATGGCGCCGTTCGCTCCGTTCACCGCCGACGCGATCTACCGCAACCTATCCGACGACAGATCGGTCCACCTGTCGGACTTTCCCGAGACAGTCGGAGCCGAGGACGCCCAGGTCGAGGCCGACATGGCGCGCGCGCGCCAGGCGGTGGAGGCTGGGCTCGCCGCCCGCGACGCCGCGCGGTTGAAGGTGCGCCAGCCGCTTGCCGGGATCGCGCTGCCGGGCGACCAGCTGCCGGAGGACATCGTCGCGATCATCCGCGACGAACTCAACGTGAAGAGGGTGACCTTCGGTGCGCCCGAGGCGCGGCTCGACACCGAGATCACCGAACCACTCAAGCTGGAAGGACTTGCGCGTGAGGTCGTGCGGGTGATCCAGGACCGCCGCAAGCGGCTGGGCTTCAATGTGGAGGACCGCATCGACACGCGCTATGACGCTGACGGCTTGCTCGTGCGTGCGATTCAGCGGCACGCCGACTACATCAAGGCCGAGACGCTTTCGGTCACGCTCGCGCCAGGTCGCGAGGACGGTTTTGACGGCGAGCAGGGGATGATCGAAGGAGAGCAGATCTGGATCGGGCTCAAGCGAAGCTGAACACCGCACGGCTGATCTTCGTCATCGTGGCCCTGGCCGTGTTCATCGCCGACCGCCTGACGAAGAGCATGGTCGCGTCGCAGGTTCCATTCGGCACGGAGGTTTCATTGGTCGACCATGTCGTGGGCATCACCAACGTCCACAACTCTGGCGCCGCATTCGGTTTCGCACCGGCGGGCGCGGGGATCTTTCTGATAGCGTCGGTCGTGGTCGCGATCGGCCTCGCCGTCTACGTCTTCAGGAACTCCGGCAGCGAGTGGACGTACGCGGTGCTGGGGCTGATCATGGGCGGCACCGTCGGCAACGGCTATGAGCGGCTCGTCAACGGCACCGTGACCGACTTCATCAACTTTCACTTCTGGCCGGTGTTCAATGTTGCGGACTCGGCGGTCTCGATCGGCGTCGTGCTGATGATCGCCGGCTATTTGTTACGCAAACCAAGCGCCTGATCGTCGCCTCGGCGGCCTCGCCGCGGCTGGATCGATTCCTGGCCGAGCACGCGCCGGACCTGAGCCGATCGGCGGCCGCTCGCCTGATCAAGGACGCTTCCGTGCTGGTCAACGGCAAGCCCTCGCGCCCCTCGGACCGCGTAGCCGCGGGAGACGTGGTCGAATTCCACGTTCCGAAGCCACGCGAAGCGCGCAGCGCGGCCGCCGAGGAGATCCCCCTCGACATCGTGTATGAGGACAGCGACCTCGTGGTCATCAACAAGCCCGCCGGCATGGTCGTGCACCCGGCCCCGGGCCATCACTCGGGCACGCTGGTCCACGCCCTGCTCGGACTCGGTGGTGAATGGTCGGCGGCCGGCGGCGAAACCCGCCCGGGCATCGTCCATCGCCTCGACAAGGGAACGTCCGGTTTGATCGTGGCGGCGCGGAACGACGTCAGCCATCGCGCGCTCGCCACGCAGCTGAGCGATCGCGCCCTGAGCCGAACCTACCTGGCCATCGTCCGCGGGCGAATGAAGTCCGACGCGGGCGATCTGGAGGGTCCGATCGGGCGGCATCCGCGAGAGAGAAAGCGGATGGCCGTGGTGGCCGGTGGGCGGTACGCGCGGACGCGCTACGAGGTCGTCGAGCGGAGGGGAACCCATACGCTTTTGCGCTGTGACCTCGACACGGGCCGCACGCATCAGATCCGTGTCCACCTCGCGGCGCTCGGGCATCCGGTCGCCGGAGACAGCGAATACGGCGGTCGCGAGGCAGGCGTGGCCCGTCCCATGCTGCATGCCTGGCGGTTGCGCCTTCGCCTCCCGCGCAGCGGCGTCGAGATGACCTTCGAGGCCTCCCCGCCCCGGGACTTCGAGGATTTCTGGGCGTCGGTGCCATGAAGCGCGGACTGCTGATCGTCATCTCCGGTCCCTCGGGCGTGGGCAAAGACACCCTGATCCGTCGTCTGCTCGAGGTCGACCCCAAGCTCAAGTACTCGGTGTCGGGGACGACCCGAAAGCCAAGGCCCGGGGAGAAGCCTGACGAGAACTACACGTTCCTCACGCGTGACCAGTTCGAGTCTTTGGCCGAGAAGGGTGCGTTCCTCGAGCACGCCACTTACAACGGCCATCTGTACGGCACGTTTCGTGATCGCGTCGAGCGCGCTCGGGACGCGGGCCAAGACATGGTGCTCAAGATCGACGTCCAGGGTGCGGAGCAGGTGCGCCAGCTGCTGCCGGACGCAATCCTGATCTTCGTCGTCGCCCCGACCGAAGAGGAGCTCAAGCATCGCCAGGAGCAGCGCGGCAGCGAGTCGGCGCAAGACCTCGCGTCGCGGCGCCAGATCGCTGAGCGTGAGATGACCTACGTCTCTCACTACGACCACGTGGTGACCAACGACGATATCGAACGGGCGACCGGCGAGATCCTGGACCTCATCCGCCGCGCTCGGGAGCGGCAAACTTAGCCCGTGCCCCTGGATCCGACGCCGGTCCCTGATGAGCTGCGCGGTCTGCGCGTCGCGCTGCTGGTCTCGGGCGGAATTGCTGCCTACAAGGTGGTCGACCTCGCGTCCGCGCTGAACCAAGCTGGGTGCGAGGTCCGCGTGGCGATGACTCCTTCCGCGATGCGGTTCGTCGGCGCTCCCACCTTTCAGGGCGTGACCGGCAACGCCGCCCTGACCGGGTTGTGGGCGGCCGATGGTTCACCGGAGCCTCACGTCGCCCTCGGCGATTGGGCCCAGCTCATCCTCGTCGCGCCCGCGACCGCGAATGTCATCGGCCGGATCGCGTCGGGCCGCTCCGACGACATCGTCACGGCGACCCTGCTTGCCGCCCGCTGCCCGGTGATAGTGGCGCCGGCGATGAACGACGCGATGTGGTCGAAACCCGCGGTCCAGGACAATCTCGCGACACTTCGCCGCCGCGGGGTGACGCTGGTCGAGCCCGAGTCGGGACATCTGGCAAGCGGCCACGTCGGGACGGGACGGCTGGCCGGCGCGCAGGCGATCTTCAACGCGATGGTGCACGCGGCCAGGTCGCGATACGACTTTGCCGGCCGCCGGGTCGTGGTCACCGCCGGCGGCACGCGCGAGCCGATCGACCCGGTGCGCTTCATCAGCAACTACTCGAGCGGCAAGATGGGCTTCGCCCTCGCGGCAGCAGCGGCTGATCGAGGAGCTCGCGTCATGCTCGTGACAGCGGCCTCGCATCCGCCGCACCACGGTGTCGAGGTGCAGCGGGTCGACACCGGGCGGGAGATGCTGGCCGAGCTCCGCTCCCAGCTGCGGGGCGCCGACGTCTTGCTGATGGCCGCAGCGGTCGGTGATTTCCGGCCTGCGGCGACGGCGAAACGCAAGATCCGGCGCGAGGAAACTCCGAGCCTGACCCTTCAGCTCGAGCCCATGCCCGACCTCGTTGCGTCGCTCGCCAGCGACGAATCGCTGGCGGGCGTGTTTCGAGTCGGCTTCGCGGCGGAAGACTCGGACCTCGATGCAAAAGGAGTCGAGAAGCTGAGGCGAAAGGGACTGCATGCGATCGTCGCCAACGACGTCTCACGCCGCGACATCGGTTTTGGCAGCGACTACAACGCGGGCGTGCTCTTGTTCGCGGACGGGTCGCGGTACGAGCTCGAGAAGGCGACCAAGCGAGAGATGGCCGACCGCATTCTTGATCTGGTGCTGCCGAAGCTGACCAGGTAGGTTGGCTCTCTACGCAGAGGTGGCGGTCGAGGCGGCCCGCGGGATCGCCCGCGAAACCTACACCTACAGGGTGCCCGAAGGCATCGACCTCGTGCCGGGACACCGCGTCACAGTCCCGTTTGGGCGGCGCAACACCTACGGTTTCGTGGTCTCGCTCGGTACTGACGATCCGGGCGTCGACACCAAACCAATCGCGGGCGCGGGCGAAGAGCCGCTGCTGCTGCCGCACCAGGTCGAGCTCGCGCGGTTGGTGGCAGACCACTACTGGGTGCCGCTGATCGAGTGCATCCGCGCGATGCTGCCGCCGCGCGTCCGAGGTACCGGTTTGGCGGGCTCGCAGGCGTCGACGCGCCAGCGGCGTCACACGCGCCTGCTCGAGCTTGCCACCGGCCCGGCACCCCCGGCCGAGCCGGTGACGTTGACCGCGGAGCAGGATGCCGCCCTCGAGGTCATCGGCGCGAATGCCGTGACCCTGCTGCACGGGGTCATCGCCAGCGGCAAGACCGAGGTCTATCTAGCCGCAGCAGAGCAAGCGATCGCGGAAGGACTGCGCGTGCTGCTGCTGGTGCCGGAGATCTCGTTGACCCCTCAGCTGGTACAGCGAGTCCGGGCTCGGCTGGACGCACCCGTCGCCGTGCTCCACACGCAGCTCACCGAGCTCGAGCGCGCCCAGCAGTGGTGGCGCACCCGCCGGGGCGAGGCCGGCGTCGTCCTCGGCAGCCGGTCGGCGGTGTTCGCGCCGATTCCCCGCCTCGGATTGATCTGCCTGGATGAGGAGGGCTCTGGCGCGTACAAGCAGGACCGGACCCCGCGATATGAAGCCGGCTGGGTGGCGCGGCGCCTCGCCTCGGTCACAGGTGCGCGTCTTGTCATGGGCTCGGCAACGCCGTCCGTTGCGACGTACAACGAAGCGGTAAAAGGTGGGGTGGCGCTGGCCACCATGGCGTGGCGGGTCCGCGGGCGCGACGCCGAGGTCGAGCTGGTCGACATGCGGGACGAGAGCGCCGAGGGCAACCGCCAGCCGTTGTCGCGGACCCTGGTCCAGGCGGTGACAAAGGCCCTCGAGGCCGAGCAGCAGACGATCCTGTACCTCAACCGGCGCGGCCTGGCGACTTATGTGATGTGCCGCGACTGTGGCCGCTCGGTGCAGTGCCTCGGCTGCTCCGTCTCGCTCGTACAGCACGCTGAAATCGCTGGCCTGGTCTGTCATTACTGCGGCTACGCGCGCACCATGCCATCGGTGTGCGACCAGTGCGGCAGCCGCAACATCCGCGGCCTGGGGATGGGCACGCAGCGGCTGGAAGGCATGGTCAAGAGGCTGTGGCCGACGGCGAGGGTCTTGCGACTGGACAGCGACATCGCGCGCGGGCCTGACTCCTACTTCCGCGTCTGGGAGACGTTCAGCGAGCGCCGCGCCGACATCCTGGTCGGCACGCAGCTTGTGACCCGTGGCCTCGACCTGCCCGCGGTGACGTGCGTCGGTGTCGTCGACGCCGACCTGCCGCTGCATTTCCCGGACTACCGATCGGCCGAGAACACGTTTGCGCTGGTGGCGCAGGTGGCCGGGCGCGCGGGCCGCGACGGCCGACCTTCGCGCGTGATCGTGCAGACGAGCAATCCGGAGCACTACAGCCTTCGCTGCTCCGCGGCAGGGGATTACACAGGCTTCTACGAAGCCGAGCTGCCCGCGCGAAAGGCATTCGTGTTCCCGCCCTACGCCGAGCTCGCTGTCTTGACCCGGACCGATCGCGACGACGGCCGCGCGGCCGCGTCCGCACGCGACGCTGCGGAGGCCATCGCCACCGGTCTACTGCAAGAAGGCGTCGAAGGCATCCGCGTAATGGGGCCGTCGCCCGCATTCATTCATCGATTGCGCGGCGAGTACCGTTGGCAGGTGACGCTGAAGGGGGACGGGCTCGAGCGCGCGCGGCACCTCGCACCTCGCGGCAAAGATTGGAGTTATGACATCGACCCGGTCACCTAGGTGAGAAGCGCGGAGGAACGCAAGAGGGATGTCCTCGAGGCGTTTGAGAAGCAGGGCCAATACTGGCTCGCCACCGCCGAGATCGGAGGCCGGCCGCACGTGATCGCGGTGTCCGGCTGGTGGGACGGACATGAGCTTGTCGTGACGACGCTGGGCGCGAGCAAGACCGCGCGCAACATGTCCATGAATCCGCTGGTGACGCTGGCCGGCGGCGACCCGTCGAACGCGATCGTGATCGAGGCGCAGATGATCGACAGCGCCGCCGTCGAGGATGCAGCGGATCTCGCCGGCGGGTTCAAGGCGGCGATGGGTTGGGACCCGCGGGAGATGGACGGCTGGATGTTCTTCCGCCTGCGGCCGACCCGGATCCAGGCGTTCAAAGGCTATGACGAGATCGAAGGCCGGGACGTGATGCTGCGTTCGCGATGGGTGGTGTAATTCCGGCGGCAGGTTGGGTTTTCGCACCCCGCGGGTAGAATCGTGCCCGTGGTTCGGCCGATCCTCACATTCGAGCATCCAGCCCTGCGCGAAAAGGCGAAGAAGGTCACGCGCGTCGACGTGTCCATCCAGCGGCTGCTCGACGACCTGACCGAGACCATGCTCGACGCCCCTGGAGCCGGGCTGGCGGCCAACCAGATCGGCGTGCCGCTTCGGGTTTGCGTGGTCAAAGGCGACGACAAGCAGATCTGGGGCCTGGTCAATCCAGAGCTGGTCAAGAAGGAGGGCGCCCAGGTCGGTTACGAGGGCTGCCTCAGCTACCCGGGATGGGTCGGCGAGGTCGAGCGTGCGGAGACGGTGGTCGTCAAAGGCCGCAACCGGCACGGCAAGGAGATTCGCGTCAAGTCAACCGGGTTCACAGCCCGGGCTTTCCAGCACGAGCTCGACCACCTCGACGGCATCCTCTTCACCGACAGGCTGACGAGCCTCGACACGCTGCGTCGGGTCGAGGAGCTGATCGGTGAGGACAAGGAAGAGGCCGTGGCGGCGGCCTCGGGGTAGGCGGCGCTCTACAAGATCATCTTCGCCGGCACGGCCGCGTTTGGCGTGCCCTCGCTGCGAGCGCTGCATTTCGCCGGGCATGACATCTTGCTCGTGGTGACGCAGCCTGACCGACCAGGTCATCGGATGAAGGTGACCCCGCCCCCGGTGAAGGTCGCGGCCCGTGAGCTGGCTCTGCCGGTGTACCAGCCGGAGAAGATCCGCGACCCTGAATCCGTGGAGCGGCTGCGCGCTCTCGCTCCGGACTTTCTCGTGGTCGTGGCCTACGGTCAGATCCTTCCGGGCTCGGTGCTCGCAATCCCACGCCTGGGCGCGGTCAACGTCCACGCCTCGCTGCTGCCGCGGTGGCGCGGGGCGGCACCTGTCGCCCGCGCGATCCTCGCGGGTGATCGCGAGACAGGCGTCACGATCATGAAGATGGATGAGCAGCTCGATCACGGTCCGGTCCTCGGGGTGCGCGCGACGCCGATCGGTGCCGGCGAGGATGCGGTTGCGCTGACCTCACGGCTCGCCGACATGGGGGCGGAGCTCCTGGCCGACACGCTGGCGAGCTTCGATGAGCTAAGCGTCGTCGGCCAGGACCACAAGCAGGCGACGGTCGCGCCAAAGTTGAGCAGGGAGGAGGGAGAGTTGAGCTGGGATGCGGGCGCGAACGAGATCGATCGTCGAGTTCGCGCGCTGCAGCCGTGGCCAGGTGTGACCCTGCCGACCCCGCGTGGTCGCGTCAAGGTCTTGAAGGGCCACGTCGAGGGCGATCGTTACGTGCCGGACGTCATCCAGCTGCCGGGTAAGAAACCCGCGCCGGCGAAGCAGGTGCTGGGCGATGGCCCGGGTGCACGCAGGGCGCAATGAACAGAAACAAAGACGAAAGGGACGTCGCCGTCAACCGGCGTGCGTACCACGACTACTTCATCGACGAGAAATACGAAGCGGGGGTGATGCTCACCGGGACCGAGGTGAAGTCGGTGCGCAACGGCCGCACCAACCTTCGTGATGGCTTCGTGCGGATCGATGGGCGCGAGGCCTGGCTCGAGAACGTGCACATCTCGCCGTACGCGCAGGGGAACCTGATGAACCACGAACCGATGCGCTCGCGCAAGCTGCTGCTGCATCGGAAGGAGATTTCGAGCCTGATCGGCAAGGTGAAGCAGAAGGGCTACACGCTCATCCCGCTGCGGGTGTACTTCTCACGCAACCACGCGAAGGTGGAGGTGGGCCTTGCGCGCGGGAAGCGGCAGTACGACAAGCGCGAGGCGATCGCGGAGCGTGAAGCGAAACGCGAGATAGCGCGGGCAGTCAGGAGGGGATGATGAAAGTTCTGTTCATCGCTGGGTTCGGGCCCATCGCGTCAGATGTGAACGCGTCGCGGCAGCTCTACGAAGACGTGTTGGGCCTCACATTCAAGGTCGAAGATGGTGAGTACCGGCATACCGAGGAGTTGGACGGTGCGCGGGCTTTCGCCGTATGGCCGCTGGCGCAGGCGGCGGAGTCTTGCTTCGGAAGCAGCAGATGGCCGGCCGATGTCGTCACGCCGCAGGCGTGGCTAGAGTTCGACGTAGTAGATGTCGAGGCGGCCACGCGTGAGCTCGAGGGGCGGGGCTACAAGCTTCTCGTCCGCAACCGGACCGAACCGTGGGGCCAGGTCGTGACGCGGCTCGTCAGCCCTGAGGGGTTGCTGGTCGGCGTCACGATGACACCCTGGATGCGCGAAAAGCCTTAGTCCTGGAGCTCCTCAGCCAGCATGTCCATGAGCAGGCCGTCGTGCCATTGGCCGTCCGGCCCCCGCTCGTACTTGCGCATGCGGCCAACAGGCTTGAAACCAACGCTTTCGTACGCCTTGATGGCGTTGGTGTTGTGGGCGGCCGGGTCGATCGTCAGCCGGTGATGGCCGCGTTCGTCGATCAGATGGCGGGCCAGGGTTTTGATCGCCTCGGGCCCTAAGCCCTTGCCCTGCCAGGCCGATCGAATCGAGATATCGATGCCGGCGTGGCGGTACATGGAATCGCTTTCCTCGTAGGACTGGATCATGCCGATCGTCTCGCCGTCATGCTCGATAAGGTAGTGAGCCTCGTCCTCGCCGGCGTTCATGGTGTCGGCGACGGCCTTGCTGGGGTCGCCCCACCACGTCGCCACCGTTGGGTCGCTGAAGATCTCCATCAGTGTTGCTTCGTCGCCTGCCTGCACGGGACGAAGGACGACGCGCCTGCCGCGGAGCTCAGGCGGCGAGGTTGATTCCAATCGCACGCAGGCGTTTGTTCAACGAATCAAAGGCGAACTGGACGATCTCGCTCTCGGTGTGGCCGAACTCAGTGATATAGCGCGGGTCGGGCGGATCGAGGGTGCCAGTGATCAGGGGCAAGCACTCGACGAGAGTCTTCTGGATTAGCGGCGCGTAGCGATCGGCGTTTTCACGCACGGCGTCCTGCAGGACCTTGATGCCGAAGTTGACGTGGCGCGACTCGTCGCGAGCGACCGCGGTGAAGCCGCGATAAAAGCCGCGTTCGGTCAGGCCCTGCTCGCGCATCGACTCCAGCTCGAAACGCTGCCCCGTCAGGGCGATCGTCGCCTCAATCACGATGTGATAGAGCGTCACGCCCTCGACGAATGCATCGAAGTCCCTGGGATTGCTGGCCAGCCGCTGCGCCGTCGCGGGGAGGCGGTCGTAGAAAAGGATGTTGTAGCCCTCGTTGGCCTCTGGACGGATCTCCTTCAGCAGCTCCGTCATGTCGCGGGAATCAGTCCCAGCAACCTCGCGCCACCACTTCTCGAAAAAGACGGTGTGCCGCGCCTCATCGACCATCTGGGTGGACAGGAAGACCTCGATCTCGGGGCTCGGCGCGGCCCACACGAAGGGAGCGAGGGTAGAGGTGACGCGCTCCTCACCGTTGAAAAAGAGCCGGTGCGACCACAGGGTGGCCTTTCTCTCCAGATCGGTCGCCTCGAGCCAGTCCTGGCGGTCGAGGCTGAAGTCGATGTCGCCGACCGACCACTGCTGTGCCTCCCAGCGGCGGTACAGATCCATGTAACTGGGCATGTTCTCGATTCCGCGGTCGATGAAGGAGAGGACGTCGTCGATGCGGATGTCGCCCAGCTCCTTCAGGCTCGCGCGGCCGATGCGATCGAGGTCGACGGCCATCATTGGCGTCCATTAGACCAGAAGGGAGTCAGTCATCTATGCGATCGTCGGAGCGGAGATCAGCACTTCGTCCTTTGGCCAATGGGAGTGCGAGCCCCAATCGATTCCCCGGCGAAACACGGCCATGGCTTGGGGATCGCTCTGGAACTTGTTCTGCGAGGCATCGAAGCTGGCGAGGTCCTCGTATTCGGTCTCGAGAATGATGTAGTTGAATTCGCCCGAAATCGGTGACCAGGCCGTGGCCTCGGGCAGGCCCAGCTTGCGGCTCGCGGCGTTCATCTCGGAGATCCAAGCCATGGCTTCGCGGTACTTGCCCATCTCAGCAACCACGTGCATTCGGTGACGGACCATGTTGAGACCCTCCGCGGCCTCCACCTGTGAGCTCCGCCACCCGGCCCAAGCGGCGAGCGTCCAGATCATAGTTCGCCCAGGCTTTCGGGTTTCCAGCTGGGAGCGGCCGGGTAAGATCTCAATGCAACCAGGTTCAGCTTCGTGGGGGCGTCCGGTCTCGACGGGGCAGTTGAGCTTCGGGATTGCGAGCCGAGAGCCGCGTGCGTTACAGCGCAGCGTTTACAAACGCCAACAAGACCAACGCTTTCGCCCTCGCTGCGTAAGCAGTAAGGACTGAAGCCCCGGGACATTGATCCCGGGCGCCGCCCGCGGTTTTTCCGGCGAACCGAGGAGCGACGTCACATAGACCGGATCGCCATCTCAGGGGCGCCGCGGCCTTGAGGTGGGACCGTCACCGTGGCTGGCAGAAGCGGATCCCGTCGGGAGGAGCCGCCAAGCGAGAACCAAAATCCCGGACACGCTCGTAGAAGTCCTGGAGGAAGCTGCTTCGGACGCGGGTTCAACTCCCGCCGCCTCCACCAAGTTTCGTATTCGGATCGGGCGGTTTGACGCCCAAACTGACGCCCAAACTCGGCTCAGGGGGCGGTCGCAGCCAGGCGCCGGGCGCGAACATTCGTTTGACTCGCAGTCGGGCAGTCTGCTACCGTACGTCGCGGTTAACGACCCATCCCCTGCGCGGTCCAAGTGGGTGTAGGTGAAAAGGGACCAATCTCAACGGAGGTTGGTGTCCCGTGTTCAAATCTCGACGCACCAGACGCGTCGCCGTTATCAACGGTTCGGAAGTGGCCCGCGAGATCGACGATGTGGGCCTCACGATCCGTGAGTTCGCCCGGCGAATTGGCGTAGACGAAGCTCAGCTTTCGCGCGTCATCCACGGCGGTCCCTGCGACCCGGAAATGGCCTTCTTGATCGTCCGGCACCTCGAGCGGTTGGAGCCAGTCCGATGAGTACGTCGCTCCTCGTCGATATCAATGAAGCGGCGGCGCTACTTAGCACCGGGCGGCGGACCGTCGAGCTTCTTTTGGCTCGCGGCGAACTTCCGAGCCTGCTCATCAGCCGACGCGCCCGCCGCATCCGCCGGCTGGACATAGACGCCTACATCGCTCGTCGCTTGGAGGCCGACGCGGACCAGGTGCAGGTCGAACCGGTCACCCCCGAGGCTTCCGCGCTGATTCGCAAGCACCGATCCACGGCGCCCGAACGCAAGCGCCCGAGCAAGGTGGCGTGATGGCCGAGCTTTATGGGTCTAGCCCCGTAAAGGCCCGACGGACGCAGCAGGAGATCAACTCGCTGAAGCTCGGCCTCGTGGACATTGTCGAGGCCGAGCAGCCGATGACGGTGCGCGGGGTGTTCTATCGGTCGGTCGCGGCTGGGCTCATCGCAAAGACCGACCCCAGCTACAAGGTGATTTCCAGACTGCTTCTCCAGCTTCGTCGGGACGGCGTGATCCCCTACTCCTGGATCACGGATGGGACCCGCTGGCAGATCAAGCCTCGAAGCTTCAACGGTATGGAGGATGCGCGGATCGCGATGGTCCGCATGTTCCGCCGCGCGCTGTGGAACGACCAGGACGCTTACGTCGAGGTGTTCGCGGAGAAGGATGCCATCGCCGGAATCCTGAGCGCCGTCACCAGCGAGTGGGACGTGCCGCTGAACGTGGTCCGTGGATTCGCCAGCGAAACATTCCTGTGGAGCGTGGCGCAAGACATCATCGCCATCGACAAGCCGACGTACCTGTACCACTTCGGCGACCACGACCCCAGCGGGCTGCTCAGCGCACAGGACGTGGAGCGCAGGCTTCGCGGCTTCGCTCCCGACGCCGACATTCATTTCAAGCGGGTCGCCGTGACGACCGCTCAGATCACGAAATGGAAGCTCCTGACCCGACCCACCAAAACGAGCACGCACCACCGGGGATTCGAGGGCGAGAGCGTGGAGATTGATGCCATCAGCGCGACGCGCCTTCGTCAACTGGTCACGGATTGCATCGAACGCCATATCGACCCTGATCGACTCGACCGGGTGCGCGGGGTCGAGGCGGTGGAGCGGCAGAGCCTGGAAATTGCACTCGCAACTTGGGGGAAACCGGCATGACCGCCGGCCTCGGCGCCGCGACTACTAAAAACGAAGACGGCGGGCCCGCCCTGACCCGCCGTCTGAAGACGGGAGGTCATGCCAGTGACCGCCCTACGGCTTGAGCGTAACAAAGAACTTGCTCATGTTCTGCGATGGCGTCGAGCAGTAGTCGCAGCGTGGAGATGTGGCGCGCTGTCCGACGCGGACGGCATGGCGCTTGTCGCGCTCGGCGAGCACGCGCTGTCCGACGGTCGGCTGAAGGTCGACGGCCTGACACCGACAACCTGGTGGCGAGAGGAACAGCTTGCCGGGTTCATCGACGTGACCCGCAAGACCTTTCGTGCTCGCTGGCTGCGCTGGCAGAACGGCGGATGGGTCGGCTCAGCGAGGGCGCGCAATCCGAAGTGGCCGGTCGAAAACACATGGAAAGTTCTTTCAACTCGGTCCCGACCTGAATCAGGAGTCATTTGTTACCCAAGTCGAATTTCAGCAACTCAAAGAGCGCGTCCGAGACGATGAGCTCCGACAGTTGATCGAGGAGATGGTGACGGCAGGCGGCAAGTTCACGATACCGACGAGCTTGCAGCAGGTTGAGGCCGCGATGGATCGTTTCAAAGACGTAGTTATTGCTGCCGACACGCGCCTGGGTGTCGTGCTACGAACCTTCCTCTGATTAGCTACATCCCCCTGAAAAACGATTCGCCGCAGTGAGGCATCAGCCGGGACAATAGACGAGCGCGTTCGTCTCTGCTCACGATCCAGCTCACGTCTCAGGAGGCTTTGATGCTCAGGCTGCGCGACGGTCAAGCGGAGTTGTTCGACTCGGTGATGCCGGCAGAGGTGAGGACGCTGTCGCCG
>VBFH01000066.1 GCA_005883575.1 Chloroflexota bacterium | reverse complement strand
TCGCGAGCGCGCCGAGGATGTGCTCCGGGTTTTCGGACCAGCGCTCGACGCCGATGTCGATCTCGCCAATCGATCGAAAGCCGTAACGGGCGAGGAATGATTTGAGGCCGGACTGCAGGCGCGGGGGTAGCGTACCGCGTCTATAGGCGGCCGCCAGCTCGGCTGGCGTGCGCCGGATCAGCGCCTCCCGTGAGTCCGAATCGGCGCGGACATCGGTGCACAAAGCCCACAGCGCCAGGTCCATCTCGGTGGTTGGGTTGTGCAGCGCGCCGCGAGTGATGGTCTGCACCTCGTCCATCCGCGCCTTGCCACGCAGCAGCCGTACCGCCAGGGCGAACGAGAGCATCGCCGGCATGATGGTCCCGATCATCCGCGGGAACATCCGCGGCGACACCGTCAGGATCAGACGCTCGAACGCGTCCAGGCGCTGCTCCGAGGTCGCATCTTCGGGCAGATCGACACGTGCGAACTCCTCGATCTCGCGGACGTAACGCGCGCGGGTCACCTCCGGTGACCGCAGGACTCGCAGCGCGGAGTGAGGGACGCCTGCCCGCATCAGCGCTCCGGCAATCGCGCGCACCGAACGCAAACGGGAGCGCCTGGCGAGGGAGAGACGCGGATCAGAAGCGAGCTGGACGAGAACAGCCGAGCTTCGCGCCTCGCCCATTGATGTCAGGGTCACGAATGCGCGACGGCCGACCGGATCCCGGACGATTGACGTCACGTCGATGTAAAGCCTCATTCCGGGCTCCTTGAGGATCTGGGAGCCGGCCACCAGATCGTCGACCGGGAATCCAAACATGGCGGACACGGCGCCGCTCAGGAGGCGGAAGAACTGGACGCCCATCGGCGTGATCGGCTCGAAGTAGCCCTGGAAAACGCTGCCTGAGAAGTAGACGCGAAGCTCCTTTTGCGGATCTGGCGCATCCTCGGGCAAGGGATATAGCGTCGTGATCGGACGCGACTGGACGAGCCAGACATGCCGCTCCTGGTCGAGCGCGAATTCGATGTCCTGCGGTGCCTTGAAGTGGCGTTCGACGCGATCCCCGAACTCCGCAAGGGTGAGCACCTCCTGGTCGGAGAGGACGGACCCCTGGCCGGCGGCCGGGCGCTGGACCACCTGGTGGCTCGCGATGTCGACCGCATAGTGGTCGGGGTTGACCGCGCCGCCGACAAGCTTTTCGCCGAGACCCGCGACCGCGTCGATCGCCGCGTGCCGGCGCTGTCCGGTGACGGGGTCGGCGGTGAAGAGGACGCCCGCCGCGGAGGCATCCACCATCTCTTGCACGACCACGGCAAGGCTGACCCTTTTGTCGTCGACGCCATTTGCACGCCGGTAGGCGACCGCTCGCTCGTTCCACAGCGACGCCCAGCAGCGGGGGATCGCGTCGAGGAGGCTGTCCACGCCGGAAACGTCGAGGTAGGTGTCCTGCTGGCCCGCGAACGAAGCGCCAGGCAGGTCCTCGGCTGTGGCCGACGACCGCACGGCGACGCGCCCAGCGTCGAGTGCGGCGTAAGCCCTGCGCGCGGCGTTAGCGATCGCTTCGGGCATCGCTGCGGCGCGTAGCCGCTCCGCAGCCTCGGCCGGTCGTGCCGGGTCGACGCCCGCCCCCTCCGCGGCCAAGGCGTAGGCGCGGGTCGTCAGCACGAACCCATTGGGCACTGGAAAGCCGGCCCTTAGCAGTTCGCCGAGGTTTGCGCCCTTGCCGCCCACGAGCGCCACAGCCCCTCGGTCGGTGTCGGCGAGGTAGACCGTCAGCGGCGCCGCACCGTCCACGACGGCCAGACTACTCGTCCCTCAACCGTCCATGGCATACGAGCGGGCCGATCGAGGTGCCGCATCGTGTTGGCGCATCGGCGCGATGCGCACTAGAGTTCCGAGTCGTGCGAGCAGTCGTCTTCGACCGGTACGGAGGTCCAGACGTCCTGCACATCGAAGATGTAGAAAAGCCCCTCCCCAGGGACGACGAGGTCCTGGTCCGGATCTACGCCGTCGCGGTGACGCGCGCCGATTGCGCGACACGCCAAGCCAATCGCAACAGCGGCCGTGGCTTCGAGCTTGTGAGTCGCGCCATCTTCGGCCTTCTGCGGCCGCGGCAGCCGATCCTTGGCGGCGATTTCTCCGGCGTGGTCGAGGCCGTCGGGCCGGCAGTCAAGGAGTTCGCGGCCGGGGACGAGGTTTTCGGCAGTACCGGCTTTAGATTTGGCGCCTACGCGGAGTTCATCTCGAGGCCGGAGAGCTCACGCATGACGCGAAAGCCAAAGAATCTCAGCCACGTCGAGGCTGCGGGGATCACCGATGGCGGCCTCTACGCACTCAGCCCACTCCGCGCAGGCAATGTGAAGAACGGAGATTCAGTTCTCGTCTACGGCGGGTCGGGCGCCATCGGCACCGCGGGCGTCCAACTGGCAAAGTATTTCGGCGCTCACGTGACGGCGGTCACGAGTACAAAGAACCTGGAGCTCGTGAAGTCGCTCGGCGCCGACGATGTCATTGACTACACCAAGGAAGACTTCACCGAGAACGGCCAGAGTTACGACGTCATCTTCGACGCTGTAGGAAAGCACTCTTTCGTGAGGAGCCGCGACTCATTAAAGCCGGGCGGGCGGTTCCTGCCCACCGACGGATTCGACAACTTCTGGCGCGTGCTCACTACGCGCTCCCAGGACAAGAAGGTGATCTTCCCGGCTCGTGCAGCGACGAAAGAGGATGTCGTCTTCCTCAAGGAGCTAATCGAGGCCGGTAGATACCGAGTAGTGATCGACCGCACTTACGCGCTCGGCGAGGTGGTCGAGGCGCATCGGTATGTTGACACTGAGCAGAAGGTCGGAAACGTGATCATGACTGTCGCCGACTAGGCCTTTGCGCCCTCCGCGGACTCATGCCCCACTGCACGTGTTTGCGCCAACGACACACAAACTCGGAGGTTGATTGTCTCAGTCGGCTATCGCTTGCGCACCTTCAACATGTTCAGCCGCACAGCTTCGAGAATGACGCCTTCAACGCGGCCTCATCGACAGCATCACCTTCATGGAAGTCGATAGCGCGAACTGAGTTGCTGTCTAGTCTCGCGTTGAAAAGCTTCTTCGAAGAAGTGGCGAGCCTTGCAATGCAAGGATCCTTGCGCTACAGTATCGCCGGTGCCGATCGATGGCCTCGCCACACAGCTTCGGAAAGGAGTCATCGAGTACTGCGTGCTGGCGATGCTCAAGGAGATGCCGCGCTATGGCGGAGAGGTGATCCAGATGTTGCGTGCCAGGGGTGAGCTCGTGGTCAGTGAAGGGACGATCTATCCCCTGCTGAGCCGCATGCGCTCCGAGGGTCTGGTCGAGACGGAGTGGCGCGATACACCCGGCGGCGCACCGCGGCGCTACTACCGGCTGAGCCGTTCCGGCCAGAAGGCTGTGGCCCAGTTCCGCGACGAGTGGTTCAGGTTTCGCGACTCGGTGGACACCATCTTTCGGAACGGAGCACGACAGTGATGACCGCAGGCCACGCCAGGCAATTGGTGGACGAATATCTGCAGCGCCTGGAGCGAGAACTGACCGACCTGTCCCCTGACAGCCGCAACGAGATCATCGACGAGATTCGCCGCCACATTGCGGAGGAGCGCGGCGGCCTGGCCGACGAGTCCGACGCCGCCCTCATGAACCTTCTGGAGCGCCTCGGCGACCCCGCCGACATTGCAGCCGAAGCCCGCGGCGGCGAAAAGGCGCGAACCTCTGTTGCCACGACCCGGCGCTTCGGGACCTTGGAGGTGCTTGCGCTCATCCTGCTGGTGGCCGCCTGGCCTGTCGGAGCGATCCTGCTCTGGGTCTCGAAAACCTGGACCACCCGCGAGAAGCTGCTAGGCACCCTGATTCCCCCAGGCGGATATCCAGGCGTGCTCCTCATCATGTCTACGTTTCGCTGGATCACCGCGGCCTCCGAAGCCGGTCCGGCCTGGGTCGACGTGACGGTCGGCGCCGTTCTCTTCACCATCAGCCTGGTGGCGCTGATCACTCCCGTGGGCATGATCATCTACCTCGCCACGCGCCTGAGAGCCCGTTGAGATCGCCGAAGATCTTGGCCCGAATCGCGGGCTCGCTCTATCTGCTGGCCAGCGTTTGTTTCGTGGCAGCGATCGCGATCCGCTCGAGCATCGAGGGTTCGGGCGGCGGCTCGGGCCTGATCGACAGGATCCGAGCGTCGACGTCACTGTTCCGCGTCAGCCTGACCATCGACCTGATATCGGGAACATTTTTTCTGCTCGCGGGCATGGCTCTGTACCTGCTGCTGCGCCACGTCGACCGGCTTGCGGCCGCGGCGATGGTAGTGCTAGTCGCTATCGAGATCGTCGTGATCTACCTGAGCGACATCAACCTCTACAACGTGCTGACCATCGCCACCAACCCCGCCTACATCCAGGCGTTCGGCGCCCCGGCGTCAAATGCGCTCGCCTCGCTGTTCGTCGACGCCCATGCCAACGGGCTCGTGATCGACGAGATGTTCTTCGGCCTGTGGCTCGTTCCGCTCGGCTACCTGGTCATTAGGTCTCGCCAGATCCCGTGGCTCGTGGGCGCACTGCTGCTAGTCGCCGCGATGAGCTGGATCGGACAGTTCCTAGCCAATCTTCTTGCGCCCGACCTTCCCTATGTGTTCGAGGTCGGTCAGGTCGGCGGCGCCGCCGAGTTCGTCTTCGTCGTGTGGTTGTTGATCTTCGGGGTCAAGGCAACCGGCGCGGGCCCTTGCGATTCGGCACCATCTGTTCCAGCCCGAACACGATGAGGTCGGCCGTGTCGCGCCACCAGCGGTCGGAATTGCGAGCCAGAAGCCGACCATCTCGTGAGCGCTCCTGACGATGTTCGGCAACTCGTCGGGAGGCAGGCTCAGCTGGACGAGCTCGACTCGCGCTCGTCTTGCGAGACTATCGGAAGACTCGGCAACCGTAAGGATCCAGCAGCCGAAGACCTCAGGTTCGTGAAGGCATTCAGCGCAGGCTCGCCGACGTAGCCACAGCGACTATTGGCATGACCCGTTAACGCTGTTCAGGTGGCTTCCCGTGGAATCCGTGACCTCAACGTGACGCGAGTCCCTGTCAGCCAGCCGGAATCGCCCGAGTTTGAACTCGAAATTGGTCCGGGGGCCCGGGATTTGAACCCAGGGCCTCACGGTCCCGAACTCTGAGACTCTCCGTCCAGAAACGGCGATTTTGAGCGCTTTCGATTCGAAACTTCGACGTCTCGGCCGGAATGCGTCCAGATGCGCTGCGGTTTTTCCGCTGGATTACTAGACGAACGTCTACATGACGAATTGGGAGATAGCCAGCGCACGCACTCCTCGTGACGCCCTCGGCGGCCGAAGTGCTGACGCGCCGAGCGACTTACTGACTGAACGATGACACCCATGCTGCGATCTGGGCCCGCGAGTTCAAGCCGAGCTTGTTCATGATGCTGCGTACGTGACCCTCGACAGTGCGCTCCGATATGAAGAGGCGCGATCCGATCTGCTTGTTGGTCATGCCCTCGGCCACCAGCCGCGCCACGTCTGCTTCTCGGTTTCCCAGCAGGGCCAAGCCTGGATCCTTTCTCGCTGGCAGTCGAGAATGTGGCGTCTCGCCGAGCGCCAATGCGATTGCCGCCTCGCGGCTCAACTGCCGCCCCGCGCCGTACTCGGCCTCGAATCGGGGTTTCCCGAGGCCGGCCATGGTCAACTCTCTCGCTTGTGCCAGCAGAGGAACGAGTGGTGCCAGCTCCCTCGCGTCGGCCTCGGCTCGTATGGCGTCAGCGGCGCCCAGGAGCTGTGCGGAAAGACTCGGCTGTCCAGACCGCGCCGCGTGATAGCTGATAGCGCCAAGCGAGTGATGTAGCGCGACCCGATCGTCCAGCTCGCTTGCAACCCGCAAGACCTCGATGAAGCTCTGCTTTGCCTCATCGAGTTGATCGCTCAGGAGGGCGGCTATGCCTCGATTGGTCAGGAGGACGCCGAGCGAGTAGAGATCCCCCACCTCCCGACTCCGACGAGCCCCTTCCGCGGAGGCGGATCTCACCGCGTCGAGGTCGCCGTTGAACAGCCCATCCAGTGCGCGAGCCTGTAGGAGTCCCAACTGGGCTGAAACATCACTCAGACCAGCTGTCAAAGACAGGGCTTCTTGAAGCAGCTCTCTGGCTGATTCCCGGTCGCCGGCCATGTTCGCCGCCACTGAGGCCATAGATAGCGACTGGGACAGCAGGGAAGTGTTACCTGAGGCTCGATTCAAGACCATCGTTCGATCGAGGGTTGACCTGGCTGCGGGCACGTCAGCCTGGAGCAGTGCTAAAGACGCACGCAGAAAGCAGGCGTGCGCGTATCCGTCCACAGCCTGCGGCGCCTCCGCCAACAGCTCGTCGAGCCATCGCGCTCCTTCGCTGGTCCCGCGGGTGATCCAGTACGGGCCCAGGGATGTGACCAACTCGACGCCGGCCGCGAACTCCCGACGAATGAGACACCGCTGGATGACAGCTCGGACGTTTTCGATCTCGAGGTCCAGCCACCTCAACCACTCGGGGAGGCGATAACGAGCGTTGGGTGCCGAGTCCCGGCACGCTGACACGTAGTACTGGTCACAGCGCGCGTGCACGACTTCCTCCTCACCGGCATCGCGCATTTTGACCGCGGCGTATTCACGCATCGTCTCGTGCAGGCGATGGCAGGGTAGGCCTCGGAGTTCCTCCTTCATCACGAGCGACTTGTCGATCAGCGACGAGATCAGGTCCAGAACTTCGGCTCGGGGAACGTCAGCTGAAGCGACGACGGCTTCGACGTCCTCAATCGTGAACCTGCCTACGAAGACAGCTAGCCGCCGCAGGAGGATCCGCTCGTTTGCAGCCAGGAGGTCATTGCTCCAGTCCATGGCCGCGCGGAGGGTCTGATGGCGGGGCAGCGCCGTCCGCGTCCCGCGGGTGAGCAGTTCGAAGCGGTCGTCCAGGCGCTTCAATATCTGCTCGACCGATAGAGCTCGTGTCCTCACCGCTGCCAGCTCGATAGCGAGAGGCATGCCGTCGAGGCGGCGGCAGATGCTCGCCACGGCGGCTTGATTCTCGCCGTTGAGCTCGAACGTGCCCGAGGCTGCGCGCGCCCGCTCTGTGAACAGCTGCACGGCCTCGTTGTGGCGGAGTTCAGCGTCGGAGCGCGCCCGAACCTCGGGGAACGGCAGAGGCGCGATCGGGGCCAAGAATTCACCCGCGATCGACAATGGCTCTCTACTGGTGGCGATTACCCGAACGGCTGGTGCCGCGCCGAGCACATCTGCCAGGACGTGAGCAACCGCCTCCAACAAATGCTCACAGTTGTCCACTACCAGCAGCAGCTCGCGCTCCTTGAGATAGGAGAGGACGAGGCCTAACGGGTCCCTCGCCGCCTGGTCACGCAGGTCGAGGCCAGCGGCGACCGCGTGGGCCACCAGCTGCGGCTCCCGAACGTCCGCCAGCTCGACGAGCCAGCTGCCCGCCGCGAAGCCGCGCCCCAGCTCCGTCGCTGCCCGGACGGCGAGGCGCGTTTTCCCGACCCCACCGGGTCCGACCAGGCTGACCAGCCGTCCCTCAGTGAGCCTCGCCCTGAGTTCGGCCAGCTCGCGGCGCCGGCCGATAAAGCTCGTTGTCTCGGCCGGCAAATTGCCCCGCCGGCGGATAGCTCTCGCCATGGCGATCGAACTTACTACGGCCGCGCGCCGACCACAGCGGGTGATCTGACCAAGTGCTCAACACGGGATTCCACGGGTCTCACCACCACCCCGTGGAGCCTAGCCTCCTCAACGTCAAGTCAACGTGACACTGAAGCGTGGGTCAATCAGGAGGTCAGTCATGGAAAGGATTGTCGGTTCGTCGCCAGCCGGTTGGGCAAGACTTGCTGGTGCCCTCTATCTGATCGTCTTCGTGGGAGGTTTTTTCGCCCTGGGCTTCGTCCCCGCGGCGACAATCGTTGCCGGCGATCCCACGGCGACAGCTCGGAGCATCGAGGGTCACGAGCTCCTCTATCGCTCGGGTTTGGCGGCGCACGCTGTGATACTCGTCGCGAACGTGCCGCTGGCTCTGCTTTTCTATTACCTGTTCCACGTAGTGGATAGGGGCATTGCCTTGCTGGTGGCGGCTTTGGTTCTGGTCGGAACGGCAGTCGAGACCGCGACTACGTTCTTCGGCGTGGCGCCACTCGTGGCCCTGAGCAGCGCACAGCCGTCGACCGCGCTGACCTCGGAACAGGCCCTAATGCTGGTCGGCCTGCCTCTGCAGGTGCAATCGATCGGCGTGGCCATCGCCCTGGTGTTCTTCGGCTTCTACTGCCTGTCGGTCGGCTACCTCGTGTTCGCCTCGGGCTTTCTGCCCAGGACTATCGGCGTGCTAATGACAATTGGAGGCCTGGCCTACCTGGTCAACAGCTTCGCGAACCTCCTGTCCCCTGGGTTCGCAGCGCACCTGTTTCCGTACGTCCTGTTGCCATCCGGGATTGCCGAGGGGTCGCTCTGCCTATGGCTGCTGATCGCCGCCGTAAACGTGCGGCGATGGCATGAGCGGGCGGGCGCGGTCCTTGTCTGAGTGCCTTTGTGGGTCCGACCTAAGTCGGACTCTTGAAGGTGTGCCGAGGGATCCGGACCCCTAAAGGGAGCGGCCGTCTATCGGACGGCCGTCGAATGCACGTCATGCACGTTTCTGCTGCGAACAACCGGGCTTGGAATTCTGAACGCGGTGCCTCACGGTCTTGTCAAGTGAGGACCGTGCGTCCGCAGGCTTGAAGCGTCGGGGGGCCAGCGATTGCTTGCGATTGAATTCACATCGGCGGACGACAAGTCATTGCTACGCGATTCCTGTGCGAGGTTCTCCAGGAATCTGTTACCCGGCTGTGACCCGGCTTGGCCCGACAGGCGCCGAAATCGTCGATTTCGAGTTCAAATTTGGTCGGG
>VBFH01000077.1 GCA_005883575.1 Chloroflexota bacterium | reverse complement strand
ATCGCGGTTGAGGCATTGGTCACGGAGATGTCGATCTTGACCTTCTTTACGGTTGGCTTCGGGCTGCCCCACCAGTTATCGACAGCGTCGAATTCAACCGACTGCTTCGGGGTGTAGGAGACCATCTTGTACGGGCCGGTGCCGATCGCCGTTTCCGGCTTGGTCCACCAGTTGTCGAAGTCCTTCTTGACGGCGTTCTGGTCCACGACCTGTCCGGTCACGCCGGCCATTGCGGCGGCGCTCATGAACCAGCCGGCGGCATGCGAGAGCTTGACCTGGACCGTGGACGGGTCCGGGGCGGTGAGGCCGGTCATGGTCACGGATGGGTCGTTCTTCTCCAGCAGCACCTCGAGCGCAGCGCCACTTGCCTTGTTTTTCGCCACCGTGTCATAGCCGTCGATAGGCGCGAGGTTGGTGGAATACGCGCCCTGCATCGCGGCCGCGCGATTCCAGGAGTAGAGGACATCCTTGGAGGTGAACTTGTCGCCGTTCGAGAACGTCACGTCCTGGCGGAGCTTGAATGTGTAGGTCAATCCATCCGACGAAGCCTGCGGGACCGCGGTCGCGAGGTCCGGAACGATGTTCAGGTTTTCATCGAACTTGACCAGGCCGTCGAATATGTTCTGCTGGATTTCCGAGTCGGTCTCGGCGTCCGCGATTGCCGGGTCGAGCGTGCCGAAGTCGCCGAGGATCGGGAAGTTCAGAGTCTGGTCGGAGGCTAGGTTTTGCGACTGTTGATTGCCTCCTCCGCACGCCATAAGGACCAGGCTGGACATCGCGCCCACGCCGAGGGCCTTGAGAAACCGAAACGAGGTTGGAGCCATGCCATCCCCCTGTGAAGCAAGTCCTCCCCCTGCCTTCTTCCCGGTGTGCTTCGCGGCGACCGGGGCGAGAGCGCGCCGACAGGGGGCGGCAGCCTCGGCGGCTGCCCTGGTTACTCCACCGTCAATTGTGGCTTGGCAAACTCCGAATGTCTACTCGCCACGGCCCTGACAGGTTCCGCACGGCAATCAGTGGGACGTGATCTGGATCTGGTTCCAGTAGTAATCGAACATATTGTTCGAGCCCGCGCCCAGTACGTATGGCTTGAATAGAAACGCATCGACAGCGTAGAAGAGCGGGATGTAGGCCACGTCGTCGATCAGCTGCCGGTTCAGGGTTTTGTAGTCTGGGATTGCCGCCGGCACCGGTTCGGCGTCCGCCTTCGCCAGCAGTTGGTCGTAAGCCCTTGTGTCGTAGCCGGTAGTGCAGTTCGTGTCGGGGCAGCCCGCGACTTGACCCCACAGGTTGTCGAACCAGTCCTGAGGGTGGTTGTAGCCGGCCGCCCAGCCATCGCGCGACAGCACATACATGCCGTTTAGGCGTTCGGTGATGAACCGCGTGTGCGGCACCGTCTGCAGCTTGACGGTCACGCCGAGATTCGCGAGCCACTGCGCCTGAACGAACTTGGCCGCCGGCTCGTTGAACGGGTTCTCCGGATCGTAGGTGTAGACCAGCCCATTGCTATTGGCGCCGGTCGGATCAGCCGCAAGCAAAAGGCTGCGAGCCCTCACAGGATCGAATGCCGCCAGCGGGTCTGAGCCGTCTCCGAGGTAACCCAGCAGGCCTTTGGGGATCAGACCGCCCGTGGCGGGCACGCAGGTCACGTCGCTGCACAGGTCCTTTGCCAGCTTGATGCGGTCGATGGAGATCGCGAACGCCAGGCGCAGGTCGTGCGAAGGCTTGCCCCCATCCAGGGTGAACGGCCCGCCCGCCGGGCGTTTGGCGTCGGCCACCAGGTTGAAGCTCGCCCAGTAGGTCTTGTTTTTCACCGACAGCAGCAGCTGCGGCTTTTGGGTCGCCGGGATCTTGGCCATGTCGGCCGAAGGCGGCGCGTAAGCCGCATAGCCGTAGAGGTCGTAGGCGCCCTGCTGGTACTTCGTCATCGCCGCCTCGGCGTCGGGCACGACGTCGACGTGAATCGTTTTCAGTGTCGGCTTCGGCCGACCCCACCAGTTGCCGACGGCGGCAAAGTCATAAGACTGGTCCTGTACGTGCGCGGCGAGCTTGAACGCGCCCGTGCCAACCGATGTCGCCGGCTTCTTCCACCAGGTGTCGAAGTCGCTCTTAACGACCTTCTGATCGAGGACCATGGCGGCGACCGAAGGCTGTGCAATCGCGGAGGTGAACCAGCCGGCGGCGCCATCGAGCTCGACGACGACTGTGTGGTCGTCGCCTGCGCTCAGGCCAGACATCGTCACCGCCGGATCAGCCTTCTCCAGCAGCGCCTCCAGCGCCGCGCCGGATGCCTGGTTCGCCGCCACCTTGCCATATCCGCTGATCGCGGACAGATTCGTGGCGAACGGCCCTTGCATCGCCGCCGCGCGGTTCCAGGAGTAGAGCACGTCGCTCGAGGTGACGGGGTCGCCGTTGGAGAACGTCACGTCCGGGCGGAGCTTGAACGTGTACGTGAGTCCGTCAGCCGAGATGGACGGGAGGCTTGTCGCGATGTCGGGCACGACGTTGAGGTTTCCGTCGAACTTGAGGAGTCCATCGAAGAGGTTCTGGCCGATGTCGGCCTCGCTCTCGGAGTCGATCATGGCCGGATCGAGCGTGCTCAGATCGTGCTGGATTGGAAAACGAAGTGTCTGATCGCTTGCAAGAGCGGTCGGCGGGTTGCCGACAGGCGTGCCGTTGGAGCAAGAGGCGAGAACCACGCACGCAAGCCCGGCAAACCACCGTCCGACCGCGATGGGTAGCATCTTCGTTTGATGAGCGTATCCGCCAGGACGGGGAGGCGGCGCCAGGAAGGAGCTGAGAAGGTCAGCGGCGCAACTCGCTTCACCGCCGACCTCGAGCTTCCCGGACTTCTTCACGTCCATCTCGTCCTTGCCCACGCCGCGAGCGCGAGGATCCGGCGCATCGACACGACCGCTGCCCGCGCCGCGGCAGACGTCGTCGGCGTGCTCACCGGCGCTGATCTTCCAAACCTGGAGACCGCGGCCCCGGAGCTGCCGCTCGCGCGGGAGCGGGTCTTCTACGCGGGGCAGCCGATCGCGGCCGTCGTCGCTAAAACGGAAGCGGCAGCAGTGGACGCGGCGATGCTCGTCGAGGTCGACTTCGACGAGGCTTCACCGGTCATCGATCCCATCGCCGCGATGCGCGATGAATCTCCCGCGGTCCTCGAGGAGAACGAGAGCGCGAGCGAGGAAGACGCATCGATCCACGGCGCGTCGGCGGCCGCCGACCAGGAGCCGGCTGACCGCCCGCGAAACGTCACTGGGGTGGCCCACCTCACCCGCGGAGACGTCGACGCAGCGCTCAAGCAGGCCGACGTCGTCGTCAAAGGCACGTACAGCATCCGAGGCGCGCATCACTCGTTCATGGAGCCGCACGTCTCGGTGGTGCGCCCCGAGCCGGACGGCGGGCTCACGGTCTGGTCGCCGACGCAGGGCCCGTTCGTCGTCCGGGATGACGTGGCCGCCCTGGCCGGTCTTCCCCCGCACAAGGTCCGCGTGGTCCCGATGCCGGTCGGCGGCGGTTTCGGAGGCAAGGTGGAATTCCTGGAGCCTCTGCTCGCGCTCATCGCCCTCCGTCTGCGGCGCCCCGTTCGGCTGGCGCTGGCCCGGTCGCACGAGTTCGTGTACGGCCGTCCCGCACCCGCGGCGCGGTTTGAGATCGAGCTCGGCGCGCGGCGGGACGGGACGCTGCTGGCGCTCCGTGTGCGCTTCCACTACGACAACGGCGCCACGGCGGGCTGGCACGCAGGCCTAACCGCAAATTTCCTCGGCGGCACATACAGGATCCCGAACTTCGACCTTCGCGGCTTCGAGGTGGCGACCAACAAGACGCCGGTCGATGCATACCGCGCGCCAGGAGCCACGCAGGCCTACTTCGCCCTCGAGGTCGCGATGGACGAGCTTGCGGCGAGTCTGGAGATCGATCCGATCGAGCTGCGCCTGCGCAACGTATCGCGCGAGGGCGACCTGGCGGCCGATGGCTCCGAGTGGCCACGCATCGCCTCCGTCGAGGTTCTCGAAAAGGCCAGAGAGCTATCCGTCTACTCCGCGCCACTTGGATCAGACGAAGCCGTCGGTGTCGCGCTCGGGGCGTGGGGCGGTGCCCGGACGCCGTCGTCCGCGGGCTGCCGGGTCGATCCCGACGGGACAGTCTCGGTCACCGTAGGTTCGCCTGACATCAGCGGCACGGCGACGGGACTGGCCTTGATCGCCGCCGAGGCGTTCGGGGTCGCGCCGGAGATGGTTCGGGTGGAGGTCGCGGACACCGCCACCGCTCCCTTTGGGGCTACGTCAAGTGGAAGCCAGGTGACGTACAGCGTGGGCGGAGCCGTGTACGAGGCGGCAAGGGAGGCGCGGCGCCAGCTTCTCGAGATCGCGACCGAAGAGCTGGAGGCGGCTCCGGAGGACCTGGACATCGTCGACGGGAAGGTCACGGTCAAAGGCGCTCCGAACCGCGCGGTCGAGATCACCCAACTCGTCAAGCTGAGCACCGACTTCATGGGTCGGTACAAGCCGATCCAGGCCAGCGGGCGCTCGGCGGTACAGGCGGCCTCGCCGATGTTCACCGTCCACGTGGCGCGGGTTCGCTTCGATCGGGAGACGGGCGCTTTTCAGCTCATCGGGTACGCCGCGATCCAGGATGTGGGTCGTGCGATCAACCCACCCGAGGTGGAGGGTCAGATCCACGGCGGAGCCGTCCAGGCGCTGGGCCGTGCTCTCGGCGAGGAGCTCGTCTACGACGCCGACGGCCAGCTCCGGACGGCCTCTTTCCTCGATTACGAGCTGCCGGCAGCGGACCAGATCCCGAATATCGACGTCCAGCTCGTGGAGGTGCCGTCGCCGGTCGGGCCCCTTGGCGCGAAAGGGGTCGGTGAGCCGCCGGCGATCCCTGGCACCGCTGCGCTGGCGAACGCGGTGTCCAGAGCGGCGGGAGTACGCATCCGCGAGGCGCCGATCAACCGCTCACAACTGGTGACAGCTGACGGACGGTAGGGACGGAGCGTCCTCTCTGCGCGGGTACGTCGCGCGGACGCTGCCTGGCCACAACCCCATCCTGGTCAGCAACCGAGCGCCGCACGAGCCTCGCGGCGACGGCACGTTCCGGCGGGGGGCGGGAGGTGTGATCACGGGACTGCTGACGCTCGCCGAAGCCACTGGCGCGGCCTGGGTCGCGTGCGCGCGCAACGACGCCGAACGTGCGCTGGCGGCGCACCATCCGGACGGCCTCACCGTCCCGCTCGCGCAGACTCGCGGCCGGCTGCATTACGCAATCCCCACCCGCGAGCAGTACGACATGTACTACGCGGTGATCTCGAACCCGGTGCTGTGGTTTCTCCAGCACTACCTCTGGGACCTCGGCAACGAGCCGGTGATCGACGAACGGATCCACCAGGCATGGACGAACGGCTACGTGGAGGTCAACCGCCAGATATGCGCGAAGGTCGTGGAGCTTGCGCGCGCCGGCTCAGGCCCACCGCTCGTGCTCGTTCACGACTACCAGCTCTACCTAGTGCCTCGGATGCTGCGCCAGGAGATGCCTGACGCGGTCATCCAGTTCTTCCTGCACGTGCCGTGGGCGACGCCTCAGTACTGGAAGGTGCTGCCGAAGGAGATGCGCGACGCCATCCTCGAGGGCCTGCTCGGTTGCGACATCGTCGGATTCCAGTCCAGCCTCGACGTGCGTAATTTCCTGCTCACGTGCGAGGAGAATCTCGGCCTGGAGGTCGATGAGCACGAGCGAGCGGTGATCGCCGGCGGCCGCATCGTTTACGCGCGGCACTATCCCATCTCCGTCGACGTCGCGTCGACAGCGCGCCTCGCGGCGTCGCGTGGTGTGCAAAGGCAGGAAGAGGAGCTGGCCGCGTGGCGGCCACCGCGCCTGATCACTCGCATCGACCGCACCGATCCCTCGAAGAACATCGTTCGCGGTTTCATCGCCTACGAGAAGCTGCTTCGCTACCACCCGGAGCTCATCGGTCAGGTTCAGTTCTGGGCCTTTCTGCAGCCTTCACGACAGGACGTCGCCGCGTACAGCCGCTACCTGCGCCACATCCGCCAGGCGGCGGGGCGGATCAACAGCGAATTCGGAACCGCGGACTGGCAGCCCATCCGTCTGGAGATCGCGGAAAGCGAGCGTAAGGCGATCGCCGCCCTCAAGAACTTCGACGTGCTCCTGGTCAACCCCGTTTATGACGGACTGAACCTCGTGGCCAAGGAGGGGGCGCTGGTCAACGTGAAAGATGGGGTGATCGTCTTGTCCGAAAACGCGGGCGCGCATGAAGAGCTGCGCGGCAATGTCCTCTCCATCAATCCGTTCGACGTGGAGGCCACCGCCGCCGCCATGCATGCTGGCCTGACCATGGCTGCGGACGACAGGCACCGCATGAACGAAGGTGCGCGGGCCGTGGTGCGGACCAACGACATCGCCAGGTGGATCAGCAACCAGGTGCAGGATCTGCGCGATTTGACACGCGCACCCGTGCTCAGCGGGTCGAGCTAGTTGTAGTTCGACTCAGCTCGCGTTTCTGGCCCATTCGACGATCTCCTGCAGGACGGCGGTCGCGCCCACAGGACCGGGAACGACGAGGTCGCAGCGCTCGAAAAGGTCGGCAGGCGCCTCCGGCGACCAGACACCGACCGCCATGTGTGGCAGGTCGACCGCGCTCACGTACTCGAAGAGCGAGCGGTCGTTCTCATCATCGCCGAAGCACACGACGCCAGCCGGATCCTCAGCCGGGAGCAGGGCCGCGAGCGCGCTGCCTTTGCCTGCCTTCGGCGCGTGCACCTCGATCACCTTGCGGCCGATCGCGGCCGACAACCGCGCCCCGTCCAGCAGCGGTCGGAGCAGGGCAAGCATCTGCTCGCCACTCATGTCGGTGTTGCGAAAGTGGACCGCGGTGCTTGCAGGCTTGGCCTCGAGCCAGGCGCCCGGGATGCGTTCGAGCAGCCTGCGCGCGTCGGCGTTGAAACGGTCGAGCGCTTCCTTCTGAGCGTGGCGAGGCAGTGCCAGTCCGCTGTCCCCGATCAAGCGCACGCCGGAGATCGGCATCAGGGACTCGAGTTGGTCCGGCGTCCGGCTGCTGAGCACGATCACGTCCGCGAGCAGGGTCACAAGCTCCTGTATCGCCTCGAGCGCTTCCGGACGAGCCCTGGCCATCGTGGGGTCGGGGACGATCTCCGCCAGGGTGCCGTCGAAGTCGGTAACCAGTATCAATTCGCTCGGCGGCACGCGCGCGGCTGGCGAGTTTTGCCAGACATGTGTGATCTCGTCGGTTTCTTGAATCATCCCCTACTCAAAAACGCGGGCGGTGCCTGTCGATGATCGATTTGAGCGCAGGCCCTTCATTCAGGCTACCAAAGGTATGTCCCCACTCGCCTCCTAGCCGCGACGCACAGAAGAGCTCAGCGACGCTTGGATCGCCGTATCGCAGCAGCAACGAGGCTTCGAGGATGACAGCCATCTCCTCCACGAGACGCCTTGCGCGAGACTCCAGGTCGCCGGTCTGCGTCAGCTCGCGTCCGAGATGCGCAACGGCGCCGTTCAGGCGCGAGTCGGCCGGCCCGCTCTCGACCTCGGCGAAGTAGGACGCCAGCGTCTCGGGCTCGCGCCGCATCGCGCGCAGCACGTCGAGCGCGTTGACATTGCCGGAGCCTTCCCAGATCGAGTTGAGTGGAGCCTCGCGATAGAGACGCGGAAGGATCGACTCTTCGACGTAGCCGTTTCCACCATGACACTCGAGCGCCTCCGCAACCACCGCGATCGCGCGCTTGCAAGTCCAGAACTTCGCGATCGCCACGCCGACGCGCCGGAAGCGCGCTTCAGCCGGATCGGCCGCGCGGTCGAACGCTCCGGCGAGGCGCATCATCAGGATGGTCGTCGCCTCGGACTCGATCGCAAGGTCGGCGAGCACATTGACCATCAGCGGTTGGTCGCTGAGCAGCTTGCCGAACGCGCTGCGGTGCGCGGTGTGATGCGTGGCCTGCGCGACGGCCTGGCGCATCAGCGATGCGGAACCTATCACGCAGTCAAGGCGCGTGTGGTTGACCATGTCGATGATCGTCCGCACGCCTTTCCCCTCTTCGCCCACCATCACCGCCCACGCGCCGTCGAGCTCGACCTCCGAAGACGCGTTGGAGCGGTTGCCCAGCTTGTCTTTCAGGCGCTGGATGTGGAACCGGTTGCGCGTTCCGTCCGGCAGCACACGCGGGAGGAGGAAGCACGTAAGTCCACCTGGGGCCTGGGCAAGGACCAGGAACGCATCGCACATCGGTGCCGAACAAAACCACTTCTGGCCGGTGAGCAAATGCTCGCCATCGGCGCCGGTCGGTACGGCGCGCGTCGTGTTCGAACTCACGTCTGAACCACCCTGGCGCTCGGTCATGGCCATCCCGAACAGAACGCCTCTCTTGGTCGCCGCGGGTCGCAGGCCCGGGTCGTAGTCGAGCGTGGTCATCAACGGCTCCCAATGCGACGCCAGCTGCGCCGACTTGCGCAGAGTCGGTATCGCGGCATAAGTCATGGACACCGGGCACCCGTGTCCGCCTTCCACCTGCGACCACACGTAGAACGCTGCCGCGCGGGCGGCGTGCGCACCGGGGCGTGACTCTCGCCACGGCAGCGAGTGCAGGCCGTGACCGACCGCGACTTTCATCAGCTCGTGCCACGCGGGGTGGAAATCGACCTCGTCGATGCGTTCGCCGAAGCGATCGTGTGTGCGCAGCTGAGGCGGGTTGGCGTTGGCCTGGAATCCCCAGTCGATGGCCTGCTCCGTGCCGGCCAGCCGGCCAAGTTCGTGCACCAGGTCGTGGGCCCAGGAAGCACCTTCCCTCTCCAACGATTCGCGCAGTGGAGCGTCGGCTTCGAAGAGGTTGTAGTCGACGAGCGGCGGCGGCTGGTTGCTACTCATTCGCGAGCTCGGCGATCAGCCGGAGTTGTTCCTTGCGCTCGTCTTGGTCCGGCATCACCGGCCAGACGATCAGCGTGTCGATGCCGGCGTCGCGAAAGGCGTGCAGCTTTGCCTTCACGCGATCCCGCGGGCCGACGATCGCGACCAGGTCGATCAGCTCGTCAGGTAGGGCGAACATCGCCTCCGTCTTCTTTCCCGCCAGGTACAGCTCCTGCACCTGCTCCGCCTCGCGCTCGAATCCGTACGTCGAGACGAGCCGGTTGTAGAAATTCTGCTCGCGTGAGCCCATGCCGCCGACGTACAGGGCGAGGATGGGGCGCATGGCATTGCGCGCGCTCTCGAGGTCATTGCTGATCATCACGTTCACGGAAGGGCAGATCCGAAAATCGTCGAGCGATCGACCGGCCCGGGCGGCGCCTTCCTCGAGGGGTCCGCGAAGTGCTTTTGTGTGCTCTGGCGAAAAAAAGACCGGCAGCCACCCGTCCGCGATCTCGCCCGCCAGGGCGATGTTTTTCGGACCGAGGACGGCAAGAAAGATTGGGATTCGTTCCTGAACCGGCCGGATGGTCAGCTTGAGGGCCTTGCCCGGCCCGTCCGGCAGCGGCAGCTCGATCGTCTCTCCGTGGAACTCGATCTTCTCCCGCGCCAACGCCTTGCGCAGGACCGCGATGTATTCGCGCGTGCGCTGCAGCTGCTTCGCGAAGCGCACGCCATGGAAACCTTCCGAGACTTGCGGTCCTGAAGTGCCGAGACCCAACAGCAGGCGACCGCCGGAAAGATTGTCGATGGTCGCCGCCGTCATCGCGGTCATGGCCGCGCTGCGCGCGGGGATCTGGAAGATTCCGGCGCCGAGCTTGATCCCGCTGGTGCCGGCCGCGAGCCATGCCAGCACCGTCGCCGCATCGGAGCCGTAAGCCTCGGCCGCCCAGACCGAGTCATAGCCGAGGGCCTCGGCGGTCCTGGCCAGGTCGAGCTGGTCGGCTGCCGTCAGGCCGAGGCCCCAGTAGCCGACGCTGACACCCAGCTTCATCGGCTAGAGCATAGGGTGAGCCCCCATCCGGCCGGCCGCTGCGCGGCGGGCCCGCTAGCGGGGCAGCAGAGTCTGATACAGCAAGAACACGTTCAGGCTGATGATCAGCGTCGCGACCCCGTACGCCGCCACGTTTGTGAATCGGTTGTTGGTCAGGTTGCCCATGAGCTTCTTGTTGCGCGTGAACATGACGAGCGGGATCATCGCGAAAGGAATCCCGAAGGACAGGAAGACCTGGCTCAGCACGAGCGCGCGTGAGGGGTCGAAGTGCGCGCCGATCACGATCAGCGCCGGCACCATCGTGATGGCGCGGCGAAGGAAGACAGAGATCTTGCGACGGATAAAGCCCTGCATCACCACCTGACCGGCCAGAGTGCCGACAGAGGACGATGAGATCCCAGACGCGAGCAAGGCGACGCCGAAGATGACACCGCTGTGGGCGCCGAGGTAGTGCTCGAGGCCGCCGGACACCTGAGTGAGGTTGCTTCCCACATCGAGCAGACCGCGTGAGTTGAAGACCGCGGCGGCGGTGGTGAGCATCGCCATGTTGATGAGGCCGGCGATGCCCATTGCGATCACGACGTCGACAAGCTCGAAGTGATAGATCTTTCGTTTGGCGCCGGGATTGGCGCCCACGATCCGCTTTTGAGTCAGCGCGGAGTGCAGGTAGATGACGTGTGGCATCACGGTGGCGCCAAGGATGCCCGCCGCGAGCAGTATCGACTCGGTGCCGTCGAGATGTGGAATCAGCGCGTTGCCGGCGACCGAGCCCCACGACGGATCCGCCCTGAAGACTTCGAGCCCGAAGGCGATGACGATAAGGCCGACAAGCCCGCTGATCGTGGCCTCGAGCCGGCGGAAGCCCCACGCCTGAAGGCCAAGGATGGCGAAGGCGGCGACGCCCGTCAGCAGGGCGGCGCTGAAAAGCGGTATGCCGAAGAGCAGGTTCAGGCCCAGGGCGGCACCAACGAACTCGGCGAGGTCGGTCGCCATGGCGATCAGCTCGGCCTGGATCCAGAGGAAGACGACGACCGGGAACGGGAAACGGTCGCGACACACTTCCGGCAGGCTGCGACCCGTTGCGATGCCGAGCTTGGCGCTCATCGACTGGATGAGCATCGCCATCAGGTTGGCGGCCAGGACGACCCACAGCAGCATGTAGCCGTACTGGGAGCCGCCCGCCATGTTGGTGGCGAAGTTGCCCGGGTCGACGTAGGCGACCGCGGCGATGAACGCGGGTCCGAGGAACGGAAGCACCGCGCGCAGGCCGCGGCGCTCGCCGTTGAGCGAACGCTCGGCCGCCCGCAGGACGCGGAGCTCGCCGGGCAGGGCGTTCTCGGCGCCGATGACCATCGACTGCGCCACCGTCGACCGAACGAGCTCGGCCATCAGTTGGAGTCCGCCCTGCGCGCGGCCGGGTGGGCATCGGTGACGAAGATCGCGCGGGCCAGGCCAAGCGGGACGCTTTCGCGGCGGCCCCTGATGCGCACGTCGATCGGGCCTTCGAACTCGCTCCCGCGCAAGACCGCGATCCGTGTGCCTGGCAGCAGGCGCCGGCGTTCCAGCTCGCGCAGCTTGCCGGGGTCATCGTCCGAGACGCCCTGCACGATGAGCCTCTCCCCCGCCTTGCTCTCGCTGAGGCTTCGGTGGCTGACCGGTCGGACCTTGCCCGTCAGCGAAGGGATCACGTGGCCGTGCGGATCGAGCTCGGGCCGGCCGAGGAGCTCGAAGATGCGCTGCTCCATGCGCTCGGAGATGACGTGCTCTAGGCGCTCAGCCTCATCGTGGACCTCGTCCCACGCGTAGCCAAGAACCCGAACGAGGAACATCTCGAGCAGGCGGTGATGGCGGACGAGCTCAAGCGCGACCTTGCGCCCGTCGCGCGTCAGCTCCTGGCCGCGGTACCGGTCGTGTTCGACCAGACCTTGGGCCGACAGACGGGTGACCATCTCGCTGACGCTCGGAGAAGAGATGCCGAGACGCTGGGCAAGATCGCGAGTCGGGACGGGGCGCTCGGCCCCGCCAAGCAGGTAGAGGGCCTTGAGGTAGTCCTGCTGGGAACGGGTAAAGGTGCTTCGGCGCTCCAGCTGTTCGACCATTGAGCCTAGGACCGCCTAATCGTGAACGTGGGCTTGCCTACCATCAGAGATAGGATAACCTAACTCTGGACGAATTAAACCGTCTTAGGTTTTTCTTCTCACCGACGTCAGGCGCAGGCGCCGGTCGCCGATGTCGAGGGGTTGTAGGTCACACTCACGTTCGGGCGCACGGTGATGCTGGACGCCGACGTGAACACGGAGACGTAGTCGGCACAGCCCTCGGCGAGATGGAAGTCGTAGTTGACGCTGGTGACGCCGAGCCAACTCGCGATTGCCCCTGAATGGTGCATGCAGTAGTTCGTCGTGCCGATGCCGTTGTCCACGCACTCGATCGCCTTCGCCCATTGTTCGAGTGTGAGGATGCTGACGGACATCGGCCCGGTCGACGTCGCCTCCAGGTGGTAGGTGAATGTGTCGGGGATGCCGCCGGCGAGGTACCAGGTCGAGCCCTTGAGCGCCTGGGAGACGTTCCAGATCGTCAGATGCGGGTGCTCCAGCTCGGCCTTGGTCTGCGCCAGCTCGCCGAGCGTGGCGGTCAGGTTGGTCTGGGTGGTCTTCAGCTGATCCTGGAGGATCTGGTTGCGGCCCGTGAGCGACTCGTTTGCAGTGTTCAGGGACCGAATCGTCGCCTGGTTGCTGGAGTCATCGAGGTACAGCAACCCGACGCCCAGCGCCGAGATCAGCAGGGTGGCCGCGAGCGCGACAGTCCACCAGCGTCGGTCTCGGAGCTCGAACATCGGCATCCAGGCGGAAGGGGTCCGCGAAGGCCTGGGCGCAGGCGGCGGCGAGTACGGCTCGGCAGGCTGTACCTCCGCCGGTTCGGCGGGCGTGGTCATCTGGTCCATATCGGTCGGCGTCATGATCCCACCACCAGCGCCGTCTGTCGTCATAGTTGGCCTGCCCGTGGCCACGCCCCGTAGACCTGGTTGATCTTCGAAGCCGTTTCCGCCTGCGCCCCGAGGTCGAAGGTGAACGTCTTCCCGTCGGGCTGCCAGGCGGGCCCGATCCCGCAGTTGGTGGAGCAGACGGCCTCCTCGACGTAGAAGAACGTCGTCGAGTTCAGCCAGGCGGGCGACGACCTCACGTTGGGAAGCTGGCCTCCTGAGCGCCCGCCGTGGCCGTACAGCCAGACATGGGGCGTGCCCGCGCTGTCGCGCACGGTGAACACGATGTCGTCGTCACCGGGGTCGGCGCGCGGCCGGATCCAGGCGAGCTGGCCCTGGATCGCTTGCGAAACGCCGGCGGAAGAGTCCCAGACCTGGACCGCGCTCGAGTTCGGCATGCGGTAGTAAAGCCGGCTGCCGCTGCTCCCCCAGGTCGCCATCGTTCCCTTGGCGAGACTGTAGGCGAGGCTTCCGTCGATCGTGCGCCGCACCTGCAATTGGTCCCCCGAGGTGGTGAACGTCTGGACCAGGACGAAGAAGGCGCCGTCGGGCGAGAACGCCAGATACGAGTCGTCTTCGTTCGGGTTCGGTCCGCGCCCGGGAACCGGGCCCATCGTGGCGACGACGCGATCACCGCCCCCGCTCAGCAGGTGCAGCGTCACGGAGCTGCCGTTCGACGCGATGTAGGCCAGGAATCCGCGGTCGGGGCTCCACGCGTGGAGGCCGTCCATGAAGCTGCCGCCCGACCACGTGGCGGCGATTGTCGACGTGCCGGTGAACAGGTCCAGGACCGCGATCATGCTGGTGCCCGACGCGGTCGGCGTGCCCTGCGTGGCGTACCACGAGATCATGGTCTGGGTCACAAGCTGAGGCTGGAAGGCCCCGCCGCTGATCCCGCACAAAGTGCGTAGGCTGGTGGGCTTGGTGACGTCGGCGAGCACCGGGTTGGCGGCGCCCTGGAGCTGGAGCAAGGCCTCCTGCGCCGCCGGCGTGCCGGCGCAGCTGGCGTGCAGGGCGGCCCAGGAGGGCACTGACACCGGGCTCGGCTGCACGGTGGGCGAAGGCGACGGGCTGGGCGAGGGAGTCTCCGCCGAGCTCGGGCTGGCGCTCGGCGACGGCGAGCCCGTCCTGGTTCCCGCCGAGCTAGAGCCAGGGGCCAGCGGCCCGTTCGGCGTACAGCCGGCGACCGCCAGCAGAGCCAGGAGGACAACTACCCCGTTCCTCACGGGAGCTTGAAACGAACAAAGGTGTGGACGCGTTACGCGCCGCTCCGCCTGGCGCAAGGCGCCCCACGATACCGCCTCGAGGGTTCGCCGTGGTTAAGGATTGACGACAACCGCCTAACCCATTCTCCGTTCGAATACGAGATCGCCGAATGTCACCGTCGGTTCCTCGGGCTGGAAGGCCTCGGCGCGCTCGTCATACTCCTTGAAACCCGGGTCGTCGTCGTGCTCGTGATGCGCCCGCTCGTCGGCCGTCACCACCTGCAGCACGTAGTCCTGGATCCCGTCCGACTGCAGGGCGCTGTAGCGGCACCGGATAAGCCGCGCTTCAACGAAGCGGCCGCGCGCCGTGTAGTCCTCCCAGCGCTTGAGCTCATCCTGTTCGAATAGCCGTTCGAATTCTCCGGCGCGGTCGGCCGCGATGTGAAGCACGATGGTCGTGTACTCCCGCGCCATCTCTAGTCGACCACCAGGCTGGGCAATCGGTTGCGCAAGAGCGACTCCGCTTCATGCACCATGTCGGCGACGACCTGACCTGCAGGCACGATCTCGTGTATCAGTCCAGCGGACTGGCCCCAGTAGAGGATCGTCTCTTCGACGTCCCCGTTTTTACGCGCTTCCTGCATCAGCGGCATGAGCTCATCTCGGCGCCTTCGCAGCTCGTTGGTTCGGCCCAGCCACCGCTCCACCAGACGATTCCGCCCGATTCGCGCGAGCGCGCCCGGCCATTCGTTCCCGAGAAATATGTCCGCCAGATCGGTGACCAGCGTGTCGGAGCCGTCGCTGTCGACGATCAGCTTCTTGAAGGCGTTGTGGATCGGCGACTCGACAGTGGCCAGAAAACGGGTGCCGACGAGCACTCCCGCCGCGCCCAGGGCGAGCATGGCGGCCAGCCCTCGCCCATCGGCGATCCCACCGGCCGCCAGCACCGGCACCGGCGCCACCGCCCGCGTCACCATCGGCACGACGACCGCGGTGCCCATCAGGCCGATGTGGCCGCCACCGTCAGTGCCTTGGGCAACGATCACATCAGCGCCCGCGGCGGCTGCCTTCTCCGCGTCGGCGGCGGATGGAACCATGTGCATGACCTTGACGCCCCGCTCGTGGGCGAGATTGAAGATCTCCGTGAGATTCTGGTGGTCGCCCGCCCAGGCGGTGGACAGAATGGCAGGCTTCGCGTCGAGCACCGCTCGGAGCTCATCGTCGGTGGCGAAGTGGAGCAGGAGGTTGAGCCCGAACGGTCCGTCGGTTCTCGCCCGGGTGTCCGCAACATGCCTGGTCAGATCCTCAGGCGAGTCACTGGACACACCCAGGATGCCGAGCCCGCCGGCGTTGGTGACCGCGGCCACCAGCTCCGGCGAGGTTCCACCGCCCATCCCGGCCAGAGCGATCGGATGCTCGACGCCGATCAGCTTGGTGAAGGCTGTCTTGATCACTTGAGCATTGTCGGTGAGTTAGCGCGCGGAGTCGGAAAGCTCAGCGGTCCAAGGGACCGCTCGGCGAAGGGCGTCCGTTACGGGGCAGTGCCGATCAGCTCTGGCCACCAGCGCAGTTAAGTTCACCGAAGGGTCGGACTCGATGCGGATCCGGGCTTTCGCTTCGAGCGGTCCGGCCGGAACGGAATCGTCGATGCCGAGAATGCCGAAGTCGTCCGATTCGCTGTCGACCACGACTTCGACCGAACGGAGGACCACGCCTGCACGGGCAGCTTCCATTCCGATCAGGGTTGCCAGACAACTTGCCTCTGCCGCCCGAAGAAGCCAGCCGGGCGAGGGCCACTCACCTCGGCCGCCGATGGAAGTGGGCATGTCGGTCGTGAGCGTCGCACCATCGGGCCCTCGCACCGTCACACGGAGCCCGTCTTCGAGGACGGCGCTGGCCGCGCTGTCGGTGTACCTGGCCTCGCTGCGATGTTGACGTAGGTAATCGATAGCCCGGCCGATTGCGTCGCTAATGTCAGAAGTCATTCACCCAGATTAGATTTCAGGGCCGGATCAGCTCGACCAGCTGCTTTCCGATTTGGTCAGGTCGATCGGGAGATTGCCACCAGTTGTGCGTCGGCCGGTCGGCCAAGAGACCTCGCAGGTGTTTCCCTCCGGCTCGTGGATGTAGAAGCTGAAGGTGGGTCCATGGTCGAAGCTCATGAACACCTGAGCGCCCCGCGACGGCGCCTCCGCGTACAGCTCGCGCAGGTCTGGGCAGGAACTCGCCCGAGTTCTACCGTCTCCTGGTCGTCAGTCGCGGATGGTCCGGCGAAATGTTTGAGAGCCGGCTCGCCGATGCGTGGAAGCGGCGTTTGCTGGACGATGATCCGACGTCGGCGAATCGGTTGCCAAAATAGCTACCTGGCTTCGCGCCTGAGAGAGGAGGATCACGCATTGACCACCGCCCCCACTTCGACCACGCAATCTCTATACGTCGACCGAGTCAGCCGAGTCGAGGTCAGCTTCTCGGATCGTGGCGCGGGCCGTCCGTTCATGCTGCTCCACGGTGGCGCCGGGCCGCAATCGGTCAGCAGCTTCGCCGACCTGCTCGCCGAAATGCAGAGCGTCCGCGTCATCACTCCGGTCCACCCAGGTTTTGGTGGCACCCGCCGACCCGAAGCGCTGAATTCGATTCGCGGGGTCGCCGCGCTCTACGTTGCGCTGCTCGACCAGATTGACCTGTCCAACGTAACCGTGATTGGAAACTCCATCGGCGGCTGGATCTGCGCCGAAATGACGCTGTGCCGGTCGCCCCGCATAAGCAGCATCGTCCTGGTCGACGCCGTCGGCATCGAGGTGCCGGGTCACCCGGTCGCGGACTTCTTCGCCCTCACCATGGATCAGGTCGCCGAGCTCAGCTACCACGACCCGGACTCGTTCCGAATCGACGTTTCCAAGCTGCCTCCGGCTCAGCAGCAAGCGATGGCCGGGAACCGTGCAGCTCTCGCTGTCTACGGCGGTATGCCGTCGATGGTCGACCCCGCGCTTCGCGAGCGCCTCAAGGCAGTAAGCGTGCGGGCGCTGGTGCTGTGGGGCGAGAGCGATCGGATCGTCGACCCGGACTACGGCCGCGCGTACGCCCGCGCCATTCCTACTGCTCGGTTTCGGCTGCTTGAAGGAACCGGGCACGTGCCGCAGCTGGAAACACCCCAACTGCTTCTCGAGGCGATAAGGGAATTCGCCGACCCGGCTAGGTGATCAATCGTCGTCGTCGTCGCGGCTGCGCAGCATCAGTTTTGATTCGAGCTGGTTGGCAACCCCTCAGGCCCGCCGGCGGCGCGTCATCCCGCGAGAACTGGCGGGATCAAAGGGTTCGGAGCAGTCGCCTAATCGCCCACGCCACCGTTGCCGCAGCTTCCTCGGGAGAAGCCCCGGTCAGGAGCTCAAATGCGCCCACTCCCGGCGACGAGCACAGAACCGCGATCAGATCGCGCAGCTTCCGCAAATCGTCGGAGTGTAGATTCGGTCGGTCACGGCGGAGCGCGTCCTCGATCGGCTCCAGGCGTTCCGCTCGGTGCTCGCGTCGGAACTCGTCGACCACGCCCGATGCGATCGCCGCCCGAAGGCCCGGCTCGAGACGCGCCATGCGCTCCGCGGCTTTGGGTAAGTCATCCAGGACTTCGTCGATCGAGCCCCACCTTCCGGTCGACAAGTCGGACGGATGAGCATCGATCGCGTCGGCGTAATGCCGGTGCAGGCCGGCCACAAGCTCCTGCTTCGACTGGAAGTGGCGGTAGACGGTGGCCACGGATACGCCCGCCTCCTCCGCCACTGCCGGCACGGAAAGCTCGGTGACCCCGCGTGCAAGTACGCGTGCGACCGCCTCGACGATCTGCACCCGGGTCGCCTCGTACTGTCCCCGCCGCAGCGGGCTCACGTACGTCCGTCGCATCGGGAGAATGTTAACGATAGGAATCGACTATTGACAAGAGGACTTCTATTGCTAATACTGTCCGGTGTTCCGTCCGCCAGATCGAGGGTAGGGCCATGAGCATGTTGGGCCGGCTGTGGCGATGGTTGGAACCCGGGCTGATCTACGTGGACCCGATGGTCGCGATTGTTTGCAGCGACCATGCGACAGACGTGGATACGCCGTCCGCCGAACCGGACTCCAATGACGACTTCCGCGTGTCCACGGTTACATCGAGCGACGAGAAAGCCCACAGATACCTGCGATTGCGCCCTTTCGAAGCTGATCTGCCATGACCACGCTCAATCGCCCCGACTGCTCGAGACGGGTGATGGCAGTCCACGGGTGGCTCCCACTTTCGGACGTCGGCTTGGAACAGATCCGCGAAGTCGGTGGCAAAGCTGCGCGGCTTGGTGAGCTCGCGCGCGCTGGATTCCGTGTGCCGGACGGCTTCGTGCTGCCGGCGTGGATCGCCGGCCGCGACCGCGAGGCCGCCGAAGCCATCCAGATTGCGCTGGGCACACTCGGAGAGAGTCGCGTAGCAGTCCGCTCGTCAGGGTTGGCTGAGGACCTTGATGACGCATCGTTCGCCGGCCAGTACGAGACAGTCCTTGACGTCGAGGGCTTCGAGGACGTGATGGTCGCAACCCGCCGTTGTTGGGACTCTGCGTCGGCTGACCACGTCAGGACTTACTCCAGTCAACGCGCAGGCAGCCAGGCCGGCGCCGTCGCCGTGCTGATTCAAAAGATGGTCGACGCCAGCGCTGCCGGCGTTGCCTACTCCGCGAACCCGGTCACGGGCGACCGCGAGGAAGCGATCGTGAATGCTGTCCGCGGCCTTGGCGAGAGGTTGGTCTCAGGGCAACGCGACGGGGACGAGTGGATCGTGCGCGAGGGCTCAGCCAGCCAAATGCGACGCGCAGAGGGCGCCATCGACGCCGCCCAAGCGGTGGCGATTGCAAATCTGGCGCGGAAGGCGGAGACACGGCTCGGCGGTCCCCAGGACATCGAGTGGGCGATCGCCGACGGCGAGCTGCATCTGCTCCAGTCGCGCCCGATCACCGCGTTGCCGGAGCCAGCCAGCTGGCTGCCGACGGTACCTGGCTGCTACGTCAGGAACTTCCGCCTCGGCGAATGGCTGGGCGATCCGGTGACGCCTCTCTTCGAGAGCTGGCTGGTGGACCGCCTCGAGCAGCGCTTCCACGAGCTCCAGGGCGGCTGGATCGGCATGCCCTGGCGTAAGCCGGCCCACCTCGTCGTCAACGGCTGGTACTTCTACTCGATGGACATGCTGCCGGGAACAGCGCTCGAGGCCGTCCGTTTCCTGCTGCGGCGCCTGATTCCGAACCTGTTGACCCGGCCTCGCCGAGCCGTGATGGTGATCCCACCTCTTGCACATTTCGGCGTTGACCTCTTCCTCAAAGAGTGGCGCGAAGATGTCTTGCCGAAACATCGAGCTCTGGTCGCGGAGGCCGCCGGCATGGTCGACAGCGGCTCGCCCGAGCAGCTGGTCGAGATGATCGATCGGCTCGCCACTGACGCCGGCGACTACTTCACTTCGATCACGGCCGTGGCCGGCTTTGCGTGGAAGGCGGAGGTGCCGCTCGCCAGCTTCTACCGTCGGCATCTCTATCCGCTGATCGGAGGTTCGTACGCCGAGCTCCTCCAGGGTCTTTATGCGGCGGATGCAAGTTCCGGCGGGCACGCGGTGCTGGGCCTGGATTGGTTCCATCCGACGCTGTCCGAGGTGGATATCAGCCGGGAGTCGCCCTTGTCGATGGCGATGCGGGAAGATCGACTCACCGCCTCGCGCCAGGCGGCCGAGAGCCGTGCGCGTGCGGCGCTGGCCGGCCGGCCGAGATTGCTGGCGAAGTTCGAGCGCCTCCTCGCGGTGGCCCAGCGCTTCCAACCGCTGCGCGAAGAGCAGCTTTCGTACATGACTCTCGCCTGGCCCGTGATGCGGCGAGGATTGCGGCGCATCGGATTGCAACTGGTCGACGCGGGCGTCATCGAGACGCCGGAGCAGGTCTACTTCCTGGACCACCAAGAGGTGAATCGCGGACTCGCAGGCGATCCCTTGGTGCTGAATACGGAGGCCCGGCGGCGACGCAGAAACTGGCAACGGCAGCGCCGGCTCGCGGCGCCGCTGATCATCGGCCAGGTCCCCCGCCTGTATGTCAAGTTGCTGGCTCGCTTCGAACGGTCTGTCCGCGTTCCAGGCGGCGGGCCGGGCGTCGTGTCTGGCGTGCCGGCAAGTCCCGGCCGCGCACATGGCCCCGCGCGCATCATCAGGGGCCTCGAAGATTTCGGACGGCTCCAGCCGGGTGACGTGCTGGTGGCACCGGCGACGACGCCGGCCTGGTCGGCGCTCTTCGCTCAGGCGGCGGCGGTCGTCACCGACACGGGTGGCGTCGGCTCGCATTGCTCTCAAGTCGCGCGAGAATATGGGATCCCGGCCGTGGTCGGTACCGGCGACGCAACGACCCGGCTGCGTGATGGGGAATTGGTTGTTGTAGATGGCGCGACAGGCGTCGTCGACATGGTCTGAGCCCGTGGCGGGAGGCTCTGAACCTCCGCTCGACCGAGATAAGCTGACGATGCGGTGTCGGGCAAAGCGGGCGATGAAACACGCCACGACTCGGCGTCCCTGGAAACGAACCGGCAAGGCGGCACGATAGACCGCGCGAGGTACCAACGCATGCAGTACCGCCGGTGCGGGCGCAGCGGGCTGAAGCTGCCTGCAATTTCGCTAGGTCTCTGGCAGAACTTCGGTGCCGACCGCCCAATCGCCGTCCAGCGCCAAATCGTCCACCGGGCGTTCGACCTCGGCATCACTCATTTCGACCTGGCGAACAACTACGGCCCACCTTACGGCGCCGCGGAGGAGAACTTCGGCCGCATTCTGGCGAGCGGCCTGGGCAAGCATCGAGACGAGCTGGTCATCTCTACCAAGGCCGGCTACGACATGTGGCCGGGGCCATACGGAGAGTGGGGCTCACGCAAGTATCTCCTTGCGAGCTTGGATCAGAGCCTGAAGCGCATGGGCGTCGATTATGTGGACATCTTCTACTCGCATCGTTTCGATCCCGACACTCCCCTTGAGGAGACGATGGGAACGCTGCATTCGGCGGTGCACCAGGGTAAGGCCCTGTACGTCGGAATCTCTTCGTACTCCGCGCGGCGCACACAAGACGCTGCGGCAATCCTGGGCGGGCTGGGCACGCGGCTGCTCATCCACCAACCCTCCTATTCGATGCTCAATCGCTGGATCGAAGACGACCTTCTGCGTGTGCTCGCCGAGGAGGGAGTCGGCTGCATAGTCTTCTCCCCTCTTGCGCAAGGCCTGCTCACGGACAGGTACCTGAACGGCGTGCCGGCTGGGGCTCGCGCGAGCCATCCAGGCTCGTTCTCCACCGAGTTGCTGACGGATGCAAACCTGGATAAGGTCCGCGCGCTTCACGGGATAGCGCAGCAGCGCGGACAGACGCTCGCACAGATGGCCATCGCCTGGACGCTGCGCAATCCCGCCGTGACGTCGGCTTTGGTGGGTGCAAGCAGCGTGCCGCAGCTGGAGCAGAACGTCGCCGCTCTGGAAAAGCTCGAGTTCTCAGCTGACGAGCTTGGCGAGATAGATCGCTATGCGACGGAAAGCGGAATCAACCTGTGGGCGGCATCAAGCGCGGGCTGAGCGGGCGAATTCCGCACGTTTGGTGGGCGGTCTCATGCGGTGGGCGCAACACCTACTGCTGACGACTCTTCCAGGAACTGAGCCAACTTCTTAGTTGGCGACTTCCAACCGAGGGTTTCGCAAGGTCGTCCGCCTGCCCTGGCTCCACGAAGCTATCGGCACCGCCGAGTGGACCGGCATTGCGCTGGGACCGATCTTCGATGGCTTCCAGCAGTCGGTCGCTTACCGTTACCAAACCGACGCGGACGATCCTGGGGCGCCGGTGGACCGTATCCGGGTGCGTTCGCTCATGACGCCGCCGGGAATCCCTGACTTCTTCACCCGCCGGAGGTTCCTGGAGCCCGGCCGGACCGTGATCAGCGGCCGCGCCTGATCTGGACACGGAATGGTGGAGAACGTAGAGGTCGCCGTGGACGGGATATGGCACGCCGCACACATGGCGGCACCATTGGGTGAATTTGCATGGCGCGCCTGGTCCTGGGACTGGAACGCGACAACCGGCGCGCACGAGCTCGCCTGCAGGGCGACCGATGCAGCGGGCAACGTCCAGCCGCTCGAGCAACCGTGGAATCACCAGGGCATGGGCAACAACATGGTTCAGACGGTGGCAGTGGTCGTGCGCTAAGTAGGCAGCGCCACGGGCCCTAGGGGCTCACGATCGAACAGGTGTTCCGGTACACCCGCGGGATTCGAGGCGACAATTGCTATGCCGTCTCTGCGCCCACGGCTCGAAGACCTCGAACTGGGATCCGGCAGTCGAAACGAGTGACGACACTCCCTGTCGGGCATTTCTTGCCGGAGCCATCACGGTGTGCATGCGGTTTAGTGGCCGACACTCCGCAGCCGGTTCACCACGGCGCGACTGTGACGCCGCCCCATTCTTCGGGCTGGACGTCGCGGACCGTCTGGGTCAGCTCCCACCGGTGGCCCGCCAGGTCCTCCAGCATGCATGAGCGTTCGCCGTACTCGAAGGTCGTTGGTTCCTGGACGACTCGGGCGCCGAAATCACGGGCACGGTTGAACGCGGCATCAACCTCCGGCACCCGCACCTTGATCACATGGGTGACGACGCCCGAGCTCGGGGAAGCCTGATCGCCGCGGACGTCGGCGACAACGATTGCACCGTCCGCTCCGACCCGAAGCTGGGCCCGGTGCGCGTCGCCGATCCGTACCCGCTCTTCGAACCCGAACGCGGAATCCAGCCAGGCCACGGCTGCCCGCACATCGGGGTAGATGAGAACCGGTGAGACAGTAACTGGCGGCACGGATCGGTTCGTCAGCACGCTCGCCAGCTTCGCACAATCCAGACGATTCGCACTTCGGTGACCGAACAGGCGTCCTGGTAGCCCCGCCGGGATTCGAGCCGACAACTGCTATTGGGGTTCTGCGCTGGCGCCTGGACGACATGAAACTTCCTTCGACCTACCCCACGCGCCATCCTCGTCAAGGACCTTGATGCAGAGCCGGTGAGCGCTTTGACGATTCGCATCCACGTCCGCTGCAGTGTCCAAGGTCCTGACGAGCGAATTGTCGCGAGGCGGCCAGCCAGATTGCCTTTCGTCATCACCTCTAGCCTGGCCAACACGCTACGGCACCGATCACGGCTGCGCGCTGGCGCCGCAGACGTGACCGTGTTCGGAGCCGACGCGGGCTGCCCTGGAACGGCCACCGTCCTTTGATTACCTCCGTCTGCCCGCTTGTGGACAGAGCCCGAGCGGGCCGATATTCGAACCAGTTGGACGGGCTCGATCACCTCGTCGAAGTGCGACCCCGACGTCCGCCGCCCGGTGCAGACGTGAAGGGGTCGACGACCTCGATGTCAGCAAAGCGGCGGAGGCCGGCGTCCCGGCTGTAGATCCGCCGCACACCGTGCTGCCTCATCAGAGTCACAAGGTGCGCGTCGGGAACGTCGTTGCCGCGCGCCTGATCGCGGCTGGTGGTTCGGAACAAGTCCCAGAATCCCTCCACCTCGCCCAGCGCGCGGACGTGTCCCCGCTTCAGGAGAGCTTCGACGTTGCTTGCAGCATCACGCGGGCTGAGCGGCTTCGGAAGAATCGCCGAGTGGGTGACGATGCGTAGGTACCCCAGTACGACGGGCCAGAACAGGTATAGAAGATCCGGTCCGGCGGCCAGGACCTGAACCAGCTGTCTGGCCTGCGCATGGACGGGGTCGCCCTGATTGCTCGCGTAGACGAGGATGTTCGCGTCGACGGTCCCGCTCATCGACGCGCGTCCAGCACCGCTCTGATCGCCTCTTTGTCTTCAAGATCGACCAGAGGCCGCCCGAGATCCCTGGCGATCCACTCCAAGTCCGTCTGGGCCTCGCGCAAGCCCTCCCGCTCTCGCAACGATGTGGCCAGCAGCTCCGATGCGAGCCTGCCCATACTCTTGCCGGCGCCCTTGCTGCGACGCTTGAGCTCCTTGACGACCGCAGGATCAAGGTCGATCGTGGTTCGCATGATGCGTGATGCTATCACGTCGCGCATCAGATGTGGTAGCCCCGGCGGGATTCGAGACGACAACTGCTATACCGTTTCTCCGGTTCCACCCCCTAAGCCTCGACGCTTGGACCGGCTCCGGTAGGAAAGACTTTGGTGTAGACACTCAGTGGCACGGCTCGAGTGGCGAAGTGACGACGTAGTCGGCAGGCGACACGAGCTGTACGCGCGCGCCGCCCCGGTCTTTCGCATGAATGGTTACGCGGGGACCACCCTGAAAGCATTGGCACTGGCCTGCGGACTCTCGATCCCAGCTCTGTACACCTACTTCCCGTCCAAACGAGCTTTCGCGCTCTTCCCGCTCATGGCGCTCTATCCGGAACTTCACGGGCCGCCACCTGTGCCGGAGGTCGCCAGCCCCCAGTCAGTCCTCGCAACGTGGGTCGAGTTGGCAGCTCGGGAGATGCCCAATTACGTCCTCGCGATGAGACTGGCGCAGGAGGCCGGCCTTCGGCCGGACGAGCGTAGGCGGCTGGAGACAAATCTCGCTGAGCACGCGACCCTTCTCGGCGGCCTGGCCAGACAGGCAGCTCCGCACCTCGACGAGCGGACCGCCCGCGAGCTCGCCTGGGGGATGATCTTCCTCGCCGTCGCGCCGTCCCTAGCCGGAGCCGAAGCCGAGCGAGACCGGCTCCGGGGGCAACTTCGCGCGCTGCTTCGCGGCTATGGCGTGAGCCTGCCGGGTCCCACCAATCGCCAAACAGCGCTTGCATCAACCGCCGATTTTTTCGGGATTCGTTGACGGCGGGCCAGAGGCGGGTGGACCCTCCGGACAATGCGGTTGCCACAGCAGCGGTCCTCCGTCCTGGCCTTGGCGGGCGCGATCCAGCCCATCTGGTTTCTAGGTGCCGTGGCGCTGTTCGGTGCCTTGCGGGCTGGCTATAACGCCAATCACGCAGGTAGCGAGTTGGGTCAGCAGGGATCGGATTACGCCACCGCCTTCAACCTCGTCGCATTCGGCGGCGGGGCCCTCCTCTATGGGCTTTTCGCCATCGCCGTTGCGACGTTTTTTGGCCGTGGCTGGCTCCTCTGGCTGACACTCGGGCAGACGACCACGATGGGCGGCGCCGGAGTTTTCAGCTGTGATCCCGGTTGTCCACAGGTCATGGTCACTCCGGTGGGCTGGGGGCATACCGCCTTCGGCCTCACCTACTTCGTGGTCCTCGTTCTCCTGCCCGGGTTTGCGGCCCGTGAGTTTCGCCGCCGGCCCGAGTGGCGGTCGTTCACAGGCACGTCAGTGCTCACGTGCCTGGCGCTGGTCTTGCTGTTCCTGTTGGGCCCGACGCTGTTCGGTGCCACCCACATCGGCCTCTGGCAGCGCTTGACGTTGGTGATCGCGGGCGCCTGGGCGATTGTTGTCGCGCTGCGCCTGTACCGGGTGCTAAGGCAGCAGGAGGATTCGCGCCGGAGCGATGCGGTGCTGTCCAGGGCGGTGGTGCACTGAGCGCGCGACTCGCGTTTCTCGTAGCCGCGGCCTGGATGATCGATTTCGTCGCCAATCTCGCCGCTCCCGCCCTGCCGCCCCGATCACACACGCTGATCGAATCCGTGGATGCTTTGGCGTTCCTCTCCATCGCTCCGCTGGCGCTGGCGCTTCGGACAGGCATTTCGCCTGCATTAGGCGTGTTCGCAGCGATCCTGGGCGCCGTGGCGCACGTCCTGTACGCCGCCAATGTCGTGCCCTTTGGCCGCTCCTGGCCGGCCGTTGCACTTTTCTCGCTGGCAGCTTTCGCGCTCGGGTTCTGGTTGCTGACGGTGCGGATCGACAGGCTGCATTGCGTTCCAGCCGTCGGTGCAATCCTGTTGGGCGCGGGTTCTGCGGCCGCCTTCGTTGTCGGCCTCCGACCCGATCACCTTTCGCCTCGCAGCCCTTTCGAATATGCCGTGCTCATCACCTTCGGACTCGGCGCAACTGGCGTCGCGATCGGTCTCCCGGTGTGGGCTATGGTGACCGGCCTTCGCTTACGGATTGCTGCACGCACTTCCGGAAACGGACCGGCGAGTGCGCGGGCCTTCCTCTTACACGGCAGCGACGGGCCAGCGAACAGATGTTCGGGTAGCCACGGCGGGATTCGAGGCGACACCTACGAAACCGCGCATTAGAGTCCGTGATCCGGTTCGGCGCTCACCTTCCAGTCGCATTGCGGGTGACCCCGAAACCTCAACTCACGAGTCGCACCTACGACCGAATCGTCGCCGTGACCGATTAGTGATCCGGGGCCAAGAAAGTCCTTACCGCATCGGCGACGGCCTCGGGCGCCGTCACCATGGCGATGTGCTCCTGTCCCAGCATTTCCACAATCGTTGCGATCGGCAAAGCTTCTGCGATTGCGTCCGTGCCGATTCTCATCGCCGGCGGGCTGGCACCCCCAAGCAGCAGCAGCGTCGGGATGCGAAGTTCAGCCAGGCGGGCAGTATCGAAGCTAAAAGCTATTTGGATGATGCTGTCGTATGGGAGCGACCGCGCACACTGAAGCGCCTCCTGCCACATGGGCGTCCCCCGTCTTGCTTCGACAGCGGGCGGCGGGAGGCGTGGACCTTCGAGAAGGAACGTGGCTACGACGTCATCAGGCTTGCCGGCGCGCAAGAGCGAGAACAAGCGGTCGGGCAAATCAGAAGACCGCTGCTCGACGCCGCGGGGGAAGTAAGGCGGTTCGTATAGAACCAATCGTCGAATCGGCAGTCCAGTCTCCGCAGCCTGGATTGCCAGCAGCGCGCCAGATGAGTGGCCCAGCAGATCAGCACTTCCACCGGCCGCTGCAATGACGGCCGCGATATCGTCGACTTCACGCTCGGGCGCGTAAGTGGCCGCATCATCACCACTGCCGCCCCGACCACGGCGATCCATGACATACACGGTCGCTTGCTGCGAAAGGAGGCGCGCAACGGGAAGCCAGCGACGATGATCGTACAGAGCCCCGCCGACGACTACGAGTGGGCGACCCTGCCCGATCCGAACATGGGCGATCTGCACACCGTCGGCGGAGAGGGCTATCAGGAGCGGGCCGCCGTTGTCCATCGGCGAAGTCTAGGGTTCGACCGTATCGGCCGGTTGGTTTGGAGAATGGAGATGGGGCCTGCGGCTTACCAATGACGACGCGAGCCTGTGAGTTGGACCACCTGGTCGTCACTTCGCCAACCTTGGCGGCTGGAGTGAAATGGCTGCAGGAGACGCTGGAGGTTGCGCCCCAAGCGGGGGGAGATCACCAGCGAATGGGAACTCACAATGCATTGGTGCGGCTCGGCAGTGCTACCTATCTGGAAGTTATCGCGTCTAACCCTGTAGCCCCACCCCCAGGTCGGCCTCGCTGGTTCGAACTTGATCGTATGGCGCCTGACGCAACGCCTCGCCTGGCGACGTGGGTCGCGCGCACGGACGACATGAAGTCCACGGTAGCGGACTGCCCCTCACAGTACGGAGCCATCGAGCCGATGAGCAGAGGGCCACTCAACTGGCTGATCACCGTTGCGCCTGACGGCAGCCTTTTCGGCGGCGGCGTCTTCCCGACACTCATCGAATGGCAGACGCAGGAGCATCCGGCAACAAGGCTCGAGAACCAGGGCTGTGTGTTAAGGCTCCTGGAGTTGTTCCATCCAGAGCCAAGCTCGCTGCGCGGATTGTTGAAATGTCTGGGTCTTTACCACACGACGGCGACACGCGAGACACTTCTTGGAGAACGGCCCTATCTCATGGCCCACATCGATACGCGCCACGGTCTTCGGTCGATCGGCGGTCCGCCAATCTGAAAGGGTCTACACCCCGCACACGAGCAGAAGAGCGTCGTGGTCCGGCCTATTCGGTACTCAAGTGCCCGGGCGCTGCACCCAACCCAGGTGACCCAACCGCTGCAATAACGTTTCGTCGGCGGTTATGAAAACAGTGCCGACCGCCTCGGCGGTCGCGGCGTAGAGCATGTCGTAGACCGGGTGGTTGTCGTAACGGCGCGACAGCTCCCACGCTCGATCGAGATATCGTCGATCGCTTACGGCCCGCACCGGCAGCCGCACCAGGAGTCCATATGCGCCGTCAGCGTCTGATCCGGTCCATCGACTTCTCCGGACTCCGGTGACCAAGGCGCTGGCACATTCGATGTAAAGGAGCTCCGGAGCGATTACCGGATCATTTGCCCTAATCAAGCGGCGGAGGGTTTTCATCGACGGTGACGAGGGATCGGCGCCTGGCGCGATCCAGTCGATGACGACACTGGCGTCAACGACCGCGATGACCGCCCACCTCCGCCAGCCTGCGCCGGCGTTCATCGATCACGAGATCGGCCGCGGATTCATGGGATCCCCGCCGACCGCGCATGGCGGCTTCGGCTAGCCGTGCCCACTCACCGAGGGAAAGCGGTCGTCGTTCTTCCCGTCCGGCGAGGGCCTCAACGTCGGCGCGCGCCACCACGAGTCGATTGCCACGCTTTTG
>VBFH01000079.1 GCA_005883575.1 Chloroflexota bacterium | reverse complement strand
CGCAACAATCTAGGATCCCAAAGCATTTCAGTCGGGAACCGCCGCCATCGCCGAGATGCGAGCGAGCTTGCGGTTAGCCCGGCAAAGACACCAGTCCGGCATCGCGAGCCAAGCGCGTGTGCCGATAATGCACTGTTGTGGGCGTGGATGACGACCAACGCGTATCTGGCCCGCAAAGGCACTCCACACGACTCTCTTTTTTATGGGCCCACAGGAAATGGATAGCGGGCTTGACAGCCGCTCTGGTGGGTGGCGCCGGCCTGTTCGTGTGGATTGTTTTGACGCCGCTCGGCTCGGACACATCGCCTGGTCTTGTGGCTGGCGGGTCGTCCTCGCCGTCCGCTTTACAAGGATCCCCGTCTGCAACGGTTGCTCGCCCACCATCTCCGTCACCAGGTCTCCCGAGCCTGGCCTTACCGATCCGAGCGGCTTTTTACTATCCCTGGTTCCCGGAAGCCTGGCGCCAGCAAGGAATGGACCCTTTTACGCACTACAGTCCTACGCTCGGCTATTACGAGACCAACACCACGACGGTGAAGCAACAAGTTCAGGCCATGCAATATGCCGGGATCCGTGCCGGAATCGTCTCGTGGTGGGGCCAAAAGTCAACCACTGACAGCCGTGTAGCGAAACTGCTTCAGATCGCTGGGGTGACAGGATTCGAATGGGCGCTCTACTACGAGCCGGAGGGGTACGCCGACCCTCCTACTTCCGAAATCGCCTCGGACCTCGTCTACATGCGAGATCGTTATACAAGCCAGCCCGGATATTTACGCGTAAGCGGGCGACCCGTCCTGTTCGTGTATGCGGATGCAAACGATAGCTGTGGAATGGCGCACCGTTGGAAGCAGGCCAATACGCTCGGCTTCTATTTAGTCTTGAAGGTATTCGCTGGGTACCGCGCGTGCGCGAATCATCCCGACGGTTGGCACCAGTACGCGCCGGCCAAGGCCGAGGACCATCAGGCCGGCTTCAGCTTCGCGATCAGCCCGGGCTTTTGGAAAGCCAACGAGGGCAGTAGTCGTTTGGCCCGTGATCCTTCCCGGTGGACGAGATCAGTCAGTGACATGGTCACCTCCAACGCTCCGTGGCAACTGGTTACAACTTTCAACGAATGGGGCGAAGGTACGGCGATCGAAGATGCATCACAGTGGCAGACTGCCTCTGGTTTCGGGATGTATCTGGACGTTCTTCATCACGTCACGTGAGCACGACCTTGACTCGGCCGTGCCCAGGCAATTGGGGCCAGATCATCTCTTGTGGTCGCCGACGCTGCATTCTTCACGCGAAGACGCGGACCTGTACGCAGCGCCGCTTTGGCAATCCGGCTGACCTCACCTCGCGATGCGAATTGCCGCAAGAACGCTGCACCAGATCGCCAAATCCTGCTCGCAGGTCTCGCTGATATTCCTATGCATGAACATTGGCTCCGGGACAGAGACTCGAACGCTGAACCTGGCGGTTGACAGATGCGCCGTATCGCCTCAGTGGCCTCGGCCGACGATGCCCTGAGGTTGAGGCGTTGGCTGGTATGGCGAGGTTCCGGGCAGGAACCACTGCACCTTGCCGCTCACAACCGACTGGTTCAAGCCGGCAGGCTTGGCGTACCACTCGCGGCTCGGTCGCTTCAAGTGATCAGTAAGCGTCCATTCCATGAAGTTGTGCCAGACGGGAGCCGCGATCACGCTCGCCTCCAGATACCGAGCCATCGGACTGAAGTCCGCGTTGCCGAACCAGAAAGCGGTTGCGATGGCCGGTGTATAACCGACCGTCCAGCCATCGCGATAGTCCTCGGTCGTGCCGGTCTTCGAAGCGACCTTATGGTCGGGCAACGTGAGATTGGAGCCGCGGCCGAAGATCATGGCCCGATTGCCGTCGTCGGACATCATCTGCTCCACGATGTAGGCGACGCGGGAGTCGATGACCTGCTTGGCGCCGGCGTTCGGATCGAGCTTGTAGAGGGGCTTCCCACCTGCGGTCGTGATCGAAGCCAGCGACGTCGGCTGGTGAAGTACTCCCTGCGCGGCGAGCACGGAGGCTCCGGTTGCCATCTGGAGTGGCGTTTCACCCCAACCGCCGAGCGTGAGAGACGCCCCGTAGCTGCCGAGCGAGTCGGTGTCGGTGAAGTGCTGGCACGCGGGCGGATCCTGGCAGTGCCAGGGCGGAGCTCCCATGGTGCGAGCCATCTGAGCGACGTCCGCCGGCCCATCCGGCAAGCCCAGCTCGACGCGCACCGCTGGGATGTTCAGTGAGTTCAGGAAACAAGCTTGCAGCTGGCAGGTGCCGTGCAGCCTGCCGTCGTAGTTCCGCGGAGTGTAAAGCGGCGCGCCAGGTCCCTGCGAGATCGAGATTGGCCTGTCCGGGATGGGCGAAACCATGGTGAACTTTCTGCTCGCGATCGCCTCGGTGTAGGTGTAGATCTTCATTGAAGAGCCGGGGTTCCGGGGCGGCCAGACGGCGAAGTTGTACTGCCCGCCATAGGCGCGTGGATTTGCGGAGCCGACCATCGCCAGAATGGCGCCGGAGTGCGGGTCGAGCGCAACCATAGCCCCTTGGTGGACATTGCCCCATGCATAGCGGGAGACCTGACCCTGGATCAGCTGCTGCGCCTTCTGCGTCATCTCCCAGTCAAGGGTGGTGACGACCCGAAGACCGCCGCCAAGGGTCACCGCCGTCCCATAGCGGGCGACGAGCTCCCCGGTCACGTAACTGACGAAGCCGGGGGCGAGGATCCGGTTCTCGGGGAGAAAAATGTGGTTTGGCGGACTCAGGTCCTCGGTCCAGGCCACGGCCGCCTGCGCCGGCGAGACGAGTTTGGCTCTGACCATGGCGTCCAGCACCTGACCTTGACGTGCCTTCGCGACCTGGGGATTGACAAAGGGGTTGGCGTAGGTGGGGTTCTGGAGCAGGCCCGCGAGCATCGCGGCCTGGGCGAGGTCGAGATTGTTGGTCGCGGTATGGAAGAAAATCGACGCAGCGGCTGCGCTGCCATAGGCGTCGTTGCCGAAAAAGACCGTGTTTAGGTACATCTCCAAGATCTGCTGTTTGGTGTAGGTGCGCTCGACCTCCAGGGCCAGCAGCGCCTCCTCGACCTTGCGGCTGAGCGTCGGCTGGTTACCGACCAGTGTCAACTTGACGAGCTGCTGCGTGATCGTTGATGCACCCTGCGTGGGGTGACCCGCGCGCAGGTCAACCGAGGCCGCGCGCAGCAGGGCGCTGGGGTCGACTCCGGGCTCGGAGTAGAAGTTGTGATCCTCGATCGCCACTACCGCCATGGGGAGGTACTTGCCCATCGCCGCCACCGACTGGAAGTATTGTTGGCGGCCGGAAGGGTGCAGGTCGGCCAGAAGGGTCGTCCCATCTGACGCATAGATCAAGGTGTCCTCTGTCATCGACCTGGCCGCGACCTGCCGCACATCGGGAAGACTATTGACATAGGCGGTGAAGGTCGGGGAGGTGCCGATGAACGTGAGTCCGGTAAGCATCGCGATGAGCCCGATCCTGGCCAGGGCCGGCACCACCCACATGAAGCCCAGCGGTGACGGATTCCACGGGCCCCGCTTTCGGTAAATGCTCGCTCGGATGGGCAGACCATTGCTTCCTTTCGGCCTGGCCCACCGACCGCGGCCACCGACCCGGGCGGTGGCCTTCATCGCGCGAGGCTCGTGCGGGGCACGGTTTGGGGTGACGAATCGACCTGTCGCAACGACGCAAGCTCGGCGAGCGCTGCGACCTCGGCAGAAGCCAAGCGTCGCGACCGGCGGCGCGGTGCGCGCCTGAGTCTCAGCACCCACCAGTCCCCGAGCCGCGGGCGAGGCTCGAGGGACCGCCGAAAGGCTGCGATCGCACGCGCGAAGATGACCAACCAGCTGGATGCGACGATGCCTACCATCGCGACGACCACGGCCGGCTCGTGGGCTGCCACCCATCGGGAGAGTGACCCCAAAAGCCACTCGAAGGTCTGCCCGGCGAAGTAGATTGCGGCACGCCCCGTCGCCAGTCCCAGATCGATCGACCGGGTGGTCTGGACGCTGGCGAGCGCGGTCGCGCAAAGCCATATCAGGCCCAACCAGAACCCCAGTTCGACTCCGGCCGGGATGCTGCGAAGCAGCGGGACCTTACGCCGGAGAGGCGTGATGCTGAGCAGAACCAGGAAGCCAGCCAGACACACGATCGCCGGCCGAAGATTGCCCACCTTCTATGCCTGCAACATGCCCCAAGGACCCCAACCAAGAAACGGGGGGGCGCCCAGAATGGTTATGACCCTGCAAGAACGAGCAGACGGCCGTGGGGATCGACGGCTGCTATTCGGCTGCAGGTGGCGCACGTTGTTCTATTACCGCCAGAACCATGATCTGCCGTGCTGACGGTTTTTGGCCTAGGCCATTTGACCCATGGTTGTGGGCGCAACGCCCAGACATCACGGCACCGATGTCAGGTCAGCCTGAATGGATTCCAGTTGAGCCCGCAGCCGGTTGCTTTCGGCCAAACGGTGCCGGGATGCTAGCGGTAACGAGGTAGTTATCGCGAGCCTGCCTGCCCCGCCAGTTCGGCTGGAACGACGATGACGGGCGTCGAGAGCCGAGAGCGGCCGACTCATCGCTAAGCTGTGAGGCCGGCCGATGACCATGACCGACGACGAGCTCTTGGCACGCCAGGACGCGCTCAAAGCCGAGGCCGCGGCGGTGCTCGATGACCTGGACCTGATCGCCCGGATCTCCGGTGTCGGCCGTCCGATCCGCACCGGCAGCGCGGCGCTCGGCCTCATGGTGGCCCGAGACATCGACGTGACGTCGCTCTGTCCGGACCTCGCGGTCGCTGCGATCTGGGAAGCCGTCGCCCCGCTCGCGTTGAACCCACACATCCCGAGATTGGCATTCCGCAACGACACGGGTCGCTGGAATACGGATCCCAGGTACCCAGATGGTCTCTATTGGATGATCGAGTACGTGAGCGATGGTGGCGACAAGTGGAACCTGGATCTCTGGTTCCTGCTCGACGGGACGACCCAGTTCGACCTCGTGCACATGCAGACGCTGCCCCCACGGCTCGACCGGGACGCCCGAGTGGCGATCCTTCGTATCAAGACCGACCTCCACGAACGTCCGCCCGCCGCGCGAATCCCGAGCTACCGCGTCTACGAAGCGGTGCTGGATCGGGGCATCCGTACACCGGGCGAGTTCCGCCGCCACATCGAATCGTCGGCGTCCTTGTCCCAATGAAACATTCTCCTTGAAGCGTCAGAACCACCGCTCATCCGAGTGGTGGAAAGCATCAAAGAGAAGGCAGGCATAAAGTGAGCACGAACGGGCGCAGGTCATGGTGCGTGGGGCGGAACTCGGCCTCGGTGCGCGTTGTGACGCCTAGCCAATTCTGCCTAGCTCGAGGGAACGACCTCGGCTGGCCGCATGAATACGTAGTTGCGGGACATTCGCTAAGCCGATCTTCGCGTGGTTGCTACATGGGCGCTACAGGGTTGCCACACGGCTGTCAACCGACACGAGACAGCGAAGGCTTTTGAAAGAAATCCTGGTCTGAGCTCGCTGACTACCGCCGCGTGTAGCCGTTTACCACTGTCTGATGTGGGCGTTGTTGTACGCGAGCGCAGGCCTACAGGCCGAGCGCCAGCCGCAGGCCGGCATCGACCAGGTCCATTTTCGAACCGTTGAGATTGCCCAGCCGTTTGCCCAGGTCGCGCTTGTCCAGCGTCACCACCTGGCTGACGTTGATGACGGAGTCACGGTCCAACCCCGTGCTGCCGGATGGCAGAGCCACGTTACCTGGTGCTGCTCCCAACCTCAAATTCGAGGTGATCGCTGCCACTGTCACGGTCTTGATGCGCGAGCGATTGAACGCATCTGAGGAAATCACCAACACGGGCCGCCGCCAGGCCGGCGCAGATCCTCGCCGCGGACCCAGATCTGCCCACCAGACCTCCCCTCGAGCTACCACTCTTCGGCGGTCGCCCTGCGCTGGGCAGCGGCCAGACGGTGATCGAGCGACGAGTTCTCCTCCTCGTAGACCGCCTCTAGGGCTTTGGTTATGTCTTCGTCGGGCTCCTGACGCAACAGTCGCTCCAGCGCTCTCGCGTAGAACTCACTGCGCGAGACTCCCAACCTGCGGGCGCGACGCTCAGCCTGTTGGAACAGAGGCGTAGGAATCGAGACGGCAGTTTTCACAATTCGAGTATAACTGAGTTATACTGCCTGGCTGCAGGTCCTTGACCGCGTAGCGACGTCGCGGCGGGCTCACCGTTATGACTTTTGCAGGGGTCGTTCGGCGTCGAGATTTTCGAGTGCTTGCTCGGCGATGATTCGCTTCAGCCGGCTGTTCTCCCACGCCAGGGCCTTTAGCCGCTGCGCGTCGTCCTCCTTCAATGCGGGGTACTTGAGCCGCCTTCCGTTGGATGCGGAATGTGAGTCGCAGTCAAGCTAGCTCAGGACGGGACGGCCCAGGTCCAGGATCCGAGGATGGCCTTTGCGTCCTGCAGCGCTTGCGGATCGACATCGCTTGTTCCTTCAAGTCGCAAGGCGTATGCGAATCCCTCGTGAAGAAAGACGAACATATAGCCGGCGAACGGACCGGCTCCATTGCCGCCAACAACCTGAGACCGCATCGACGTGTACTCGAAGACAGCCGCGGCGCTGCCGGCCACGGTGCAGTGCATTAGTTGCCCGACGAGCGTGACGTTGAACTCAGGATGTCCGTTCGGTGGGGCTGGCGCGTACCACATCGCAGCTACGTCGGCCACCGTCTGGGAGGTAAACCGGCCGATGAGGCTTTGGAGCGCAATCTTGGTCGGCTGGTTCGAATAGGCTGTGGGGGCTGCGAGAACGAGCATGTCGATCTCGCTCGCGGTTGGGGGTTGCGCCATCCAACCGTTTGGGATCCTGACAGCCACGTGGAAGTTGTCGCGGAAGGGACCAGCTGCGGCGCCTGTGGGCTGGGCGACGCAATCGGTAACGGCCGGTGAGGCAGTCGGACTTGCAGACGGGCTAGAGCTGGCTGTTGACGATGCAGAGGGTGTCGCCGACACGAAGGCGGTGACGTTCGCGGAAGGCTGAGAGACGCGCCCGCACCCGGCGACAGCGACAAGTCCGATGGCGATCGCCATGCAAGCGCACCATCGCGCCCTCACTGCGTCGCAAGGATGACACCGGCCCATGATCGCTGTAACGGGCCTTAGTCGGGCTAGTTATGGCCCGTCCGGATCCATTAACCGACAGCCGTAGAACGTCTGGTCCGAGACGCCTCTCCGCTTGCATGCGTGCGGATCGTTAGTCCCTGCCCTTGCAGCTTCTCATGCCCTCTCAGCCTGGCGACGATTTGCTCCACATGAGCTTCTTAGCTGCTGCCATTTCCCTCCACCGGTCCTCTCTCGTTTCAGGGACTCTTCCAGAAAATGGACCAGTTTTTCGGGGGGCCTCGCACTGTCAAGTAGCCGATGGATCATGACGGGCCTTGGGACCCGCCAGCAGCGACCACCAGGAGTTGGATTCAGGAAGATCGCGTGAGGTAGGCGTGTGGCACCGAAGGCAAAGGTTGCCAGCCTTCCTCCGAAGCGCTACAAATCAGAATGGAGCCGGCCACCGACGTGGTTCATAGATGGGGGTGGAATAGTGATTGGGATCGGCAAGCAATGGCGGTTTCGGGACATTGGTGCCTTAGGTCTCGCTGTGCTCGTGTGGATCGTGGCGAGTGCCCCGGCCCAAGCCAGCAACCAACTTCAGCTGTTGAGCAGTGACCCGTATACGAATACGTCGAGCCAGCACAAGACAGAGGTCGAGCCAGATACATTCGCCTCTGGATCGACAATCGTTTCCGCATTCCAGGTCGGCCGATTCTTCGACGGTGGGGCCTCGAACATCGGCTTTGCAACCTCGACCAACGGCGGCAAGTCCTGGACATCGGGGTTTCTTCCCTCGAGCACGGTCTTCGCGACCCCGGCCGGCATCTACGGGCGAGCGAGCGACCCCTCAGTGGCGTTCGACGCAAAGCACAACATCTGGCTCATCTCATTCCTCGGGCTCGCACCGAATGGCGCCTCGATCGATGTGGTCGATGTTCTTGTAAGCCGTTCGACCGACGGCGGTGTGACCTGGTCTGGTCCGGTCGCCGTCAGCGCTGACGGACTTTTCAACGATAAGAACTGGACAACCTGCGACAACAGCGCCAGCAGCCCGTTCTTCGGCCACTGCTACACCGAGTTCGACGTTGTCAACTTCGGAGATCTCGAACAGATGAGCACATCAGCCGACGGCGGTCAGACGTGGGCAGCGCCGCTAGCGACCAAGGACAAAGTGCACGGCATCGGTGGCCAGCCGCTGGTCCAGCCAGACGGCACGGTCATTGTGCCGTTCGATGGCTTCAGCTTCGCAACTTTCCTCCTGATGGCCTTTCGGTCGACGGATGGTGGCGCCAGCTGGAGCGCGGCCAGGGTGATCTCGCCGGTCAAATTTCGGCATCCCGCTGGAGGAATCCGGGCTGGAATCCCTCTTCCTTCCGCTGAGATGGACGCGAGCGGCCGTGACTACGTGATCTGGTCCGATTGCCGGTTCGAGCCGCAATGCTCGGCCAGCGATCTACTCCTGACGACCACTACCAATGGCGTCGTCTGGACACACCCGACGCTCATCCCCGCCGACCCCGTCGGATCGGGCGTGGATCACTTCATTCCTGGGTTGGCGGTCAACCGCTCAACCACCGATGGATCCGCCCAGCTGGTCCTCGCCTTTTACTACTACCCCCAGGCCAACTGCACCAAATCGACCTGCGAGCTGCAAGTCGGCTTCGTCGCCTCCGCGAACGGTGGATCCAGCTGGACGCGGACTGCTCAGATAGCCGGCCCGATGTCCATGAGCTGGTTGCCGAGCACGAGTCAAGGGTTCATGGTCGGTGACTACATATCGACCTCGTTTTCCGGCGGGCCGGCGTTTCCCGCGTTCGCGTTGGCTGGCGCACCAAACGACACCGTTTTCGACGAAGCCACCTTCACTGTTAGAGGTGGTCTGGCGCCCGGCGGCGTGGCTACGCCGACAACAACTACAAGCGGTTTCGGCAACACG
>VBFH01000076.1 GCA_005883575.1 Chloroflexota bacterium | reverse complement strand
CTGTCACGCCGGATGAAATCCTCGCCGTCCTCGGTTCTGAAACAGTTAGCACAGTGAAGCGAATCCACTATGCCTGGATCGTCGCCGCTGTCACCTTCATCGCCCTCATGGGCGCCGCGGGCTTCCGCGCCACACCAGGGGTCTTGATCGTTCCGCTGCAGAACGAGTTTGGTTGGAACCGAGCAGTGATCTCGATCGCGGTCTCCATCAACCTGATCCTCTTCGGTCTGACCGGGCCGTTCGCGGCGGCGCTGATGGACCGCTTCGGCGTGCGCGCCGTTACTGTCGGCGCGCTGATCACCGTCGCCACCGGTGCCCTCCTGACCACGGTCATGAACGCGCCCTGGCAGCTGTATCTGCTGTGGGGCGTTGTCGTCGGACTCGGCACAGGCTGCATGGCATCGGTGCTTGCCGCGACGGTCGCCAATCGGTGGTTTGTGCACCGGCGCGGCCTCGTGCTGGGAGCGCTGACCGCGGCCGGCGCCACCGGCCAGCTCATCTTCCTGCCTGGCTTGGGATACCTCGCTCAGAGCGCCGGCTGGCGGCTGGCCGCGATCACGGTTGCTCTGGCCGCGCTCGTGGTGGTGCCCGTGGTCGCGCTGTTCATGCGCAACCGGCCGGCGGACCTCGGCCTCCGCGCGTACGGCGCGACCGAAGCCGATTCGATGCCCTCCAACACAGGCAGTCCAATCCTCAATGCGTTGCGCGGCCTCCGCCTCGGGGTGCGCTCGCGAGACTTCTGGCTCCTCGGCGGCAGCTTTTTCATCTGCGGAGCCTCCACGAACGGGCTGATCGGCACCCACTTGATTCCCGCCTCCATGGATCACGGGATGGCGGAGGTGACCGCGGCGAGCCTGCTGGCCGTGATCGGCGTCTTCGACGTCATCGGCACGCTCGCCTCGGGCTACCTGACCGACCGGATCGACAGCCGGTGGCTCCTCTTCTTCTATTACGGCCTGCGCGGACTGTCGCTGCTCTTCCTGCCTTACGTTTTCGGCAGCCCGCAGTTCGCGCTGATCCTGTTCATAGTCTTCTACGGCCTGGACTGGGTTGCGACCGTGCCGCCGACGGTGCAGCTCGCTCGCCGAGTCTTCGGCCAGCAGAACTTCGCCATCGTCTACGGGTGGATCTTTGCTGCGCATCAGCTCGGCGCTGCGTCGATCGCGTTCGCGGCCGGCGCGGTGCGTACGTTCTTCGGCGACTATCAGCTCGCGTTCATGAGCTCGGGCTTGCTGTGCCTCCTGGCCGCGGGATTGGTCCTGCGGATCGCGCGCGCACGACCCGGCCGGGTGGAGGCACGCGAACCCGGCGTAGGGGCGGAGGCCCCGGCCTACTCCTGACCCTCGGGCGGCAGTTCGCGGTCGCCGTGGTCGCGATCGCCGCCGCGCTCCTGCCGGAGGTCGCCCTCGCCCACGCCCAACTACTTCTATCCGATCCAGCACCGGGCGCAGTCGTCCGGTCGGTTCCGCCAACGGTCAGGTTGGTCTTCACCGAGCCGGTGACCCCCGCCGGCACCGCGATCAAGATCTACTCGCCCTCCGGCCGCCAGGTGGCAGGGACCACCATCGTCCGAGGATCGGTTTTGTCGGCGGCGGTCGACGCAGACGACGCCGGAACGTATGTCGTCGTCTGGCAGGTTTACGCCTCCGACACCCATCCATCACGGGGAGCATTCGACTTCGCGGTCGAGCACGCGAGCGCGAATCCTTTCGCGACCCTGCTCGACACTCCCGCGGCCGGCACCACGACGCCCTTGGGACTTGCGCTGCAGGCGCTCGCTCGCTGGCTGCACTTCCTCGGGTTCGCGCTGGCGTTTGGCGTGGTCGCGTACGGCATGTTGATTCGCGGAGCGGATGGTTCTGGTCGCCTTGTGGGGGCCGGCGTCCTGCTTCTCGTCCTCGCCGAACCGGTTTCCGTGGTGGGGCAGCTGGCAAGCCTGTCTTTCGACGGCGACACCGCCCTCGCGGTACTTGGCTCGAGCTTCGGCCGCCTCCTGGGACTGCGGCTGGGCGCGGCGCTGCTCGCCTGGACGTTGATCGCCACCGCGAGATCGTGGCCGATGCTGGCGGTCGGCGGGGCGGTTGCCATGCTCGACGGTGCGGGCGCCCATGCGATTCCGTCCCTGCCTGTGGTCGGCCAGGCGCTTGTGTCAGTGCACGTGGCAGGGATGGGCCTGTGGGTGGGAGGCCTCGTGGCATTTCTGCGGTCGCCTGACGGACGTTTTGCACGCTATGCCCTGGCGACGTTCGGCGTCACGGCCGCCAGCGGACTGCTGCTCGCCCTCGCCCACACCAGTCTCGGCACCGCTCTCGTCACCACCGACTACGGTCGCCTCCTGATCCTCAAGATCCTCATCGTCGGAGGGGCAGTCCTGGCCGCCGCGCTGCGCAGGCGACGGGCCGAGCTCGTGATCGCAGCCCTGGTGGTCGCATGCGCTGCGCTCCTGGCTGCCCTTCCGCCTCCGGTCTAGTGCAGTTGCACTGGGACCTAAAGGATCACCACGTCCAGCTCGCGGATGCGATCCGGGTCGGAGACCAGGTCGATGGCGATGATCTTGCCCCGCTCGATGGTGAACGCGAAAACCACCTTCGGCTTCCCTCCCGGGGCCCACACAAGACCAGGCATTCCGCCGACAAGGGCCGGCTGGGCAGCGCGGGCGCGTCCCGCGAAGGAGGCGGCCACCGGCTCAGCGCCCGTGACCTCCTTCGCGGCTCCCACCTGGACGGCGGCCTCGTCCGCCCGTAGCACGACGTCTGGATCCAGCAGCGCCAGCAGGGCGGCGAAGTCACCGCCGCGCGACGCGGCCAGAAAAGCGTCGACGATCTCGCGCTGCCGGGTGAGATCGGCTGTCGGAGCCTTCGAAGTGCCCTGGACACGGCGGCGAGCGCGACTGGCAAGCTGTCGAGCCGCCTCTGGCGAACGCCCGACGATGGGTCCTATCTCGTCGAACGGCATCGCGAACATGTCGTGGAGGACGAACGCGACTCGCTCGGTCGGCGTCAGGGTCTCGAGAACGACGATCAACGCGAGGCCGATCGAGTCCGCCAGCAAGACCTCTTGCTCGGGGTTGACGCTGGCGGCTGGCGCGTGAAACTCCAGAGGCTCCTCCCGTCGCGACTTCCGCGAGCGCAGCATGTCCAGGCACACTCGACCCACGACCGTGGTCAGCCAGCCGCCGAGATTTTCGATGCTTCCGGCGCCAGAGCGGCTGAGCCGCAGCCAGGCTTCCTGGACGGCGTCCTCGGCCTCGCTGCGCGATCCGAGCATGCGATATGCGATCCCGGTCAGCCGCCCACGGCTCTCCTCGAATCGCTCGGTCAGCCAAGCGTGGTCTGTCATCGTCACGTTTCCCTTGGTCCGTCCGTCAATGAAGTGACGACTGGAACCTTTCTAATGTGACAAAGGAGTGATGGCAGTGAATCCTGAGATCAACGCGATCCTGGTCGGAGTCAAGGATCTGAGCCGATCCAAGAAGTTCTACGGCGAAGGCCTCGGCTGCCCCATGGAGCAGGACTATCCGAATTTCGTCTCGTTCAAGCTAGGCGCCGGATCGTCCAACCTGGGGCTCTACACGTGGGATGCGCTCGCGGCCGACGCCGGCGTGCCCGCCGATGGCAGCGGCTTTCGCGGCGTGACCTTCAATTACATCGTCTCGAACAAGGAACGGGTGGATGAAGTCCTGGCCCAGGCCGAGAGGGCGGGCGCCAAGGTCGTGAAGCCGGCGTCGAAGGTCCAGTGGGGTTACTTCGGCTACTTCAGCGACCCGGACGGGCACCTGTGGAAGGTCGCTTCCGGACAGTGAGCCCTCTTCTCGAACCAATGGTGGTCATACGGTTCGTCGTTGAACGCCGCCACCTCGCGATCACCGCTGCTGCGTAGAGCTGGATCGCCTCCTTCAACGATCGGTTCGTCTCGAGGCGCATGGCGCGGGCTCCAGCCCCCGAGCATGGACCAGCGAGCGCGGAGACGCCCCCAGGCCGAGCCCGCGAGCCTGGGGCGCCACCCACATTCGCCTCAGAAAGCCCCGCATCTCGAGCACCGAGTGATCTGGACGCGTCCCCACCGTGGTCTGTACGCCGCGACCGAGATCGTCATTCGCAGGTCGTGTCAAACTCCCAGCCGTTGGCAACGAACAGCCGCGAGCTCAGGAGCGAGAAGTCGGGCACGTTGCACTACGGGCTGATCGCACGGCGAGAACGAGGACGGGTGGCCAGATTGGCTTCCGGGGCATCGCGCCGGGTTACCGCCACCTTGGCTGGCGGAGGGCAACCGGAAGCGGAGCGCGGATGGAGAGATCGAGCTGCTGAGCCGGATCGAGGAGCTGGATCCCCTGGCGCAGCAGGTGACGCTGGCGATGCGTGGTCGGCCGTGGCGAGACGGCGTCCTCGTCGAGCAAGAGTCGTACACGTTGAAGTCGTGCATCTACTTCGCGCAGGAATTGCTGTTGATGCTTGCCTATGCGGGCTTCCGAGACGTGGCGGTGGAAGGTAACTACACGGGCAGGCCGGCGACCCCCGACGACAGCATCTTCATCTTCGTCGCGAAGAGCTAGTGCTGCCCAGCGGTTTCAACGGAATGAAGGCGGTTGTCTACGACCGCTATGGGCCCCCTGAAGTCCTGCGCGTCGCACAGGTCGAGCGGCCCGTCCCCATGGAGGACGAGGTGCTCGTCAGGATCCACGCTACGACGGTCAACCGCACGGACTGCGCGACCCGCGGGGCCAACCGGCGCAGCGGCCGGGGCATCAGCCTTATAAGCCGCCTGGTCTCGGGAGTCCGCCGGCCGAGGCAGCCGATCCTGGGCAACGAGCTGGCCGGCGTGGTCGATGCGATCGGCACGGCTGTGACCGAGTTCGCCGTCGGCGATCAGGTCTTCGGCTCGACTGGTTTCAGGTTCGGCGCCCACGCGGAGTACACGTGCATTAGGGAGAGCGCCCGAATCGCGCACATGCCCGCTGGGACCAGCTTCGAACAGGCCACGGCGGTGCCCGACGGAGCGCTCAACGCGCTGTGGTGTTTGAGAGGGGCCGGTCTTCGGAGTGGCCAGAGAGTCCTCGTCTACGGCGCGTCGGGATCCATCGGCACCGCGGGGGTGCAGCTGGCCGCCTATCTCGGCGCTGACGTCACCGCGGTATGCAGCACCAAGAATCTCGAGCTGGTGAGATCGTTGGGAGCCGGTAGGGTGATCGACTACACCAAGGAGGACTTCACGAAGAATGGCGAGACATACGACGTCATCTTCGACGCCGTCGGCAAGCACTCTTTCAGGCGGTGCCGAGGCTCGCTGAAGCCGGGCGGCAGCTATCTGCCTACCGATGGGCTCGAGAATCTCGTCCGGGCGTTGTGGCTGTCGAGGTCAGAAGACAAGAAGGTGGTGTTCAGGTTGCCCCCTCGGTACACGAAAAAGGACCTGCTCCTCCTCAAGGAGCTCATCGAGGCGGGCAAGTACCGGGCGGTGATCGACCGCGCCTACCCGCTGGAAGAGGTGGTCGAGGCGACCCGCTATGTCGAGACGGAGCAGAAGACCGGCAACGTGGTCTTGACGGTTAGCGGCGCCTGATTTGCGGCCGCCGACGCAATGAAGGCGATGGTCCCGTACATCGCCCGCCTTGCCTTTGGACGCTATGTCGAAGCGGGCCATGCCCGCGGGAAGGTCGTCATCTCCGTCTAAGGGCGTCAGCGCCGTGACACCCTATACGCGGTGTCCGCGGCTGCATCGCCCGGCAAAGGCCTGGTGGTGATCCACGTCGACGGTCTCAGCCACGCGCGGTTGCAGGCCGCGCTCGAGCAGGGTCATATGCCATTCGTGTCGCAGCTGATCGAAAGCGATGGCTACGAGGCCCTGCCGTACCGCTGCGGAGTCCCCTCCACAACCCCGTTTGCCCAGGCAGGGATCCTCTTCGGCGACAACAGCGAAATACCGTCCTACCGATGGTGGGACAAACAGGCCGGTCTCCTGGTCGCGTTCGGCTCGGGCTCGACCTTCGGGCACGTGGCAGCTCGTTACTTCGCCGGCCGCGTCCCGCTGACGGTCGGAGGCGCCTGCATCGCGGCCCTCTATCGAGCCGGCGCCACCGACAGGTTCGGCCCCACCTACACGGAGCGTCACCGACCCGACGAACACGATGCCGGCGGCCGGACCATCGCCGCGTTCCTGCTCAATCCAGTCGTCTTGTACTTCTGGATTCGCCACGGCGGATTCAGTCTCTTCAGGATCGCGTCCGAATATCTGCGGGCGCGATTTGCGCGTCGCCGAGCAGCGGATGTGTACGTGATCGCCGACATCTATCACGAGGTCGTAGTTCACCATCTCACCCGGTTCGCGCTGCTCCAGGCCATGGAGGAAGGTTTACCCACGATCTACGCGTGCTTCTATACCTACGACGAGGCTGCGCATGCGTTTGGCCCGACTGACCCGAACACGCTGCGAATACTTCGACACATCGACAGCACGATCAGGCTTGCCGCGCGGCGCCGGCAGAGCAACCGCACGGGCGTGGACTACGAGATCGTCATCCTCTCCGACCACGGTCAGGTCGAAACGATTCCCTTCGCCGCCGCCGACGGTCGGAGCCTTGGCCATCACTTGTCGGCCTGGCTTCCGGGGTACCAGGTCACCGAGCATCGCGGACAGGTCTTCATGCAAGCCGGAGAACCGTCTGGGCGGGTGGAGGTCACTTATTCGGGAGGCCTCGCGCACGTGTACTTCACGGACGTGCCGAAGCGCCTAGCCAGGAATGATCTGGAGTCGATGTTCCCGGGACTGATCTCGAAAGTCGCTGCGCTAGATCGAATTGGAGCGGTGATGGTAAGGGACCAGAGCGACGGCGTGCTCGTCACCGCGGAGGGCGAGTTTGCGCTTCGCCTACCTCTTGTGGCCGGCACAAGGGCGCTGCTAGAGAGGTTCGACTCGCCTGACGTGCTGGCGCAGCAGCTCCGGCGTCTCAACAGCTTTGAGACGTCGGGCGACCTCATCCTCTTCGGCGCCTACGACGGCCTGCGTCAAGTCAACTTCGAGGATCAGGTCGGTGGCCATGGGTCGATCGGAGGGGATCAGCTCCATCCGTTCTTGCTCGGCAAGAAAGAGTGGACCTTGGATACCTCCACGGTCACGAACGCTTCCGATCTCTACCCGATGCTGGTGGCGATTCGGGACCGCGCTCAAGGGGTTCGTCAGGGGAGCAAACCGACAGGGAGATAAGCGTTGAACGACATCCCCGTGGACGTTCAGAACAGACCAGGAACCCTGGCGGCTGCCGCGGCCGCTCTTCAGCAAGCCGGGCTGGCGGTCACAGGCGTATGCGGGTTTGCGATCGGGGACGCGGACTGCGTCACCTTGTGGAAGACGGAAAGTACAGAGAAGTCCCCGAACAGGCGGGAGCCGAACTCGTGGAGGAGCGCGACGTCCCTGTCATACGAGTCGATCCAGGTCAAGGCTGGCTGGCGAACATGACATCAAGGCTTGACAGGCCGGCGTCAACATCGAAGTCATCTATCTCGCCCTTGACAACCATCTGGCCATCGTCCCCAACGACATGGCCAAGGCGCGGGCCGTCTTCCCCACCTGAGCCCAGACGTATCTGAGACGACACCCGCGCCGGCGTGCGTCGGCCGCTACGGCGTCCTCTCCCAAACCGAAACGTGGCTCCTGCTGTCACTCGTGAAGGGCTGACGTTCCCAGTTGCTCCAGCGCTCTCGCAGGGTCATTCCCGCAAGTCTGGCCATCAGGTCCAACTCCGCCGGCCACACATAGCGATGGGGCGTCGAGAAGGTCTCGAGTTGGCCGTCGACCATCCAGTAGTGATGCGAGAACACGACCTGATTGGCGATCTCGTACTCCTCGAAGCCGAGGTGTGTTGGGGTCACGGCAAACGCGTGGATTGTTTGGCCGGGGGGGAGACGCTGAAGCTCCGGGACATACACCTCGATCACGAAGCATCCGCCTGGCACCAGATGACGCGCGACGTTCTGGAAGCACTGAACCTGTTCGTCCTGCGTGGTCAGATTCGTGATCGTGTTGCGCACCAGGTAGGCGACCTTGAACGCTCCGTTCACCCTCGTGGTCGCGAAGTCTCCGATAGTCACATCGATGTCTTTCGCGCCCGGCTTGACATGCAGCTCCGCCACCATGGCTGGTGACAGCTCAATCCCATGAACGCGCACGCCACGCTTGCTCAGCGGTAAGGCGATGCGACCGGTGCCAATCCCGAGCTCTAGAGCCGTGCCCTTACCCGCGAGGTCCGCGAGAAAGCTCACAACCGGGTCAATGACGGCTGGTTCGAAGAGCTCCGGCCACCTGGCCTCGTAACTCTTCGCAATCCGTTCATCGAAGTTGTTCTCAGGCACCGAAGCGCATTGTCGCGGAGGCTAATGGACGGGTGCACTGAGACCGACGCGGCCCCATCCGCCTTGCCAACCCCTTGGCTCGCTGTCACAGTTCGCCCCCGTTTCCGTTCCGAGTGGGGGAAGTAGATGACTGGCGCAACGGATGGCGCGGGATTCCAGGTCGTAAGACCGGCCGTCGGATGGTATCTGGCCGGTCTGATCTTGCTCGGCTGCGGTTCGCCATCTCGGACACAAGGTGCTGTCCCGACCAGCGCGTCGGCCTCACCATCCGCGGGCGTAAGCCGTTCGGCCACGACGACACTCGGCTCTGCATGCAGGAGCGGCGGGCCAAGTCGCGGGACACGGGTGGATGGCCGACGACTCTGTGATCTATCCAGGGATAGGCGGCTGTGATTGAGCGCCTGCCGCGGGACAACGCCCTATGCATTTTCGCCCAGTGTGGCGCTGGCTACGCGGTGAGGCGTCGAAACGCCCACAAGGTGGCGGACTGGAGAACCAGTCCCAACACGGCAATTGCCACCAATGCTTTGCCGATCGCGGCCCAGTCATAGCCGCTCACCATGAGGGGACGGATGGCTTCGATCAGGAAGGTGATTGGATTCCAGCTGTTCACGGTCTGAAGCCAACGGGGCATCAGCGCCGGCGGCACAAACGCGGTTGACATGAACGCGATTGGAAAGAAGAGAAGGGATAGGGTGCCAGTGGCCTGTTCGCTCTTCGTCAGGAGGGCTGGCACGAACGACGTCCCGGCCCAAGCCATCCCGAACAATCCCGAGAGGACAAGGATCAAGGCCGCGCCGATCAGGCCCGTCTTGATGGTCGCGCCCAACACCACGCTGAGGGCGAGGATTCCTCCGGCCATGATCGCGGATTCGATGAACAGCGGGGCCAGCTCACCGACAAGAATCGATGTGCGATAAATCGGCGTCGCCCGCAGCTTGTCCATGTAGCCGTTCCGGTACTCGACGAGGATCGCGCTGCCGGACCAGGCCACGGCAAAAAATGCCGTGAACGCAATCTGACCAGGGGCCAGGTAGGCAAGATAGCTGCCACTTCCACTGGATCGGAATCCGGGCAGCTGGATGATGTCTTTGAAGAGCTGGCTGAAAACGAAGAGCTGGATCAGCGGAAAAAGAATGATGCCGATCCAGTTGGCCGGTACGCGAAAGAAACGGCGCAACGTGCGAAGACTCAAGAACCAAGCCTCGTAAAAAAAGTCGCGGATCATTCGGTCACCAACCCAGGATGATCGGATGATCCGCCGCCTCTGCCCGGATGCGCCGCCCGGTGTATTTGACGAAAACGTCGTCGAGGGAGGGTTGGCCGACGGCCAATCCGATCACGTGAACAACCCGTCCGTTTCCGTCCAGGCGTCGCATGAGCTCCGGAATGGCGCGGCCCGCGTCGCGAATAGCCAGGCGAACACCGAACGGCTCGGGTGTGACCGACTCCAGGGAGCCGAACCCTCGGAGCAAGCCTCTCACGTCTTCCTGTTGCCGCGCCAGGTCCTCGGGTCCATTGGCGTCGAGCTGCAGGGTCACTGTGTCTGCCCCGATGCCTGCCTTCAGGTCTGCCGGACTTCCATCGACGACGATCCGTCCGTTGTCGATGATCGCAACACGGTTGCAGAGTCGGTCGGCCTCCTCCATGTAGTGGGTGGTCAGCAGCATCGTTGTGCCGTCTTGACTGATGCGCTCGAGCTCGTCCCACAAAGCGATCCGGCTCTGCGGGTCCAGGCCCTCAGTCGGTTCATCGAGAATCAGCACCTGCGGGCGATGGACGAGGGCGCACGCGAGGTCCAGGCGCCGGCGCATCCCGCCCGAGTACGTGCCGGCCAGCTTGCGTGCCACCGCAGTCAAGCCCATCAGCTCGAGCAGCTCATCGGTCCTTCGCTTCAGCTCCGCCCGCGGAACTCGATGCATGCGTCCGATTAGCTCGATGTTCTCGCGACCTGTGGCAAAGGTATCGAGAGTCGGCGTTTGCATGGCGAGCCCGAGCCGGCGCCGTACGTCGGACGCCTGGGTCGTGACGTCGAAACCGGCGACGCGGGCCGCGCCGCTCGTTGCAGCCAGAAGCGTGGCGAGAATGCGAATCGTGGTCGTCTTGCCGGCGCCGTTTGGCCCCAGAAAACCAAGGAGCTCGCCTGCCCCTACGTGGAAGCTGATGCCATCAACCGCCCGCGTGCCGCCTGAATAGACCTTGACCAGGTTCTCGACTTCGATGACTGAGCTAGGCACAGTTCGACTTCCTCACTGGATGACCTCGGCCCAAAACGATACCCAGCGGGCACCTCATCGATTTGTGATACACGATGGGGCCGGCAGGGATTCGGAACTGAACCTTGCCGACCCGAACTTAAGCCTTGCTGCGGTAGCGGAGGTAAACCACGCCGCCGGCGAAGCGGCGCTCGGCGAGCAGCTCGAGGTCGAGGCGCACATCGCGGGGGAGGGATTGGTTGCCGCCTCCGATCACGTGCGGGGTGATGAACAGCTGGAACTCGTCGACCAGCCCCGCCTGGATGGCCCGGGCGGCGAGATGCGGACCGCCCACCGAGATGTCTCGTTCCGCTTTCGCCTTCAACTCTTGGACAGCCTCAGTGTCGAAGTCGCGCTCGATACGCGTCCTGGCGCTGGACACCGATTGCAGCGACCTGGAGAACACGATCTTGTCCGCCGCGCGCCAGATCCCCGCGTAATCGCGCATGATCGCGGGTTGCTCGGCGCCCACATCAGCGGTCTCCCAGTAGACCATCGTCTCGTACATCCGCCGCCCGTACAGGTACGTGCCGATGTCCCGCTCGAGGTCATTGACGAAGGCGTGGACCTCCTCGTCCGGCGCCGCCCAGTCGAAGTTGCCGTGCTCGTCAGCCACGTAGCCGTCGAGCGACGTGATCGCGGTGTAGATCAGCGTGGCCATTGGCTCAGTGTGATGACCGGCCGGCCAGACTGAGGAAATCGCGCTCGGCCTCGGCGCGGGCTAGAGGTGCGCCGGTAGTCGCGCAAGATGCATGTCGACCCGGTCGCCACGCATCGGGACACCCTCTCGAGCTAGAAGCGCCCGCTGCCGGCGGCCCTGGGAGAGGCTTCCGTCGGCGCGGACGACGCGATGCCAGGGAAGATCTTCGTCGACCGTCGCGAGCACGCGCCCGACCAGACGGGGCGCGTGGCGGTCGATGTCGCCGTAGGTGCGGACGAAGCCCTCGGGGATGGCGCGAATTCGGACGACGATCCGCGCGGCACGGGGATCAACACCGGCCGAGTTCTGCTCAGGCGCCCGGCGCGAACCACCTGCTCGGTCATTCAGGCGGCGGCCGAGACCGTACTGAACCGCAGCCGGATTGTCACCACCTCGAGACGCAGCTCGCACCCTTGTCAAATGTGGGGTCGAACGGGGGCCGTTGTAAAGAGTGCTGGCTTGGGTTTCGGAATTCCGTCAGACTCCCGGGGATGATCGCCCGGGCAGAGCGAGTCCTGCGTGAGGTCTTCGGCCTGGATGCCTTCCGTCCCGGGCAGGGAGAAGTGGTGAACGCGATGCTCGAGGGACGCGACGTTCTCTCCGTCGCGCCCACCGGTTCCGGAAAGAGCATCAGCTACTGGGTGCCAGCCGTAGTCGATGGCGGGTTGACGCTGGTCGTCTCGCCGCTCATCGCCTTGATGAAGGACCAGGTCGACCGCCTCAGCCAGCGAGGCGTCGCGGCCACGTTCATCAACTCGTCGCTGGAGCGGCCGGAGCAGATCGATCGGCTGCGCAGGGCAGTGGCAGGCGAATACCGGCTGCTGTTCGTCGCGCCCGAGCGCCTTGGGCGCCCCGGTTTCATGGAGCGGCTGGCCGAGCTCCGAGTTCGAAGGTTGGTCGTCGACGAGGCGCACTGCATCTCGACCTGGGGACATGACTTCCGGCCTGATTACCGTCTTCTGGCCGCAGCGGTCGTCGCCTGCGGGCGTCCCCCGGTGGCGGCCTTTACCGCCACCGCGACGCCGCAGGTTCGGCTGGACATCGCGAGCTCGCTTGACCTGACGGATCCCTTCGTCTCGGTCACTGGATTCAACAGACCCACGCTGACACTTTCAGTCGTCCGCTGTCGCGGCGAGCGTGGCAAGCGTGAACGGCTGCACGCTTTGCTTTCAGGTTCAGGCCAGCGGACGCTCGTCTACGTGGGGACTGTCAAGGCTGCCGAGGAGGTGGCGGCGGACTTGGGTGCCGCTTGCTACCACGGGCGTCAGGACGCCGCGCTGCGCCGCCGCATCCAGGAGGACTTCACCGAAGGACGCACCAGGCTCGTGGTCGCGACCTCGGCTTTTGGCATGGGCGTCGACATCGCCGACATCCGCCGTGTCATCCACTACCACTTACCCGGAAGCCTGGAGGCCTACTACCAGGAGGCCGGTCGAGCGGGGCGCGACGGGCTGCCGGCGGAATGCACGCTTCTCTACAGCCCCGCGGACCGCGACCTCCAGGCATTCTTCATCGAGCAGTCGGGCCTCGAGGACGGCTCGCCCGTCAAGGACCATGCCTACGCGCGCCTGGCGCAGGTGATGGCCTACGCCGAAATGCGCGACTGCCGACACGCGCGAATCGCCGATTACTTCGGCGAGACGGACGTCGCGCGGCGCTGCAGCGCATGCGACAACTGCCTCACGGCGCGCCCTCCGGAGGAGCCCGCGCCGGCGGAGGCGGTGATCGCCGGGCTTGCAGCGGTCGCTCGCTTCAGTGGGAGGGTCGGACTTGCCAACGTGGCGGGGGTGCTGGGCGGCCGGCGTACACGATGGTCGGGCGCGCAACCATGGGTTCAGGATCTGTCTTTCCACGGTGCGCTGAAGATGTGGAGTGACGATCGTGTAAGGCAGCTTCTGGCCGGACTCGTCGCAGCCGGGCTCGCACGTCAGAGTTCGGGAGAGTACCCCGTTGTCGAGCTCACGCCGGCAGGACGAGAGGCGATCAGGCGTGGGACGCCCCCCTCGCTGATGCTGCCGGCCGAGCCATCGATTACCCGCGGACGAGCCGCCACCGCTGCCGACGTCCCTGTCGAGACGTTGGATCGCCTGAGGCGATGGCGCCTGGAGACCGCCCGCGCCGCCAGCATCCCCGCGTACGTGGTATTCCACGACTCCACGCTCAACGCAATCGCGGCGGCGCGACCGGCAACCATGGCAGAGTTGCTGCGCGTGCCCGGCGTAGGAGATTCAAAGCTGCGCAAGTACGGCGAAGATGTGCTGGAGCTTCTGCGTACACCGTCGGCTTGACAAGACCGCCAGATGCGAGGGGAACCATCGTGGCAGATGAGAACATCGCGCTTGATGGCCACTGAGGCGCGTCCGACCATACGGAGAGAAAGAGGGGTCCCGTCGCAATGGCTCCTCCGGTAACGATTGCAGTGGTCGGTACAGGCTCTCGGGGCAACGCCTTCTCGAGCTTTGCGGAGCAGTACCCGGAACGTGCGCATGTGGTAGCGGTTGCCGATCCGCGCGTCGATCGTCGTGACGCTCTTGCCGACCGGCTCGGGGTGGCGGCCGACCAGCGGTTCGACGACTGGCGCGACCTGGCCGCCTCGCCGCGGCTTGCTGATGCCGTGATTGTGGCCACGCCCGACCACGAGCATGTGGGTCCGGCGTGCCGGTTCGCCGAGTTGGGCTACCACGTGCTGCTGGAAAAGCCGATCGCACCAACCCGGGCGGGGTGCGTTGAGGTCATCGAGGCGGTCGAGAAAGCCGGGGTCATCCTCGCGGTCTGCCATGTGATGCGGTACACGGCCTACACGGCCGCGGTCAAGCTGGTCGTGGCCGAGGGGCGGCTTGGTGATCTCGTCGGGGTCGAGCACCTGGAGCCGGTCGGCTGGTGGCACTTCGCTCACTCCTACGTGCGGGGAAACTGGCGCCGTTCCGATCAGGCGGGGCCCAGCATCCTGACCAAGTGCTGCCACGATCTCGACTGGCTGCGCTACGTCGTCGGCCGGCCGGCGGTAGCGGTGTCCAGCCGGGGCGGGCTGCACCATTTCACGGCAGCCAGCCGGCCGGTGGGCGCGGCCGACCGGTGCCTGGACTGTGCCGTGGAGCCCGACTGCCCCTACTCGGCCGTGCGGCTCTACCTCGGCTGCCTTGGCGTCCCGCAGCTGGAGCGCTGGCCGCTATCGGTCGTCACGACCGACCTGACCGAGCCAGGGGTACGGCGCGCACTGCGCGACGGCCAGTACGGGCGCTGCGTCTACGCATGTGACAACGACGTAGCCGACCACCAGGTCGCGACCATCGAGTTCGAGGGTGGGGTGACGGCCACCTTGACGATGAGCGCGTTCACGCCTTTGGGCCGCCGTCGGACGCGGATCATGGGTACACGTGGCTTTCTCGAAGGCGACGGCGAACGGCTGACCGTCACCGAGTTCGTCACCGGGCACGCCGAATCCATTCACGTGATCGGCAGCGGAGCGGATGCCGGCGGTGGCCACGACGGCGGGGACTTCGGCGTGATGGGCGCGTTCGTGGATGCAGTCGCTGCCGGCGACCCATCGCTGGTGCGCTCCGGGCCGCGTGAGTCGTTGGAGAGCCATCTGATGGCGTTCGCCGCGGAGCGCAGTCGGTTGACCGGACTTCCCGTCGACGTCTGGGATTGAGAGCCTCACGACAGATCGCCTGGGGCATCTTAGGCAGCGTCAGCTGCGACCATCCGCCCGCCGAGTTCGTGCGCTAGAGGATCCCGACCGCTCGCCAGTACGGGACGCAGATCAGCATGGTCAGCAGCGCGAGAGCTGTGATCGACACACCCACGGCGAGAGATTGGCGGTCGCTGAACATCTCGCCATTGGTCACCTCACGCACCATTCGGAGCACCTCGTACTGCTTCGGCAGCACCCACGTCAGCGCCACCACGGACACCACGAAGCCCACGACCCAGCCACTCAAGCCAAGGGATGGCGCGGACGGCACCAGAGTTACCAGCAGGAGAAATCCCGCAGGCACCATCGGCAGGACAAGCCGCACGGCGATGACGAGGAGCGTCAGAAGGAGAATCACGAGCGCCGGGTGACCGACCGACCGCGCGATCGGTGTGACCGCGTCTGCAATCCAGCGGTCGACGCCTCCAGATCGCAAGACGGCGCCCGCGCCCAGCAGCACGCCGAACAGCACCAGCGTCGCCCAATCGATCGCGGATCGAAATGTCTGGCGGTCCAGCGCGCCTCCACCGATGGCCAACAGCAGCGACCCCAACCCGATCGCGGCGGTGTCGATTCTGAGGAGGGGCTGGAACAGCAACCCGGCGATGAAGACGCCGATCGCGATCAACGAGGTCAGCTCATGCCGCGACAAGCGACCGATCGATTGCTCCTGGGTTCGCCTGACGAGGCTGCTCGCTCGCATGCCGGATCGGGGGTCGAGCGCGAACAGGATCAACGCCACCCCGATGAAGAGCAGCAACCCAGCGGGCAGAGCGGCGATCAGCCATCCCGCCCATCCGAATCGTGCCTGCTCGCTTGCGGGGAGCAGGCTGAGGATCAGAAAGTTGGTGATCATTCCGGTCAAGAAGACAGGCCCGAGGATGGTGCTGCCGAGTACTCCGGCGAACGCGACCGCGGCTGTGGCACGGGTCCTCCTCGCATGACCCAAGGCTTGCGCAATGTCACGCGCAATCGGGGTCGTCATCGCGACGCGTCCGAAGACCGTGGGCGCCAGCGGTGTGAGAATGACGCCGGTGACCAGCAGCGCCGAGAGCTGGCCTCGATGCGTCGCCGGGAAAACCCGCAGAAGCAGCAGCGAGGCGCGAAACAGCAGACCTGAGGCCGCCATCGCCGCTGTGATCCCCAGGGCGGCAACCGCCACGACCCATGCCGAGGTCGTGAAGCCGCCGAACGCTACAGCCGCTGGGACACCAGCTGCGCCTATCCATGCCGCCGCCATGGCGAGCGCGACTGCAAAGTCCGGCACCGGCTCGAGTAGCCAGGCGATGGCGCCACCGACCATCACGAGCGCGACATGCCAACCCGGGGTGCTGAGGCCGCTCGGCGCGGGCAGCAGCCACAGCGCAGCCGGCATCCCGATCGAGATGGCGATGTACCCGACGCGCGTGAGCCCCGAGCTCCGGGCGTGCGGCGCGGCCATCATCGCATGGAGCTGTTCAGGCGCCTTGATCGGCGCGCCCACCCTTAACCGATCGCGCCGGTCGATTGCGGACGCGAGCGAGGTCGCGATCGCCCGCCCGACCTGAGGGCGCTCGCGGAGGAGACGCTCGAAGGCGTTTCGCGGAATGCGCCAAGCCTGCACGTCCGTGAGCGCGCGAACCGTCGCTGTTCGCTCGTTCAGCAGCAGGCCGAGGTCGCCGAAGGTTGCGGGTGCGCTGATCGACGTGACCGATCGGTCGCCTTCATCGACTCGAACACTCACCTCCACCGTGCCGGTGGCGAGCAAGTAAAGGGAATCCGCGACCTCACCTTCGCGCAGAATGACCGTGCTCGCGGCGAAATGAGCGTCCTCGCTCGAGCCGATGAGGCGCGCGATATCTACGCGGTCGAGGTCGCGCAGGTATTCGACGCTTCGAAGGAGCTGCTCCTGGGCCTTTATCTCCTCGGCGTGCTCGCCGGCCGGCGTCATGTCGCCGGCGGCTCGACGCGGAGGATGCGCCATGTGCCGGGTACGCCCTTTAGCTCATGCGTGCCCCGATCCGTGAAGGACAGTCCGGATCCGGCTACCAGGTCTCTCACGGTGCTCGAGACCAGGACCTCGTCCGGGCCGGCGAGGCTCATGACGCGCGCCCCGATGTGAACGGCGATCCCGGCGATGCCGGCCTCCATGATGTCGAGCTCTCCGGTGTGCAGGCCCGCACGGACTCGGATACCAAGCTCATGGACACGCTCGACAATCGAGAACGCGCAGCGGATCGCGCGGGCTGGCCCGTCGAAGATGGCAAGGAAGCCGTCGCCTCTTCGATCGATCTCTCGGCCGCGAAAACGAGCGAGCTCGCCGCGAACGAGGCGGTCATGGTCGCTGATGAGGGCGCGCCATCGTGCATCGCCCAGCTGAACGGCCCGACTGGTGGACTCGACCATGTCCGTGAAGAGCACGGTCGCCAGGACGCGGGTCGGTTCCGCGCTGTGGCGGGTGCCAGTGAGGAATTCCTCGACCTCGTTCAGGATGGCGTCGGAGTCGCCGACCCATGCGAGATGGTCGATGCCGGGAAGCTCGATGAATCGCGCGCCAGGAATGCGCTCGGCGAGGTAGCGGCCGCCGCCGACTGCGATGCGTCGGTCGCCGGTGCGATGGAGGACGAGCGTCGGGACGTGAACGGCGGGCAGGATGTCCCGGACATCGATCTCGAGCGTCATCTCCAGGACCGCCCGCGCAGCAGCCGGACTGGCGCCGAGTCGCAGGTACTGGCCCCACCATCTTTTGAACCGATCGTCATCGGCCACGCTCGGCGCCCATATTTCGACCTGGGTGGGACCGCCCCAATCTCGCTGCACGGCGCCGAGATTGTTGCGGTGCTCTTCGATCGTGGGCGCCCAGGGATAGGCGGCGTCACGCACGCGTTTGGCGTAGGAGCCGTACAGGACCAGCGCTGCTACACGCTCTGGGTAGGTCGTGGCGAACAGCATGCTCATAGGTCCGCCTTCGGAGATTCCGAACAGGGCAGCTCTCTCCGAGCCGGCCGCATCCATCACCGCACGCACGTCGTCCATGCGTTCTTCCAGCGTTGGCAGCTTGTTGACCGGAACTCGATCGGAGAGCCCGGTCCCCCGCTTGTCGAAGAGGATCAGCCGGCTGAACGAGGCGAGGCGCTCGAGGAAACGCGCGAAGTCGGGATCTTCCCAGGCGTATTCGACGTGCGAGACAAAGCCCAATACGAGAACGAGATCGAGGGGGGCGTCTCCTACGACCTGGTACGCAATGCTGTAGTCACCGCTCCTGGCGTATCGCGTAGTCGGTCGAACGCCCACTCCGCTGGAATCATAGGTTCAGCCCCAAAAAGCGCCGATCCCACGCGCTTAGGGGCTATGTGCGGGCCGGTATCTGCTGTACAGACCACGTATTTCCATCGGGGTCGCTGAAATATGTAAATGAGCCCCAAGGATGTACCTCAACGTCGCTTGTCTCGACTCCTCGCCTGGCAAGCTCCTGGCGCACGGCTTGGACGTCGTCCACTACGACCTGAAGTCCTTTTTGAGACCCGGGAGTCATGCTTGTGACCCCTGTTCCGATCACGATTGAGCACGCGGAGCCAGGCGGCGTCAGCTGCACGAAACGAAGTTGGTCGTTAACCCGGTGATCGTGGTCGGGATTGAAACCGATCTTGTCGACGTAGAACGCCTTGGCGCGATCGACATCGGTTACAGGCACTGGAACAAGTTCGAGCTTCATTTTCATGGGTCCAAAGTTAGTGACTTTCATAACGAGGACGCAGTATTCCGATGAGCTCGTAATACGGCAACGGGTCGTGGGGGCGAACCCAGATCAGGAAGCTGCAGGACCGGTTTCGTCGGCCCCGTCGCCTGGCCATCGCATCACGAGCGCATCGAGGAGGTCAAGATCCCCGGGTGAGCGGCCACATTCAGTGAGGTAACGAGCCATCTCGCTGCGGTGCTGCGTCCCATGGTTGACAACGTGGGCCAGGATCAGCCAGCGCGGCGGAGAGTAGTCCTCACGCATGGTCAATGCCTCGGAGAGGGCGGTGTCATCGAGAGATTCCACGTACCTCCGCAAGCGGACGTCCTCCTCGAGGCAAAACGCATGGATGGCGGGCAAGTCGTCGAGCGCGAACCCGTGGTCCCAGACGTATGTGTCTCCAACGTTGTTGCCGATGCAGAACTCCCGCCAGCTCCAATCGACGTCGACAAGGTGCCGGAGCGTCTGAAAGGCGCTGCCGTGATCCAGCTTCGCCGGTCTGTGGAACTCGTGGTCCGACAGGCCCGCCGCCACCGTCAGGATCCGGTCGTTCGCCCACGCGTGGAACCGGACTAAGGCGAGCAGTGCGTCAGCGTTCACCGGCTTATTAGGTCTCCTGGTGGCGCCCGAGGTGGAAACGGTACTCGAGGACTGTCTCGGTGTCGAAGCCGAGTTGCCAGAACAGCGTCGTCACGTCGCCGTGGTGGCCGCGCGCGTGCAGGAGCAAATGGGTGATCAATTCGCCCCGGCTGTACTGAAGACGCTCGCCGTCGACGTCAATCGCGTGTCGTTCGCGAAGGTCGGCGTCTGTCCATGCTTCGAGATTGGATCGGAGCGGGTGGCGGGTCCGGCGCCGGTGGGCGTCGATCTGCGGCCAGGAAAGGAAGTCATCGGCCGCGAGGTCTGGAAGAGCCTGGCTTTCGAGGTCGGCGATCGCCGGAACCCAGCGGTCGTAGGCGAGGACGATGTGCGCGAGGCAGTTGCGCAGAGCGGGCCACCCCGACCCGGGCGCTACGGCCCGGAGCATCTTGTCGTCGGGGACAGCCGCTTTGATCTGATCCCACGCCCAGCCTGTGTAGGAGAAGAGGTCCTGCAAGGCCGCCTTGTCCATCGCCTAACTCTATGGCGGCCCTGGCGTCACGTGAGCAGGCGGGCGGCGTCTCCCTCGGAGAGGTTGCCCATGCTGTTCAACTGGCGTCGTCGTAGGCGGTTCTAAGCCAGGCCTCAAGCTCATGGTCGACGTCGGCGGCCGCTACCACCCGTACCCGATGTGTGAACAGGGCGTTCCATTTAGCCGCCGGCTCGAGCCGCCCTCTTGACTGATGCTGTCGGAGGATCAGGCCAACGTTGATCCACCTCGCGCCGGGCTGCAGCATTGCGAATTGCTTTCGTCGTCGAAGACTCACATATCCCTTCTTCTGCGCATGTTCGATGTCGTCGCCCATTGAGTCGATCGTTTCAAGCAGCCGCTTGTATGCCTCTTGCAATCCTGGCGCAAGCTCGGCGGCCGGCACCTGAGAGGCCGGTGCCACGCGATCCCGGGCGACAAGGGACACACGATGTGCGGCGCCGTGCGTCATCCCGTACCGCTGCTTGAGCATTGCGACGACCTCTTTATGCTTGGTCAATCCACTCTTGGCAACCAGTGTCACCAGCTCGTCCATTGACCGCCCATATTGTTTCTCGATATTGCGAAGCTGAGATTTGATTCCTTGCTCGACTGTGGGCATGAGTTTCCCGCTCCTATCGGAATTGAGGCTATGCCGTCGCTGCGGACTTAACTGTCTCTCGCAGTTTCGTCTCGGTTCCGCTGTCGCCCGGCGTGTAGAGATAAAGACGAAGTGACGGCTGCTCGGCGACCTGGAAGATCGTGAACTCCAGATCGAGGCGTCCCAACTCCGGGTGCTGAAGGCGTTTCCGGCCCTCCTGGCGACCACGAACGTCCTGCTGGGCCCAGATCGCCGCGAAGTCAGTACTGTTCCGGAGTAGGTCCGTGATGAGCTCCTGGTAGTCGGGTTCGACGAGATCACGGCCTGCGTCGGCTCGGAAGGCCGCAACCGCCAGGGCACACTCGTGTTCCCAATCGAACAGCACGCGGCGCGTCTCGGGGACGAGGAACGCCCAGCAGAGCGTGTTGCGCTGGTGTTCCGGCATGCGCGACCAGCCGTAGATGGCATCGCTCGCCGTATTCCAGGCCAGGATGTCCCTCCGGCGACCGGCGATTTGCGCCGGAAACGGGTCCCATGCGTCAAGAATCCGCTGTAGGCGTGGCGAAACAGCGGCGGCAAGCCGTTCTGTGACGGGCGGGGGGTGACCGGCCAGGCGGAAGAGGTGAGCACGTTCGGACGGCTCCAGCTGGAGAGCCCGAGCGATGGCGCCCAAGACATGAGGCGAAACGCGAATATCCCGACCCTGCTCGAGCCATGTGTACCAGGTGAGGCCGACACCGGCGAGATCGGCGACCTCCTCTCTGCGCAGTCCAGGGGTGCGTCGGCGGTTGCCGTTCTTGAGGCCCACAATCGGCGGTGAGATCCGCGCTCGGCGACTCTTCAGAAAGCCGCTGAGCTCGATTCGGGTAGCGGCGTCGGTACCAGGATAAGCGGGCATTCGGTAACAGGATAACCGCGTCCGTCATGAAGTTGATGGGAGGAGTAGAGGCATGCAGATCACCAAAAGCAGCGTCCAGACCGCAAAGGGGCCGAGTGAATGGTTCACCGGTGCCGTGTACATCGATGCCGTCGCAGCCCCGGGGGGTGGCTCACGCTTGAGCGCGAGCAGCGTGCACTTCACGCCTGGTGCCCGGACGGCATGGCATACGCACCCAAACGGCCAAACGATCTTCGTCACCGAAGGCGTCGGTCTCGCACAAGGTCGCGGTGGTCCGATCGAGGTGATTCGCCCCGGCGACCGCGTGTTCTTTGCGCCGGGCGAGGATCACTGGCACGGTGCTTCGCCGACGCGCTTCATGACGCACATCGCGATGCTCGACGTCGACGACAAGGGCGGCAACGCGACGTGGGGCGACCACCTAAGCGAAGCTGAGTACGCGGCGGCGCCGTCGATCGAGGGCGCATAGCGATGCGCGCAGCCATCTTCAACGGACCGCACTCGATCGAGGTCGGGGAGAGGCCGGACCCCGTCGTCAGAGCGCCGACGGACGCGGTCGTCCGGGTTGTACTTGGCTGCGTCTGCGGGTCCGACCTCTGGTACTACCGCGGAGAGACGCCTCATGCCACGGGTTCGATCGGGCACGAGTTCATCGGGGTGGTGGAGGACGCGGGCGCCGACGTCCGCGGCATCGCCGGAGGCGACCTTGTGATCGCCCCGTTCAAGTACTGCGACGGCACGTGCCCACACTGCCGCGCGGGAGTCTCCTCGCAGTGCGTCGCCGGGGGCGCGTTTGGGGACGGCAAGATCGATGGAGGCCAGGGGCAAGCTGTCCGTGTCCCTCTCGCCGGCAGCACGCTCGTCCCGGTTCCCGGTACCAAACACTCGGACGAGATGATGCGGTCGTTTCTGGCGCTCTCGGATGTGATGTGCACGGGCCACCACGCGGCGGTGAGCGCCGGCGTCAGACCCGGCAGTTTTGTGGCCGTCGTCGGCGACGGCGCGGTGGGTCTATGCGCGGTCCTTGCCGCACATCGCTTGGGCGCGGCTCGGATCATTGCCCTGAGCCGCAACCCAGCCCGTCAGGAGGTCGCCCGTGCGTTTGGTGCTACGGACATCCTTGCCGAGCGCGGCGACGCGGCGATCGAGGCAATCATGGAGCTGACGAACGGGGTAGGAGTCGACGCCGCCCTCGAATGCGTTGGTACGGGCCAGTCGTTGGCGACGGCGCTGGGCATCGCACGGCCAGGCTCGGTTGTTGGCGTCGTCGGGGTTCCCCACGGCGTCGAGAACCCGATGGAGACCGTGATCTTTCGCAACCTCGGGCTACGCGGTGGAGTGGCTCCCGCGCGGACCTACATCCCTGGTCTGCTGGACGACGTCCTGGAGGGGCGGATCAATCCTGGCCGCGTCTTCGACTTCGAGACCAACCTGGATCACATCGCAGAAGCGTATCGCGCCATGGACGAGCGCCGCGCGATCAAAGCTCTCGTACGGATGGACACGAAGGAGGCGGGCCAATGATGGAGTGGACCAAAGACCAGCTCGACAAGGTCGCCAGAACGGAAGAAGTGCAGATCGCGTCAGCCCGGCGGGACGGCATGCTGGGAAAACCGGTGACCGTGTGGATCGTCCGTCACGGCGACGACCTGTACCTCCGATCCGTCAGAGGGCCCAAGGGTAATTGGTTCCGCAGTACCCAGGACAGGCACGAGGGGCGGATACAGGCCGGCGGTGTTCAGCAAGATGTCGCATTCGTCGACGCCGACCATGTCATCGACGACGAAGTCGATGCAGCCTACCGGACCAAATACCGCCGATACGCCGGAAGCGTCCTCAACAGCGTGCTGACGCCAGAGGCGCGATCCACGACGATCAAGCTGGTACCGCGCTGAGTTTCGAACCTCCTGTTGGAATCGCCCGACGCTGACGCGTCCGGGCAGCAACACCGGGACGTGCGCGGGTCGAGGCGTTCAGCGATGGCGTCTTCGCTTTTGCGATCACTTTGCTGGTGCTCGCGATCCGCATCCCGCGGCTGGACGATGCCGACGATTCGGTGGGTCTCCAACACCTGGTGGTCCAGCAGTTGCCGAGCTATGTTGCGTTCGCCCTCACGTTCATAGTCGTCGGCACCGTGTGGGCGAACCATCGCCTCGCGTTCAGCTACCTGGTGCGGACCGATCACGTCCTGGTAGCGCTCAACCTGCTGGAGATGATGAGCGTGGCCTTTATTTCGATCATGCAAGGGCTTAAAAGGCGTTGGTCTCGGTGCGGTCGTCATGACCAACGGCGACAACGGCACTGCTTTGGCGAAGAAGGTAATGCAGATCATCGCGACGGAGAATGGCTGGCCCGGTTTCAGATGATCTACCTGTACCCCGAGAAGATCGTGGTGGTGCTCGCGCAGGAGTCCCTGAACCTTTGGATTGAGAGGCTCCAGGCATGCAATGTCAGGGAGTATGTTCGGAAGACCGATTCGAAAGCAGGTGACTAGCTCCGTAGACGTTCCCAGCGACTACCCCGCAGTGGGCGTGGAAGCGCGCCTGATCCAACGGTTGGTCAAAGTCAAGAGTCGGCGCGTCCTGGAGATAGGGTGCGGCGACGGCCGGCTCACGCTTCAGTACGCGCCTCTTGCCGCCAATGTGGTCGCAATCGAACCAGATGCAGCCAGGATCCGCACTGCCCGGCTGGCGGCCGCCGCCGAAGGCGTGACTAACGTCTCCTTCCGAGTTGGCACAGCCGAGAGCGCACGTCTTGCTGGCGGGCCATTTGATATCGCGCTCTTCAGTTGGTCGCTTTGATGAATTGCAATCCCGGGCATGGTCCATGCCCTCGAGCGAGCTAGGAAGCATCTGGCGCGAGGAGCTAGGAAGCATCTGGCGCGAGGTGGTGTGTTGGTCTGTGTGCAGCCTCGACGGATCAAGCGTCCGGTCATTGCACTAACCGCACCGGGACATCTATGGCCGGTTTCTGGCCTGATCAACCCAGCCTCCGAGCCGCTCATTACAGCTGCGGAGGCAGCCATTGACACCGTCATTTCTGACGGACGCTTTGCGCTGATTGGAAGGATCAATCACCAGTTCCGGGTTCGACTCAGCAACCCGACCCAGCTCGACCGCTATCTGCACCAAGGTCAACGCCCACCGCGCTTTCCCGCCGGCGGCAGGTCCCGACTCCACGCTCTGTGGAAATCGAGAAAACCCGGAACGCAAATCGAGGTCACCGAATTCATGGCGATCATTGCGTTGCGCGCAATCGACAGATTCCACGACTAAGTCGCTTACTGACTTGGCGCCCTTACGTCCGATTTGCATGGACCCCCGTGCGGCTCAGCGCTATTCGCCACGTGCATGGCCGAAGTACTCACGCCGGCACTGTTGCCGAGCTTCTCATTCAGCCGCCTCCGAACCCCGCTCCACCGCGCGACCGGCGGACTGGCTGGCCGGGACGCGTCCCAGCGAACGGATCCCTCTCTGGCGATGATAAGAGGACGCAATTACGCGACCTTTGGAGCCATGGGGGTATCAAAAATGGACGAGAAGAATCTGGACATCTACGGCAACAAGCCGATCCCGTGGTCGCGGACGCTGAAACAGCTCGAGGCCCAAACCAGCGAGGAGGGCAGCGGCAGGACGTGCTGGCTGGCGACCACGAGTCCCCAGGGCAGCCCGCACCTGACTGCCGTCGGCGCCCTTTGGGTCGATGGCAAGTTCTATTTCACGAGCGGTGCGGGAACTCGCAAGAGCCGCAATCTCGCGAAAAACCCCAGCTGCGCGATCTCGGTTTCCTTGCCCGACATCGACGTCGTGGTCGAAGGCGCCGCCCACAAGGTGACTGATAGGCCGACGCTCGATCGCATCGCCAAGATGTACGCAGCGCTGGGCTGGCCGGCAAAGGCAAAAGACGGCTCGCTCACCGCCGAGTTCAGCGCGCCCAGTGCCGGACCTCCACCGTGGGATCTTTACGCGGTCATACCTTCCACTGCCGTTGGCGTCGCCACCGCTGAGCCGAACGGGGCGACACGGTGGCGCTTCACGCCGGCATGACTCTACTGATCCGTATGGTCGGGCACTAGCACCTAGTACTGGGGCGCGCCTGGCGATGCCCCCGTTGACATGCCAACTAAAGCCTCATCTACGGGCATGGGTGTCACGGAGGATTCGTATCGGGCGTTCCCATCGTCGCGCCCCAAAAACGCCTGCACTTTGCAGACTGCGGAGTCGTACCGACCAACTTGGAAACTAGGAGCCGCCCGGCTTTCCGGCGGTAATCGGCCGCGGCGCAAGACGTCCGCCGACCAGCAGCGGCTCGGCCAGCTCGAACACCCTCCCGTTCGGCCGGCGGATCGGCTCCGGCGAGTACTGGACGACATAGCTTCGCCGCGGACGGGAGGTGCGATTTGGACCACTGCGGTGCAACAGCGCCGATGAAAACACTGCAATGCTGCCGGCCGGCACGATCACTGGATCGCCCGGGTCGTCGCCGAAATATCCCACCAGGTCGTTCAATTCAGGATCCATCAGGTGGTCGATCACGTCCCGCGTGCCGGCGCGGGAAAAAGGAAGCACCGAGATCGTGCCGTTCTCCTCCGACATATCGTCCAACGCGCACCACAGGGTCACATAGGTTCGGGTGTAGCCGGGCAGGTTGTGCTTCAGGTAGCCCGAGTCCTGGTGCCATGCGAACTTGAGTCCGACGTCCGCCATCTTGACGACGAACTGCTCTACGAAGAGGTAGGCCTCGTCGCCGATCGTGGCTCGGCAGATGGCCGCCGCGGTCTCTCCGAAGAGGAAGCCATCGAGGCGTCCCTCCGCCTCAGCGTGGCGATTACCTATGAAGTACCGCTTGCCCCGATGATTGAGGCCCTGCACGTCGGCTCCCGTGGCGTCCATCGCCGCCTCCGTCGCAGCAATGAATCGGTCAAGCTCGCCGCGCAGCAGTGCCAACTCAGCGTCGCCAATCGCCCGCTCCAAAATGAAGTAGCCCTCTTGGGCGAACTGCTGCCGCTGCTGGGCCGAAATAGTTAGCGCCATGACCGCCTCCTTATGAACTCGGTGATCGGAGGTTAGCCATGATCGCGCCTGCGCCGCCTCTCATTCAGCGGCGAGATCCTTTCGCCCGACGCTGTCTCACCTCGCAGATACCGGCTTGGGCTGGTGCCGAAGGCCGCGCGAAACGCGCGGTAGAACTGGGCCTGGCTGCCAAAGCCGGCTTCCAGCAGCGACCGCGTCACAGTGCGCCGTGCGCCGTTCCCATGCACCTGCAGAAAGCGTTCCAACCGAAGTTGGTTTCGGTATTCGCGCAGAGACACGCCCATCTGCGCCTTGAAGACACGGCCCAGTCGCGAGGGACTAAGGCCACCCGCAGCAGCCAGCTCCTCGACTGAGTCGAGACTCGGATCATCTCGGAGCCTCACCGCAGCGCGCTCCACGGCCGGGTGCACCTCCTCGAGCAGTGCCTCCTCCGCGTCGATGTAAAGTCGCCAGGCTTGGAGCAGGGCGAACTGCATCCCGGCGTTGTTCTCGGCGGGAGTCTGGGCACCGGTCACGGCGAGCAACACCCGATGGAGCCAATCAGCCTCGCCTTCGGACAATCGCCGGCTGTACAGCGAGGATCCTTCGTCGAGCTGGCGATGCTTACGCGACAGTTTGGGGCGGAATACCACAACCCAGGTATCGAAGTCCGGCGAGCGATCAATAAGGATGTGGTCCCGGCCTGGCCAAAGCCATAGCAGCGACCGCCGGACGAGGCGGTCCCGGCGGCCGGAGAAAAGATATGTAGCGCTCCCGCGCATCACCAGGTTGATCTCCAGCTCCGCGTGGCGGTGGCTGCTCACGATGGGCAGCTCAGGTCCCGCCCGCCAGGCAAGGCCGACGAGATTCGCCGGGATGTCGAGCTTGACCACGCCAACGGCGGCAGACAACCACCAAGCAGTCTGACTCTTATCGCGGAGGCAGCCCGTCTTGTAGGGCACTTCGTGGCAGGGAGTGTCAGGCTCCGCCAAACAAGCAGCACAATATGCTGGTGCTCGCGCAGGGAGTCGAACCCTGAACCTTCGGATTAAGAGGAGATTGACCGATCTTGCCAGGAGGTGTCAGGGCATGCCAGGGCGTGTCTCAGGTGTTCGGCGCTTTGACGCGTTTGTGCCCCAGAGCGTCCCAGCGTGTCCTGGAGTGTCCTGGCTAGGCTGTCAAATAAGCTGTCGTCAATCCCGGATCTGAGGGCGCTCAGCCGTGTTCATGAGCGTCATGCGAGACCAGGCTCAATCACGACTCAACGGCGGTCCCAGCAGGGTCATCCCATATTTCTCGAAGAGGGCGGCGATGACCTGTCGATCTGGATTAGCACCGCGCGAGATCGGACCCAGCTCCTGGTAGAACTTGTGTCCGCCCCCGGGCGTGTAGACCACCACGATCTCGCCTGGCTCATCGGTCAGGTTTAAGAAGGCATGTGGGACTTGGGACGGAAGGTACGCAAAACCGCCTTCCTCGCAGCGGAAGATCTCCTCTCCGATCCTGATCTTGTAGAGCCCTTTCATTACGTGGATTGTTTCTTCCTGCTTGTGGTGCACGTGCAGCGGAGGACCGCCGTGAGGTGCGACTTCGACGATGAAGTAGTCGAATGCCCCTCCGGTATCTTCGCCGGTGACCTTGAAGATCAGGTCGCGGCCGGGACCCGATTGCAGACGCAGCCCCTCGCCCGGGCCTAAAACCTTGTGCTGGCTTGTCGCAACTTTCATCTCGCCCTCCTGCCCAAAGTGATTAGGGGCCACACTATCTGGTGCCTAGTGAAATGTCAAGGGCCTTATAATCAGGTGCCAAACCGATGGAGATACCGATCCGTGTCAACCGTGACTTCGCCGCGAAATACCCCGACGCCAGCGCCTCGGCAACAGAGTGTGCGATGAACCTCGCCCGTACCGGCGATCTAGTCCTCGGGCGGGTCGCCGCAGCGTTGCAGCCTTTCGACGTCAGCCCTGCCGGCGGGCTGGTGTTGGGGATCCTCAAAGATGCCGGACAGCCCTGCCCGCCGAATTACATAAGCGACCGGCTGATCGTGAGCCGCGCCACCGTGACGGGCGTGCTCGACACACTGGTCAAGCGGGGCCTGGTGCGGCGGGAGCCGCATCCGACGGATCGGCGGATGGTACTGGTGCACCTCACAAATGCCGGCTCTCGCATGGCCGACAGGGTTCGCCGTACTGTGCACGGCGCAGAGGCGGAGTGGATGGGCCCATTGAGCGAGCATGAAAGAGCCCAGTTGACGGAGCTCCTGGGCAAGCTTCAGAGGCACCTGGCTTAGTGGCATGGTGGTGCTCGCGCAGGGGGTCGAACCCTGAACTTGGGATTAAGAGGAGATTGACCTTTCTTGTCAGGAAGCGTCATGACGTGTCTGGGCGTGCCTCACGTATTCGGCCATCTGGCGCGTTGGTGCCAAAGAGCGTCCTGTCGCGTCACGGACTGCCCCGGCTAAGCTGTCAAATAGGTGTCATCCCGGCGATCTCGGGAGGATGGATCGTCACCGATCGTGGTACGAGCAGGTGGCACGCGCGGACCCTCAGGCCCAATGCGATCAAGAAGAAGCATTGACCTACAACGCCAGGCGGCAACGTAGGGTACCCGGTCAGGATGGGCGCCTTTCCTTCGCCACCGGCTTCAGATCGCCCTTCAGCGCATCTTCATACGCGGCCCACAGCACCCCGTACGCCGCCACCATGCCTTCGGGGCGGGGCTGGCTCAGGGCCACTTCGAAGCGCTTTGTGTACGCATGGTCGCCGAGCTCATCTCGCAGCAAGGCCTGAGTCTGCGCCTCCCATTTCGACGCCGACGCGAGGTCTTTGCGCTTCTCAATCATTAGTCGGCCCCGG
>VBFH01000034.1:72869-86015 GCA_005883575.1 Chloroflexota bacterium | reverse complement strand
CTACTTTTGTGCCGGTCCGAAGACTCAGAAAGCCCGCAACCTTGCGCGCGACTCCCGCTGCGTCCTGACCACCGCCGCGGAGGGGGTGGATGTCGTCGTCGAGGGCCGGGCCGTGCGCGTTACTGACAGCGGCACGCTCGTCCGCGCGGCCCATGCCTACAGGGCGAAGTACGGATGGGACGCGGAGCCAGGTGAGGATGCGTTCTACGGCGATGGCGCTCCCACCGCCGGGCCGGCGCCCCTGCACCTGTACGAGCTCGTGCTGGAAAGGGTCTTCGGCTTCGGCACGGACGAGTCCCTCAACGCGATGCGATGGACCTTCGACTAACAATGAGCGCGTGAAAACCTTGCGCAACCCGGACGCCATCCACCCCCCGATTGGCCCATACAGCCATCAGGTCGAGGTCTCAGGCGGCGTGAGGTGGCTGGCGATCTCTGGCCAGGTCGGACGCAGCCGCGACGGCCGTGTGCCCGAGGACCCGATCGTACAGGTGGAGGTCGCGCTCGAGAACCTGCGGCGCAACCTCGATGCGGCCGGGATGTCGGTCGCGGACGTCGTCAAGTGGAACTGGTACCTGGTCGGCGACGTCGATGCCCAGCGCCGGCGCGAGGTCACCCTCGCCTGGCTCGACGGCCATGAGCCGGCGTCGACCCTCGTCTACGTCGCCGCGCTGGCGGCGCCCCAGTACAAAGTGGAGATCGAGGCCTGGGCCTGCCGCCCCGAATAAGGACCTACTCCGCGTTGGGCCTGGCATTCTGTTCGCGTGGGCGATGACGTCTACTTCTCCGTCCCGGGAGTCGCAAGCGTCCGGTGGGACGACACTCATGCCACCGTGTTTGTGGAGTGGGAAGGTTGGGCCAACACCGCCGAGTTCGCGGCAATGCTGGAGGCCGAGATCAAGGCGCTGAAGGAGCGCGGAGGGTCGCGCCTCCTGGCGGACTGTCGCCGGCAGCGCGTGCTCAACCGGGCCGACCAGGAGCGGGCCGAGCGGGAGTGGACGCCGCGGGTGATCGAGGCGGGCCTGAAACGCTTCGCGATCGTGCCGCCGGTCAGCGACATCGCATCCAACCACCTTCGCGAGAGGCTCGGCAGCATGCCGAAGAGCGCGATCCAGATCCGGTACTTCGCCTCGGTCGAAGAGGCGAGGGAGTGGCTCGCTCGCTGAAGCACGCGGCACTTTTCGACCTCAACGTCGAGAAGATCCTCGACCACTGGGGCGTGCCGGAGGCGGTGCGCGAGGTGATCGCGAATGCGCTCGACGAGCAGGCATTGAGCCGAACGGCCGAGCCGCAGATCGTCAAACGCCGCGACGGATGGCACGTCACGGACTTCGGGCGCGGCCTCCACTACCAGCACTTGACCCAGAACGAGAACCCGGAGAAGCGCCGCAGGGCAGAGCTCGTTGTAGGCAAGTTCGGGGTCGGGCTCAAGGATGCGCTCGCGACCTTTTACCGCCGCGGCATCGACGTCATGATCCGCAGCCCGCAGGCCGACATCACGCTGCGGCGCGCCGCCAAGAGCAACTTCGCCGACGTCAAGACGCTTCACGCAGTCATCGCGCCGGCTTCCGAACCAAAACGGCGCGGCACCGATTTCACGCTTCGAGGACTGTCCGACGCGGACATGGCCGCGGCGAGGGACTACTTCCTGCGCTTCGCGGGCGATGAGGAGCTGGAGCGCACAGACCTTGGCAGCATCCTGAATCGCACGCCCGACGAACCTGCGCGCATCTACGTGAAGGGCGTGCGGATCGCGATGGAAGAGCAGTTTCTCTTCTCCTACAACATCACCTCGACGACCGCTCAGCTGCAGAGGGCGCTCAATCGCGAGCGCACGAACGTCGGGCGCAGCGCGTACCAGGACCGCGTCAAGGCGATCCTGCTCAAGGGCAAATCAGAGACCGTCGCGGAGCAGCTGGTGGGGGACCTCACGCGGATCCCCGCTGGCACCAACACGACGAGATCACGTGGCTCGACGTTCAGGAGCAAGCGGTGCGCATACTCGCCGCGAAAGGCAAGACGGTCTTCGTCAGCTCGCAGCAGATGTTCACCCACGGCGCGACGATCATGGAGGCGCGGGCGGACGGCTACAAGGTGATCGTGATCCCGGACCGTCTGCTCGCGCGGCTGCCGAAGCTGCGCGATTTGAACGGCAACCCGATCCTCGACATCGGAGGCTTCGTCCAGGTGTGGAACGCGTCGTTTGTCTACGACTTCGTCGACGCTTCCAAGCTGAACAAATCAGAGCGCGCGAGCTGGGACATCCTGCCAGAGCTTTTGCGGCTGGCCGGCGAGCATGCCAGGCGTGTGCAGGAGGTGCGGATCTCGAAAACGATGCGGCTGGACGAAGGCGCCTACGAGACCGAGGGCGTTTGGGACGCTCCCAACATCGTGGTCAAGCGCTCGGTGCTCGACTCACCTCGACATTTCGCACGTGTCGTCCTACACGAGATCGCGCACGCGAGCTCGGGCGCGAATCACGGCAGCCTGGGCTTCATGGCGGCAATCGACGACCTGGCGGGGCTCGCCGCAGTGGAAGCTACTTCGTCTCGAGCTCGTCGCGGCGCGTCGTCCAGTAGTCGAGGCGGTGCCTGAACCTCTCGACCTGGGACGCGAGCACCGGGAGATTGGTCAGTTCCGCTTCCTTCTGCGCCTCTTGTGGCATGGTCGGGATCATGCGCGCGAGCAGGTCGAACAGCTCCTGCTCGAGGTTGACAAGGTGGTGATATACGGCTACCCAGCGTCGGGCCTCCGCAAGCGAATCCGTCTCAGGATCTTCCCCGCTGAGCGGTCGCTCTAGATCGGCGCCTTCCCACGCCGCCCCGGCAGCCTCCTCTTTTCTGGAGGCCATGACTACATCTTGGTCCTAATCCGCCGATATTGCACAACTATTTGGGTCTGGCTTCATCGGGGTGCCCTGTATTACCAAACGCGATCCGATCCCTTACCACCCGCGCGCGGCCGAGGAGGCGAGAACGCTGGACGGCGTCTTCGCCGAAGCGATCGCGGATCGTGTCGACAGCGGCCTCGAGGCGCTCGCTCCGCGGGCGCGCCGTCTCGAGGAACAGGTCGAGCTGGCCGCGCTCGCCGTCAGTGAGGCCGGAGAGGCCGACGCCCAGGGTGCCGACGGTGCGCCGCGGGTCGCGCGCAGCGAGCAGCTTGAGCGCCGCCTGGTAGATCTCATCGCCGGTTGAGACCGGTCTCGGCTGTTTGGCTTGCTTGGAAAAGTGGCCTGCCTCGGGCCGGTACACGACGCCGATCGAAACGATGCTTCCGCGGCGGCCGGCCGCCCGCAGCCGCCTGCCCACCATGTCGGAGAGTCGCATCAGCAGCTCTTCGAGGTCCCGCTCCGAGGCGGTGGCGCGAGCCATCACATGCGAGTGGCTGTAGCTCTTACGTCGCGCGCTCTCGAAGCCGCTGACCTCGAATCCGCGCAGGCGCATGCTCCAACCGCGCGCGAACGCCGGATGCATGCCGGCGAGGCGCAGGCGTGAGGGTGTGGCGCGGAGGAACTGGATGGGGGTATGGATGCCGGCCCGGGAGAGGCGGCGGGCGGTGGCGTCGGCGATGCCGGAGAGATCGGTGAGGTGGAGGCGCTCGAAGACTGACACCAAGTTGGTGTGGTCGATGCGCTGGAGACCGTCGCGCTTGTCGAGGTTGGAGGCTTGCTTGGCCATCCAGATCGACGTGGAGACACCTACGGACGCGGTCACGCACTCCCCGATCTCTTCTCGAATCGCTTTCTTGATGACGAGCGCGACGCCTTCGGGTCCGAGCTTCTTGAGATCGGGCGTGCCCGCCAGGTTCAGGGATGCTTCGTCGATCGACATCCGGAGCACGTCGGGGCTGTGCCTTTGGAGGATTTCGATGAGCTTGTCGGACACGACCCGGTAGCGCGGTGGGTTGGGCTCGCAGACGATCACGTGGGGGAAGATCGCCTTGGCCTCGAAGACTTTCATCCCTGTCCTGATGCCGAGGTCGCGTGCCTCGCGGGACGAGGAGACGATGGTGGCGGCGTCGGTGGCGTAAGCGGCGATCGCGAGGACCTTGCCGCGCAGCTCGGGGATGTGCTGCTGCTCGATCGAGGCGAAGGCGCAGTTGAGGTCGACGACGAGGGTGGTGGGGTCGGCGGCGTTAAGGCCTAGGGCGAGGGCGTCTTGGGATGGAGGGTCCATCGAGCAAATGTTTGCATGTCTGGAAGCATTTGTGGAAAGAAGACTATGAAGAGGATGGCGGGGCGGGGTATGGCTGGCATGAGTACACGTAAATTGACATGCCAACGTTTGATTGGCGAACCGATTTTCGTACAGTCTGGCGCGTGGAGCAAACTCGAAACTTTGGAGTCATCTGCTCGGGATTTCGAGCTCGAGGCCGACGACGATTTCGTCGATCCCAAGCGCCTGGCGGCCGTGATTGACCGCCTCCAGGCAAGCTTTGCCGGGTTCTGGGCCGCGGCCCAGAAGCGAGGCAACCACCTCCTGACCGGGCAAAGCCGCCAGTGGGGCGAGCGGGCCGCCTAGCGCCGCGCCGGCATGGACGCCTCCACCGACACCACAAGCTCGAAAAAGAGCTTGCTCCAGCGTTCGGCGGCATCGAACAACGGTCCATGGCCAGATCCCTCGAACATCTCCATCTGCACCTGGCCACCTGTCGCGCGGTAGCGCTCGAGCACGTTCCGGATCTGGGTCACCATCGGTTGGGGCGGGAACACGTCCTCACCCGGCCAGTCCGGGACGTAGCCCATCTTACCCAGAGTCCCCATCTCCCACGCAGAGCCGTCGGCGACGACGATGTCGGCGGTGCCGTGCGTCCACAGGATAGGGGGCTTCGGCTGCAGGTCGACGATGTCCGCCCAGTGGCAGTACTTGGGCGATAGCGCGTTCAGCACTCCGCGCGTCCCCGGCGCCATGCCCGGCCAGTTCTCCGAAGGCGTCGAGTCGCCCGGGTTGCCGTCGTCTCCGATAACTGACTTCAGAACCTCTTCGAGGAGCATGTCCTCACGTTCTTTCGGCTCGCGGTGAGACGTGGCCCAGTAAGAGCTGTTCATTACATTGCGTGGAGAGATGGGAGACTCATCAGAGGTGTCATGTTCGGCGATGCGCTTCATGAACTCCGGGTTTCCGGTCGCCCCGCCCGAGCCGGCGTAGTCGGGGAAGCAAGGCGTGCCGTCGAGGCGGACGCCGCCGAAACCGTACGGTGACACTGGGTCAATAAACGTGAGCGACGCGACGGGGCGGTCCACCGCGTAGTTGGCGATCGCGGCGCCTCCCGTCGACCATCCAACCAGGTGCACAGGGCGCTTGATCCCCAACTTTTCGACGAGCGAAAAGGTGTCGTCCGCCCAGTCCCGGAGGCCTCGCGTGGCGTCGATCGGCACTTGCTCAGCCTCGCCGAACCCCCGCATGTCGGGTGCGATGATGCGAAAGGACTCCGGTGCTCCGGGCATCAGGTGCTCGAAGAAGCGGCCGGTGGAAAGGTTGCCGTGGATCATCACGACCGGCACACCATCCGCCGGCCCCGACTCGATGTAGCGCGTGCGCAGCCGGTTGGTCTGAGCGGTGTGGGACGTCACTCCAGCCGGAAGGTTCATAGCGGCCTCCTTGACCCCAGGGGGATACGGCAACAACATAGCTCTCCTGAGTCCATGGCTCCCAGGGCCTGGTGCCCCGCCAGGTTACCTGGCCGGCCGCACGATCCTCTTCAAAGGAAGCGTCAACGTGAACTCGCTGCCAGACCCAGGCTTCGAATGCACAGCGATGTCGCCGCCGTGCCGGATGGCGATCTCCTTGCAGAGAAACAGCCCAAGGCCCGTACCGGGGATGCTCACGTTCTGCTCGGTCGGCAGGCGGCCGAAGCGCGTGAACAGTAGAGCCATGTACTCGGGTGCGATGCCGAACCCTTCGTCGCGCACACTGACAAACGCGTTGGATTCGCGGCGGCCCGTGGTGATGCAGACCTCACCGCCTTCCGGCGAGTACTTCAAAGCGTTGTCCACGAAGTTCGCGAGGATCGTCCCGATCCGGGCTCGATCGCCCTCGATCACAAGAGGCCCATCGTCGGCGGACATCACGAAGACATGTCTGGGGGAAATGGGCCGGAAGACGTCGAGCTGGTCCTGGGCGACGTCGCGCAGGTCGAACGTATCCCGGAACAGGTCGAAGCTGTCGTGCTCGAGCCGCGCGGTCTCCAGCATCTGCTCGATCAGCAGGTCGATCTGCGCCAGCTTGCCGTCCAGGATGCGCGCCACCGCCGGGATCTGCTCAGCGGGGATCGAACCGTCCGCCAGCATCGAGTTGTATCCGCGGATTACGGTCAGGGGTCCGCGCAGCTCGTGCGACGCAAGGTTCAGAAACTGGGTCTTCGTGTGTTCCAGCTCTGCCATGCGGTCGGCGTGCTCGCGCAGCCGTGCTGCCTCCGCTTCGCGCTCCGCATCCCGGCGCTCTTCTTGCCTGCGCCGCTCTGTCAGGTCGCGCGTCACCTTGCCGAAGCCTCGCAAGCGGCCCGTCTCGTCTCGCAGCGCGGTGATGACGACGCTCGCCCAAAAGCGCGTCCCGTCCCTGCGAAGGCGCCAGCCCTCTTCCGCGTAGCGGCCTTCTCGCTTGGCGACCTCCAGCTCCCAATCGGGCTTGTGGTTCCGAGCGTCTTCCTCCGAGTAAAAGATCGAGAAGTGCCGGCCAATGATCTCGTCGGCGGTGTAGCCCTTGATGCGTTGGGCGCCCTCGTTCCACGTCACGATCACGCCCGCCGGATCAAGCATGAAGATTGCGTAGTCGACCACGCTGGAAACAAGCAGAGCGAACTGATCGCCGAGCACTCTCGGCTCAGAAGCATTCACTCCCCGCGGCACCCTCCCGATCTTAAGTTTTGGCGGGCGCTGACCGCAAATCAGCCCCACACCGCACGGGCAACTCGGCCGACGAGCTCGAGTTTCTTCTGCTGTTCTAGGGCAGTAAGACGATTGCCCTCCATGGTCGATGCAAATCCGCACTGAGGGCTTAGCGCGAGCCGCTCGAGCGGGATGTAGCGAGATGCCTCCTCGATCCGCCGCTTGAGCTCGTCCTCCGGTTCCAACGCCGGCTTCTTGCTGGTGACCAGCCCGAGCACCACCGCGCGATCCTCGGGCACATGCTTCAGCGGTCCGAAACCACCCGAGCGGTCGTCGTCGTACTCGAGAAGGAAGCGATTGAACTTCGTCCTTTCGAATATGCGCGCGATCGGCTCATAGTCGCCGGCGGCGTAGAACTTGCTCTGGTTGTTGCCGCGGCAGATGTGCATCGCAAACGTGACTCCGGGGTGGCCTTCGATGATCGCGTTATCCATCTCGATGCACGTGTCGATCAGCTTCTCGGGGTCGCTGCCCCGCTCTCGGTAGCCCTCGCGGAGATGAGGGTCGAGCAGCGCCGCGTACTGCGGCGCATCGATCTGGATGTAAGTACATCCCAGGCGCACCAACTCGTCCACCTCGCGCCGGCTCAGCTCGACGATATCGGACAGGTACGCGTCGCGGGTCGCATATGCGCCCTTCGACTTCTCCGGGTCGTAGTACGCAGCGGCCTGCTGGGCGCTGATCATCGTCACCTTGACCCACGCTTTTGTCTTCGCCCTCAGGTAGGTGAACTCCTCGGCCGCCATGTTGCGCAGCGGTCGCAGCTTCTCGACGACCACAGGACGCTTGAAGACGAGCTGCTCGCCCTTCTCGTCGCGAAACGGGATCGCCCATCCGCCGAACTTGTCGAATCCCGCGATCGCGTCCACCAGGTGGCCGAAGAACGCATAGCGCCGCTGCTCGCCGTCGGTGACCACGTCGATGCCGGCCGAGACCTGGCCCTCGACCGCCTCGTCCACGGCCCGGTCCTCGATCTCCTTGAACCGCGCGTAGTCGATCTCGCCCGCGTCTAGCTGCTTTCGCGCCGCAGTGAGGAATTCCGGTCGCAGCAGGCTGCCCACGACCTCCGCGCGCGGCTGTTCACCCATCGCATCACCCCTCCGAATCGATCGAGAGCATGATGACAGGGACAAGATTTGCGCGGTCCTGAGCGATCCCCGCCAGCCTTCGACATCATCGCCATCGCCGCCTCCGCCGGCGGGGTGAACGCCCTCACGCGGCTGCTCGGCAGCCTGCCCGCGAACCTGGGCGCGATCGTCGTCATCGTCCAGCACGTCGACCCCCACCACCGCAGCCTGATGCCCCAGGTCATCGGGCGGCAGTCCCCGCTGCCGGTCGTGCACGCCGAGGAAGGAGCGCTGCTCGAGGTGGACCACGTGTACCTCGCGCCGCCGGACCATCACATGCTCATCAAACACAAAGGCATCCTCACGCTGACGGACACCGAGCTCGTCAACTTCGTCAGGCCGTCGGCCGACCTCCTGTTCGAGTCAGTCGCCGCGGCCTACGGCGAACACGCGATCGCCGTCGTGCTCACCGGCAGCGGCCACGACGGAGCGCTGGGCGTGACCGCGGTCAAGCAGCGCGGCGGCACGGTTGTCGCCCAAGACGAGGCTTCTTCAGAATTCTTTGGCATGCCGTCGGCCGCGATCAAAACAGGAGCTGTCGACTACGTCCTTCCCCTCGAAGAGATTGCCAGCAAGCTCGTGACTCTGACGGCCACCGGGGCTCTCAATTGAGGCAGGAAGCAGGCGGCGATTTCGAGCGCCTGCTCGCATACCTTCGCGATGCCCGAGGTTTTGACTTCACCGGCTACAAGCGCGCAAGCCTTATGCGCAGGGTCGCGCAGCGGCGTTCCGAGCTGGGTATCGACAACTATCAGGTCTATCTCGACTACCTCCAGGTTCACGCCGACGAGTTCGCCATCCTCTTCAACAAGATCCTCATCAACGTCACCGAGTTCTTCCGCGACAAGGAGACCTGGGATTACGTGGCCGAGAACGTCTTGCCCGGGATTGTCGCCAAGGGCGGCGACATCCGGATCTGGAGCGCCGGGGCATCCTCCGGGGAGGAGGCGTTCTCGGCGGCCATCCTGTTCTGCCAGGCGCTGGGCGAGGAGGGCTTTCTCGAGCGGGTCAAGATCTATGCCACCGACGTCGACGAGCAAGCCCTGGGCAAGGCTCGCTCGGGGTATTCCGACAAGGAGCTTGCGTCGCTCGACGAGGGTGTCAAGGAACGATTCTTCGAACGCCAGGGGGACAAATTCGTCTTCCGCGCCGCCCTTCGACGGGTCATGATCTTCGGCCGTCACGACCTCACCCAGGACGCGCCGATCTCCCGACTCGACCTACTGATCTGCCGCAACACGCTCATTTACTTCACGGCCGAGATGCAAGGCAAGGTCCTGGCTCGATTTCATTACGCGCTGAATGACGACGGTTACCTGTTCTTGGGGCGGGCCGAGATGCTGTTGACGCACGGCGCGCTGTTCCACCCGGTCAACCAGAAGGAGCGCATCTTCACGAAGGTGGCAAGGCTCCCGCTCCGGGAAAGGCTGGTGCTGATCGCGCAATCGGGGAGCCTGGAGGCGACCAACCACGTGGCGCGACAACTGCGCGTGCGCGAGCTTGCGACCGAAGGAATTCCAAACCCGCAGCTCATCGTCGATGCACAAGGGATACTGGTGGGCAGCAACCAACCCGCACGCGATCTTTTCGATATCCCCCTGGCGGACATCGGCCGCGCGCTCAAGGACCTCGAGATCTCCTACAGACCGGTTGACCTCCGCACCCCGATCGATCGGGTCATCCGGGACCGCCGTCCCACCTCGATGCCGGCCGTGGAGCTGAAGCGGGCCGACGGGGAGCCGGCATTTTTTGACGTTCAGGTCGCCCCGCTGATCGACGAGGACGGTGCGCTCGTCGGCACGGCGATCAACTTTATCGATGTGTCGCACCAGGTCAAGCTGCGCGCGGATCTGGACGGACTCAGGCAGGAGCTGCAGTCGAGCAAGGAGGAGCTGGAGACGACCAACGAGGAGCTCCAGTCGACGGTCGAAGAGCTGGAGACGACCAACGAAGAGCTTCAGTCGACCAACGAAGAGCTCGAGACTTTGAACGAGGAGCTCCAGTCGACGAACGCCGAGCTCGAGAGCATCAACATCGACCTGCGGGTTCGGACCGACGAGGTGGACAGGCTGAATACGCTGCTGCTCGCCATCACGGGCAACATCGAGGTCGGCGCCGCTGTCCTGGACTGGCGCGGGCGGGTTCAGGTCTGGAACGAGCGCGCCGCGGATCTATGGGGCGTGCGGTCCGACGAGGTCGTGGGCAGCTCCTTCTACGACCTCGACATCGGGCTCCCGGCCGCCGAGCTTCGGCAGCTCATCGATGCGGGGACCGGTGGTGAGCCGCGCCACGGCGAGCTGGTGGTGGTGGCGACCACGAGAAAAGGCCGTCAGATCCGCTGCCGCGTCATGGCCCACACCCTGGGCGACGGTGATCACCCGACCGGGGTCGTGCTGGTGATGGAAGAGCTGAACGCCTGACTGCCTACGCGACGGATGCTATCGCCGTTCGAATCGATGCTCGCCACTGGGCGACGAGCCCCTCGAGCATCTCCACCTCGGCCGCGAGCTCGTATCTCTCGGCAGCCGGCATGTCGGCCGACGCTCGACGCAATTTCGTCGACAGGCTGTCGGCCATCTCGGCCAGCCGCCCGTACGCCACAGGCCAGTACCCGGGCGTCGCCGGCGATCCCCACTGCAAGAGCGAGACCGAGTAAGAGTTCTGGGCGTTGCGTGTCTCCACCCGCATGCGTTCGACCCGAGCGCCAAGCGACTCGAGCGGCTGCTTGCGCAACCGGCGCTCGAGCGTGGCCAGGATCAGGCGTTTTGACTGAAGCATCAGCAGGCGGGCCGAGATGAGCGTCTCAGCGATGGACGGGCGCTGGGTGAGCTCGGTCATAGCTCGCCGCCTCTGGCGACGACATCTGCAATGCCGTATCCGCGGTTCCTGACTACCGTGATCACCTGTTCCAGGCCTACGTCCCGCAGCCTGCTTCGCAGCCGCATGATGTAGGTACGGACCTGGGCGTCGGAGAGCCGGGAGTTTTGCCACGCGAGTGTGGCCAGCTGCTTGCTCGTGAAGGGCCGCCGGGGATGGCGGAGTAAGAAGTCGAGAAGGTCGGCCTCTCGGCGCGTCAGGCGCAGAGACTTGCCCGCGTAGGTCAGGACGTGGTCCTTGCGGTCGATCACAACCCCAGCCAGCTCCGCGTGGCGGTCGCGCCACCTGCCGAGCCGGTCCTCGATCCAGATCAGGTGTCGCCGGAGCTCGTGCGCCTCTGCAGAACCGTTGGCGCGCGAGATGACCAGGCGCAGGACCGTGGCCATCTCCTCGTAGATCGAAATCCAGCCGGCGACCTCTGGGAGCACGGAGGTGGTCAGGTCTTCGCCCGGAAACTCACTCCGGTCGCGCCTCGACTCAGCACCCAGCCTGGCCTGCATAAGTCGAATCTACACCCCTTCACCTAGTTCGGGCCCGGAATTTTGACCTCGAATTTTGCGCTTGAGAGGCTATCGTCATCGCGGCATGGCTGCGGGAGCAGCGGGTTTCATTCGATCAGCCGGGGGGCGATGACCGGGCAAGGGGCCAAGATCCGGAGGGAGGGTCTGGCCCCTTTGCCTTCCCTGGCGCAGGTCTACGTCCCGACGATCGACGGCCTGGAAGAGATAAGCGGCTGGCTTGGCACCTTTCGCGAGCGTCTGCGCGCCACCCGCCGCGAGGAACGAGCTGAGGTAGCCGCATTGGTGCAGGAGTTGGAGGCCCGTTTGGAGGTCAGGCGGGCGGAGCTGTCCTGATGGCGGCGATGAGCCAGCTCAAGCAACGAAAAGCGACACCGCCGCTTATTCGCGTACAGCGGAACGGCGGGCCGATCCGCGTCGTCATCGTCGAGAACCATCAGCTCGTCTCGGAAAGCCTCGGCCTGCTCCTGGACGAGCAGAGAGACATGTCAGTTGTGGGGAGTGCGATGTCGGTGGCCGGCGCCGTGGCGCTGCCAGGCACCCTGGCGCCGGACGTGATCGTGTTGGATTTTCACCTCGACGACGGAACCGGCCGTGATGCGGCGATGGCGATGCGGGAGAAGTTTCCCAATGTCAGGTTCGTGTTCCTGAGCCGGGACGACAGCGACGGCGCTCGGCTGGCCGCGATCGAATCAGGGGCCAGCGCATATCTGCACAAGTCGAGCTCCGGAGCGGAGGTCATCGCAGCGATCCGCAAAGTGGCCCAGGGTGCGAGTCTGATCTCGCCCACGATGATCGCGCGGCTGGTCAGCCGAGGCAAGGACCGGGAGCACGTGCGCGACAGCCTTAGCCCTCGGGAGCGTGAGGTGCTGAAGCTGTTGGCCGATGGGGTCGGCACCCGTCAGATCGGGCACCGGCTCGGCGTCAGCTACTCGACCGTGCGCACCCATATCCGCTCGATCAGCGCCAAGCTGGGCACCCATTCCCTGGTCCACACTGTCGTCACGGCTCGGGAGCTGGACCTGATCAGCTAGTTCCACCTCCCCAACTTGTGGGGAGGTCGGCGGCACAGCCTCCGGGTGGGGCGACCAGTCAAGAATTCTCCGGAACCTTGACCACCCCGTACGGGTCGCCCACCACGCAAGGCGCCTGGCGATCGCCGCCCGTCTCGAGCCCGACACCGTCGCCGCCACGTACTTCGCGGCGCGCGTGCGCGACATTGGCAAGACAGGCCTCCGGCGACCAGAACCAGCACCCCTCCGATCTCGATCCGCCGGGCAACGTTCATGCCGCCCAGGCTGCGCGCCTGGTGCGTCACCCCAGAGACATGCCGGCGTCACCCCGCCGTCAAGGCAGCCTCGTAATGCGGACGATTCTCGCCTCTCTACCTACTGAGTAACCCGATCCCTACCGATTGAGAGGGGAATCGCCGAAAGCGCTCGCTTAACGTCCGATTCGCAATGGGACATAGGCACGCCGACCTCCCGGGGCGCTGGAAGGTCTTCGCTGTGGGCGCCGCCCTGGCGGCTCTCGTGAGTGTCGCCTACGCGTCTGCCACCGAACCGGTCCTGGCGGTACTGTTCGCCCTCACGGCGGGCCTGTTCGCCCTGAGCATGCTGGTCGCGAATCGCGATCTGCGCTCGATCCTCAGACAAAGCCTCCGCTCCGAGGCAACTCTTGCCGAGGTCATCGAGCAGGCTCCGGCCGGCGTCGTACGCGTCGCGACCGACATGCGGAT
>VBFH01000034.1:0-72856 GCA_005883575.1 Chloroflexota bacterium | reverse complement strand
CTGGGGAGCCGATCACGCGTTACCTCTCGGACGGCGAAGGGGCGCGGTTCATGCAAACGATCCAGGCTCTCAACCAAGGCGCTGAGGCAGTCGACGGTGAAGGCGAGGCCCGGGTCGGCGATGGAACCAAGGTTTGGCTGCACTGGAGGGCGACCGCGGTGCGCAACTCCGAAGGCAAGATCGATTACTTCATCGCCATGTTCGAGGACACGGCGGCCCGCCACGACGTCGAGGTAGCGGCCGAGGCGAATCTCGAGCTGATGCAGCGCCTCAGCGCGCTGAAGACAGAGTTCCTGCAAAGCGTCAGCCACGAGTTCAAGACGGCGCTGATCGGGATCCAGGGGTTCAGTGAGTTCATGCGCGACGCGGATCAGCTCGATCTCAACGACGCGCGAGCGTTCGCATCTGACATCCATCGAGACGCCGAGCGGCTCGACCGCATGGTCACCGAGATGATTGCGCTCGACCACATCGAAAGCACGCGCGCGAACCTGCGGCTCAGCGCCGTCGACATCAACGCCGTCATCGAGCACGAGGTAGCCGTAACCAAGATCTCAGCCGCGTCGGCGATCGTGACCAACCTGGAGCTCAAGCTGCCGAAGGTGTCCGGCGACGAGGACAAGCTGAGCGAGGTGGTCCGCACTCTGCTGGCCGACGCTGTTAAGTACTCGCCGGACGGCGGCCGGATCACCGTCAGCACGTCGGTGGCGGACGGCACCGTGACCGTCAGCGTCAAGGACCAGGGCGTCGCCGCGCGGGCCGACTTCGACAACCGGCTCTTTGGCCGTGACGAGCTCTACGCGAGCAACCCGATTCGCAAGGTGGTCGGCACAGGTCTCGGCCTCGGCATCGTTCGCCAGGTCATCGAGATGCACGGTGGCCGGCTGTGGGTCGACCGCGTGGACGGCGAGGGGTCGGAGTTCCACTTCACCCTCCAGGCCGTCGACGCCTCCCTGGTTACGCCGGGGGGCGGGAGGGTGGCATAGCCATCGGCTACCTGCTGTTGGGGCTGGCGGCGTGGTGGCCGGGTGACGCCTCCGCGGCGAGAGCGAGCAGGAGGCCATCGCCAACCTCGCTGCCCTGGAAAGGCTCAACAAGCTGAAGAGCGAATTCATCTCGATGGTGAGCCACGAGTTCCGGACCGCGCTCGCGGGCATCCAGGGTTACACCGAGGTAATGACGACTGAAGACGTGTCGACCAACGAGGTCAAAGAGCTCGCCGGCGACATCAACGCAGACGCGCTGCGACTGAACCGCCTGATCACGGAGATGCTCGAGCTCGATCGAATCGAGTCGGGCGACATCGCCGTATGGAGCAAGCTGTTTGAGGGCAACGCTGAGGTAAGCGTCGAGGACCAGGGTCAGGGAATCCCGCCCGAGTTCATCTCCCGCATCTTCGGCCGCTACGAGCGTTACGAGGGGGCCGGCAAGACACAGGTAGTCGGCACCGGGCTTGGCCTGGCGATCGCGCAGCAGATCATCCAGCTGCACAAGGGCCGGATCTGGGTCGAGAGCGCCGTCGGGCAGGGCTCGACCTTCCGGTTCACAATTCCCGCGACGGCCGAATCCGGCAACAAGGTGGCATAGACGTGACGGGCGGAAACGAAAAGCAGATGGTCCTCGTCGTCGACGATGTAGTCGAGAACTGCGCTCTGGTGGCCGATTACCTGGAGAACCTCGGCTGCGACATCGTCACCGCCAACTCCGGCGCTGAAGCCCTCGCCGTTATGGCCCGCGCCGCGCCTGACCTCGTCCTGCTGGACGTCGAGATGCCAGGCATGAGCGGCCTCGAGGTGTGCCGGAAGATCAAGGCCGACGAAGCGACGAGCATGGTCCCTGTGGTGATCGTCACCGCGTACAGCGCGGTCGACGACCGCGTCGCGGCGCTCGAGGCCGGTGCGGATGACTTCCTGGCCAAGCCCGTGGAGCAGACCGAGCTGGTGGCGCGAGTCCACTCGCTGCTGCGAGTCAAGACGCTCTACGACTCGCTCGTCCAGACCGAGCAGGTCGTCTTCGCGCTGGCCCGAGCGGTCGAGGCCAAGGACAAATTCACCGAGGCGCACTCGGAACGGGTCGCCCACCACGCAAGGCGCCTGGCGATCGCCGCAGGTCTCGAGCCTGACACGGTCGCCGCCACGTACTTCGCGGCGCGCGTGCACGACATCGGTAAGATCGGCGTCCCTGACGGCATCCTTAGCAAGAAGGAGGCCCTCGCCCCCGACGAGGTGGCGGTGATGCGGACCGTACCGGTGCTGGGAGCCGAGATCTGCAAACCGCTCCGGTCATCGCACGGAATCACGGAGATCATCCGCCACCAGAAGGAACGAGTCGACGGCACCGGCTATCCCGACGGCCTGAGCGGTGACGCGATCTCAGGGCCGGCCAAGATCCTCGCCATCTGCGACGCGTACGACTCGATGGTCTCCGGCGAGCGGGCTGAACGTCCCCAGATGGCCGACGAGCGGGCGCGGGCGGTGCTTCTCCGCCAGGCAGGTCGCGCGTTCGATGAAAAGCTGGTCTGGCTCTTCTTCAACAAGGTGCTGCAGGAGCCCAAGCCGGCCGTGGCGGGCTTACACCGCCGGCCGGTCAGTTGAGAAACGTACCGATCCGGAACTCGAACATGTCCGGATGGGCCTTCAGGGCCCGCAGCATGGCGACCCCATTGAACTCGCGGACGTCGTACTGGCAGACCGCGACCACCGGGTAGCGCCTCGACATCAACTCAAAGCTCTCTTCGTAACGCAGCATCTCGTCCTCCGAGAGGAACATCGTTCGCACCCTCGCCATCTCGCCTACGAGCCGGATCACGCTCGCTCCCCTCGCGACGAGCTCCGAGAAGCGCCGCTCCCAGTCGTCGATCACCCCGGCCGTCGTGTTGCCGCCCAGCCGGATCGTGCCGAACAATCCGTTTGACTCGGCCTGGCGAAGGTCGACGACATCCTGCCCGCTCAGGGCTTCGCGGTAAAGCGTGAGCAGCGGTTCCGTCGCGACGATCACGCAGGGCTGACCGAGCCTCAGGCCCTCGGCGAGAAACGGCACGGTGAGGCGAAGGCGCCCGGCGTCGGTGCTGTAAAAGGGCGCCAGGTGGCTCGGGACGGGTACGGGGACACCACCGACCGTCGGACCGGCTGCGGTGAGGCTGTGCTCGCGGTCCATGAATGCGACGAGATCGGACTGCTTGAACCGACGTTCGCGGCGGCCGCCGATCCGGCTCGCCGCCAGGCGCCCTGAGTCGCTCCAGCGGCGGATCGAGGCTTGGCTCACACGCAAGAATCGAGCCGCCTCTGCAGTGTTCAGCAACCTCTCAGTATCATACTTCATGCGCAGCGTGATATATATGTGAGCGCAATGTAGATTAAAGTGAACTAAAAGACAATGTACAAATCTTTCGACGATCCTCCCATGACACCGCCCGCCGAAACCGCATGGCTAGGTCTAGCGCGTACTCGCGGCTTTCTCAGCCGCCTGCCTGACGCCCTGGTCGCCTCGCTTGTAAAGGGCGCCCAGCGGGTGGAATACCCGGCCGGCACCATCGGCCTTCGCTGGGAAGAGTCACCCAAGGCGGCGATCGTCCTGCGCGGAACGCTTCGCTCCTTCATCTCCTTTCCGGACGGGAGCCAGGTGACGACACGCTACCTCAAGGCCGGCGACATGACCGGCGTGTTCGCATCGCGCCAGCCCGCCCTCGCGCGGGGCGTTCAAGCCATCGACCGCAGCGAGCTTCTTTTCATCGGCGGGGAGCGGATGAAGGAGATCTCCCTGGCGGAGCCGCGTTTCGCCTGGGCGCTGATCGAGGAGCTGACAACTGTTCTGAACTCGAACCAACGTGCCCTGTACATCCGAGCCTTCGGGTCTGTCCGGCTGCGCGTCGTGAGCGCGATCGTCGACCGGGTCCGTGCATCAGGTGGCCTGCGGGCGGGACGGAAGGTCCAGGGCACTCAGCACGAGCTCGCCATCGCGGTTGGATCGGTACGCGAGGTCGTCGCCTCGATCCTCAGCGCGCTCAAGCACGAGGGGGTAATCGACGTCCACCGCGGCGAGGTCACCATCCTCGACCCTGACCGGCTCGCCAGGGAAGCGCAGGCCCTGGTGGGTAATCCGGTCGATTAACGTGATCCCGTTGACTGTTTTATGTCGGTAGGTTAGTGGTGGCTTAACGGAGCTTCCACGAGATTAGGGTTCCCTCATGGAGGCATCGAAGCTTTAGGGCGGTCAAATGAACCCCTTCTACCGACGACTAGTGCCGGGAGACGCCCACCTCGACGCGCCTCGTGCGCGGGCCGTCCCACTCACACAGGAACACGGCCTGCCAGGTGCCGAGGGACAGCTTGCCGTCACGCACCGGGGCGGAGCACGACGGTCCGACGAGGATGGTCTTGATATGGGAGTCGGAGTTGCCCTCCGCATGCTCGAACGCGGCTTCTTTGGGCACCAGCTCGCCGAGATGGGATTCGACGTCGATCGCCACGTCAGGATCGGCGCCCTCATTGATCGTCACCCCCGCGGTCGTGTGGGGGATGAAGACGTGACATATCCCATCCTGAACACCAGAGCGCTCGACCACCTCGGCCACGCGCTCGGTGATGTTGACGAGCTGAGCCCGTCGCGTAGTCCTGACCTCGAATGTCAGCCAGCTCACGTCCGCGAATCCACCTCCCAGTAGCGCGCGGGTAAGCAGGCGCCGCGTGAAAGGTCGCCCAGTCCCTTCACCTGAGACGTGTAGCGCTCGATCGCGGCACGCTTGCATTCGGATGCCGTGACGCTCAGCGGTCGCACGAAGCATCCCTCGGCCGCGAGCTGCGCGATCGCCTGCTCGGCCGGGCTGCCGGTCGCGCGGTAGATGACGTCTTCATAAAAGATCCAGGTGACACCCGGCATCCGTCGGGCCACGTCGCGGCATGCGGCGACCGTAACCAGGTGGTCGGGGTGTCCGAGGCCGAGCGGCGAAGCCACGAGATCCGGAGCGGTGGCCTTCACGACGGACTCGATCGCCTGGGCCACTTCGACGCGCGAAGGCGGCACTCCGCCCATGTACTGCCGATCGAGCAATTCAAGCCACAGCGCTTGCGCTCCGAGATGCTTCAGCGCCTCCTCGTCTTCCTTTCGCCGCAGCCCGATGACGTCGTCGCCCTCGGCGAAGCCGCACTTGCCATCCCAGCCGCTCAGCGGGTGCGGCGGCGGCTTGCCGGCCGCCACCGTGACGACCACGGCCCCTGGGTGCGCCGCCACCAGGGCCGGCCCAGCCCAGGGCCACATCGTCCGGATGCGGGGAGATCGCGACTAGCGGCGCGCGGGCACCTGCTCCATGACCTTCAGCGATGCCCTGATGAAAGCAGGAATGTCCGAGGGCTGACGAGAGGTGACGAGGTTGCGGTCCACCACGACCTCCTGGTCGACGACGTTGGCGCCCGCTTTCTTGAGGTCGCCCTGGACGGTCTTCCACGCGGTCATGCGGTGATCTCGGTACTCGTCAGCCGTCAGCAGAAGCTGGGGTCCGTGGCAGATCGCGAAGACAGGCTTGCCCGACCCCATGAAGGATTTGACGAAGCTCACCGGTTCCTCGTGGGCTCGCAGCTTGTCCGGGCTCGAGCCGCCGGGTATCAGCAAGGCGTCGAAATCGCCTGCCTTTACATCTCTGAAGGCATGGTCGACTTTGGCGTTGACCTTGCCCTTGTCGCCGTCGAGCTCCGCACCCGCCTCGAGCCCGACGATCGTGACCTCGTGGCCCGCCTTGCGGAACGCATCGTACGGATCCTTGAATTCGGAGTCTTCGAACCTGGGTCCAAGCACGCAAGCGATCTTCATCGCGCACCTCCTTGAAAACTGCCTGGAAACCACCATACAGACGGCGCCCGCGCGTTTGCCCGGCGCCGGTGGTGGGTAAACCCAAAATGCATGCAATTTCAATCATCCGTCTCACTCTGGCTGGACGCAGCCGACGACGACCGGGCAACCTCGCACGAGCCCGGCCTCGCGGACCTGCTCGCCGGCATCGAGGAGCAGCCTCGAGCGGTGGCCGATCCAGGCGAGGCTGACGCCGACGCCCTTGGCGCCTACCTGCGCGAGATCGGACGCGGCGCTCTGCTGACCAAGGAGCAGGAGGTCGAGCTGGCCAAGCAGATCGAAGCAGGTTCGGATGCTGCGCGCCGCCGCATGACGGAGGCCAACCTGCGCCTCGTCGTCTCGATCGCGAAGAAGTACCAGGGCCGCGGCATGCCCCTGCTCGACCTGATCCAGGAAGGAAACGTCGGCCTCATGCGGGCCGTCGCCAAGTTCGACCACCGCCGCGGGTTCAAGTTTTCGACCTACGCGACCTGGTGGATCCGGCAGGCAGTGCTTCGGGCGATCGGCGATCAGGCGCGGACGATCCGCCTGCCCATCCACATCGGCGACCAGACCAACAAGCTCGTACGTGTCTCCGACCGCCTTCGCGACTCGCTCGGCCGCCAGCCCACCGACGACGAGATCGGCGAGGAGCTTGGGCTGACGACGCTCGAGGTCCAGGCGCTGCGCCAGACGTCGCGTGACACGGTCTCGCTCGAGACTCCGATCGGAGAGGAGGGCGACACGGAGCTTGGCCACCTGATCGAGGACGCAAACGCGGAATCGCCCGCGAACGCGGCTCTCCGGACCGACTTGAAGGATCAGGTCGACGACGTGCTGCGCGGGCTCGAATCACGCGAGCGCCGAGTGATCCAGCTGAGGTTTGGCCTCACCGACGGACACCAGCGCGCGCTAGATGAGGTGGCGCGGCGGCTCGGCACCAGCCGCGAGACGGTCCGGCAGCTGGAGCGCGGCGCGCTCGAGAAGCTGCGGCGCACCGGCCGAGCTACGAAGCTGCGCCCCTACGCCTCCAACTAGAACTGCCGGCCGACGGCGTACGCCTCGCGCAGCCAGTCGGTGCCCTCGTCGTCGGACAATGAGATGGGTTGATCGCGCTTGGTCCTTATCTAGCCTTTCTTGGTGTCTCGCTGCTGGTGATATGCACGCCGGGGCAAGACACCGCACTGACCATCCGCAACACGCTTGTCGGCGGCAGGCGGTCGGGCGTGGCCACGGCGTTGGGGGTGGCGACCGGCCAGGCGACCTGGACGATCGCCACGAGCGCCGGCCTGGCGGTGGTCCTGATGGCTTCCGCCCCGCTCTTCCTGGCCGTCCGCCTGGCTGGTGCCGCCTATCTGATCTATCTCGGCGGACGATCCTTGCTGGCCGCGGCTCGCGATCGCGAGGCCGCCGGCGGCAGGAGCCTGCCACCCGCCGCCCGGACCGCGTTCGTCCAGGGTTTCCTCAGCAACCTGTCGAACGGCAAAATGATCGCGTTCTTCATCAGCCTCCTGCCGCCTTTCGCCGGCTCGCACCCGAGCCTTGTTCTCCTGCTCGCGCTTGGCTTCAACTTCTGCCTGCTGACGCTGGCCTGGCTGACCGGCTACGCGTTTGCGGTGGAGCGGATGGGCCGGTGGTTCAGGCGGTCGGGCGTCCGGCGTGCGATCGACGGGCTCCTGGGCGCGGTGCTGGTCGGGCTTGGCCTGCGTGTGAGCGCGGAAGCTCTCGCGTCTACATCAATAGTGCGGGCCTTAGACTAGCCCCGACGATCGTCGGTTCCGTTCGAGGAGGTTACGGGCATGCCACGCGCAAAGCAGCTGACGCTTTCGGTCGCCGACCGGCCGGGAATGCTCGGAGAGATTGCGACAGCGTTGGGCGAGAAGAAGGTCAACATCGTGGGGTTGTGCGCAGCCACGCAGGCAGGTGGCGGGATGATCTGGTTGGTCGTCGACAAGCCGGCAGCAGCAAAGAAAGTCTTTGCCCAGCATCGCTGGCAATCGACCGAAGAGGACGTCCTGGCTGTCACGTTGTCGGACAGCCCGGGTTCGCTGGGGCGCTTCGCCACCAAGCTCGGCAAAGCGGGCGTCAACATCACTTTTGTCTACGCAGGCTCGGCCGGAAGCGCACGCAAGCTGAACGCTTACTTGGGCGTTTCAGACCTCAAGGCCGCGCTCAAGGTCAGGCCCTGACCGCGTAGTCCCCCAGGCCCCGTTCGAGCCGCGCAAACGCGCGGCGCGCCTGCGTCCTGAAATCCTCGACCAGCCGGGCGCCACGGTGGCCCGCGAGGACGCGTGTGCGGGTGTACGCGACGAGGGCCCGGTGCGTGCTCATCATCGCCGCGGCGGCGGCCACAGGCTCCACCTCTTCCGAGCTTGCACCCGTCTCCTCGGCCAGGACGTTCGCCAGCCGGCGCGTATAAGCGTCAACGATCTCGCGCTCGCGCGCCACAAGTGATGGGCTGACGGCGATGATGCGGCCCGCCTTCAGGATCGCCTCCGCCCGTCCTCGGCCTGCCAGGTTCTCTGCTCCTGCGAGCACGCGGCGCCGGAACGCTTTGATCGCAGGCTCACCCCGCGGTCGATTCGCGACCGCCTCGATGAGCTGTTCCTCGAAAAACTGCATGCCCGCGTAGAAGAGGTCTTCTTTGGTGGGAAAGTAGTTGAAGACGGTGACCTCTGAGAGGTCGGCTGCGCGAGCGATCTCGGCGACTGTGACTGCGTCAAAACCGCGCTCTCCAAACAGTCGGCGCGCGGCTTCGAAGATCTCCTCCCGGGTCTGCTGCTTCTTGCGCTCCCTCAGCCCAACTGCGGCGGTCATATGGCCCCATTCTAGAGGAATAGGTTTAGTGGCATAATAGTTTTAGTCACTAAAAGTTTCGTCTCGCTCGCCGAGGCTGGTTGAGGAGAAGACAGATGAATTGGTATGCGATCGCCCTGTTCGTACACATCGTTGGCGCCCTCTTGCTCTTTGCGCTGTTGACGATCGAGGGCTTCACTCTACGGACCGGCATGACGGCGGCCCAGATGAACAGGATCCTCGGTCCGATCTCGGCCCTGGCGATCCTGGTCCCGGGCATGTACATGGTGCTTGCCGGACCTGGATGGACCGGATGGGCCGTCGTCGGGCTGGCGACCTACGTCTTGATCGCGGCCGTTGGGGCATACACCGGGATCAACGTCATGCGTGGTCGGATGGCCGCGCGCACCGCGACCATCTCATGGCTGGTCAGGACCGGGATGGCGCTCGCCGTGGTGTTCGACATGACCGTGAAGCCGGATCTCATCGCTTCGGCCGCGGTTGTTGCGGTGGGCGTGATCCTCGGCGTCGCGGCCGCGGTGCCCACGCTGCGTGCCGTGAGGCCGGCATGAGCGCACTCCGAGCGAACAACGCGATCCCCGGTCCCCGCCCGGTAATTCCTCGCGAGGCGGGGAGGAGGTGGGTTGCCCTCAGCTTCATCGCCCTGGCCCAGCTGCTGATCGCGCTCGACGCGACGATCGTCAGCATCGCGCTTCCCTCCGCGCAGGCCGCCCTTGGCGCGTCGGATGCCGACCGGCAGTGGGTGATCACCGCCTACACCCTCGCGTTCGCGGGCCTGCTTCTGCTCGGCGGCCGGATCGCAGACCTCGCCGGACGAAAGCGGGCGTTCCTGCTCGGGTTGGCGGGGTTTGCCGTCGCGTCGGCCATCGGCGGTGCGGCGCCGAACTTCGCCGTCCTCGTCGCCGCGCGGGCGATGCAGGGCGGGTTTGCGGCCCTCCTCGCGCCCACGGCCCTGTCGCTGCTCGCCGTAACTTTTACCGAGCCCCGCGACCGGGCAAAGGCTTTTGCCGTCTATGGCTCCATCGCCGGCAGTGGAGCCGCCATCGGTCTGCTGGTCGGAGGTGCGCTCACGCAGTACCTCTCCTGGCGTTGGTGCCTATACGTGAGCCTGCCGATCGCCCTCGTCGCGGCCGCCGGCGGTTGGTTCGCCGTCCCGGCTGCCGAGCAAAAGGCGCGAGTCGGCATCGACGTTCCAGGTGCCGTGCTGGCGACGGCAGGACTTGTGGCGCTCGTCTACGCGTGCAGCGGCAATTCGCCCTGGTTCGGCGCCGGCAGCGTGGTCCTGCTCGCGCTGTTCGTCGTGAGGGAGGCCACGACTTCGGATCCGCTGCTGCCGCTGCGCATCCTCATCGATCGTAGCCGCGCGGGCGTCTACCTGACGGTGATGTGTGCCATCGCCGGCATGTTCGGCGCGTTTCTCTTCCTCACGTATTACATGCAGGTCGTGCTTCGCTTCACGCCACTGGAGGCGGGTCTCGCCTTCCTCCCGATGACGATCGCTTCCCAGGCCGGGTCCTGGCTGATCGCAAGCCGGCTGATGCCGCGTGTAGCGCCCCGCGTGCTCATGGCTCCCGGGGCGCTCGTGGCGGCGGCCGGGATGGCCGTCCTCACGCAGATGCGCGTGGACAGCGGCTACGTGAGCCTCGTGCTGCCGGCCGAGATCCTGCTCGGCGTCGGAATCTCGTGCGTGATGGTCGCTGCCTTCAGCACGGCGACCCAGAGGATCGACCCGAGGGAGGCGGGAATCGCCTCGGCGACAGTGAACACGGCGCAGCAGGTTGGAGGCTCGCTCGGAACCGCCTTGCTCAACGCGATCGCGACCACCGCGGGCGCCGCATTCGTCGGATCTCGAGCTGCTGGAATCGTGCATGGCTTCGCGGTCGCGGCCGAGGTCGGCGTCCTGATCCTGGTCGTCGGCGCAATCGCCGCCGCCGTGCTGATCACCGCCGCGAGGCCCTTGACACGAGCCTGAGCGGTGGATTATTCTACCGACTAGTTAATTAGCTAGGTAGATAAATACGGAGATGGCATCCGACCACCTGAGCGTCACGTTTGCAGCCCTCGCCGACCCCACCCGGCGAGCGATCCTGGCTCGTCTCTCTCACGGAGAGGCCTCGGTCACGGAGCTGGCCAAACCGTTCGACCTCAGCCTCCCCGGCATCAGCAAACACCTGAAAGTGCTGCAGCGCGCCGGCCTGGTCACGCAGAGCCGCAACGCGCAATGGCGGCCGTGCCGCCTGGAGCCTGGCCGCCTGAAGGAGGCGTCCGAGTGGGTGGGGGAGTACCGGCGATTCTGGGACGAGAGCTTCCAGCGCCTGGACGACGTGTTGCAGGATTTGATCAAGAAGGAGAAGACCGATGGCGACAAAAAGAGCCATGCCCAAGACTGAGTACGTGATCGAGCCTGGCAAGCAGGAGATCATCACGACGACCATCCTCGACGCGCCGCGTGAGCTCGTCTTCCGCGCCTACACCGAGCCTGACCTGTTTGGGCAGTGGTGGGGCCCGCGGCGGTACAAGGCCCAGATCGAGAAGTTCGACTCCCGACCCGGGGGCGAATGGCGTGTCGTCCACGTCGGCGAGGACGGCAGCCGGCACAGCTTCCGCGGCGTCAACCACGATGTCGTCGCCCCGGAACGCATCTGCACGACGTTCGAGTACGAGGGGGTGCCGGGCCACGTCGCCCTGCAGACCGCAACGTTCGAGTCTCTTGGAAACAAGACCCGGCTCGTGGCCCAGCAGCTCTTCCAGTCGGTGATGGACCGGGACGGGATGGTGGCTTCGGGCATGAAGGACGGCGCCGACGAGTCGATGGAGCGTCTCGCCGAAGTGCTCGAGAACCTGAAGGCGGGCAAATGACCGGTGGTCTGAAGCAGCTCGATGTGCTCCTCGGCGAATGGACCGCAGTGAGCAAGAAATACTCGGAGGGGCGCGGCCATACCAGTGTCGCGCCCACCGAGGACGGCAAGCTCCTGCGGATCGAGTCACGCGAGGAAGACGAGCGCTTTCCTCACAGCACGCAGCTCGTCGGCGCGGACGAGTCACGGGATGAGTGCACCGTTCTCTACTACGACTCGAGGGGTGTGCATCGCGTCTACCGGATGAGCGTGGTGGACGGCGTATGGAAGATGTGGCGAGATGCGCCCGGCTTCAACCAGCGCTACATCGGCGCCATCAAACACCGGGGCAGGACCATCGAAGGCCAGTGGGAGATGTCGAAGGACGGAAAACGCTGGGACGTCGACTTCGACTTGACGTATACAAAGCAATGAGCGAACAAGACGGCAAGAAAGCGGTCGACGCGTACATAGCGGCTGCGCCGAAAGTGGCGCAGCCGCGGCTCGGCCAGCTGCGCAAGCTGATCAAGGACACAGCGCCGAAGGCGACCGAGCGACTCAGCTACGGGATGCCACACTACGAATACAAGGGACGGCTGATCTACTTCTCGGCCTTCAAGAACCACATTGGCGTCTACCCCGTCGGCGAGGCTGCCCAGCACAAGGACCTGAGCCGGTACATGACGGGCAAGGGCACCTATCGCTTTCCGCTGGACGAGCCGATGCCCATGGACCTGATCAGGAAGCTAATCGAGGCGCGGGTCAAGAAGAACGAGGAGACGGGCGGCCGAAAGGAGGGATACGCACGCCCTTCTTCGAGTGCTCGATGAGCTTTTCCAGCCGGCGTTTTTGGGTTTCCTCTCGCTTGGCGCTCATGACCCAGTAAGCCGCGGTCGTCCGGTACGACGGAGCCTGCGCCTCGAAGAATTTCCAGGCGGACTCGTGCTTGCGGAACTCCGCCTCGTGTGCTCCGTCCAGCCCGCGCGAGCGGTTCTCGTACGAGTAGATCCGTGACCGAGCCTCGTCGCGTTTCTCGAACGCAGCTCGTCCGCTCGGATGGACGAGGCCAAGCCGCTCCAACTCCTGGAACCGCGTGATGTTGATGGCGCTCCAAACGCTGCCCTTGCGCCGCGGTGTGATCCGCTGCGCCGACCTGTCATCGCCAAGCGAGTAGCGAACGCTGTCGATCCAGCCAAAGCAGAGCTCCTGGTCGACCACCTCGGGCCAGGTGACCGATGGACGGCCGGTCCGCTTGCGGTGATAGCCGAGCCAGAGCTCAGACGCGGTGTCGTGGTTCTTCTCGAACCAGGCTCGGAGGTCCGCAGCCGTCTCGAAGAAGGCGACGTTCTGAGGTGTGGGCATGTCGCGACAATTTACCCGTGGATCGGTCCGAGCAGCGCAACCGCTACTACAACGAGCTTGCCGGCTCCAGCCTGCATCGCCTGGCCGCCATCTCCGACGGCATCTTCGCCGTCAGCATGACGCTGCTGGTCCTCGGTCTTGCCGTCCCCACCGCGAGTGAGGTCCGGACGGGCATGGAAGGCGACCTGGCTCGCCTGCTGCGCGACCTTCTGCCGGCCACCGTCACGTACGTCATGAGCTTCCTTACCCTGGGCATCTTCTGGGTCGGCCAGCAGACGCAGCTCAGCCAGGTCGAACGGGCAAACCGAAACTACACATGGATCCACCTTGGGTTCCTCCTGTCGGTGACGCTCGTGCCGTTCTCGACCCAACTCCTGGCCCGCTTCCACTGGTCGAGGATCGCGTTGATCGTCTACTGGCTGAACATCCTGGTGATGGGAACCGCGCTCCTGCTCGGTAGTGAGTATGCGAGCCGCGCGCGGCTCTTTCCGAAAGAGCAGGGGCGGATGATCATTCAGCTGGTGCGCCGGCGCGTGTTAGGCGCACAGCTGCTCTACCTCGTGGCCATGCTGCTGTGCATTTTCGACACTCACTGGAGCATCGCTCTGATCGTCGCCATCCAGCTCAACTTCGCGCTCGCGCCGCCGATACCCCTTCTGCGCCGCCTTTGAACGGCTGAACGCCGCGGCACGATCAATAGAATGCCCGCGTGGTGGAAGATCAGCGGAGGCCCCGCGGCGCGTTCTCAGGCAAGGTCGCGCTCGTCTTCGGCGGCGCCAGCGGCATCGGCCGGGCGGCGGCCATGGGCGTGGCCAGGCAAGGCGCTCGGGTGGTCGTCGCGGACTTAGACCAGGCCCGCATGGACAGGACGGTCGACGAAATCCTCCACCTCGACAGCTCCGACGCCGCCCTGGCCCTCTCGACCGATGTCCGCAGCGACCGGTCGGTGCGTGCCGCGGGCGAGGATGCCATCAAGGCGATGGGGCGCGTCGACATCCTCATCAACATGGCCGGTGTCCTGCTCGTGGGCAAGGTCGAGCAGCTAAAGAGCAGCGACTGGCGCTGGCTGCTGGAGACAAACCTGCTTGGCACGGTCAGGACGGTGGCCGCCTTTCTCCCCCATATGCGCGAGCGTGGTTCCGGGCACATCATCAACGCGGTGAGCGGCGGTTCCCTCGAACCGAAGGACCCGCTGACCATCGCCTACGACACTGTGCAGGTCGCGGTCGCCTCCTTCACGCGCAGCCTTGCGGCCGAGCTGGAGGGCACCGGAGTCAAAGTGTCGCTGTACAGCACCGGCTTGGGCGGGCCGCGCATCGGCCAGAACACACGGTCCCGCGGTTTGGGGCGTCTGCTGCGCGAACCGAACGGCCTCGACGAGGGCGCAGCCCACCTGGACCGGTTCGTGGACTACCTGATCGATGGCCTGCACCATCCCCGTTTCCTCATCGACGCCGGCGCCGGCGAGGACGCGGCCGCGATGGAGACCTCAGCCGCACAGTGATCGTCCCCCACGACCTCGGCCTACTCTCCAGTATCGGGATCTGCACGGGAGCCGCGGCACTGATCGCAGCGATCACCTGGCGCTTCAAGCAGCCGCTGATCATCGCCTACCTGGCAACCGGGGTGATCATCGGGCCGAACATCGGCCTGAAGTGGATCAACGACGAAAGCAGCATCCAGACCGTGGCCGAGATCGGATTGATCCTGCTGCTGTTTGTGATCGGCCTGGAGATCGACCTTCGCAAGATGGCCTCCGGCGGTCCGGCCGTGTTGCTCACGGGCGCCCTCCAGGTGCCGATCTGCGCGGCCCTGGGGTTTGGGTTCTTCACCCTGCTCGGGGTGCGCAACACGCCCCAGAACTACGCCCTGCTCTACCTCGCCGCCTGCATGAGCCTCTCCAGCACGCTCGTGGTCGTCAAGATCCTGAACGACAAGTTCGAGCTGGACACGCTGCCCGGCCGGATCACGCTCGGCGTGCTGGTGATTCAGGACCTGTGGGCGGTGGGAATGCTCGCGGTGCAGCCGAACATCCTGAACCCGAACCTCCTACCGCTTCTCGGATCGCTCTGGCGCGGTGCGGTGCTCGTGGTCGCCGGCTTCGCCCTCGCCAAATACGTCCTGCCGTACCTGTTCCGGACGGTTGCCAAAGCGCCGGAGCTCGTGCTCGTCTCCGCTCTGGGTTGGTGCTTCTTCCTGGCCGGGGCGGCGAGTTTGATCGGCCTTTCGAGGGAGATGGGCGCACTGATCGCCGGGGTGAGCCTGTCGACGTTTCCTTACAACGTCGACGTGGTCGCAAAGGCAGTCAGCATCCGCGATTTTTTCGTGACCTTGTTCTTCGTCGCCCTCGGGATGCAGATCACCATCCCGAGCCTGCAGGTGCTCGAGCTTGCACTGGCCGCCTCCGTGTTCGTCATCGTCAGCCGCGTCGTCGTCGTGCCGATCCTCTATGCGTTGAGGCTCGGCCTGCGGACGAGCATCGTCCCCGCGATCAACCTCGCCCAGGTGAGCGAGTTTTCGATCGTGATCGCGTCGCTCGGCGTGACGACGCACCAGATCGGTCAGGACGTCCTGACCATCGTCATCATCACGTTTGCGGTCACTTCGGTCGTCTCGACGTACATGATCAACTCCAGCCACCGGATCCAAAGCCTCCTTGCCACGGCTTTCAAGGCACTGGGCCTGAAAGACCTCGACTCGGCAGCCGAGAGAGAAGATGCGGCAGCCATCCACCAGCCTGTGATCTTTCTTGGTTTCTTCCGCGACGCCAGCTCGATCCTCTACGAGTTCGAGCACGAGGGCACGTCCGACGAGGCGCATCAGTTCATCGAGAAGATCCTGGTCATCGACTTCAATCCGACCGTGATGCGTGAGCTGCGGCGAAGGAACATCAAGTGCATCTACGGCGATATCGCCCACGCGGACACGCTGCGCCACGCGGGTGTCGAGCACGCCCAGCTCGTGGTCTCAAGCATCACCGACGACGTGCTCCGGGGCACGAGCAACCTGAGGCTGATGCACAGCGTCCACACCGCTGCTCCGAACGCCCATGTCGTACTCACGTCCGACCACATCCCTCAGGCGCTGCACTTCTACGAGGAGGGGGCGGACTTCGTCTTCGTGCCTCGGCTGTACTCGGCGGCGGCATGTGCGCGGATCCTGCGCAAGGGCTTGAACGGCGGCTTCGAGGAGATCCGCTCCCAGGCGATCGAGCATCTTTCGCATCGGCAAGAGGTATTGGCCTGACGATCGGTATCGTCTCGGCTGTGGACACGGCCCGGCTGAGCCCGTTGGAACCGCTGGCCAAGGCGTACCAGCGCGCTGTCCCCGAGCACGCGGCCGACGACGGGCTGTTCGGGCCGCGCAGCATCGTCTGGCGGGTCAACCGCGACCGCTGCTTTCCGCTCGCCGGCATGCGTTCGCTGATGCTCCAGGCCCTGCACCCGCTCGCGATGGCCGGGGTGGCCCAGCACAGCAGCTGGCGGCAGGACCCTTTCGGCCGGCTCGCGGCGACAAGCAGCTACCTGCTCACCACGACCTACGGCGACACCGTCTCCGCGCTGGCCGCCGCCGCGTGGGTGCGCAAGATCCACGCCCACGTGCGGGGTGTCGATCCTGAGACGGGCCTTTCCTACAGCGCCGAGGATCCGGACCTGCTGCTCTGGGTGCACGCGGGCATGGTGGAATCGATCGTGACCGTGGTCCAGGGCTACGGCCGGACGCTCGACGGTGATGACGCAGACCGCTACGTGGGCGAGATGGTGCGCTTCGCGGAGATCGTCGGCGTGCCGCGCGAGGCTGTTCCGACCACGGTGGCGTCGCTGCGCGACTACATCGAGTCGGTCGAGCTGCGGCAGGCGACGCCTGCGGCGAAGGACGCGATCGCGGTCGTGATGAACCCGCCGGACATGGACTACGACACGCGCAACCTCTGGAGCGACCTCGCCCAGGTCGCGGTCGGCACGCTTCCCGACTGGGCGCGCGAGATGTACGGATTCGACGCCCCTCCTCCGGAGCTGATGGAGCGCGAGCCGGTGCGCCAGCTCCTGGGCGCGCTCGACCTCGCATTCGAGTCGCTGCCGGGCGTGCTCGAGGCGCGACAGCGCATCGAGCTTCGTATGCGCGCGTGAGCTCGGCTGCAGCGGCCGTTCGCCAATCGCGCGTAAGCCGCGGCGCCGCGCTCGCGCGACTGGCGCTGCGCATCGGTGGCCGCTACGTGGCTAAGTACCCCCGAATCCTCTTCGCGTCGGTGGAGCGCCGAGGCGAGCTTCGCCACGACCTCGCCCTCCGTTCGGCCGACGAGGTCGCCGAAGAGCTTGGGTCGATGAAGGGCGTCCTCATGAAGCTGGGCCAGATGGCGAGCTACATCTACGAGGACATGCCAGCCACGTTTCGCGTCTCCATGTCCCGCCTGCAGCAAAAGGCGCCGCCCATGACCAGCGCCCTGGCCGCGTCGGTCATCGTCGAGGAGCTGGGCGATGCACCTGAGCGCGTCTTCGCGGAGTGGGACCCGCTGCCGTTCGCCGCGGCGTCGATCGGCCAGGTGCACCGCGCGATCACGCGCGACGGACGAGCCGTCGCGGTCAAGGTCCAGTACCCCGGCATCGCGCGAAGCATCACGTCCGACCTCCGCAACGTGGGTCTGCTGCGCCGCATCGTCGGCGCCGCGTTCCCCGGCCTCGATACGCGCTCGCTTGTCGACGAGCTCGGTGATCGCCTGCAGGAAGAGGTCGACTACGTCCGCGAAGCGGAGAATCAGGAGCTCTTCGCGGGCTACTACGACGGGCATCCCGTCATCCGCGTGCCGCACGTGGTCAGCGAGCTGAGCACAGCACGCGTGCTGTCGAGCGAGCTCGTCTCTGGCGAGGGTTTCGAAGAACTGCTCGGCTGGGATCAGCACGAGAAGGATCTCGCCGCGGAGACGATCCATCGCTTCGTCTTCCGCAGCCTGTACCGTCTGCACGCCTTCAACGGCGATCCGCATCCAGGGAACTACCTCTTCCACCGCGGCGGCCGTGTCACCTTCCTCGATTTCGGCTTGACCAAGCTGTTCACGGACCAAGACCTGTCGCCGCTGATCGACGCCGTGCGCTTCCTCGTCTTCGAGAAGGACTACGAGGCTTTTCGCGCCGCGCTCGAGCGAGCCGGCTTCCTCCGGTCCGGCGCGCCGGTGCCTACGCAGATCGTGGTCGACCGGTTCGGGCAGTTCTACGGCACGGTGCTGCAGGACGCCCCCATGACGATCACGCCGGCCTACGCCTCGGCAATCGTGCGGCGATTCTTCGATGCGCGAGGTCCCCTCGCTCCGTACTCGGACGTGCCCCGCGCCTACGTGATCATGCAGCGCATAAACCTTGGCCTCTACGCCGTGCTGGGCAGCCTGAACGCGACCGCCAACTGGCGCCGCATCGCCGAGGAGATCTGGCCCTTCCGGAACGGCCCGCCGTCGACCCCGATCGGGGAGGCCGAGGCAGACTGGCTGAGCAAAAAATCCCAAAAAGTGCTAAAGAATTAAGTAGCAAACGGCCGCATTTCGGCTGCTTGGGGGAATTGCTTATGGCAAATACTGTCGGTTCATCCGCTTTGGCTTCGATGGCGCCTGAGGAACACCGCAAACAGATGGTGCGGGCGGTGGTGGCAAGCACCGTCGGCACCTCGATCGAGTGGTACGACTACTTCCTCTTCGGGACGATGGCCGCCCTCGTGTTTCCGCACCTCTTTTTCCCGAAGTCCGACCCGCTGACCGGGACCCTGAACAACTACGCGATCTTCTTCGTCGGCTTTCTCGCGCGGCCGATCGGCGCCTGGCTGTTTGGGACGTATGGCGACCGCATCGGGCGCAAGGCGACCCTGATCGCGACCCTCCTGGTGATGGGAATCGCGACCTTCCTGATCGGCGTCATGCCGACCTACTCCAGCATCGGGCTGTGGGCGGCCGTGCTGCTCGTCATCTTCCGCCTCTGCCAGGGCATAGGCGTCGGCGGAGAGTGGGGCGGCTCGGTGCTCATGTCCATGGAGTGGGGGAGCCAGAAGCGCAAGGGATTCCTTGGCAGCTGGCCTCAGTTCGGCGTTCCTGTGGGGCTGCTGCTCTCGACGGCGATCACGGCCCTAACCGTCACTGTCTCGGGATCCGCGACCTTCGAGGCATGGGCCTGGAGAATCCCGTTCCTGCTCAGCATCGTTCTCGTAGCTGTCGGTCTCTACATCCGGCTGGGCATCCTCGAGACCCCGGTGTTCAACTCGATCGTGGCAGCAAATCGGGTCGAGCCTCGTCCCATCACTCAGGTCATCAAGCGTAACTGGAGGGAGATCATCCTCAGCGCCCTGCTGCGGCTGCCGGAGCAGGCGCCCTTCTACCTGTTCACCACCTTCGTGTTTACGTTCGGTCTCGCCGCGACCAAGCTCGACCGGCCGTTCCTAACCTGGGCGGTCAGCGCCGCCGCCTGCGTCTCGTTCTTCACCATTCCGCTTTTCGGCCACCTGTCGGACCGTGTCGGGCGGAAGACGATTTATATGGCCGGCATCGTCGTGATGGCGATCTGGGGTTTCGTCTACTTCGGCCTCTACAGCACCGCCATCCCCGCGGTCGTATTCATCGTGATCGCGGTCTCGCTCATCCCGCACGACATGCAATACGGCCCACAGGCTTCCCTGATCGCCGAAAGCTTCACCGGCCGGCTGCGCTACAGCGGCGCGTCTCTCGGCTACCAGCTTGCGTCGATCGTCGCCGGCGGCCCCGCGCCGTACATCGCGACCAGGATCTGGGCAGGCGAAACTTTCCTTCCCGCCAAGAACCCGTACATGATCAGCCTGTACATCCTGCTGTGCTGCATCATCGGCTTTGCGGCCGTGGCGCTCTTGAAAGACCGCTCTGCTCTGGATCACACGATGGAGTACGACGAGCAAGAGCCCATGGAGGCGGAAGGGATGCGACGTCGCGCGATGGGCTGACAGTTTTCCTTCCTCGGGAGGCGTCGCCTTGGCGGCGCCTCCTTTTGTTTGGAGCCGAGGAGGCCGGCCCGCGGGGGCGTTATCGCATTGACACGATGCGGGTGCTCACGATCGTCAACCTCGCGCTCTGGACCGTCCTCTTCATGGCGTGGATCCCGTTCACGATCGAGGTCGGCCTGGCCGACCCGATCAGCACCGAGGTCAGGTGGATCCTCATCGTCACCGCCGTGCTGATGGGGGCCCTGGCCGCCCTCAGGATCAGAAGGGGCCGTCCAGTACTGGGATAGTTGTCCGCATAGCGGAACAGATCGTTCTCCTCTTCGACGGCACTTGAGGCGTATGCACGCGGATGGCGCGTTGGGTCCGCCGCCGCGCCCCGGCCGGCCGTGTGCTGACCGTTGCCAACCAGGAACCGGGCGCTCTCGAGCGCTACGGCGTCACCCGGCCTGAGGCGGACCGCGCAGCCTGGACCGTCGACACCGACGCACATCGCCTGGAGGGCGCCGCCGCCATCAACCGCGTCCTGCATGAGGTCGGCGGCGGCTGGCGCGCCGTGGCAACGATGTATCGCTGGCGTCCCATCGCCGCGTTCGAGGAGGCGTTCTACCGCTGGTTCGCCGCGCGCCGCTCGCGCTTCCATCGCCTCGGCGTCACGCCGGAGTGTGACGACCCCGGCGTGACGTGCGGATGAGCGACCTCCTCGCGACCGAGCATGTCGGCGCGCTCGTCGTCATCGCCGCAGCGACCGTGGTCCTCATCGTCGCCGCGAGGCGCCGGCCGGGCGCTTGGCTCCAAGTCCTCGCCCTGGTGCTCGTCGTGGACGAGGTCAGCTGGTGGGTCTACCTCCTGGCCGGCGGCGAGCCTGGCAGCGAGCTCGGCCAATCGCTTCCGCTGCAGCTCTGCGACGTGGCGATCTTCGTCACCGCTGCGGCGTTGTGGAGCCGGCTGCCGCTGCTGGTGGAGGTGACCTATTTCTGGGGTCTGGCGGGAACCATCCAGGCGCTGCTAACGCCGGACCTGCCGCAGCATTTCCCGAGCTACCCCTACCTCCAGTACTACATCGCCCACGGCGGCGTCGTCGCCTCCGCGCTGCTCTTGGTGATCGGACTTCGGATCCACCCACGCCCGTGGTCCGTGCTGAAGGTCGCAGCGCTGACGTTCGCCTACGCCGCGGTCGTCGGCGTGGTCGACGCGATCACCGGTGCCGACTACATGTACCTTCGAGCCAAGCCGCCCAGCGCGACGCTCCTGGAGGCCCTGGGCCCGTGGCCGTGGTACATCGGAGCGGCGACGCTGATCGGCATCGCTCTTTTCGCCATCCTCGACGCGCCGTTTCGCTGGCGGCGCGCGTCCTCGTCAGCTGAGAGGCGTGCCGAAGCGCTCCGCTGACACGACCTCGTTCAACGGCTTGCGCTTTTTCTTGCCGATCACCTTGCGTTTCGGATAACCGAGGGGCATGACCGCCAGCACCTCGTAGGCGTCGGGGAGGCCGAACTCCACCCGCACGTTGTCGAGACGGCCGGCGAAGCCCGTCCAGTTCGAGCCCACGCCGTCTCCCCAAGCGGCCAGCATCATCGACTGGATGGCGCGGCTGGCGTCGGAGATGCCGAAGTCGCCCTTCTCCTTCTCGTAGGCCACGATCACCGCCGCCCCGGCGTTTGCCGTATAGGGCCCGGTGCGAACGAGGGCCCCAAGCTTGCGCAGCCCCTCCCGCTCGCGGACGAGCACGAAGTGCCACGGCTGGACGTTCGACGCGCTCGCCGTGAGCTGGCCCGCCTCGACGATTCGATGCGCGACCTCCGCGGGAATTGCCTTGGCCGAGTACTCCCGCACCGCCATGACTGTGCGTACCGCCTCAAAAACCTGGTTCGACATACGGTCAATTGTCTTAGGTTTATGCGCCGAGATGGACGAGCCCAGCACGACCGAGCATCACCGCGAGCGAAGGATCAGCAGCAAGGAGCATCGGGCCGCGTACGCGGCCGCCAGGGAGGCCCCGGCCGAGCACAAGCCGCGGCTCATCACCTCGCGGTCCGTGCATCGGCAGGTGCACGGCGGGGGCACGGTCGGACGCTTCAACAGCTGGCTTGCCGTTCACATCACGCGCGCCGTGGGCACCATGTGGGCCGCATACCTGTTCGTCCTAATCGCCCTCGTCTCGCTTCCGCAGGCCCTCCATGCCTTCCTCACAGGCGACACGTACGTCGGCATCGCGTGGCTGAGCCAGTCGTTTCTGCAGCTTGTCTTGCTGCCGATCATCATCGTCGGCCAGAACGTGATCTCGGCGAGCCAGGACGCACGCGCCGAGGCCGACCACATCACCCTGACCACGCTTCATGCCATCAACGTGCAGCAGCTCAAGATGCTCGAGCAGCAGCAGGAGATGCTGCAGCAGCAGCGAGAGATCCTCGACCTGCTTCAGGACCGCGGGCTCAGTCCGCGAGCGAATACAGCGGACTGAGGTAGCGTTTCAAAGCGCGTGAGTGGTCCAGCATCGGCCGCCGAGCTCGCCGCGGGAATCCTCCTGCTCGCGGTGACCGCCTATGACCTGTTCCAGTCGGTCGTGCTCCCTAGGCCGGCGGTCCGCAAGTTCCAGCTCGCGCGGCTGATCATCCGGCCCATGTGGCGGGCCTGGCGCTGGGTCTTCCTGCGCGGCTCCCGTATCGAGCGAAGCGAGGCCCGCCTGGCCCTCTTTGGCCCCCTCGCGCTGCTCGCCCTTTTCGCGATCTGGGGCTTTTCCCTGATCCTCGGCTATGGGCTCATCATCGACGCAGCCCGCGACGAGTTCAGGCCGCACCTCGAGGATTTTCTGACCTCGTTTTACGTCTCGGCGACGACGCTGGTTCCGCTCGCCTACGGAGACTTCGTCCCCGAGGAGGGTCTGGCGCGTACGGTGATCTTCTTCGAGAGCGCCAGCGGTGTTGGCATCGCGGCTCTTGCCATCACCCTGCTTTTCGAGCTCTACGGATCCTTTCGCGCGCGCGAGGAGACGGTGGTGGCGCTGGATGCGCTCGCGGGCGCGCCCGCGTCCGCCGTGCAGCTGCTCGAGACAGCCGCTTTACCAGGCATGGACGGCGCCCTGAAGGAGACGTTCGACGAGTGGCGGAAGTGGTCCGCGATGGTCCTGGAGAGCCACCTGGCTTATCCGCTTCTCATCTATTTCCGGTCCAGCCACGACAACGAGGCATGGATCAACTCGTTCGGGGCGGTGATGGACGCCGCCGCGCTCGTGCTCAGCTCGATGGAAGGCGAGCCCGCGGTGGGGGCGGCAAAGCTCATGATGACCATTGGCAACCACTTCGTCGAAGACATCTCCTGGCTTCTTCGCTTCCAGCCGTCGACCGATCCGATCATCGAGCGCGCCGAGTACGTCGCGGCGATCGCCCGGTTGAGGGCCGCCGGCTACCGGGTCCAGGACGGCGATACGCATTGGGAAAAGTTCGGTTTGATCCGCTCGAAATACGCATCGATCCTCAACCAGATCGCGCAGGTGCTGTCTGCCCCGCCGGCCCCCTGGGTGGGCGATCGGTCGTACCTTCCGCACCGCCAGCGGCCCCGACGCAGGAGGACAGTGCCGAAGGCGGCTAGCTGATCAGCCCGAGCTCGCGCGCCTTGACGATGACTTCGAGCTTGGAATGCACGGCCAGCTTGCTGCCCAGGCTGCGGATGTGCGTCCGCACGGTGGTGTAGCTGATGCCGAGCTCGGCGGCTATCGAGCGGCTCGGGTAGCCGTCCGCCAGCAACCTCAGCACCTCTTTCTCTCGCGGCGTGAGGCGCTCCAGCTGGTCTTCGATCGCCCGCCGCTTGGCGAGCAGGGTCGCGATGGTGCGCGGGGTGATCAACATCTTGCCGCGCGCCACCTCACGGATCGCGGCCACTACCTCCGCCGCGGCCCTGGACTTGTGCAAGAAGGCGCTCGCCCCGGACTGCACAGCGGCAAAGCGCGCGGCGTCGGTGTCTTCGCGCGTGAGGAAGATCATCTTGGCCGCGGGCCGAATGCCGCGGATCGCAGCGGCGGCGTCCGCACCGGTGCCGTCGGGCAGCCGAAAGTCGAGCAGCACGACGTCCGGCTTTACCTCCGCCGCCGCCGGCTCGCATTCCGCCAACGTGCCGACGTTGCCGACGACCTTCATGTCGGCCTGATCGTTGATCAGGGCGGAGAGCCCCTCGGCCACGACGCGGTGGTCCTCGACGATGAGGACACGGGTGGATTGGTCAGCGCCGTCGGCTTGCGGGTCGTTGGATGACGCGGTGGGTTCCCCGGCTGGGGGCACACTTTTTTAACCACCTTCCAGCAGGCAGTACCCACAGAAGGAGAAGGGCCGCCACGCCGCCGGCCCTTGTAGTAGAAGCCTCTACCGCGTTTGCATTAACCGAAGAACGTGTAGATCCGGCTGATGAGATCCGTCCTTTGCGCGGCTGTTCCGTAGCCCTCGTACGGGAAGCTGAGGAATACGACCTTGTAAGACCCGCTGAAGGAAAGCCCGTCCGGCTTGGCGCTGTCATCCGTGAAGATGGCCTGCGCGGTCCCGTTGGGAGTGATCTCGTCCTCGAAGTCGTTTCCGAGCACCTTGTTCCTTCCAGAGTCAAAGCGAGTCTTCAGGTGCTCTTCATGCGGCGGCCTTTTACGGAAGCTGGCGAGACGCGGCTAACGTAGGTCGTATCTCTGCATGAGCCAGCGCGAACGAGTCACGCGCGCGAAGTCCGCGCGCTCCACAGCTCCGACCCGATTGCTTGCCGACGGCCAGACGCAAATGGCGCCGTGGCGGACGCTGATCACTGCCGTCCATCCACACCCGTCTGTGAAGATCAATCACGGCGCCACCTTCCTCGTCACCGACCAGCAGGGCGCGATCCCTCACGGCTCGGAGGGTGAATACGGTCTCTACGATTCGGATACGCGGTTCGTTTCACGACACGAGTTGAGGCTCAACGGCAAGCGGCCCGACTCGGTGGCGTCGGTAAGGCTTTCGTTTCGCCACGCGCGCTGGCATATGGTCGCCGACAGCATCGCGGGCCCTGGTGGCGACATGCGCGAGGCACGCGTGGCGCTGACGCTCGATCGTTTGATCAGCCTGCACCAGATGCATGAAGACATCACGCTCCACACGTACACGCGCACATCGGTGACGGTGCTCCTCGAGGTCGCACTCGAGAGTGACTTCGCGGACCTGTTCGAGGTCCGCTACCGCTCGTGGCAGAGACGCGCCGACTTGAACACGTGGTGGGTGGGCCCGGCAAGCCTCGAGTCGCGTTACCAGAACGACGATTTTGTCCGCCGCTGTCTGGTCCGGGCGCTCACTACCGCGGGCGGCATGACGTACGCAAACGGAGCGCTGCGCATCCCCGCGGACCTGGTCCCGGGCCAGGAGTGGAAGATCTGCCTGCAGTACGACCTGCTCACCTCCGACGAGCAGATCCCCGAGATGGCGGCCAGCTGCGTGTTCGAGGCGGGCGACGGGGACCCGCTGCGCCACACGCGCAGCTGGCGGCAGTCCGTCTCGCAGATCGAGCCCACCGACATCAGGCTGCAGTTTGCGTGTGAGCGCGCGATCGAGGACTTCGCGGCGCTGCGCCTCCATGAGCAGGACACCTCGCGCCGGGCGCGCGCAGGGCGCACTTCTAATGAAGACAGGTGGATGCCGGCGGCCGGACTCCCGTGGTTCATGGCTCTGTTCGGTCGCGACTCGTTGATCGCTTCGATCCAGGCGATGGTCGCGCAGCCCGCGGTCGCGATGGGCACGCTCGAAAACCTGGCGCGCTGGCAGTCGGACGTTGACGACCCCGACCGCGACGCCGAACCAGGCAAGATCCCGCACGAGCTTCGGGTGGGGGAGTGGGCGCACTTCGGAATCGTGCCGCACCGGCCCTATTACGGGACCGCGGACGCCACACCTTTATGTCTGTTGCTGCTGGCCGAGAACTTTCGGTGGTCGGGCGATGCGGATGCGCTCGGTGATTTCCGCGGCGCGGCGGAGCGCGCGTTGGAATGGGTCGACCGCCACGGCGATCGCGACGGCGACGGGTTCCAGGAGTACGCGCCGCGCTCACCGCGCGGCTATCGCAACCAGAGCTGGCGTGATGCGCACGATGGCGTGCTCGACGACGGCGGCGCCTTTCCCGAGCTGCCGATCGCCACGTCGGAGATGCAGGCCTACGTATACGGCGCGAAGACTCGAATCGCACCGCTCTTCGAGGCTTGGGGCGACCACGCGACGGCGGCTCGGCTGCGCAGCGAGGCGGCAGAGCTGCGGCGGCGCTTCATCGATTCCTTCTGGCTCGACGATGTGGGCGAGCTGGCGTTCCTGCTCGATGGCAACAAAAAGCCGGTCCGCACGGTGGTGTCGAACTCGGGACACAGCTTGTGGATGGGGATCCTCGACGAGGAGCGGGGACGTGCGGCGGGGCGGCGCCTGATGCAGCCCGACATGTTCACCGGCTGGGGGCTGCGCCTGCTGTCCGATCGCCATCCCTCGTACGACCCGCACTCGTATCAGCGCGGTTCGGTCTGGCCGCACGACAGCGTCATCGCGGCCGCGGGGCTGCGCCGGTACGGGATGGCGGAGGAGGCGTGGACAATCCTCGACGGTTTGCTCGGGGCGGTGATGTGCTTTGAGGACATCCAGATGCCGGAGCTCTTCGCGGGCTTGCCCAAGAGCGAGTTCGCGGTGCCCGTGCCGTACCGGATGGCGAACGTGCCGCAGGCGTGGGCGGCGGGTTCCGTGCTGCACATGGTCCGCATCCTGCTGGGGCTCGAGCCGGACGTGCCCTCGGGGCGAATCTACCTTGAGCCGGAGCTGCCGGTGTGGTGCGCGCGGCTGGAGCTGCGGAAGCTGCGGCTGGGGAGGCATGAGGTGAGGTTGGTGGTGGAGAGGAAGCCGGACGGGCGGCATGTGGTGGATGGGGACGTCGACGGGTTGGAGGTGGTGCGTGGGGTGCCTTCCTGGCTCGAGATCGGGGTGGATCAGGGACGAGCACTGTGAAGAGCGTGTCGGGGTGGGTCTGGTCCGGGGCGCCCTTCCGCTGGCAGTTGGTCAAAACCTACGAGGGCCAGATCATGACCATCGCATCGACCATCACGTTCGGCTACCCGCGCCGACCGGACCAGGTACTTCCTTTCTCGGCGGCGTTCCTGCGTATCCCTCTGTCTGGGGTGTTTTACAAATGTGGAGCCTCGTCGCATCGCGCTCATCGTCAGCCCGTGGTTCCCTGTCCCGCCCACCGGTTACGGCGGTATCGAGCTCATGGTGTACAACCTCGCGCGCGAGGTGGCGGAAAGGGGGCACAAGGTCACGGTTCTCGGGCGGCAGGGGTCGCAAGGACTGTTCGAATCCCTCGCGCTGGCTCCCGAGAGCTGGCAGCAGGCACTCGGCACGCACGACGAGATCCCGCGCCACGACCTCTTCCTCCATCGGGCCTACGAGACCGTGCGCAGGCGCGCCTTCGATGTCGTCCACGACAACACAGGCCTCACTGGGATCCTTGTTGCCTCGCAGGCGCGACTGCAGTCGCCGGTTGTGGCGACGCTCCATGGTGCTCTCAGTGAAGCCGAGGGAGATTTCCTGCGCTCCGTGGCCCGGCAGGTGAACCTGGTCGCGATCAGCCGCGCTCAGCAGGCCACGGTCGCGGGCGTGGAGTGGAGTGGAGTGGTGCACAACGCGGTCGATCCCGCCGAGTACTCGCCGATCACAAAACCGGAAGAAAAAGACAATTACGTGGTCGAGCTTGCGCGCATCAACCCCGACAAGGGCCAGCACCATGCGATCGAGGTCTCGAAGCGCCTCAACATCCCGCTCGTGCTCGCCGGCAAGGTCGATCCGGAATCGCGTCGCTACTTCGAAGAGAAGGTCAAGCCCAACCTCAACGGGCAGGTCACGTGGCGCGAGAACGTCGAAGGCGCTGAAAAGGCAACGCTGCTTGCAAAGGCTAAGGCGCTGCTGTTTCCCATCGAGTGGGAAGAGCCCTTCGGGCTCGCGATGGTCGAAGCGATGGTCAGCGGCACGCCGGTGATCGCTTTCTCGCATGGCGCAGCACCGGAACTGGTCGAACCTGGCGTGACGGGATTTCTGGTCGATGACGTCGATGGCATGGTCGACGCAGTCAAACGTTGGCAGGAGATCGACTTGAAGCGCTGCGCCGACGTGGCCGCCAAGCGTTTTGGCCCGGCGCAGATGGCGGGCGGCTATCTGAACGTGTACGAGCGTGCGATCGAGCAGGCCCAGCAGAGCGAGCCGCCGATCAGCTGATTCGCACTCCCGCGGGAAGGCGGCCGGCCTTCACCTTGGTGCCCTCGACCGCGAAGTCGATGCGCTGGCCGGCGAAATGTAATCCGGTGACCTCGATTCGGTTCCACAGGCCTGTCTCGATGGGTGCGATGCGCAGCGTCTTGCGGCTCGGGTTCGCCTCGAGCCCAAGGATGGAGGCGACGCACGCGAACATCGCGGCCGCCGACCACAGCTGCGGTGTGCAGGTGTTCCAGTACTCACTGGGCGGCTCGCCCGGCGCGCGCTCGTCGCCGCAAAAGAGCTCTGGGGGCCGGCGCAGAGGAAGCTCGATCGACGCCTCGATGAGCGCGCGAGCGACTCGCTCGGCCTCGGCGGCGAATCCGTACTGCCGCATCCCCGCCACCGCCAGCGCGGAGTCGAAGGGCCACACCGAACCGTTGTGGTAGCTGCACGGGTCGTAGTTCACGGCGCGCTCGGACAGAGTCCTGATGCCCCAGCCCGAGAACATGTCGGGCGCAAGCAGGCGCCGCGTCACGTGCCCCGCCTTCACGCGGTCGAGGATTCGCATCCACAGGCAGTGCCCGGGGTTCGAAGTGACAGCCTGCACCTGGTGCTTCGAGCCATCGAGGGCCTGAGCGATGTACTTCGAGTCCAACATCCAGAAGTCGTGGTTGAAGCGCCGCTTGAGGACGGTGGCGTGCTCCTTGAGCCTGGGGTTGCGCCGCGACATGCCCACCAGCCCCCGATGCAGGTATGCCTGCACCTCGCACAGCGCGGCGGGATGCGATGCGTCAGTGCCGTCGGTGTTGGTGAGCGAGCTGTCGGAGTCCTTCCAGCCTTCGTTGCGCGCGAGACCGCCCATGTACTCGAGGTACCCGTCGCCGTCGGAGTCACCGTAGTCCGTGCACCACCGAAGCGCCGCTTCGGCCGCCGGCCAGAGCTGGTCCGCGAACCCGTGGTCGTGAGTCCAGGTCTCTGTCTCGGTCAGTGCGCAAAGAAAGAGCGCGGTCGCATCGACCGTGCCGTACAGGATGTGCGGCCACAGACCGCGCTCCACCACCTCGCCGTCGCGCACCTCGTGGAGGATCTTGCCGGGCTGCTCTTCGCTGTAGTCGTCGACGCGTGTGCCCTGGTGCTTGGCAAGGTAGCGCAGCACGCCGCGCGCCAGGTCGGGGTTGAAGTGGAGCAGAAGGATCGAGCTGATCAGCGAGTCGCGGCCGAATGGCACCGCGAACCAGGGCAGTCCTGCCGTCGGATAGATCCCAGTCTCGTATCGGTTGCAGAGCATGCGGATGTCCGCGGTGGCCTGCTCCAGGAGCTCGTTGAGCGCCGGGTTGTCGGTGTGCACGGACATGCACTCCGCCACCCATCGGGGATAGGCCGCCCTGGCTTCGTCGAGACCGGCGACGAAATCGATGATCGGCTCTCCCATGTCGCGAACGACGTCGAGACGCAACGTGAACTCGTCGCCTGGCAAGAGGCGCATCTGGTGTTTCAGGCCTTCGGGAAATGCGAGCACGCGAGTTCCACCGTGGGAATGCTCAAACCGCACCCCGTCAACGGTCTTGACCGGCGGCAAAGGCTGCGGCGCCGCAAGCTTCGGCACCGCCCCTCGAATTCCGAGCATCGCGCCGAAATCGGCCGCGACCTCGATCTCGAGCACCGCATCGACAGTCGCCGCGCCCGGATTGGTGATCGTGATTCTTTCGTGCATTCCCGACTCGATGAACCGCACACGGGACACGTGCACGCCGACGGTTTCGAGCTCGAAGGTCGCCGAGCTGTCATCGGTCTCGAAATGCACCGCCCGCGGCTCGATGCCATTGATCAGCAATCGCAGCGTGGAAAGGATTCGTGTGTCGCCGTCCCACAGGCCGTCTCCGCGAAACTCGCCGGGCCTCATCGATCCGTCCCTCGCGGACACGCTGAAAAAACGGTCGCGTTTGAGCATCACGCGCTCGGAGATCAGCTGCCCGGCCGAAATCATCGGCCGGGCAGTGTGCCTTAACAGGCGCTAGTTGGCGCTGCTTATCGCGGTTGTTTTTGCCGACGCTTCGAATGCAGGCCGTGATCCGAGTGCATAGCTCGTCCACTCTTCTCGCGCCAGCAGCTCGACCGCCATCGCCTCGAGGTCGCGGACGCGTTGGTTTGCGCGAATTGCCTCGCGAATCGAGAGGATGCCGACCGCGGGATGCCGCTTTTCGATCACGTGCCGGAGCATGTTCAGGTGCGCGTTGTCAGGGACGCCCGGCTCGCGGATGCGTCGCACCGCGGCGCGCACGGTCGCCTGCGTGCCGTCGATCGCCTCCCCCTTGCCGAAATCGAACTTGTAGCTCGGGCTGCGCCCGGCCGCGCGTTTCTCGCCGCTGAGCTTGATCCACTTCGCGTTCTCGGCTCCCTTGCCGACCTCGATCACCAAGCGCACCGCGCGGCCCTGATAGTCGAAGTGAGCGTTCATCCGCGCGTAGCTTTCGCGCTGGCCGGTCAAACCTTCGTGGCGGCCGATGAGCAGGGGCGCCTCCTCATCGAGCTTGATGCGGTCGATCGGTGTAAGCAGCGAGATGATGGCGAAGGCGTGAGGAATCAGGTCGGCGACGACGCCGATGTCAGCCGCGGCGCCCGTGAGCGGCTGCTCCTCGAGGATCTCGATCCGGATCTCTTCCACGCTGTCGAGGAAGTTGCGAAGCGTGCGCTCTTCCGTCAGCAGCATCGCGAGGAGGCGGACCTCGAGCTTGAAGTAGTAGTGGTCGGCCGCGACGATCTCCACGCCGCCGGGCGCCGTGTCGAGGAACTTGCGGTATTCGTCCGGCGGAGCGCCCAGCGGCTTCTCGATCAGGACCACGTCGCTGAGGTCGTAGTAGCGCGCGAGCGTCTGGAGGTGCGTCGCGGCGGGGGTCGCGATGTAGGTGATGACGTAAGAGCTCGACTCCAGCTCGCGCTCGAGCTGGTCGTGTGCCGGCGAGCCGTGGCTGTCCCAGTAGAAGGAGTCACCATGCGTCCTGACTTCTTCTTCCTTCACCCCGAGCCGATCCCGTGCGCCCGGCGAATCCTGCTCCACCACGAGCGTGCGGAAGTTGAAGAACTGCTTGAGCGTGAGCAGGTGCTGGTACGCCTTCTGCCCCCACTGCCCAAAGCCGATGAGCACGAAGTCCTTTTGCAGGTGGCGCTCTTCTTCGGCGAGCGCGTGCAAGCGCGCGTTCTTGATCGCCACCGCGGCCTGCACCGCCAGCGCCTGCGCGCGCTGCACCTCATCGGGGCGAAAGCGCCGGTTGCGGTTGCGCTCGGCCAGCACGGCAGCGCCAATCGCCTGCTCGTCGGCGATCAGCGGCAGCGCCATCAGCGAGCGCACGCCAAACGTGCGCACGTATGCGGGATCGACGTCGGCGCTGACCGACGTGTCCTCGATCACGACCGGCTCTTCGCGGTCGAGGACATCGAACAGGAACGAAGTCTGGGAGCGCTCCCCGTGCTGGCGCCGCCAGAGCTCTTCGAGGTCCGAAGCGGCTGCGCCGTACCAGCCCTCGCGGTCCTCTTCATAGAGCGCGATCTGGCACAACGATGCGTCGACGAGTCGCACCAGGTTCTGGGCCACGAGGGTGAGCGTCTGGTCGAGGTCGATCGAGCTTGCGATCGCCTTGCTCACGTCGGCGACGAGCTCGAGCTGCTCGGCGTGCCGCTGCGCCTCCTCATAGAGCCGCGCCGTCTCGACCGCCACCGCGAGCTGCCCGGCGGCCGCTCGAAGGGCCTCTACCTGGCCCCAGTCCGGCCGGCGCGCGTCAGAGCGGTGATAGCCGACCTCGAGCACTCCGCTCGCGCGTCCCGACGGATCGGTGCCGAAGGGGACGAAGATTCGCACCAGGTCCTTGTGCCCACCTCGCTCGAAGACCTCGCCGGCGAGCGTGAAGGGCGCATCCTCCTCGCCGCGCGGACGATCCTTCTCACCGATGAGGCACGCCAGCACCTTGCCCAGCACTGTGCCGTTGCTGTATACGACGGGCACCTCGGTCCAGGCCGACTGGACTGGTATGCCTCCCGAGATGATGTCGGCATGGTCCGCGGCGGGCATCGGGCCGACGATCACCGTCTGCCACGCGCGTGCCGAGTAGAGGAGCACGTCGTCCGCGGCGAGGAGGCGGTCTTCCTCCAGCGCCCATCGCGGCACCCGCGCCTGAGCTCCGCGCGAGCTTCCGCGCGGGGCTTCCGCCACATCGATCGCCGCTCCTGTGGCTGCGCCCGCGGCCATGCGCACGACCATCGCGCCGTCGTCCCGCTCCTCGAGCAGGTAGACGGTGGCGAAGTTGAAGTCGAACTCCGGCACCTGCGAATCGGTCAGGTGCCCGACCACCGCGTCGATCACCTCGTGCCGCGTGGCCCCCGGCTTGAGCATGGCGGCCGTCATGTCGCCCAGCGCGCTGAGCAGCCGGTTGCTGTTCTCGAGCTCGCCGATCAACCGCTGGGAGGCGAGCGTTCCACCGATGAGCTGCGCGCCCGCCCTCAACATTTCGTCGGTCGAAGGGGCGCGGCGCACGGTCGCGAGGGGGTCCCGGCTGAGTAAGACCAGATAGCCGTGCGGCTCGTCCGGCTGGCCGAGCGCGTAGCTGGCGACCGGATGCAGGTCCGCCTCGGCGGTCGCCTCGTCGAGCGTCTTGTGCAGGGCCGATTCCCAGGCGGTCGAAGCGTCGACTCGGTCGACCCGCGTCGGCGCCGCGACCCGCAGGTGCGCCGTGACCAGCTCGAGGTGGGACCGCTGGTGCCCGAATTGGTAGATGGCCGCGCCGTCGAGGTTGCTTGCCATCAGCAGGTCGGCGAGGGCGATCGACAAGAGCCGACGCAGCTCCTTGGCGTCGGTCCGCGCGTCGCCGATGGGCGTCGTCAGCAGCGAGGTCAGGCGCGAGAGGCCGTCCAGCGCCGATCGCTCGGCGCCCTCGAGCGCGCTCTGGATGAGCGCCGCCGCCGTCGAGGCGCGCCGCTCGAGCTCTCGCAGGCGACTGTCGTCCGGGGCGCGCTCCCGATTGCGGTAGTTCAGGTAGATCAGGCCGAGCAGCCGGTCGCCGACCAGCAGTGGCAGGCCAAGCGTCGATTGGACCTGGTAGCGGCGGATGAAGGTGGAGTCGATCTCCGCCGGCGCATTGCGCGCGACCAGGCGCTGGCGTGTGACGGTAAGCCAGACGGTCGATCCGTACTGGTGGACGCCGAGCTCGTCCGGCACCTTGCCCTGCCGCTCGTCTGAAAGGTAGCGGGTGAGCTGCTCATGCATGTCGGTCAGCGAGTCGAGGAGGCTCTCCTGCGGCTGTCCAGTCGCGAACGGCGCGTAGTAGGTATGGGTCGACTCTTCATAAAGGAAGACGGAAACGATTTCCGCGCCCGACGCGTGCTGAAAGTCCGCGATCACGCCGCGGAGGACCGCGGCAAGACCGGAATTGGCTTCGACCGGCGGGCGGATCACTTTGGTGTTGCGATCATCACACGGATTCAGCCACCCCGCTCAGTGCCCTGGCCCTGGCGACGGTACCCAGCCAGGAGGCGCTTGGCCGGGGATGCCTGGTGAAGTTCTGGCGATCGACCGCGACCAGTCCGAACGTGGGCGCGTAGCCGAGCGCCCACTCGAAGTTGTCCAGGAGCGACCAGTAAAGGTAGCCGCGGACGTCGATGCCCTCCGCGAGGCAAGCCAGAACCTCGCGCAAGGCCGTGTCGATGTACGCGATCCGCTTCTCATCGTTGGAGGTTGCGATCCCGTTTTCGGTGACCAGGATCGGCACGCCAGGGCAGCTGCGCTGGGCGCGGCGAATCGCGCCGCCGATCGCGCGTGGGTAGTACTCGTAGCCCATCTGCGTCGTCTCGTCGGTTTCGACCAGGTAGCGCGTGCTGTCACTCCAGTCGTGGCCTGGGCTGCGCGGCCCCTCCGGGCCGTATCTGAACCGTGTGTACGTCTGCACGCCGACGAAGTCGTCCTGGCGCGCGAGCTCGAAGAACCAGTCGCTCACCCGCGACTCCAGCTCGAGGGAGGAGGAGCCCGGCTGGGCACCGTCTTCGTACTGGAGGTCGGGAAGCGCGAGCGTGATCCCCGTTGGTATCCCTGCCCGCGAGCGGATCGCCGCCGCCCCACGCCGGTGACCCTCGAGCAGGTTGTCAACCGCCCGCTGCGCACCCTCGCGGTCGTCGGTGTGGCCCGGCGGGTTGATGCCCAGCAGCCACCCGCTCGATCCGAGGCCCTGCGGCTCGTTGATCGTGCACGCGTAGGCGATGCGATCCCCGAGCGCCTCGGCGGCGCGGGCGCAGTAGCGCTCGAAGAGCGCGGGAAAGTTCTCGGCCGCGAAGCCACCGTGCTCGTGCAGCCAGCGCGGGACCGTGAAGTGGTCGAAGGTCACGAGCGGGGTGATGCCGTGCTCGTGGCACGCGTCGAGGATTAGGCGGTAATGGGCCAGGGCAGCGCGGGAGAACTCGCCTTCGGCCGGCTCGATGCGTGCCCACTCGATACCGAACCGGAAGCAGTTCAGCCCGAAGCCCGCGAGCATCGCGATGTCCTCTCGATAGCGGTGGTAGAAGTCGCAGGCGTCACCCGACGGCTCGCTGCACGGCGTGGCAGCGATGTGCTCCCACCACCACCAGTCCGTGTTGCTGTTGCCACCCTCGGTCTGGTAGGCAGAGATCGACGCGCCGAATAGAAAGCCGTCGGGAAACCTGAGGGCGTCTCTCATCCGGTCGATGCTAGTGCGCCCTGCGCGCGGCCGGCGCGGAGCCTGGGCAGGCCCAAGCCTGAAGTTGACAATGCCCCAGGTGCGAACTAGTATCCGAACCGTCGGCTAAGGCGAACGTTCGTCTTGGCGTGTCGTCAACCGGGCGAACGCGCCCCAGCTGGGGTCGTTTTTGGGAGGAAATCACGCAATGGCCGAGGTCTTAGCGAGGCTGAGCTCTAGGGCGATCGCACTGAGTCTCGGCGCATTACTTCTCGTGGCAGCCTGTTCGACGGGCGGCTCGAGCAGCAACCAGAGCGCGTCGTCGACCGACGTCACCGTCTGGACGGCCTGGGGAGGCGCGGAGCTCAAAGCGTTCCGCGACGTCCTGGCGCCGTTCCAGTCGAGCACGGGCATCAAGGTCCACCTCACGACCAACCGCGACTCGACGAACCAGATCGCCAACGGCATCGCGGCCGGGACGGACCTGCCCGACGTCGCCCCTGGGCCCACTGACCCGGTCCAGGTCAAGAGCTGGGTCAGCAAAGGCGCGATCAAGCCGATTGAGACGGCACTGGGGGACCAGTTCAGCGCCTACAAGGACAACACGTATCCCGCGCTGACCACGGCGCCTGGCGGCGCTTCTGACGACGTGTATATCGGCATCATCGGCGGCAAGCACTACGAGCTGATGGTCAAGACCCAGGTCAAGGGCCTGTTCTGGTACAACAAGAAGGCCTTCACCGGGCAGGCTCCGAAGACGTTCGACGACCTGCTGGCGATCAATCCTTCGCAGTACGGAGCACAGAAGCTCTTCTGCGCGGGGTTTGAGTCAGGTGCGGCGTCGGGCTGGCCGGCGAGCGACCAGATCGACAACATCATCATGCGGCAGTCCGGTGACCAGGTCTACACGAACTGGATCCAGGGCAAGCAGAAGTTCACCTCGCCCGAGATCAAGCTCGGCTACCAGACCTTCCTCAAGGAAGTCTCCGCCGCCAATGTGTACGGCGGCTCGAACACTGCCCTGTCGACGAACTTCGGCAAGGCCGGCGACCCGATGTTCAAGACCCCGGCCGGTTGCTTGTTCCTCGAGCAAGCGACGTTCATCACCTCCTTCTTCCAGCAGGACTTCCCGAGCCTGAACCTGAAGGCCGGCACCGACTTCGACTTCTTTGCTCACCCGAGCATGGGTAACTCGCAGTACGACGGCAACGTCAACGGCTTCTACGACAACTTCGCGATGTACAACGACACGCCCGCGGCCCGGAAGCTCATGCAGTACATGGCGACCAAGGACGCGCAGCAGATCTGGGTCAACGACGGCGGCACGCTGGGCGCCATCAAGACTCTTAACTACACGGACCCGATCTTCAAGCGCGCGGCCGACGTCGCCGGCAGCGCCAAGAACCTGCTCGTCACGGCGGGGGACTTCATGCCCTCCGACATGCAGAAGGCCTTCTGGCAGTCGTTGCTCAACGTCACCCGTGACCCGTCGAGCCTGGATGCTCAACTGAAGCATCTCGACCAGGTCCAGGCGGCCGCATACGCTACGAGTTAGGTAGCGCTTTGGTGGTGCTGAATCGGCCAGGGCGGATGCACTCCGCCCTGGGCCTGAGCACCCTCAGAAGGAGGTAGGCGGTGGGCAATCAGATCATCACAGCGGTCATCGCCGTAATTGCGGTTCCGCTGGCTCTCCTCGGTTACATCATCGTCGGCGAGCAGATCATCGAGCGGTTGTCCGACACGCTTCAGAAGTGGATCCGACCCTATTTCTGGGCCCTGCCCGCGGTCGGCTTTGCCACCGTGTTCATGGTCTACCCGCTCCTTCGCACCGTCGTCATCAGCTTCCGGAACAATGACGACACCGACTGGATAGGGCTCGCCAACTACAAGTACTTCTTCACGTTTCCCGACACCCTGACCTCGCTGCGCAACAGCCTTTTGTGGTTGGTCTTCTATACGAGCATCAGCGTCTTTTTGGGCCTCGTGATCGCGATCCTTCTCGACCGCGTCCGATACGAATCGCTGGCCAAAATCGCCATCTTCCTCCCGGTGCCGATCAGCGCAGTGGCCGCGTCGATCATCTGGAAGTTCATGTTCGACTACCAGCCTCCGGGAACGCCCCAGACAGGAACGCTCAACGCGTTGCTGGGATCGTTCGGACAGCAACCGGTGGCGTGGCTCGTCAACTCCACCACCAACAACGCGGCCCTGATCTTTGTCGGCATCTGGACCATCACAGGTTTCTGCATGGTCATCATCTCGGCCAGCCTCAAGGCGATCAGCACCGAGGTCCTCGAGGCGGCCAGGATCGACGGCGCGAACGAGTTCCGCATCGTCCAGCTCATCGTCACCCCACTGCTCTGGCCGACGATCACCGTCGTCGGCACGACGATGATCATCAACGCACTCAAGACGTTCGACATCGTCTACGTGATGACGAACGGCGCATACGACACCGACGTGATCGCGACCCAGATGTTCAGCCAGCTCGAGCACAACCACTACAGTCGCGCGGCGGCGGTCGGCGTAGTCCTCTTCCTCGCCATCGTGCCGCTTTTGATTGTCAACATCCGGCGCTTCCAGCAACAGGAGGAGCAGCGATGAGCGCAGAGCAGGTTACGACTCGTCGCGAAACCGGCGTTGCGGGCGTGTCGGCGCTCGACAGGCTGGGCTATCGCCTGCAGCGGCTGCCGCTCCACCTTGTGATCATCATCTTCTGCGCGGTCTGGATCGTGCCCACGATCGGAATGAGCATCAACTCGTTCCGTTCGGTGTCGGACATGGGCCAGGCTGGCTGGTGGACGACCTTGTTTCCGCCACACGGTTTCAGTCTCGCGAGCTATCAGCAGGTCCTCAACATCGAAGGCGTCGTCCCATCGATCGTCAATAGCGTCCTCATCACGGTCCCGGCCACCGTCATCCAACTGGCGATCGCAACCATGGGCGCCTACGCCTTCGCCTGGATGAATTTCCGAGGAAAGAACCTGTTCTTCATCGTCATCGTCGGACTGATGGTCGTGCCGATCCAGATGACGCTGATCCCGGTGCTTCAATTCTTCAAGGTCGTCGGGCTCAACGGAACGATCGTCGCCGTCTGGCTTGCCCACTCGGGCTACGGCCTGCCGTTCGAGGTGTTCCTGCTCCGCAACTACTTGGGCGGCCTGCCGCGGGAGATCTTCGAGTCGGCCGAGGTCGACGGTGCAGGCCACGCGGTGCGATTCCTTCGCATTGCGGTGCCGATGACCATCCCCGCGATCGCGTCGCTGACAATATTTGTCTTCCTCGGAGTTTGGAACGACTTGCTGGTCGCCCTGACCTACCTTGGCACCAGCCCGAACCGCCCCTTCACGGTGGTCATCACGCAGCTCGTCACGTCGCTCGGTGGTGGTTGGCAATTCCTAACCGCCGCGGCCGTGCTGCAGATGGCGCTGCCGCTCGCAGTTTTCATCTTCCTGCAGCGGTACTTCGTGCGAGGCATCACGAGCGGATCGGTCAAGGGATAGCCGAGTAACCGGCGCGTAGCGATGGCGGCCGCCAGGGACGTGGTCCTGATGACCACGCACGACATCGGCCGCCATCTCCATTGCTATGGCCGGTCGAGTGTGGTGAGCCCAAACGTCGACTCACTGGCGGCGTCCGGTGCCAGGTTCGCGCAGGCCTTCTGCACGGCCCCGCAGTGCAGCCCGAGCCGGGCCAGCCTGGCCTCGGGACGCTATCCCCACAACAACGGCGTGATGGGGCTCGCGCACCCTGGTTTTGACTGGGAGCTCGGCCCGAACATTCCCCACACGGCGGCGATTCTCGCGGGGCAGGGATTCGAGGCCCACCTGTTCGGCGGCCAGCACGTCTCTCTCCACCCCGCGCGACTTGGTTTTGCCCGCCACCACGCGGACATGACAGGTTCGGCGATCGCCTCCGAGGTGGAGGAGGTCTTGGGACGCAATCACGATCGCCGGTTCTACCTCGAGATCAACTTCGAGGAGACGCACCGGCCGTATCCGAAGGTCGAAGGCGGCCCGCCGGACGCCATCGACATCCCGCCTTATCTACCCGACGGCCCTGAAGCCGTCGCGGAGATCGCCGGGCTTCAGACCGGTATCCGGCTGATGGACGAAGCAGCCGGCCGCGTTCTGGCCGCGCTGGACAAAGCCGGCCGGGCCGACGAGGCCCTGGTCATCTTCACCACCGACCACGGAGTGGCGATGCCACGCGCGAAATGCACCCTCTACGACCCGGGCCTGGAGGTATCGCTGCTGATGCGCTGGCCGGCCGGCGGGCTCGAGGCGGGCGCTGTTCTGCCCCAGCTCGTGAGCAACATCGACGTCCTGCCGACCGTCCTCGACGCGGCCGGCGTGGAGCACCCCGGCAACATCCAGGGGCGGTCGCTGCTGTCACTGCTGCGAGGCGAGGCGTACGAACCCCGCGAGATGATCTTCGCCGAGAAGACCTTTCACAGCTACTACGACCCGATGCGCTGCGTCCGCACCCACCGCTACAAGTTCATCCGCAACTTCGAGTCGGCCTTTGCCGTCGAGGTGCCGGGCGACATCCAGGCCGGTCCCATCTTTCGCGCCGACCCCTCGCGCTACTCGAAGGACCGAGCCAACGTGGTCGAGCTTTTCGACCTTGAGTCAGACCCTCTGGAACAGAACAACCTCGCGGGTATGGCCGAGATAGCCGCGGTCGAGAAGCAGCTGAGCGAGGAGCTGTGGCGCTGGATGCGCGAGACTCGCGACCCTCTGCTCGATGGTCCCGTCCCCTCGCCACGCTACCGCCTGGCGATGCAGTCCTGACGCGAGTCGTCCTCTCCCGGGGGGCGATCGCGGCCGTCGCCGCGACCTTCTTGCTCATGGGCATGGTCGTCGGGGGCTATGGGCCGCTGCTGGAGCATTTGAGCCGGCGGTTCGGCGTCAGCCTTCCCGTGGCCGGCGCGACGATCAGTGTGCATTTCGCGGGCGCGCTGCCGGGTGTGTTCATCGCCATGCGATCGTTCGAGCGCCTGCCCGCCCGCGTGACGGTGATGGTCGCCACCGGCGTGGTGAGCGTCGGCCTTGCTGGAATTGCCATCGCCTTCGCGTGGCCGGCGTTTCTGGCGGCGGTGTTCGTCGTCGGTCTGGGGTTCGGCATGCTCGTCCTCGGGCTCAACCAGCTCGTCGCCTACAGCGAGGGCGCGCGCCGCGCCGCGCTGCTGAACGCGCTCAACGGGGCTTACTCGGCAGGCGCGGTGGCCGGCCCGATCCTCGTGGCCACGTTTGCCGCCGACCATTTCTCGGCGCTCTACCTCTTTGCCGCCCTGGTCTGGCTGGCACTCATACCCGGTGCCATCGGCATCTCCGGGCGCATGCCGGTTGTGGTCGACCTGCCACTCCGGCCCGGGGTCCTCGTCGGCATCTTCATCTGCGCGTTCGTGCTCTACGTCGCGGTCGAGAACGGGACGGGCGGATGGATGACCTCGCACCTCGAGTCGGTCGGCCTCAATTCGAACGATGCCGCCACGGTGACGTCGGGCTTCTGGCTTGCCCTGGTGACGGGTCGACTGCTGATCACGCTCGTGCCCGCCAAGGTCGGTGAGGCGACGATCGTGCTGGCGGGATCGGCCGCGGCCACGGTAGCCCTCATCGTCGCGTCGATCGGAGCCGCGGCGCCCTGGGCCTACATCGTGACCGGGCTGGCGCTGGCCCCCATCTTTCCGACGGGAATCGTGTGGCTCGCGAAGCTCAGGCCGGGCGATTCGCGCGCTACCTCGTGGCTCTTTCCGGCGGCTTCGATCGGCGGCGTCGCGGGGCCCGGCGCGATCGGCATCGTCATCGCCCAGACAAGCGTCGCCTGGGCGCCGGCGGTGCTCGCGGTGGTCGCGCTCAGCATGTCCGCCGCGTTTCTGATCGCGGCTAGACGATGAGCGGTCGCAGCGTGTCGCGGGCGAGCAGAAATCCCCGCTGGACCAGCTCGAGCTCGCCCTCGAACTTGCGATCCTCGTGCTCGATGGAGACCACCCAGTCGTAGCCGATGGCGTAGAGCGCACTGAGGAATCGGTCCCAGCGAACCTCGCCGAGGCCGGGAAGCCGCGGCACCTGCCACCCCATGCCGAGCGACATCACTCCCTGCTCGTAGAGCCCGTCGCGATCCACCTCCATGTCCTTTGCGTGCACGTGAAAGATTCGGGACGCAAAGTCCCTCACGGCACGCGTGTAGTCGATGAACTGCCACACGAGGTGCGACGGATCGAAGTTCAGCCCGAAGTTCTCGTCGGGGACGATCTCGAAGAGGCGGCGCCAAAGCGCCGGCGAGTAGGCGAGGTTGCGACCGCCGGGCCACTCGTCGGCGGAGAAGATCATCGGGCAGTTCTCGATCGCGATCCTCACGTCCCTCTCGCGCGCAAAGCGCACGATCGGCGGCCAGACACGCTGGAATTCTGTGAGGTTCTCCTGCACCGAGCGGTGCTGGTCGCGGCCGACGAAGGTGCCGACGATGTCGACCTCGAGGCGCTGCGCGGCTTCGATCACGTGGCGCAGGTGCTCGTTTGCCGCTTCCCGCGCGGCGGCGTCAGGGTCCAGGTTGTTCGGGTAGTAAGCCAGCGCGGAGATCTCCAGGTTGTAACGGGCCAGCAGCTTGCGCACCGCCTTCGGGTCGAAGTCCTCGACGTCGATGTGGGACACGCCCGAGTAGCGGCGGCGCTCGCCTCCGCTCGAAGGCCAGCATGCAATCTCGAGCGCGTCGAAGCCGCTTTCGTGCGCCCACCGCGCAACCTGCTCCAGGCTCTGGTCTGGGAACGCCGCCGTCAGCAGCCCGAGCTTCATTTGCGCGTGCCGACCGCGCGCCGCGAGCGATCGACCTCGGCCCAGCGCTGCTCCCGTGAGCTGCGCGCGACCGCCTCGCAGACCAGCATCTCGTCGTGGCCGTCGGCGAAGGTCGGGTAGCCGTCCCCGCGCGCCCCGGAACCGACCGCTCTGTATACCGTCGCGTACAACGCCTTGAAGGTGTCGGCGAATCCCTCCGCATGACCGCCGGGCAGCCTCGTCGCCCGGCGTCCCTGCTCATTGAGGATCGCCGGGTCGCGAAGGAGGATTTCGTTCGGACGTCCCCGATGTCCGATCCACAGCTCGTCTGGCCGTTCAGAGTTCCATGCCGCCGCGGAGGTCGAGCCGTCGATCTCGAAGATGAGTGAATTCTTGCGTCCCGGGCTCACCTGGGAGACAGCGAGCGCGCCGCGAGCTCCGTTTTGATATCGAAGCAGGATCGTGGCCGCGTCTTCGGTTTTGACCTCGCGCGCGTTCCGCTGCTTGATAAACGTCGTCAGGTCGGCCATCACGGCGGTGATCTTCGCGCCGCAAAGGAACGTGGTCATGTCCATCCAGTGCGACCCGATGTCGGCCACCGCACGGAGATCGCCGCCGAGTCCGGGGTCCACTCGCCAGTTCCAGTCGGTGTCGAGAAGGAGCCAGTCCTGCAGGTAATGGCCGGAAACGAGGCGCACATCGCCGAGAGCGCCATCCGCGATCAGGCCGTGGACATGCTGGCACACGGGGTAGAAGCGGAGGTTGAAGTTGACCGCGTGCACGCGTCCGCTCTCCTCGGCCAGCTGCAACAGGTCCGCCGATTCGGTCGAGGTCATGGCCAGCGGCTTCTCGCATACGACGTGCTTGCCGGCCGCGAGCGCTGCCTTCGCGTGCTCGTGATGCAGGTGGTTCGGCGACGTGATGTGGACCACGTCGATGCGCGGATCGTCGAGCATGGCCTGAAAGCTTTCATAGGCCGGGGGCAGGCCCAGCTCGCGTGCACGCGAGGCGGCGCGCTCACGACTGGAGCCGACGACGCCGTAAACCTGGACTCCGAGCCTTCGCAGCGCTTCGACGTGCACCACGCCGATGAATCCGGTTCCCACGACGGCGGCGCCTATCTCGCCAAAGGCCCTGGATTTCACATATACCAGTTTCGCTGGGACTTCCCCTGCCGTGCAGAAGGCAGGTCGTTGACCTTCGCAGTCCAGCCGCACCACGCGACCGCGTTCGCGATCACACGCTGGATGTCCGTCTGGTGGTACACGGGAAACTCCTGGTCGCCGGAACCGAAGTAGAACATTCTTCCCGCGCCGCGCTGGTAGCAGCAGCCGCTGCGAAACACCTCGCCTCCCTCATACGAGCTGATGAAGATCAGCTCACCTGGTGGAGGGATGTCGAAGAACTCCCCGTACATCTCCTGGTGCGGGACGACGATCGGCTGCGGGATGCCCGCGGCGATCGGATGCGCCGGGTTGACCGTCCAGATGACCTCTCGTTCGCCACCGGGGTCCGACCGCCAGCGAAGGGCACATGTCGTGCCCATGAGCCGCTTGAAGATCTTCGAATAGTGGCCCGAATGCAGGACGACGATGCCCATTCCGTCCAGCACCCGCGCGTGCACGCGCTGCACGACTTCGTCATCGACCTGATCGTGCGCCGCGTGACCCCACCAGGTGAGGACGTCGGTCTCGGCAAGCGCCTCCTCTGAGAGACCGTGCTCGGGCTGCTCGAGCGTCGCGACGCGCGCCGAGACGCCGCCGCCGAGCTCGCGGCGCAGGCCCTCGACGATGGGGGCGTGCATGCCGTCGGGATAGATCCGCTTGACGGACGGGTCACGCCGCTCGTGGACGTTCTCGTTCCAGACCGTGACCCGAAGGGGGCGGCCGGCCGCCATCAGATCGGAAGCGCTTCGCCGGCCCGGTAGATCGATACAGGCTCGTGTACTGTCGCCGACTCGACGGCGGCGGCCACGAACGCGATGGTCCCGAGGTTGTGACGACCCGAAGTCGCAGGCTCGCGCCCGCTGCGCACCGCGTCGACGAACTCGGTGATGGTTCCCCAAGGGCCGGTTCTCGCCATCGGTCGCAGGTTAGCGGAGCGGGGCTTGCCGCCGCGCGGCCGGATCACGACCTTGTCGTGCGTCATGTCATCGTCGCGGTTCGTCCAGAAGATCTCGCCATGCTCGAACTCCAGGCTCCACTGACCGCCCCAGGGCGTCACCGGCCCGGCGCTGATCCAGCTGCCGCGGTAGCTGACCACGACTCCGGGGAAGGCGATCGAGGCGACGGTGGTCGACGGTCCGTTGAACCCGGTCCACTTCGGGTTCCACGCCTCGCAGTAGATGCGCTCTGGCTCGCTGCCGAGGATCATGCGCAACAGGTCGAAGTGGTGGATCGACATGTCGACCAGCAGCGGCTGGTCCTCCAAGTGATGGCGCCCGCGGCCGTTCGGACCGATGGTCGAGTAGCGGCGAAAGTCGATCGAGACCTGGTGCAGCTTGCCGAGTGAAGCGTCGCGGACGAGCGAGGCAATCGCCCGGGGCGCTGGGAAGTGACGGTAGTTCTGGCTGACCATCAGGACGAGGCCCCCGCGCGCGGCAATGTCGACCAGCTCCTGCGCCGCTCCGATGCTGGGTGCAAACGGCTTCTCGACCAACACGTGCAGGCCCGCTTCGAGCGCGGTCCTGGTCGCGGGCACGTGGCCGGGCAAAGCCGTCGTGTTGAGGACGGCTTGCGGATGCGTCGCCGCGATCGCTTCCTTCAGCGACTCGAAGACCATCTCGGGCCGCGGCTTGAGCTCTTCGCGGAGGATGTCGAGCGAGCGCGGGTCCGAGTCGACATAGGCGACAAGCTCGACCTCGCCGATATCCGGGAGCACCCGTTTCGCCCAGTTGCGGCCGTGCGCACCGAGTCCGACCTGGGCGATTCGGAGTGGAGTCACGGCCGAAATGATGCGGGAGCGTTCGATGATTTCATCCGGCTTACAACGAGAATCGCGGCGATAGGTTTCGTGCGCGTTGACGAAGCGCTTCCTTGAGCTGTCTAGGCGCGTGCTCTCGCGGACGAGGTCGACTCTCGCGCGATCAGGTGCACGGGAAGCATGATCCGGCCCCCGCTCGCCTTTCCGTTCGCCACCATCCTGAGAAGGAGGCGCATCGCCTCGGCGCCGGTCTCGTAGAACGGGACGTGGACCGTGCTCAAGGGCGGGCTCGTGAAGGCGGCGGCGTCGAGGTCGCCGCATCCCACGACCGAGCAGTCGTCGGGCACGGCCCGGTGGGCCTCGCGCAGCGAGATCAGGGCGCCGATCGCAGCCAGGTCGTGGTGGCAGAACACGGCGGTGAGGTCAGGGCGCCGTGCGAGCAGGTCCGGCATCACCGCGAGGCCGCCGGCGACTTCGCCGCCGCCCTCAGCGACCAGCTCGCTCGCGAGCTCGAGGTCCGACTCCTCGAGCGCGCGCCGGTAGCCGCGAAGCCGACTCTGCGTCTGGCGTGTCCCGCGTACCCCGGTGACGACGCCGATCGCCGTGTGCCCGAGCTCGAGCAGGTGACGTGTGGCGACGTAGCCAGCCTCTTCGTCGTCGGGAGCGACGATCGTCACATCGCTGCTCGCGATGTGGTGCAGGCTGACGACAGGGAGAGTGCGGTCCAGCACGTGGCTCAGCGCGCGGTCCTCCTCCATCTGCGGCGCCGCGAGGAGGATCCCGTCGACGCGGCGCTCCATCATCGCGGGCAGGGCGTACTCAGTGAGGGATCCCTCGGGCTCGATGCTTGTGATGAGGAGCGCGTATCCCTGCCGGCGCGCCTCCTGCTCGGCGCCCGCAAGGCACCGGCTCAGCCCCGGGTCGCGAAAGTCCCCCGTGATCAGGCCGATGATGCGGGTCCGCTGCATGACGAGGCTTCGCGCCTGGAGGTTGGGCACGTAGCCGAGGTCGCTCGCCGCCCGGAGGATCCGGGCCCGCGTCGTCTCGGACACCGAGCCGCCGCCGTTCAGCACCTTGCTCGTCGTCTGGAAGCTGACTCCCGAGCGAGCGGCGACGTCCTTGACGGAGACGTGCCTCATGGGCCTGTACTCCCTCACGCTCCAGGTATTATGCGCGGAAAGCGAACGTTCGCCTACCGAGCGTCTGTGGAGGGCACAGTGGGACCCGGACCCGAGTACCCGCGGCCGAACCTTCGGCGGGAGGAGTGGTCGAGCCTCGATGGCGAGTGGGAGTTTGGCGCCGGCGCCAACCCGGTGTTCGACCGCCGGATCGTGGTTCCGTTCTGCCCGGAGTCGGCGCTCTCCGGCATAGGCGAGCGCGTGGGTGACGTGGTCTGGTACCGGCGGCGCTTCGACGCCCCGGGCGCCGATCGGCTGCACCTCCACTTCGGGGCCGTCGACTACCAGGCGATCGTGTGGGTGAACGACGTCGAGGTCGCGCGGCACGAGGGAGGGCACTCGCCTTTCACCGCCGACATCACTGCCGCGGTGCGGGCGCGCGACAACGTCGTGGTGGTACGCGCGGAGGATCCGCTCGCTGACAAGACGATCCCGCGCGGCAAGCAGCACTGGACCGAGACGCCGGAGGGAATCTTCTACACCGCGACCACCGGGATCTGGCAGAGCGTCTGGCTCGAGCCACTGCCGGCGCATCACGTCCGCGGCGTGCGGCTGACCCCGGACCTCGACGCCGGCGCGGTGGACGTCGTCATCGACGCGGACGGCCCTGCAGACGTGGTCGTGGACCTGGATGAGGAAGACGTTGGCCGCTGGTCCGGCAACGGCGGCGGTCGAATCCGGCTTGACGAGGTCGAGGCCTGGTCTCCCGAGTCCCCCCGGCTCTACGGGGTCGAGGTGCGACTTGGGGCCGATCTCGTGCGCACATGTTTCGGCCTGCGCAAGGTGGAGGTCCGCGACGGGCGCTGCTGGCTGAACGGCGAGCCGTTAACCCAGCGCCTGATCCTCGACCAGGGCTACTTTCCGGAAGGGCTGCTGACGGCCCCGTCGATCGAGGATCTACGACGTGACATCGAGCTGGCCAAAGCGCTCGGTTTCAATGGCGCGCGCAAACACCAGAAGGCCGAAGACCCGCGCTGGCTCTATCTGGCGGACGTCCTCGGCTTTCTCGTCTGGGCGGAGATGCCCAGCTTCCACCAGTTCTCGGACGAGGCGATGCGCCGGCTGGCCGCGGAGTGGACGGAGATAGTGCGCCGCGACCGCGATCACCCCTCGGTCGTGACCTGGGTCGTAGCCAATGAAAGCTTCGGCCTCGACGGGGTCGACGCAGGGGTTCGCTCGGGTTTCACCTCGGGCCTCCGGCGAATCACGCGCGAGCTCGATGAGTCCCGCCCCGTCGTCTCCAACGACGGCTGGGAGCACTCGCTGAGCGATCTGTGCACGCTCCACGACTACTCGCCGCCGGCAGACCTCGCGCGGCGCTACCGCAGCGTCGAGACCGCGCTGGACGGGACCGGGAGCGCCCATCCGCCATACGACCCCGGTTTCGGCTACCGCGGGGAGCCGATCATCGTCAGCGAGTTCGGCGGCCTGCGGCTCGCCGGCTCAGGCGGCTGGGGCTGGCTGGAGGTGCCCGATGACGCCGCGTTTGTCGGGGCGTACGGGCAGCTGATCGCAGCGTTCATGCAGCGTGGACCGGTCGAAGGCTTCTGCTACACGCAGCTCACCGACGTCGAGCAGGAGCAGAACGGTCTGCTCACCGCCCAGCGGGAACCCAAAGTCGATCCAGCCCGCCTGCGACCCATGACCCAAACTCCGAAACGGCGGTGAGGATCGAGCTCCCTCTCCTTGGTCTTAGGCGAGGCGCGCCTGCACAAACCGCCGGCGGATGGCGAAAATCACCCTTGACAGATTTCCCGGTGGCGCATACGATCCTATAAACCGCTTTAATAAAGCGGTTTATAGCGTGGGGAGCGCTGATGCCGATGCCAGGAGCCTTGGTGGGTGTCCCGGGTCACCATCGCTGACGTGGCCAGCGCGGCCGGCGTCTCGAAGACGGCCGTGTCGTTCGCGTTCAACAACCCGGAGCGGCTGGGACATGCCACGCTGGAGCGCGTGCTCGGCGTCGCCCGCGACCTCGGCTACACGCCTCACCCCGCCGCCCGCGCGCTCTCCATGCGGCGCAACGGCACGATCGGCGTGCTGATCCCGCAGCGCCTGTCCACGGTTTTTGCCAACCCGTTCCTGAGCGAGCTGATCCAGGGCCTGGGTGAGCTGTGCGAGGAGCACGACCTCACGCTTCTCTTAGTGCCGCCGCTCGACGGGTCGCTCGAGAGCGCAATCCGTCAGGCTTCTGTCGATGGATTCATCAGCCTGGGCCTCAGCCCCGACGATCGCGCGTTCGAGGTTCTGGACGGCATCGGCATCCCGACCGTGCTGATCGACTCCGAGGATTCGTTCGGGCATCCCGTGGTCAACGTCGACGATCGGGGCGGCGCCGAGGCGGCCGCCAAGCACCTCCTCCAGCAGGGACACCGCAACGTGACGATCGTGCTTTTGCCGCCGGCACGCTCACAGGTGGAGAGCACACCGACCGCAACCAGGCGGCTGGCGGGCTACCATGCCGCCTTCGAAGCCGCCGGCGCACCGCCGCCGGAGACGGTTACGGCCGGGGTCTCGATAGCAGGCGGCACGCGGGCGTTCGAGTCCCTACCCAGGGGTAAGCGTCAACCCACCGGCCTGCTGGCGATGAGCGACATGGCGGCGATCGGCGTCATGAACGCAGCGCAGGCGGCCGGCGTGAGGGTGCCCGAGGACCTCTCCGTGGTCGGATTCGACGACATTCCGCTCTCTGCCTGGACCAACCCGCCGCTCACGACGGTTCATCAGCCGATCGTCGAGAAGGGCCGTCTTGCCGCTCGCATGCTGATCGAGCGCATGAAAGGACGCGGAGTGGACTCGCCGGCGCCGCTCAACACAAGCCTTGTAATCCGGGGTTCGACATCGGCGCCGAGAAATTCGGATTTGCCAATTGGGAGGAGGTAAATAGAATTGTTTGTGGGGCAGAGCCCGCGTACGCGGCATGACCGTGCATTTGGTGAAGGGATAAAGAGATGGCATCTGTAACTTATGACCACGTCGTCAAGCGCTACACCGCGGACGTGACCGTGGTTAAGGACTTCAACGTCGAGATCAAGGACAAGGAGTTCATGGTCCTTGTCGGTCCGTCTGGCTGTGGCAAGTCGACGGCGCTCCGCATGCTCGCCGGGTTGGAGCAGATCTCCGAAGGTCGCATCCTGATCGGGGACCGGGTCGTTAACAACATCGCCGCCAAGGACCGGGACATCGCGATGGTGTTTCAGTCCTACGCGCTTTACCCGCACATGTCGGTCTACGACAACATGGCCTTTCCGCTGCAGATGCAGCACATGAAGAAGACCGAGATGGACAAGCGGGTGCGCAACGCCTCGCGCATCCTGGGTCTCGACAACTTCCTCAAGCGCAAGCCGCGCGCCCTCTCCGGCGGCCAGCGTCAGCGCGTCGCCCTGGGTCGCGCCATCGTGCGCAGCCCCAAGGTCTTCTTGCTCGACGAGCCGCTTTCCAACCTCGACGCGAAGCTTCGCGGCCAGACGCGGGTCGAGCTGCAGAAGCTGCACCGTGACCTGCAGACGACGTTCATCTATGTCACGCACGACCAGGTCGAGGCGATGACGATGGGTGACCGGATCGCGATCATGAACGCCGGCATCCTGCAGCAGGTCGGGACTCCGGGCGATATCTACGACCATCCCGCCAACCTGTTCGTCGCCGGATTCATCGGCACGCCCACGATGAACTTCGTCCCGGCCTCCGTCAGCAACGGATCGGCCAAGGCGTCGGGATTCGAGGTCAAGCTGCCGAAGGCAGTGAGCGCGCACAAGGGCACGCTTGGATTCCGGCCCGAGACCGTGACGGACCGCATCGCCGACGGAAGCCCTACCCTCGAGATGAAGGTCGACGTTGTGGAGAGGCTTGGCTCCGACCAGTTCCTCTACGGCATGGTCGGGGGCGACCAGGTGACGGCCCGAGTCGACCCGCGAATGACCGTGGCGCCGGGCGACCGAGTGAAGCTTGGCCTCGACACCCGCACCTTGCACTTCTTCGACGCCGAGAGCGAGCAGGCGCTTCTCTAGAACCAATCCAGTTCGACCCGTCGGGTTTTGGGCTTAGAGCGCATTCGCGCCATCCAGGATTTCGACGCCGCACGGGCGCGGGCGTTTCGTCGCAGCTTGCGGACGATCCTGACGGGCAGGGTCCCGCGGCTGCGTTCGATCGAGCCCGTGCTGAAGGCGGCGGGAGTCGAGGCCCGTGCGGCCGGCGGGGTGCAGGAGATCCCGATTGACAAGATCGTCGGCTCCGTCGCACCCGACGCCAAGACAGGCGACTTCGACCCAGGTTTCTTGCCCATCAACCGGCGCATGCGCGAACGCTGGACGCGGATCTACCAGGCGATGGTCGAGGGGGACGAGCTGCCTCCGATCGACGTCTACAAGGTGGACGGCCTCTACTACGTGATCGACGGCCACCATCGAGTCTCGGTGGCCCGCAACCTCGGCAGGCCGACGCTCAACGCGCGGATCATCAACGTGCGGACCCGTGCTCCCGTGAGACCGAATGTCGACACCGACTCGCTTCTGCGCGCGGCGGAGTACGCCGCCTTCCTCGACACGACACAGCTGCACCGCAGCCGGCCGCAGGCGCGCCTCGAATGCAGCCGGCTGGGGCGCTACGACGAGATCCTCAAGCACATCCTCGGCCACGCTTACTTCCTGTCCCTGGAGCAGCGCCGGGCCGTGCCGCTGCAGGAAGCCGCGGCCAGCTGGTACGACCACGTCTATCACCCGATCGCCGAGGCGATCCGCAAGCACAAGGTCCTCGAGCAGCTGCCCGGCTGGACCGAGGCTGACGTTTACGTCGAGGTGACGCGGCGGTGGCTCGAGCTCAGCAAGGAGGGAGAGCCGGCCGGCCCGGACCCCGCGATCGAGGCGCTGCTTGCGGAGCACGCGCGCCGCTGGTGGCGCCGGCGGCGCAAGATCCGGCTTGACAACGAATGATCGGGCTCATCTTCGGCCCACCGGGGAGTGGCAAAGGCACGCAGGCGGCGCGCCTGGAAGAGGAGATGCGCATCCATCACCTCTCCACCGGCGACACCCTACGCGGCGAGGTCGCCAAGGGCACATCGCTGGGCAAGGAGGTGGGAAGGATCATGGCGGCGGGCGACCTCGTTCCGGACGAGCTGATCGTCGACGTGGTGCGCACCAGGCTGCCCGGGGCGGAACAAGGCGTCGGCGCCTTGCTGGACGGCTTTCCCCGCACCGTCGCACAGGCTCGGGCCCTGGACGCCATGCTGGCCGACGAGGGGCACAGAGTCGACTTCATCGTCGCCCTGAAGGTGCCGGAGGACGCCCTCGTCGAGCGATTGCTGCACCGAGCGGAGCTGGAAGGCCGGACCGACGACACCCGGGACGTGATTGCGGAGCGGATGCGCGAGTACCACAAGCTGACCGAGGCCGTGCTCGAACATTATCGAAAGCAAGGCGCCAGAATCATCGAGGTCGACGGGACGGGCACGCCGGACGAGGTCTTCGACCGCATCCATCTCGCTCTCACCTAGGGGCCCCGCGAAATCAAGGCGAAGCCTCGGATTTCGTGGGGACTACCGGAATATCCTCTGAGTAGACGACCATGGCCCGCAAAGCCCGCCACGCCGATCTAGGCCAGTCGATCGCGCCGGCTCTGAACGGCGACGGGCAGATGCCGATCTCCGAGATCGGGCCGCAGGTCGACGAACTGCGGGTCGCGAGCCCTTTTCCACCGATCGCGGAGTACGCGTTCCTGTCCGACTGCGAGGTCAACTGCCTCATCGCGCCCAGCGGCCGCGTGGAGTGGATGTGCCTGCCGCGCCCCGACAGCCCGAGTGTCTTCGCGGCGATCCTCGACCGAGGAGCTGGGAGCTTCAGCTTCGGGCCCACAAGCGTGCAGGTCCCCGCCGGCCGCCGCTACCTGCCGGGGACGCTCGTCCTGGAGACCACTTGGCGCACGCGCACGGGCTGGCTGATCGTCCGCGACGCGATGTGCATCGGACCCTGGTATCACAGCCAGCGCCGCTCGGGCACCTATCGCCGGCCGCCCTCCGACTACGAGGCGGAGCACATCCTCCTGCGGACGGCTCGATGCGTCGTCGGCCAGGTCGAGCTGACGCTCGACTGCCAGCCGGTCTTCGATTACGGACAGACGGACGCCAGGTGGGAGTACGGCGGAACCGGCTACAACGAGGCGATCGCCAGCGGAGGCGAGAACGAGGTCCCGATCAGGCTCGTGACCGACCTGAGGGTCGGCTTCGAGGGCCCCGGCGCGCACGCGACCAAGACGCTGCGTCAGGGCGAGCGTGCGTATGTGGCGATGGTGTGGCCGCGCTCGAGGCACTCGACCGGCAAGGAGTACTGGGCCGAGCACCCGGCCCCGGCCACCGTGGAGGAGGCTTTCGAGCGCGTGGAGCGGACGGCCGACTTCTGGCGGGAATGGATCAACCGCGGCGAATTCCCGGAGCACCCATGGCAGAGCTACCTGCAGCGGAGCGCCCTGACGCTCAAGGGACTCACCTACAGCCCGACAGGAGCGCTGCTCGCGGCGCCGACGACCTCGCTGCCCGAGACGATCGGCGGCGAGCGCAACTGGGACTACCGCTACACCTGGATTCGCGACGGGACCTTCATGCTCTGGGGCCTGTACACCCTTGGTTTCGCGCGCGAGGCCAACGACTTCTTTTACTTCATCGCTGATGCCGCGGCGGGCAAGAAGGACCTGCAGATCATGTACGGGATCGGCGGCGAGCATCAGCTTGTGGAGAAGACGCTCGACCACCTGAGCGGCTACGAGATCTCCCAGCCCGTGCGCGTCGGCAACGGCGCGCACAACCAAAAGCAGCACGACGTGTGGGGCGCAGCGCTCGATTCCGTCTACCTGCACACGAAATCGCGGGATTACCTGCCCGAGGTCGTGTGGCCGATCCTCAAGCGCGCAGTCGAGTGCGCGATCGAGAACTGGAAGACGCCCGACAATGGCATCTGGGAGGTGCGCGGTGAGCCGCAGCACTTCACCTCCTCCAAGCTCATGTGCTGGGTCGCGATGGACCGCGGCGCGCGGCTTGCCGAGCTGCACGGCGACCTTGGTCTCGCCAAGACCTGGCAGAGCGTGGCCGACGAGATCAAGTCCGACATCTGCGAGCGCGGTGTCGACGAGCGCGGCGTCTTCGTGCAGCGATACGGCGCCAAGGCGCTCGACGCTTCGGTGCTCTTGATCCCGCTGGTTCGCTTCCTGCCGCCCGATGACCCGCGGGTCCGTGCCACCGTGCTGGCGATCGCGGACGAGCTGACCGTCGACGGGATGGTGCTCCGCTACCGCACTGAGGAAACCGACGACGGCATGCAGGGCGAGGAGGGCACGTTCACGATCTGCTCTTTCTGGCTCGTCTCCGCGCTGTGTGAGATCGGAGAGCTCGACCGCGCGCGCGAGCTGTGCGAGAAGCTCCTCTCCTACTCCAGCCCGCTGCAGCTGTATGCGGAGGAGATCGATCCCCGCAGCGGGCGCCACCTCGGCAACTTCCCCCAGGCCTTCTCCCACCTGGCGCTCATCAACGCGGTCATGCATGTGATCCACGCGGAGACGGGCGCCACCCACAAGTTCAGCGCCGCGCCGCCCTCGCCTCAGCCCTAGGTACTAGTTGCCGCAGGCGGGATTTCTGCTTTGACCGACATCACCGTCGGCTGAGCCGAGGAGCCGAAATACCTATCGCAAACGGGTCCGTGCACTCACGGCGTTCGCGTGGTTTAGGGGTATGGTTGGCCCGGGCTCGGGCGTGAAGGTCATGCGTCGGTTTGTTGAAGAACCTCGTGCCGTCGACGCGGTCGTGGTCGTCCTGGCCACATGGTTCGTGCTCGGCGGATACATCACCGCCTACGCCTACGTGCACACCGCGGGCACGATCCTGGCCGGGCCGGAAAAGGCCGGCTTCACCACGGTCACGGCCGCGTGGTCGCTGCTCACGCTCTACCTCTTCGCCGGTTTCGCCCTCGGGCTGCGCCGGGGCCGGGCATGGAATCGCTCTCTGCCGGATGGGCAGACGGGTACTTTCGCAGCCGCGCTCATCTTCGGTGCGGCGTGGATCGTCGACGATGCCTTCTGGTCGCCGGCGTTCGGGGTGGGTGGTGTGGGCCTGGACAGCCTCTTCACACCGCCGCACCTGGTCGAGATCGCCGCAGCGGCGATCATGGTCAGCGGCCCCCTGCGTGCGGCGGCGAGGCGCGGGGAGGCGGTCGCCAGCCCCGTGACGCTGACGTCGGCGGCGCTGCTCCTCTCGGTGCTCACGTTCGCGACCCAGTTCGGACATCCCCTCATCGATCCCTGGCCGGCGCGCGACTACGAGTTCGAGGGGGCGGCGGTCAAGTGGATCGGTGAGAACATGGGCATGGCGGCCCTGCTCGCACAGACGGCCATCCTGGCCGGCACGGGATTGCTCCTGAACAGCGCGTTCAAGCTGCGGCCGGGATCGCTGATCTTCGTCTTCACCATCAACGGAATCCTCGTCTGCATCACCAAGGGCCACTTCGCCCTGCTGCCGGTGCCGATCGTCGCGGGCGTGGCTGCGGACGCGTGGGTTGCTTTCACCGCCCGGCGCCCCGGCCGGCCCTCCGCGTCGCTGTGCGCGGTCATCGGCGGCGCCTATGCATTCGCCTACATGGCCGAGATCTCGCTGCTCCCGGCCGGGACCTCCTGGGGAGCGTCCCTCTGGGCTGGCGCGATCATCGCCTGCACGATGCTCAGCTGGCTGATGGGGCGCTTGCTGAGGGCCGGCCTGCCGGCCGCGATCATCGAGCCCTACCTCACGCTCGCCGAGGAGTCCATGCCGGAGCGATGGACGCTCGATCCCGACAGCACCGCGCGCGAGCAGCTGATCAGGTCGGCGTTAGACGACCTGGGGACGCCGGAGGCGCTCGGCAGAAGTCCGCTTGCTCGGCTTCCGAGCGTGTCCCGAGGCGGCTCCGCCGCGGCCGAGCTGCGCGCCCTGCTGGTCGACGTGATCAGCGAGCTTGCGGCATCACCCGCGCCCCGAGACGCGGAGGCCGGGCACCTCCTTCTCGACTACTACGTGAGGCGCGTCGGAAGCCACGAGGTGATCATGGAACGACTGCATATGAGCCGGCCGACGTACTACCGCCGGCTGCACCACGGCTACGAGCTGGTCGGCAATCGGATCGATCAGCTCAGCGTCGCCAACCGAGTCCCGGTGAAGGAGTAGCGCCAGCTACCGGTCGAGCTTGCGAAGCGCGTCCAGCTGCTGCTCCACGTCCGCGTCAACACCCAGCGACTGATAGCGGGCGTCGATCGCGTCGGAGCCGGAAGCGAAGCTGATCGCCTCCAGATCGCCTTCCTGGACCAGGCGATCGATCGCCGTGGCGCGGGCCTGCATCTGTTCGGTGGTCTGCTCCGCACGGTGAAGCGTGGCGGTCAGGTCGGCGAAGTCGTTGGCGACCCCGGTCATCGCCTCGTTGATTCGAACTTGCGCCTCGGCGGCGCTGAAGCGCGCCTTGATCACTTCCTGTCGGGCGGCGAACGCCTCGATCTGACCTGACAGGCGCTGCTCGATCATCGACAGCGCCGCCTCCTCCTTTTCCACCTCGGCCAGCTGGCGCTCGAGAGTCTGCAGCTCGCTGATCACGACCTGGCGGCGCTGCAGGGCAAGCCTCGCCATCGATTCTCGGCCCGCCTTCAGGTCCTGGCGTGCCTGCTCTTCCATGGCGGGCAGCTTGGCTCGCACCGCCTCGGCGGCTGCGTGGAGGCGCTCCTTCGCGGCCGTGACCTCTCGGCCCGCGGCCGCCACCTGGTTCAACAGGGCACGCTGCTTCTGGTGGGAGGTGAGATGGGTCACCCGTGGGTCGGGTGCGGGAGCGAGCGCGACAGACGCGCTCGATTTCAGCAGCTGGCTGAGCCGTTCCAGGACGCCCATCTCATACCCCCATTGATTTGACTTTCAGTGCGCGAGGCCGCCGCGGATCTCTGAGAGCGTCGAGCGGTCGCCACGTGAGGCCTGCACAAGCCGGTCGCGCTGTATCCGGAAGTAGTAGTTGCCGAGGAAGCCCATGGCGGCGATCACGATCACGCGCATCACGAGCACCTTGTCGTCGCTGCCGAGGTCGAAGGGAACCGTGCCCGTGAAGAGGCACGCGCCCAGGTACAGGAGGATCGCGAGCACCGTATACGCCGCCTCGATGCGGCGTGTGAAGACAAGGGCGAACGCGAAGACCACCGGAAAGTACAGGACGTAGAACTGGTTGTGAAGTCCGTGCGAACCAGGCCACAAAACCACGATGGCCGTGATCAAAACGAGGTCGATAACGCTCGCGACGATGACGACCACACGGTTCAGGGGACTTCCCATGACGTAGCGGCCGTGGAGGAAGAAGTTGACCGCCATGAGGACCAGGAAGAACGGCATGGTCTGCGTCAGAAGGCTCACGTTGGTGGACGTCCACAGGACGAGCACGATGCCGGTCACGATGACGCTCCAACGCGCCCACATGATCACCGTCTGCCCGTAGAAGACGTCTTCCTGGTTGGCCTGGGCGGCGGTTCGGACTTCGCGTGCTGCAGGCATTGAACTACCTCCTATAAGGCCGGCGTCGCCGGCTGTGTTTGGGACTGACTCGAAGGCTGGTGCTCGATCTCGTCCAGGAGCTCGCCATGTATACGAATCGCGTCCGCGCGCCGCTGCGCTTCGTGACGGGCAAAGAGGTTGCCGCACACCGCGACCGCCGCGATGGTCAGCAGCCGCGTGAACACGGCGGGGTACTCGTCTCCGGTGGCGGTCGCCAGGCAGATGATTCCGTAGACGCCGATCGCCAGTAACGTGTAGCCGGCAGTCATCTGGGTCGGAAATGCCACCGAGATGCCGACGATGGCGGCGAAGTAGAAGATGAACACCGGCGAGGGATAACCGCTCTGGACCAGGACGAGCGCCGTCACGACGCAGATGTCGGCAAGACTGGCGCCGTACACGACGTTGTCGAGAGCGGGGTGGCCGCGCAGCAGCTGCACGTGGAGGTAGAAGTTGCCGAAGGCGAGCGCGATTATCGCGGCAAGCTGCACCTGCAGCGTGAGCAGGTCTTTGGGACTCCAGAACGAAAGCAGGAGACCGGTGCCGATCAGGATCCAGCGCGCCCAGACCAGGACCGTCTGGCCGTAGCTGAGGTCGTCGGACCGGATCGTGCCCGTGAAGGAGCGGAGGCCGCGGCTCGCCGCGGCCGCCGCGGGGCTCGTCGTGGGAGCGGCCTTCGCCGGTGCGGCCGGCGTCGGCACCGCCTTCCACTCCTGCGCCACGCCGTCCCAGTACCACTTGCCGTCTGGCGAGACGAGGTGATGGGCCGGATTCCAACGGGTCGTGCTCATGCTTTCCTCTCCTTGGGCGAGGTCGCGGCGCCGACCTCGGATTTGATCTTCGCCAGCTCGTCGTCGATGTCCTTGGTGACCGTGATCCTGAGGAGCTCGGCCTCCACGAAGTCGCCGCCGCCCATCGACGGGAAGGAGCCGAGGTCGACAAGCGAATCGATCGCCTTCGCCCGGGCCTGCAGCCTCTCCGCCTTCTCCTCGGCGCGGCCGACGGCCATGCCGAGCTCAGCCAGCTCGCCGGAGACGCCGGCGAGCGACTCCTTCAGCCGGACCTCGGCCTCGGCCGCGCTGTAGCGTGCCGAGACGACTTCGCGATGCGTCCGGAACTGCTCCACGCGGATCTGCAGGGTCCTCTCCTGCGTGGCCAGGCGCTGCTTCTCGGTCTCGACCTCTTCGATCTGCTTGTTCAAGCCCTCGACCTCGTTCAGCGCCAGCCACTTCCGTTCGATGGCGACGCGTGCGAGGTCGTCGCGGCCCGCGCTGACCGCACGCCGGGCCTGGTCGTCGAGCTGCGGGATGCGGGTTTCGAGCCGGCGCGCCTGCTGCACGAGCTGCTCCTTCGCGGTGGCGACGTCGACCAGGCCTCGCCGCAGAGTGACGAGCAGCTCCTGCTGCTGGTTGTACGCGTAGTCGAGGACCTGGCGCGGGTCCTCAGCCCTGTCGAGGGCGCTGCTCAACTCCGTGTTGAGCAGCAGCCTCAGACGCCTCCATAGACTCATGTCCGCCTCCTGTCGAAAAATCCGGCCGGTGGCCAGAGGTTCGGCCGAAGCCCGTTTCAGAAGCAGTCCCGAAAAGGTCTCAATTTCGGTCTCACCGCACACTGAGACCATCGAGAATCAGTCCGTGGCGCGGCTGATCGAGGTGAGTCATCCGGTGGTGGCCGGGATGAAGACCTATCCCGGTCTGCCCGAACCGCAGGTCGACGTGGTCTTCGACTACGACGATTCCAGGGAGCGCTACGAGGGCAAGGCCGAGTTCTTCATCGCGTCCCTGCACCTGTGCGGCAACACGGGCACCTACGTGGACGCGCCCATACATCGCTACCGCGGCGGCGCCGACCTTGCGTCACTCCCGCTCGAGCGCCTGGCCGACGTCGAGACGGTGGTGATCGACTGCACGGGGGCGGACCGCGCGATCGGCGCGGAAGCGCTGGCCGGGGTCGAATTGCGCTATCGCGCGGTGCTGGTCAGGACCGACTTCTCGCAGCACTGGGGCACGCCGGCGTATTTCGGGGACAACCCGTTTCTGACCGCCGACGCTTGCGAGATGCTCGTGAGGGCGGGCGCGTTTTTCGTCGGCATCGACTCCCTGAACATCGATGACACTGCGGATGACGCGCGGCCCGCCCACACCACGCTGCTGGGCGCGGGGATTCCGATCTGCGAGCACATGACGAACCTGTCGGCGGTGCCGGCGTCCGGTGGCCGGCTGCACGCGGTGCCTATCGCGTGGGTGGGAGGCGCAAGCTTCCCGGTCCGGGCCTACGTCCTCGCCTGATTCGAGACGTTTGGCGGGCAAACGCACCGAATTCAGTTGTTGCATAAGTGCGTTTGGATCCAGACGCACTCTTTACGGGCCGAGTTGCTGCTTCGTTTCACTGCCGGGGACATTCACAACCGACCGGAGATCGTCGAGGCGCAAGTTCGCCGCGCGCTTACTCTGGGTTGGAAGATGCCTCGCGGTCGGGCTTCAAGAACAGCGCGCCCAGCGGGGGTAGGGTCAGGGTGACGCTGTGCATGTGCCCGTGCATGGCGACCGGCACCGCATCCACGCCGCCCATGTTCCCCATCCCGCTCCCGCCGTAGAGCGGTGCGTCGCTGTTCACCAGCTCGCGCCAGCGGCCGGCGGCAGGAATCCCGATCTGGTAGTTGTGTCGCGGCACGGGCGTGAAGTTGAAGACGGCGACGATGACGTCCTCGGGAGTGCCGCTGCGGCGGATCAGGCTCACGACGCTGTGGTCGGCGTCGGTGACGTCGATCCAGGAGAAGCCGGCGGGGTCGAAGTCCAGCTCGTGCAGCGCCTTCTCCTCGCGCAGGATCCGGTTCAGGTCGCCGACCCACAGACGAAGGCCGCCGTGGTTTGGGTGGTCGAGCAGGTGCCAGTCGAGGCTCGACTCGACATCCCACTCGCGCCACTGGCCGAACTCGCCGCCCATGAAGAGCAGCTTCTTGCCCGGCTGCGCGTACATCCAGCCGTAGAGAAGGCGCAGGTTGGCGAACTTCTGCCAATCGTCTCCAGGCATCTTCGCGATCAGCGAGCCTTTCCCGTGCACGACCTCGTCGTGCGACAGCGGCAGCATGAAGTTCTCGCCGAACGCGTAGAGCATGCGGAAGGTGAGGTTCGAGTGATGGAACTTGCGGTGGACCGGCTCCCGTTCGAAGTAGTAGAGCGTGTCGTGCATCCAACCCATGTCCCACTTCATTCCGAAGCCGAGACCGCCGACGTAGGTGGGTCGCGAGACCAGCGGCCACGCCGTCGACTCCTCGGCGATGGTCTGGGTGTCGGGCTGCTCTTTGTAGACCTCGATGTTGAAGCGGCGGAGGAAGTCGACTGCCTCCAGGTTCTCCCTGCCACCGAACTTGTTGGGGATCCATTCGCCCTGCTTGCGTGAGTAATCCAGGTAGAGCATCGAGGCCACCGCGTCCACGCGCAGGCCATCGGCGTGGTAGCGGTCGAGCCAGCACAGCGCGCTGCTGAGCAGGAAGCCGCGCACCTCGTTGCGGCCGTAGTTGAAGATCGAGCTACCCCAGTCGGGATGGACGCCGAGCCGCGGATCGGCATGCTCGAAGAGGTGCGTGCCGTCGAAGTTCTGTAATCCGAACTCATCGGCGGGGAAGTGAGACGGGACCCAGTCCAGGATCACGCCGATCCCGTTCTGGTGCAGGTAGTCGACCAGGAACATGAAGTCCTGCGGGGTTCCGTACCGGCTTGTCGGCGCGAAATAGCCCGTGACCTGGTAGCCCCAGGACTCGTACAGCGGGTGCTCCATCACAGGCATGAACTCGATGTGCGTGAAGCCCATGCGGCTCACGTAGTCCGCCAGCGGCGGGCCGAGCTCGCGGTAGGACAGCCACCGGTTTCCCTCCTCGGGCACCCGCATCCAGGAGCCGAGATGCGCCTCGTACACCGCACACGGCGCGGCGCGGTCGCTGGTCCGGCGCCGGTTCTGCATCCAGCCGTCGTCGCCCCAGTCATAGGACAGGTCCCAGACGATCGAGGCCTGGCGCGGCGGCGCCTCCGAAAAGGTGGCAAAGGGGTCGGCCTTGTCCATGCCGGCGCGCGTCACCTTCGAGTGGACGTAGTACTTGTAGTGCGCGCCGTGGCCCACCGTGGGGATGAAGCCCTCCCAGATCCCGGATTGCTCGCGCGGGTACAGGCCGTTCGCGTTCTTGTCCCAGCCGTTGAAGTCGCCGATGACGCTCACGGTGTCCGCGTTGGGCGCCCAGACCGCGAAGTAGGTTCCCTCCGGGTCGTGCGAAACATGCGCGCCGAGCTTGTCGAAGAGGTGGCTGTGCGTGCCTTCGTTGAAGAGGTGCAGGTCGAACGGGCTCAGGAGCGAGCGCGCGATCAAGCCGGGGTCACCAGATCGAGGATTCCGCGCAAAGGGATGCGCACCCAGTCAGGTCTCAGGTTCATCTCGTAGCGAAGTTCGTACAACGCCTTCTCCAGCAGCATGGTGGTGAGCTGCAGCTCGAGGTCATCCTGGTTCTGCGGGATCCACGGCGCGTTGCCCGCGGTCGCCAGGTAGCTCTTCAGGAACACGGCCGACACCGAATCCACCCAGAACCTCGCCCAGACCTGCAGCTCGGGCAGCCGTTCGGGCTTGATCTCCTGCGAGCGGAGCGCGGCCTGACTCGCGTAGGAGAAAGACCGGAGCATGCCCGCGACGTCTCGCAACGCCAATCGCTTGAGCCGTCTCTCGTAGAGACTGCGAGTCGGCTCACCTTCGAAATCGATGATCACGAAGTCGTGGCCCGTGTAGAGCACCTGGCCCAGGTGGTAGTCGCCGTGGACGCGGATCCTGGACGTGTTGAGGCGGCGCCCGAGAAACGCCTTCAGGATGGACGTGATTCGCGATTCGAGCTCAAGCACGTTGCGGCCCTCCTCGCGTGCGTCGGCCGGCAGCTTGTTGACCTGGGTGCGGAGCAGGTCGATCGCGCGCGTGGAAAGCCCGCTCAGCGACTGGTACATCGACCGATGGTCGAGTGGTGTGATGCGCTCCGGGGCGAAGGCAGGGTCGGTCGGATCCGACGACAGGGCCGCGTGCATCTCGCCCGTACGGCGGCCGAGGAGGCGGGCCGACTCTAGGTATCCGCCGATCGCCTTGACCGCGATCTCTCCGGGCTCCTGGCGGCTGGCCTCGATCAGGCTGCGGGGCACCGGAGGGGCCTGCAGCCCGACCAGCTCGGGGCCGTTGAAGTAGTGCGCGAGCGTGTTGAGCGTGAACTGCCAGGCGTCGCCCTGGTTGGGCACGTAGCCCTGCAGGATCGCGATGCTCACGGGCTCGCCTTCCCCGCGGCGATACTCGAGGCTTCCGGCCAAGGGGGCGATCTGGCTGAAGTTCGTCTTTTCGGTCAGGAACCGGCCGACCTCTAGCTCCGGGTTGACGCCCTCCTCGAGCCGCCGGAACACCTTGAGCATCAAGCGCTCGCCAAAGATGACCGAGTTGTTGCTCTGCTCGGCGACGGACAGCTGGGCCTCGAGGCGCACCGTCTCGGGGCCGCGAAGCCTGGCGAACGCCCGGGTCGTCGAGCCGATCAGCGTGCCGGCGCCGCCGGCGGCGCGTCGCTTGCGCGCGATGGCTCCAAGGATCGCCTCCGAGAAGTTCGGCGGGCTGAGCGCGTCGTACAGCAGGCCACGAGCCTCCTCGCCCTGGTTGCGCACCCAGGCGATCGCGGACGTCGGCCAGCGCTCGAGGATGTGAGGCGCCTCGGCCGGATTGGCATAGGCGATGGGCAGCATGTACGTGTCCGGATCGCCCTCGGCGTAACCGATCACCACTGACGTCAGGTATGAGTAGCCCTCGGCGCCCGGCACGCTGATGACGTCGCTGATCGTCGCCGTCTTCAGGCGCCGCGCCTTGCCTCCGAACCAGCGGCGCTGCTGGATGTAGCCCAGCAGCACGCTCTCGAACCGTTCCTTCGCCCGGCCCACCAGCGCCGCCTCCCAGCCCCCGGCGACCCGCACCTCTGGCAGCACGGCGGCGACCTGCGTGCCGTCGCTCTGGATGCTCGGCACCGCGCGCGGCTGCATGGCGAACCAGTAGAACGCGTGCGGACCGAGGGTCAGGAAGTAGGGGTTGTCACCGATCGCCGGCATCTCGTTGCTGCTGAACAGCTCGACCGGGACCAGCCCCTTCCACTGCGACAGGTCGAGCTCGACAGCCTGGAGGAAGCGGGACAGGTTGGCGACGCAGAGGATCTGCTCGGACTCGTAGCGCCGGACGTACGCGAGCACCTTTCGGTTCTCGGGACGGAGCAGCTCCAGCGTGCCCCGGCCAAATGCGCGGTGCCGCTTGCGCAGCGCGATCAGACGCTTCGTCCACGAGTAGATCGAGTGCGGGTTGCCCTGCTGCGCCTCGACGTTGACGGTTTCGTAGTGGTACTCGGGGTCGGTGATGACCGGCAGGTACAGGCGCTGACGGTTGGCGCGCGAGAAGCCCGCGTTGCGGTCGGCGCTCCACTGCATCGGCGTGCGCACGCCGTTGCGGTCGCCGAGGAAGATGTTGTCGCCCATGCCGATCTCGTCGCCGTAGTAGAGGACCGGCGTGCCTGGGAGCGAGAACAGCAGCCCGTTCATTAGCTCGATACGGCGGCGGTCATTGCCCAAAAGTGGCGCGAGCCGGCGGCGGATGCCGAGGTTCAGTCGCGCCAGGCGGTCCTGCGTGTAGGCGCGGTACATGTAGTCGCGCTCCTCGTCGGTGACCATCTCGAGCGTCAGCTCGTCATGGTTGCGCAGGAACAGGGCCCACTGCGCGGTCTCCGGGATGGTTGGCGTCTGAGCCAGGATGTCGACGATCGGGAAGCGGTCCTCCATACGAATGGCCATGAAGAGGCGCGGCATGAGCGGGAAGTGAAATGACATGTGGCACTCATCGCCCTGGCCGAAGTAGGAGACCGCGTCCTCGGGCCACTGGTTCGCCTCGGCGAGCAGCATCCGGTCGCGGTAGCTGCCGTCGACGTGGCGCCGCAGCTCCTTCAGGAACTCATGCGTCTCGGGAAGGTTCTCTCCGTTGGTGCCCTCGCGCTCGTAGAGGTAGGGAACCGCGTCGAGCCGGACGCCGTCGATGCCGGCGTCCATCCAGAAATCGAGGACCTTGAAGATCGCCTCTTTGACTTTCGGGTTGTCGAAGTTGAGGTCAGGCTGGCTGGAGTAGAACCGGTGCCAGTAATAAGCGTTGGCGACGTGGTCCCACGTCCAGTTCGATGTCTCGAAGTCCTTGAAGATGATGCGCACGTCCTGGTAGCGCTGGTTCGTCTCGCTCCAGACGTAGAAGTCGCGCAGCGCGCTGCCCGGCTTGGCGCGGCGGGCGCGCTGAAACCAGGGGTGCTGGTCGGAGGTGTGGTTGCAGACGAGCTCGTTGATGACGCGGATGCCGCGCCGGTGGGCTTCCCGGATGAGCAGGTTGGCGTCGCCGAGGGTTCCGTACATCGGGTTGACGTTGGTGTAATCCGCGATGTCGTAGCCGTCGTCGCGCATCGGTGACGGGTAGAAGGGCAGCAGCCAAAGCGCGTTGACACCAAGGTCCTGCAGGTAGGGCAGCTTCTCGACCAGGCCGCGGAAGTCCCCGCTGCCGTCGGCGTCGCTGTCCATGAACGCGCGCACATGCAGCTCATAGACGAGCGCGTCCTTGTACCAGAGGGGATCTTCCTCGAGCTGAAACGGCTCCGGTTTCTTGTGCCGGGGTGTGGTCGCGATCACAGGAAGTACTCGAAGTCGTGCTCGCTGCGCACGCGGCGGCGAAAACGGAACACCTGCCCCGCCATCGCGTGAGGATTGACCTCGACGAAGTTGCGAGGGCCGCTCCAGAGGTAGCGTGCCCCGGAGACCAGCTCGTGCGCCTGAAACGGCCTGTCGCGATCCAGGCCGAGCTCTTCGAGCGGCAGGTTGACCATCCCGCGCTGGACGTGGTGGGGGTCTGTGTTGATCACCGTGAGCACTACGTTCGCATTGTCGGGCGTGCTTTTGGAGTAGGCCAGGAGCTGGTCGTTCTCGGCGAGATGAAAACGGAGGCCGCGATCCGACTGCAGGGCCGGGTTCTCGTGCCGGATGCGATTGATGATGGTCACCAGCTCTCTCATGCCGCCGTCGGGGTTCCATTCGCGGAGCTGGTACTTCTCCGAGTCGAGGTATTCCTCAGAGCCCTGCTCGCGGGCTCGGTTCTCGAGCGCCAGAAACGGAGGCCCGTAGATCCCGTAGCTCGCTCCCAGCGTCGCGGCGAGGATGAGGCGTGCCTGAAAGGCGGCCCGACCGCCCAGCTGCAGGTACTCGGTGAGGATGTCGGGGGTGTTAGGCCAGAGATTGGGTCGGAAGAACTCGCGGACCGGCTGCTGCGCAAGCTCCGAGAAGTACTGGTACAGCTCGTACGCGGTGTTCCGCCACGCGAAGTAGGTGTACGACTGGCTGAAGCCCAGCTTCGCCAGGCGGTACATGACCTTCGGCCTGGTGAACGCCTCTGACAGCAGGATCACGTCGGGATGGGCGCGCCGCACCTCGGCGATGAGCCACTCCCAGAATGCGAACGGCTTGGTGTGCGGGTTGTCGACGCGAAACACGCGCACGCCCTGCTCGGCCCAGAACAGCACGATCGACAGCATCTCCTGCCAGAGCTCACGCCAGCTCTCGGTCTCGAAATCGAACGGATAGATGTCCTCGTACTTCTTGGGCGGGTTTTCGGCGTACTGGATCGAGCCATCCGGCCGGTGCTTGAACCACTCAGGATGCTCCCGCGTGTATGGATGGTCGGGCGAGCATTGGAACGCGATGTCCAGCGCAACGTCGATCTCCCGCTGCGCGGCTGCCTTCACCAGACGGCGGAAGTCCGCCAGCGTGCCGAGCTCCGGGTGCACGGCCTTGTGACCGCCCTCCTCCGACCCGATCGCCCACGGGCTACCCGGCTCGCCAGGCTTGGCGGGTTTGTTGTTGGCGCCTTTGCGATGGCTGCGGCCGATGGGGTGGATGGGAGGTAGATAGAGGACGTCGAAGCCCATGGCCGCGATCTCTGGCAGCAACCGCTCCACGTCCTTGAACGTTCCGTGTCTTGTTGGAGCTGCGCCCTGGGCGCGCCCGGCGCCTTTCGGGCCTGCGCTTCGCGGGAACAGCTCGTACCAGCTGCTGAAACGCGCCTTGGCCGGCTCGACAAGCACCTCGAGCTCGCGCACGTAGGTCGTGGTGTAGCCGCGGTCGGCGTACCGCCGCATCAGCTGGCTGAGCTCGCCGTCTACCTCCCCGCTCGCCGGGGAGGTCGGCGGCGAAGCCGCCGGGTGGGGGTTTGGAGCCCGCAGCGACGTGGCGAGTTCCCGCAGTCGCGCCGCGTCGGCCGTCGTGCCGTCGGCGCGCGCCGCGGCCTGCTCGATCATGCGGGCGCCGGCCTCGAGCTCGACCTTCACGTCCTGTCCCGCCTGCAGGCGCTTGGCGAGCTGCTTGCTCCAGGTCTCGAAGTGGTCGACCCAGGCCTCGATGGTGAATCGATAGTGGCCGAGCTCCGTGACCGAGAACTCCCCACGCCAGCGGTCATTGACCAGCGGTGCCATAGGCGTTTCGGTCCAACCCGAGGCGGCTTCGTGTCGGTGTCGGAGGACCGCCGCCAGGGAGTCGTGCCCGTCGGCGAAGATATCGGCCTCCACCGTCACCGCCTCCCCCACGACGCGCTTGGCGGGGAAGCGCCCGCCGTTGATCTCAGGCGTGACTGCCTCGATGACGACGCGGCTGCGGCCGTCGACTCGAGGGGCGCCGGCGGGGGTCGCCTGGCTGCGGCTGACACGCCTCCTTACCGGTGCTCGGGCCACACATCAAATCGTGCCATGATTCGAGGGGGTGCTGAAATCCATAGATCCGGCCACCGGCCGGGAGCTTGCCTCATTCCCCGAAGCCGACCACGGCGCCATCGAGTCCGCTCTCTCCCGAGCCTGGGACGCTCGCTACGGCTGGCGGGACGCCGGCGTCGGCCTGCGCGCCTCGCAGATGCGCTCGGTAGCGGGCGTGCTCCGGGCTGACAAGTCGCGCTACGCGGCACTGCTCACCTCGGAGATGGGCAAGCCGATCGTCGAAGCCGAGGCGGAGGTCGAAAAATGCGCCTGGACGGCGAACTGGTTTGCCGGGAACGCCGAGCGCTTGCTCGCCGACGAGCCGGTCGACAGCACCGGCGCGGAGAGCTACGTGCGGTTCCAGCCCATGGGCGTGATCCTGGCCGTGATGCCCTGGAACTTTCCCTTCTGGCAGGCCTTCCGGGCGGGCCTGCCCGCCCTGAGCGCGGGCAACGTCATGCTCCTGAAGCACTCGTCGAACGTTCCGCAGTCGGCGCTCGCGGTCGAGGAGGTTTTCCGTGAGGCCGGTGTGCCCGAAGGCGTCTTTCAGACCCTGCTGATCGGCTCGGCCGCGGTGGAGCGCGTCATCGCCGATCGCCGTGTCGCGGGCGTGACACTGACAGGCTCGGACAAGGCTGGCTCGCTGGTGGCGGAGACAGCGGGCAAGGAGCTGAAGAAGACGGTGCTCGAGCTGGGCGGGTCTGACCCGTTCATCGTCCTCGCCGACGCCGACCTCAACACCGCGGCCTCGGTCGCGTGCCGGGCTCGCAACCAGAACAACGGCCAGAGCTGCATCGCGGCCAAGCGGTTCATCGTCGAGGAGGGCGTCGCCGACGAGTTCGAGCAGCGCTTCACCAGCGCGGTCGCCGCGCTCAGGGTCGGCAACCCGATGGACCGCGCCAACCAGGTCGGGCCGCTCGCGCGAGGCGACCTGGTGGACGAGCTCGAGCGCCAGGTCAACGAGTCGGTGCGCATGGGCGCGCGCACGGTCGTCGGCGGCAAGCGGATCGCGGGCGACGGTTACTACTTCGAACCGACCGTGCTGGTGAACGTGAGGCCCGGGATGCCCGCGTACCAGGAGGAGACGTTCGGTCCGGTGGCGGCCGTGATCCGGGTCAAGGACGCCGAGGACGCGCTGCGCGTCGCCAACGACACCGACTTCGGGCTGGGCTCGAACATCTGGACCGGCGACGTCGAACGCGGCAAGAAGCTCGCGGAGCGGGTCGAGGCCGGCCTTGTGTTCATCAACGGGATGGTCGCGTCGGACGCCAGGCTGCCGTTCGGAGGCGTGAAGCGATCGGGCTACGGGCGCGAGCTCTCGGAGTACGGGATCAAGGAGTTCACCAACATCCAGACGGTCTGGGTCGGGCCGGCCAAAACCGACGGGGCCAAGGCGTCACCACCTCCACGCGCCGAGTAACGCTCTCCACCGAGCGGCTCCTTCTCGAGCCTGTGAACACATCTCACGCCGAGGGCATCCACGCCGCGGTCGTCGCGTCCCGACCGGAGCTGCTGCCGTGGATGCCTTGGGCACGAGAGCCGTCGCTCCCGGGCGCGCTTGCCGCGGCCGAGCGCGGAAAGAAAGCCTGGAAGAACGATGAGGTGTTCCACTTCGCCGTGGTCGACAAGCGGTCGCGTGACGTGCTCGGGATTGCGGGGCTCAACCGCGAAGGGCCAGACGCTGCCGAGCTGCATTACTGGATTCGCAGCGACCGCGCCGGGCGTGGGCTCACCACCGAAGCATGTCGCGCGTTGATCGCCTGGGCACGAGACGAGCTGCGCGTCAGCCGGCTGACGCTGTGGGCTGGTCGCGAGAACAAAGGCAGCAGGCGAGTGGCCGAGAAGGTCGGTTTCGCGCACCTGGGACCGCTCGGCTGGCGGCCGGAAGGCGGGCTCGGCGTCTTCGATGCCGAGAGCTACGAGCTGCGCTTCTCGTCCTGAACCTGGGGTTCGATTGGGATCGGCGGCTTCTTGGTGAGCCTTTTGGCCTTGAGGTGCTTCCTGGCCATCACCGAGTAGCTGTCCTTGAGGGCGCGGGAGGGATCCAGGCCGAAGCTGCGGGCCATCTCCGGTAGGGCGCTGGCTGGACCCTCGAGCTCGACGAACCACCCGAAGTCGAGCACGTCGAGCGTGACCGAGACGCCATCGAGCATCCACACCGCGCGGCGCTTGGGATACGTCCAGCCGATGCGAAAGCCGAGCTGCTCCAGCATGTCGAGCGCGGCGTGCACGTCCTTGACCTCGATCTCCGTCTCTTCTCGCGTCTTCACGCCGCCTTCGAACTTCGCCGGCCCTTTGGCGGTCAGCACGCCCTGAGGGCCGCCGTTGAGCACGCGCAACCGCAGCGTGATGTTGCGCGTCGACTTGCCGGGCCCGTTGAAGCGGTAGTTCTCTTCTCGGTAGCGCGCGCTCAGGTGAGCCCCCCGCTCGCGCAGCATGGCGCGGAGCTTGACGTGGTCTTTCTCGCCGGTGAGGCGAAACTTCAGCTCCGACTCGATGGTGCGATCTCGCTTCGGGCGCGCCACTCACCCGAGAGTATCGGCTAGGCCGCGGTCTTGCGAATCCTGTAGAGCGAGGCCACCACGGCGGTGCATTCGTCCTCGACGTAGTCCATGCCCGCCGACTCCGCGATCCGCCGCGCCTCCGCGGAGCGGATGTCGAGCTGCAGCCACAGCGCCCTGGCGCCGATGGCCGCGGCCTGGCGCGCGATCTCGGGCGTGTCCGGTGAGGGCCGGAAGACGTCGACGATGTCGATCTTTTCGGGCACGTCGAGCAGCGAGCGATAGACGCGCTCCCCGAAGAGCGTGTCGGCGAAGGGGTTGATCGGGATGATGCGAAAGCCGCGGCTCTGCAGGCCGGCGGGCACGGAGCCTCCGGCTTTGCTGGGATCTCGCGACGCGCCGACCACGGCGATGGTCCTGGAGCGTTCGAGGATCTGGTGCGAGGCGCGGGCCATCGGAAATTGCAAACAGAGAGCCAAGGCGATTATTCCTCGACATAAATAGCTTGACAGATATATAGCTGGATAGTTATGTTGGTGGCATGGCTGTGGCGGCTACGTTCGAGGTCATGGCGGAGCCCAACAGGCGGCTCATCCTTGATCTGCTTCGGCAGCGCGAGCGCACGGTGGGCGATCTCGTCGACGCGCTTGCGGTGAGCCAGCCGGCGGTTTCGAAGCACCTCAAGGTGCTGAGAGGTGCGGGACTGGTGGAGTCTCGCAGCGAAGCGCAGCGGCGCTTCTACCGAGTGAGGCCGCATCCACTGCGGGAGATGGACGCGTGGCTGGAGCCGTACCGCGTCATGTGGACACGCAGCCTTGACGCGCTCGAGCGCCACCTCGATGCGACCGAATCTCATCCGAAAGGAGGTAAACGTGATCGGAGATCTGGAAAAGGCAGGTGAGCGGTGGGAGCTGCGCTTTCGGCGCGAGCTGCCGTACCCGCCCGCGAGAGTCTGGAAAGCGCTGACCGAGCCCGACGAGCTGCGCAAGTGGTTCCCGGACCAGGTCGCGGTCAGCGAGTGGACGGTAGGCGCAAAGATGGAGTTCAAAGACGCCAACGCAAGAATCCAGCCGTTCGATGGCGAGGTGATCGCCTACGAGCCGCCGAGGCTGCTGGAGTTTCGCTGGGGCACCGACACGATTCGATTCGAGGTCGCGCCTCGCGGCGCCGGTTGCACGTTGACGCTCATCGACATCATCGACGAGCTAGGCAAGGCCGCGCGCGACGGCGCGGGGTGGCATGTGTGCCTCGACGCGCTGGAGCATGCGCTCGACGGAACCGCAGCGCCGGCCATGCCGGAGCGATGGACCGCCGTCCACCGCGACTACGTCAAGAAGTTCGGGCCGGAAGCGGCGACGATTGGACCGCCGGAAGGCCGGAGCTAAGAGGCCGGCGCAGAGCGATCACCATCCAGACAGCGGTCGCGGTCATCAGGACCGCGGCCAGGCTCTGGATCCAGTTGTCCAGGGCGAAGCCGATCACCGCGAACAGCGGGCCTGAGACCGCGTACCCGATCCCTGCCCATCGCGGCATCAAAGCCAGTCGCGCGAAGCCGACACCGAAAACGATGAAGCTCGTCACCAGCAGGACGATGAACACGACCGCGACGATGTCCATCGGCGTTCCCTGGGCCGCGTCGTAATAGAGGTTTTGCGCCTGCGCGTGGTTGCCCGCCAGGTAGAAGCGCCCAATCGCCGGCTGGGCAAAGGCTGCAATGCCGTAGATGGAGGTGCCCAGCACGTTGGCAGTCACGCCGGAGAGCAAGCCCCAGAGCCCGAGCTTCACCGAGCCCTTCCCGATCAGGACGATGCCCAGCGACACAGCGCCGATGACTCCGAACACCGCGCCGCCGATGCTGAAGATCAGATGGCTGAAGAGGAATTCGTTTGTGGTGACATACGCCGACCATCCTGCTAGTTCGGTCTGCGGCGGCGGCTGGTGGGTGATCGTGCCGGCAAACAGCGTGGCGGCATAGATCGGCAAGGCCCATAGGCCGATTCGCGCGTAACGCTGAATGTCAGCTCCCATCCCGAGGCGCATTCTGCGCCCATCGTCACCTCCCTGCCATGCGGGGAGGTCGGCGGCGAAGCCGCCGGGTGGTGACGTCCCCTTGCTTAGGCCGCGACGATCCTCGCGCCCCGAGTGGGCTCGAGCGCGACCTTCAGCACGTCATCGACCCGGCTCGCCAGGTGGAACGTCATCGCTTCGCGCACGCTCTGCGGCACGTCGTCGATGTCCTTCTCGTTGCGCTTCGGCAGGATGACTTCCTTCAGGCCCATGCGGTGAGCCGCCAGAACCTTCTGCTTGACGCCACCGATCGGAAGCACCAATCCCTGCAGCGTGACCTCGCCGGTCATGCCGACAGTGTTTCGCACCGGCCGCCCGGTGAGCAGGCTCACGATCGCGGTCGTCATCGTCACGCCGGCGGACGGTCCATCCTTCGGCACCGCGCCTTCGGGGACGTGGATGTGGAACGACTTGTTGATGCTCTCCCTGCTGATGTTCAGCTCGTCGGCGTGCGATCGGACGTAGGACAGCGCGATCTGCGCCGACTCCTTCATCACGTCACCCAGCTGGCCGGTCAGGGTCAACCCGCCGCCGCCATTTCCATTGGCCTCGGTCGCGGTTGCCTCGACGAACAGAACGTCACCGCCGATGCCGGTCACCGCCAGCCCGGTCGCGACGCCCGGCACAGCCGTGCGGGCCGCGACCTCGTTGTCGAACTTGGGCTTACCCAGAAACTCGCGCACGCGGCTGGGTGTGATCGCGACGGGCGGAGTGAGCTCCGCCTTGGCGATCTTGGTCGCGACCTTGCGTGTGATCTTGCCGAGCTCTCGCTCGAGGTTGCGCACTCCCGCCTCGCGCGTGTGCTCGGTGATTACCTTGAGGATCGCCGCGTCGTCGACCGTGACCTCTTCGGGGTTGAGGCCCGCCTGCCTCACCTGCCGCTTGAGCAGGTGATCGCGCGCGATCGCCACCTTTTCCTCTTCGGTGTAGCCGTCGAGGCGGATCAGCTCCATGCGGTCGAGCAGCGGAGCAGGGATCGTCTCGGAGACGTTCGCGGTCGGGATGAAGAGCACCTCGGACAGGTCGAGGTCGACCTCGAGGTAGTGGTCTCGGAAGGTGTGGTTCTGCGCGGGGTCGAGGACCTCGAGCAGGGCCGAGGAGGGGTCTCCGCGCCAGTCGCTGCCGACCTTGTCGATCTCGTCGAGCATGATCACCGGGTTCTTGGTGCCCGCGTCCTTGAGGGCGCGGACGATCCGGCCCGGCATTGCGCCGACGTACGTGCGGCGGTGGCCTCTGATGTCCGCCTCGTCGCGGATGCCGCCCAGCGACACGCGGGTGAACTTGCGGCCGAGCGCGCGGGCGACAGACTCGCCAAGCGAGGTCTTGCCGACTCCGGGAGGGCCGACGAGCGTGATGATCGCGCCTGATCCGCGCCCGCCCAGGACCTCCATGCCGCGCTCCTGGCGCAGCTTGCGCACCGCCAGGAATTCGATGATGCGGTCCTTGACGTCGCCCAGGCCGGTGTGGTCCTCGTCGAGGATCTGCCGAGCCTTGACGAGGTCGTAGTTGTCGTCCGAGCGCACGTTCCACGGGATGTCGAGCATCCAGTCGAGGTAGGTGCGGATCCAGCCGTACTCGGGGTTCTGCTCACTCGTCCGCTCCAGGCGGTCGAGCTCACGGTTGACCTCGGTCTGCACGGCTTCGGGCATGCCGGCCGCGGCGATCCGCTCGCGGTAGGTCGAGACGACGTCGGTCTGGCCCTCGTTGAGCTGCTTCTTGATCGCCTCCATCTGCTGGCGGAGCAGGAACTCGCGCTGGGTCTTCTCCATCCCTTCCGCGACCTCGCTGCGGATCTTCTCCTTCAGCGACGCCTCGGCGAGGATGCCCTTCGTCCAGCCGATGAGCCTGGTCAGCCGGTCCTCGAGGTTGGTCATCTCGAGGATCTCGAGCTTCTGCTCCGTCGAGAGGTCGGGAGAGTAGCCGGCGAGGTCGGCCAGGTGGCCGGGAGTCCTCGCGGCGCGCAGGAACTGGACGACCTGGGGCACGCCCCGGGACTCGACGAGGTTCTCGAGCAGCGCGCGGTACTCGCGCCCGAGCTCCACCGACTTCTCGGTTGGAGGTTCGGGGTCGAGGATGGGGTCGGCCTTGACCCACAGGGCCCCGCCTATGTCGGCCTGACCGCTGCCCAGGCGGGCGCGGTACTCGCCGCGGATCATGAAAGCTTCGGCCCCGGTCGGCAGTTCGGCCGACTCGCCCAGGCGGGCGGCCGTGCCGATGGCGCCGAACTTGCCCTCGATGCGAGGGACGAGCAGGATCAGGCGGTTGCCCTGGCGGGCGGCCTCGATCGCCGCCTTCTGGTCGTCGCCCTCGACCGCGAGGGTGACCGACATGTGGGGGAGGACGACCACGTCGTCCATGGGGAGGACCGGTAG
>VBFH01000011.1 GCA_005883575.1 Chloroflexota bacterium | reverse complement strand
CCTCCAGGGTTGTGAAGATGCCTTCGGCAGTGATCTCGTTGATCTCGCGGTGCCGTGGGATTGTGACCTTGGTTCGCCCGCACTGCCAGACCTCGTGGCGCCCTCCTTGCCTGACGAGCCGCCACTGAATTCTTCGAGCTTGGGCTGCGCGTTGAATGCGCCTCTTGACCTCAACCTGCTTCACCTAGCGGCAGTCTATCACTATAGCCAGGCTGGCTAGTCGGATAGCCACCTCAGGCTCGCTGAATACGAATGGATTAAATGCACCCCACACGTCGCGCAGGTCGAGCGTGTCCAGCTGGACGTCATTGCCGGCCGAATCGTCCCCGAGTACTGATCCTGCTTCGGGTCACGATGACCCGGCGCTGAGAAGCGTCCGCGCAGCGAGCACCGCCAGCAGATCAAGTGCGGCGATGCCTGACGCATGGCAGCCCAAATAAGCTCCCGGAACGACGTGATGGTCGCTCTGTCCTTGGCGCGACCACCGGAGCCAGGTGAAATTCCACCCCGCGATCGGTGCGATTGGCCGGAATCACGGAGCGTGAGCGGAAGCGGGGCTTTGTGGTCGTCAGATTTCGGCTCACCATTAACGCGAGCAACTTGCCGGTCGCTTGAAGTAGGGTGCCTCACGGTCCTGACCTGTGCGCCGGCAGCACACCGGCGTGGACCGCGCCTTTGATTTTCAAACCCAGGTGCCTCACGGTCATGGGGCCGTGCGCGTGCTGATATATCGGCTTTACGAGAGCCGTGAGCGAGTTCAATTGACGTTCGAAATCCACTTGGACAGGGCTGCCGCCACCTAGTTCCAAGAAAATCTGTGACCTCCCTGTGACACCCGCGCGCCAGGCGGAGCAGGCGAAGACCTCGATTTGAATACGATTTTTGGTCGGGGGCCCGGGATTTGAACCCGGGGCCTCACGGTCCCGAACCGGCGTGATGCCGTGTCATCTCGTGTCCTGTGGTGCCCGCAAGGTTCCTCCTGTGCTCGAGTTGGATCTTCTTCGTGTCCTCTTGTGACCTCCTGTAGCCCCCGGGACCCGCGAATGCGTGACACGGCTGTGACATGGGTGACGCACAGACCCGAAGTGTGTCGCCGGCGAGGTTGCTCCGGGGAGGCACTGACACCAACGCAATCCGAGGCCTGAAGCGTCAACGGACGGAGGAGCAATACGACCCCACAGCCTCGGCCACGGCATTTGAACGTTGCGATTTTCCGAGCGGTGCATCCAGGTTGTCTACGTAGCGGTAGGAATCCTGACGGCGACCTCTAGACCCCCCTCGGGTAAAGCCCGCAGATTGACGTCGCCTCCATGCGTTCGGACGACAGAGCGGACGATGGACAGACCCAAGCCTGCACCGCGTGGCGAGTCTTCGGTCCTATCGCTAAGCCGACGGAACGGCTCCACTAATGTCGCTACCTGATCAGCCGGAATTCGTGGCCCGCCATTGGCCACGCGAACGTTTGCGTACGCAAGGTCGACCGAAGTTTCAACATCGAGCCAGCCACCTTGAGCGTTGTGGCGCGCGGCGTTCTCCACCAGGTTGGCGACCATCCGGTCCAAGAGGACCTGATCGCCAGCCACCGGCGCCGGAGCGAGCGTCGAAGTCACCTGCAGAGACGCCTTACGAACTTCACCCTCAACGGCTTCCAGTGCGGCGACCATAGACTTTCGTAAATCAACTAGAGTCCGGGCAGCGGGCCCGCGATCGCTCCGAGCCAGCATAAGGAGGCTGTCGATCAGGCCTTCGGCTCGTACCGAAGCGTCTGTGACTTCATCATGCATTTTCCGTAGCTCGGACTGACTTGGATGCGGCTTTCCGAGCACAACATCGACTGCTGTCCGAATGATCGCCAATGGCGTGCGCAGCTCATGTGAGGCATTCGCTGCAAAGCGCTGCTGGTTTTCGAAGGCAGCATCGAGTCGCGCGAGCATTGCATCGAAGGTATCCGCCAGCTCCTTCAATTCGTCGCGTGGGCCCTGCAGGTTGATCCGCTCGCGCAGGTTTTCATTGGATGCGCGCTTGGCCGCCAACGTCACCGCGGCAACCGGGTGCAAGGCGTGACCCGCGACCACCCAGCCAAGCCCGAGGGATACGATGGCGAAGAGCCCAAGGGCCGCTGCCGAGTTGCTAACCAACTGATTGAGCGTTTGCTCGCGGAGTCTGGCGCGCAGCGCGTCTTCAAACTGGTTCGCCCTGCCCAAGTCTCCCTGGGCAAGTACCGCTTTCTCTTGTTGCAAATCCGCGGCAGTCAGCGGCTGAAAAGCAGTGCGCGAAACTAGGACATAGTTCAACCCGATGAGGGCAGCACCAGCGACGAAGAAGAGCATTACGTAAATCAAAGTGAGACGAGATCGGATGCCGAGGCGCATCACATCCGGTATCCGGCTCCCACGACTGTCTCGATCAAGTCGGGTTCACCGAGCTTCGCCCGCAGGCGCGCAATCGTGACCCGCACGGTGTTGCTGAAGGGATCAGCGTTCTCGTCCCAAACGTGCTCGAGAAGCTCCTCGGCGCTCACCACCGCCCCTTCAGCCCGCATCAGGCTTTCGAGCACTGCGAATTCTTTACGGCTCAGGGCGACGGGCAGTCCTCCGCGAGCAACCGAGCGGCGAGCGCTATCCAAAAGCACATCGCCACGTCGCAGGACCGGCGATATGTCGCCCGAGGGGCGACGGGCCAGAGCACGGATGCGTGCGACCAGCTCGCTAAACGCGAACGGCTTGGCGAGATAGTCGTCCGCGCCGAGGTTCAAGCCCTCGACTCGCTGCTCAATGCGCCCAGCTGCGGTGAGCATGATGATGCGCGACCCTTGGTCTCCCGCGAGCAGATCTGCGCAGACCCGGTCGCCATCTAGACCGGGTAAATCGCGGTCGAGGACGACTACGTCGTAACCCGTAAAGAGTCCCTTCTCTAGGCCGCTATTTCCGTCATAGGCGACATCGACCGCCATCCCCTGGTCGCGAAGACCCTCGGCGATGCGGTCCGCCAGCAACCTCTCGTCTTCCACCACGAGTACACGCATCGCGGCCTCATTGTCCGCCTTCCGATCTAACAAAGAGATAACAGCTGCCGTTTCGTTGATGTGATACCGCGGTCCTTATAACCCGCGTTAAAAGGAGGTGCTGCAAATGAAAACCACCGTCGCGGCTTTCGTCGTCAGTCTCGTAGTTCTCGTACTTGGTGCAGGTTGTACATCGGGCATCGCCACACACTTGGCGCCTGCAACGACCGTCAATCAAGCACAGCTCTATACCGCGTGGGCGACCTGCGTCCGGCAGCACGGCGGCACCGAGCCCGACCCAACCTTCGATGCCCAGGGCCGTCCCCAGTGGCAGGTGCCTCTGAACCGCATTCCAGCTGCGCAATGGCAGGCGTGCCATTCACTCTGGGACCAGGCTCAGGCGGCCGCCCCCAGGCAGGCAGTGGACACCGCAACGCTGCAGATGCGAGTGCGGTACTCGCAGTGCATGCGCCAGCATGGCCTCGACTTCCCGGATCCAAGCTCGAACGGGGAATGGGACAAGGGCTACATTGCCAGCCACAACGACACCAGCGCGCCATCCTGGTCCGCCGCCAACCAGGCGTGCCTGAACTCGTGAAGACCGGACGCAATCGGCTGCTGGCCGGCGCCGTCCTGCTCGCCGGCCTGGGCGCTCTCGCCTGGGCCGGCTCGGCGGCCATCCATCATCCGGCCGCCACGCCAGCCGACGCCCAGACCACCATCCGCATCGTGCGGACCGACCTGTCCAGCACGCAGCAGGTACACGGCACAATCGGATACGGAGCTGTCCAGGAAGTGGTCGTGCCGCGTGCAAACGAGGCCGGCGACACGTATACCAGCCTTCCGCGCGCGGGAGACATCGTCCAGCAAGGCGACGTTCTCTACCGTGTCGATGGATTGCCGGTACCGCTTCTGTACGGTCAGATACCTCTCTATCGACGCCTGGCTTTAGGAGTCTCGGGTTCAGACGTACGCCAGCTCGAGACCGACCTCTTGCAGCTGGGCTACGCTGCTCCATCGCAGGTCCGCGCAAATGGACTGTTTTCGCCTGCGCTCGCCTCTGCCGTCCTTCATTGGCAGGCTGCCCTCGGTCTTGCTCAGACCGGCGCCCTGGGACTGGGCCAGGCGGTCTTTTGGCCTGGGCCGCTGCGCATTACGAGTGTGCATGCCTTCGTCGGAGCGCCGGTCATGGCCGGCCAACCGATCCTCGATGTGACCGGAACGTCGCAAGAGGTAACTGTTCTTCTCGATTCAGCGCTCCTGCCATTGATCAAAGTCGGTGACGCGGTGACTGTGACACTGCCGAACGGGACTTCAACAGTCCAGGCCAGTGTGGCGGATGTTGGATCGGTGGCGGTCCCCGTGTCGTCCCCTGACGATCGAGTCGGTGGGGACGCTCGGTCGGCCGTACCTCTCACGATTCACCTGGCTGACCCCACGTCGATACCCAACCTGGATGGAGGTCCGGTGAACGTCAGCATCACAGTGCAGACCGCCCGGAATGTGCTTGCGGTCCCGGTGAGTGCACTCCTGGCTCTTGCCGATGGCAGGTACGGCATCGAGGTGTTGGAGCATCAAGGCACGCGGGTCATCCCTGTGGAGACCGGCATCTTTGACGCCACGCGTGTCGAAATCCGGGGAACAGCGCTGGCTGAGGGGATGCTTGTGGTCGTCCCGAATCCATGAGCCAGGCTGTTATCGAGCTCGTCGGTGCCGGCAAGACCCACCCGAGCCGGCCGCCAGTCCAGGCCCTCACCGGCATCGATCTGCGCATCGAAGCCGGCCAAATGCTCGCGGTCGTGGGACCGTCAGGCTCCGGAAAGACCACGCTGCTGCAGCTGATGGGCACACTGGAGCGGCCGACAGAGGGATCTGTCTGGATCTGCTCGAGAAATACCGCGCGCCTGTCAGATCGGGACTTGTCGGCGATACGGAGCTGGCAGATCGGTTTTGTATTCCAGCAGTTCTTTTTGATCGATGGTCTCAGCGCTGTCGAAAACGTGGCTCATGGTCTGCTCTACCGGGGTATCACTCGCCCAGACCGGCAGAGACTTGCGCTTGCGGCACTTGACCGAGTCGGCCTTTCCCAACGCAGCGACCATCTTCCAGCGACGTTGTCGGGAGGGGAACGCCAGCGGGTGGCCATCGCCCGCGCAGTCGTTGGGCGTCCAGCCCTTGTGTTGGCCGATGAGCCAACCGGCAATCTGGACTCCGACAGCGGGCGGGGTATTGTCACCCTCTTGCACGACCTCAACCAGGCCGGAATCAGCGTTGTTGTAGTCACCCATAATCCGGACATAGCAGCGGGCATCACCCGCCGAATCGAGCTCCGGGATGGCCGCATCATCGAGGACACGAATGCGTAGTCGACTCACGACCCCTGACCTGCTCCACCTGTGTCGACTTGGCCTTCGTGCTCGACCGGTGCGCACGGTGTTGGCGGCACTCGGTGTGTCCATTGGGGTCGCGGCAATCGTTGGCGTGCTCGGGATCTCAAGCAGCAGCCAGGCAGAACTCCTGGTCGAACTCGACCGATTGGGAACCAACTTGTTGGTCGTGGCTCCAGGAAGCGATCTGACTGGAGCTCAGGCAATTCTCCCTGCAACAGCGGAACCGATGATCCGACGTGTCGCTTGGGTCACCGATGTGAGCGCGACCGCATTGGTACCGGGTACGAGCGTCCGGCGAACCGACTTGGTGGCGCCGCAAGACACGGGCGGGATCGGGGTTCGAGCCACCGACCTGAATCTGCTCCACACGCTCGGCGCCCGACTGAAGCATGGAATATTTCTGAACGGCGCCTCATCGCACCTCCTCGTGGCCGTACTCGGTTCCTATGCAGCAGACCACCTTGGACTGACCGACCTGCGAGCCCCGGTTCGAATCTGGCTCGGCAACCATTGGTTCGCGGTCGCTGGGGTCCTCGAGCCAGTAGGACTGGCCCCCGAAATCGACAGCTCAGCGCTAATCGGGTTCCCCGTGGCCGAGCAGCTGCTGCAGTACGACGGTTCGATTACGGCGATTTACATCAGGTCTGTGCCAGAGCAGACAGTCGCGGTCGCCCACGTCCTCGCGCGAGCATCCAACCCGGCGCACTCCGATCAGGTATCGGTCAGCAGACCCTCCGACGTTCTAGCCGCCCGTGCTGCCGGAAAGGCGGCTTTTACCTCCCTGTTTGTGGGATTAGCGGCCATTGCACTCTTGGTTGGTGGAATGGGGGTCGCCAACGTGATGGTCATCTCAGTCCTGGAGCGACGGCCTGAGATTGGGCTCAGGCGAGCGCTCGGTGCGACCCGCGCTCACATCGGAGCACAGTTTCTTGCTGAATCGATTCTCCTCGCAGCGGCGGGCGGTGTGGCGGGCATCGTCTTTGGGACCGCGGCCACAGTGGTGGCTGCCGTCGCAAACGGCTGGTTGATCGACGTTCCACTGGATGGACTCGCGGTCGGCCTCTTCGCAGCCTTTGTTGTCGGTACAGCAGCAGGGTTCTATCCCGCAGTGCAAGCGGCCCGCCTTGCGCCAGCGGAAGCTCTCCGAAGTTCCTGAATTATCAATTCAAGAGGAGAAGAAGATTCAAATGAGCAATCCCGTCACCCACTTCGAAATCGTCGGCAAGGATGCCGCAAGACTTCAGCGGTTCTACAGCGAGGCGTTTGGCTGGCAGATGGTGCCAGCGGGTCCGAGCTACGCGATGGCCCATCCAGGCAATGAACACGGCATCAACGGAGGAGTCGGATCGGCCCCGGAAGGCGGTGGAGGATCACGCGTCACCGTTTACCTCGAAGTTGCAGACCTTGAAGCCAGCTTGGCCTCCGTCGAGCGTCTCGGCGGCAAGCGCATCACCGATCCTGTCAGCGTTCCTGGCGGCCCGAGCTTCGCCCTATTCGCCGATCCGGAGGGTCATGTGATTGGGCTTGCGATTCCCCGGCAAGCGGCAGCCCGATAGCTCCACCACACACGCTACTGGCGAGCGCCCGTCGTTGACACGCTGGTCGCCCGCTCCAAGTTCGACTCTCAAAGGAGGCACGAAATGATCGCTCTCGCTAATCGGGTGCACCTCTATGCGCACCCGCGCGTCAAAGACGAATTGGTACGAGTGTTCGAGGACTCGCTCGGATGCGCAGCGGCGCTAAGTACCAACGCGCCCGGACTGGCGGAGCCCATACTCGCATGGAACTTCCCACGAGGTGGTTCTCTGAGTGTTGAGTTCACGGCGGAAGCGCTCGATGAACGGCAAGCCCGCCACGGCGCTTGGCTTGAGTTTCTAGCAGAAGATCCGCGTGCCATTACCAGCCGGCTGGAGATGGTCGGTCTGACAACAGTCGAGTACCTGGGCAGACAATATTTTGTTCTGCCCGGGCGACAAGTTGTGCGGATCGCCCCAGCCAGCTAGGGATCAGCGCGGGCCGTAGGGACTCACTTACAGCGTGCGTAAGACTCTCGGGCTTCCTGCCGATCCATCTGCACGGACATACGATGAGAGTCTTAGCACTCGATGGGCAAACGGTCCGCCCAGACAAGCGGCAAAATCTTCAATTTCGAGTTCAAAAATGGTCGGGGGCCCGGGATTTGAACCCGGGGCCTCACGGTCCCGAACCGGGGCAATGCCGTGTCCTCTCGTGTCCTGTGGTGTCCGCGCGGTTCCTCCTGTACTCGAATCGGATCTTTTTCGTGTCCTCCCAGGGCATACCGCTCTCAGGAGCGAGGATTTCGGTGTGATTTGAGACCTTGCCTGCGTGCCAACGCGCGAGAGTAGACTCACCATAGTCACTGGTTCGGCCTCTTAGGAGACGAGTAACCGAACGTGCGGATCGAGCAGGCCCAACTCGTGAAAGCTCCCCGGGAGCGGGTCTTCCCGGCGTGGACCGACTGCGAGGCTTGGCCCCAATGGGATCCCGGTGTCTTCACGCGAGTTACGGTCACGGAACGTGCCGGAAACACCGTACATCTCGACGCGGAAGTCAAGTTCATGGGGCTCAAGAGGAGGAGGACGGAGAAACATGTCTTGACGCCGCCGGAGAAGGTCGAAGTGGAAGGCGAGATGCTGGGCGCGACCAACACGACCGTATGGAAGTTCGAGGGTGTTCCGGAGGGGACGCTGCTGACCGCCGTGCTTGAGATGCAGCTCAACGGATTGCTCAAGCTTTTGCAACCTATCGCCGAATGGCGGGCGCGAAGCGGGCTCCGCGAATGGATGCGAGCCTTCGCAAGGTACGTGGAGGCGAAGTAGTCGAACCTATCGGTTCGCATTTGTAGGGGACGATTGTTTGGTGGGCCCCAGTGGACTCGAACCTGAGATGCGTAGAAACTCCCTCGTCGATGGTTGACGAGCACAGCGCCCGGCATCACCAGTAGGGTTTCGGTTGGCAACGATCTCAAGCTTGAAGTTGCGGCGCTAGCCGGCTACTCTCCCGCCTCGTGCTCTACGCGTCTATCTATATGCTGCTGCGGCTGGCGATCAATCTGGCCGTCTTGCGCAGCAGCCCGGATGCCGAGCGCGACCTCGAGATTCTCGCCCTCCGCCACCAAGTCGCCGTTCTGCGCCGGCAGGTCAAGCGGCTGGACCTGCTGCCAGCCGACCGGATGATCCTGGCTGCGCTGGGCTCGAGACTGTCGCCTAGGCGCTTGCTGTTTTCTCCGGCCACCCTGCTCCGCTGGCACCGGGAGCTGGTGCGCAAGCATTGGTCTGCCTTTGGCTTGCGCCCGCGGCGAGGCCGGCCGCCGATCTCGGATGAGCTACGCGAACTGATTCTGCGCTTGGGCCGCGACAACCCACGCTGGGGCGATCGCCGCATCCAGGGCGAGCTCCTCAAGCTCGGCTACCATGTCTCGGCTACGACCATCCGCGGCATCCTGCGCCGTCATCGCGTGCCTCCGGCACCGCGCCGCGATGGTCCGACTTGGGCCCAGTTTCTCGCCGCCCACGCCGGAGCGGTCCTGGCCTGCGACTTCTTCACCGTCGACACGGTGCTGTTTCGGACTCTCTACGTGCTCGTCTTCCTGGAGATCTCGAGCCGCCGCATTCTCTACGCCAACTGCACCGCCCATCCCAATGCCGCCTGGGTCGCTCAGCAGGCAAGGAACCTGACCTGGGAGCTGAACCAACTTGAGGCTCCAATCCAGCTCGCCATCCACGATCGCGATTCCAAGTTCGTCGACGAGTTCGATGACGTGCTCCGCGCCGAGGGTGCCAAGGTGGCCCTTACGCCGTTCCGATGCCCGAAAGCCAACGCACATTGCGAGCGGATGATCAAGACCCTGCGCCACGAGGCCCCGGACTGGCTGCTCATCTTCGGCGAGCGCCACTTGTGTTTGGTTCTTCGGCAGTACGTCGATCACTACAACCGCCAGCGACCCCATCTTGCGCTGGACCTTCGCCCGCCTGAGCCGGCGACCAGCAGTGGCTCAGGACCGGTCTTGCGTCAGCAACGCCTCTTCGGCCTCATCAACGAGTACAGTCGCGCCGCCTGAGTTAAGGATGACGAGGAGCTCGCGCTGTCGCCGCCTCGCTTGAAGCGCTAGCCGCATTTCTTCCTGACTAAATCAGCCCAGCAGACCGCTTTTTCGATCGCTCGCGCAGTGGGACGGACTTTCTGCGCACCTCAG
>VBFH01000033.1 GCA_005883575.1 Chloroflexota bacterium | reverse complement strand
GACCGCGGTGCTGTGGGTGACCGAGGCGCCCGTCCCGGTCACGGTCACGGTGTAAGTGCCGCCCGGAGTCGAAGAGGTGGTGCTCAGGGTCAGGGTCGAGCTGCCACCGGCGGTGACCGAGCTGGGATTGAAGGAGGCGGTCGCCCCAGAAGGCAGTCCGCTCGCGCTCAGCGTCAGCGTCTGCGCGTTCCCGCTGGTCACGGTGGTGCTGATGGTCGAGCTCACGCTCTGGCCCTGGACCACGGACAGGCTGTTCGGGCTGGCGCTGATCGAGAAGTCGTCAGGCAGGGTCACGGTGAGTGAGACCGAGGTGCTGTGGGTGACCGAGGCGCCCGTCCCGGTCACGGTCACGGTGTAAGTGCCGCCCGGAGTCGAAGAGGTGGTGCTCAGGGTCAGGGTCGAGCTGCCACCGGCGGTGACCGAGCTGGGATTGAAGGAGGCGGTCGCCCCAGAAGGCAGTCCGCTCGCGCTCAGCGTCACCGTCTGTGCCGACCCGCTGGTCACGGTGGTGCTGATGGTCGAGCTCCCGCTCTGGCCCTGGACCACGGACAGGCTGTTCGGGCTGGCGCTGATCGAGAAGTCGTCAGGCAGGGTCACGGTGAGTGAGACCGATGTGCTGTGCGAGGCCGAGGCCCCTGTTCCGGTCACGGTGACGGTGTAACTCCCACCTGGGGTCGAAGAGGTGGTGCTCAGGGTCAGCGTCGAGCTGCCACCGGCGGTGACCGAGCTGGGATTGAAGGAGGCGGTCGCCCCAGGGCAGTCCAGAGGCGCTCAAGGTCACCGACTGCGGGTTCCCGCTGATCACGGTGGTGCTGATGGTCGAGCTCACGCTCTGGCCCTGGACCACGGACACGCTGTTCGGGCTGGCGCTGATCGAGAAGTCGTCAGGCAGGGTCACGGTGAGTGAGACCGAGGTGCTGTGCGTGGCCGAGGCGCCTGTTCCGGTCACGGTGACGGTGTAACTCCCGCTTGGGGTCGAGGCGGCGGTGCTGATTGTCAGGGTCGAGCTGCCTCCAGCGGTGACCACGCTCGGGTTGAAGGACGCCTTGGCCTTCCTGGGCAAGCCGCTGGCGCTCAGCGTTATCGCCTCCGCGTTTCCGCTGGTCACAGCCGTGCTGATGGTCGAGCTCACGCTCTGGCCCTGAACCACGGACACGCTGTTCGGGCTGGCGCTGATCGAGAAGTCATCAGGCACGGTCACCGTGAGTGAGACCGAGGTGCTGTGTGTGGCCGAGGCGCCCGTCCCCGTCACCGTCACGGTGTAAGTCCCGCCGGGAGTTGAAGCAGCCGTGCTAATCGTCAGTGTCGAGCTGCCTCCAGCGGTGACTGTGCTCGGGTTGAAGGACGCGGTCGCTCCTGATGGCAAGCCGCCGGCGGTCAGCGTTATCGTCTGCGCGCTCCCGCTGGTCACGGCCGTGCTGATGGTCGAGCTCACGCTCTGGCCCTGGACCACGGACACGCTGCTCGGGTTGACGCTGATCGAGAAGTCATTGCCCGTCTGGGACTGCGGAGGGAAGGTGTACGTCTGAACGTCGAAGGTGGCGCCGTTCTCGTCTACCGGTGTCACAGTCACCGACGAACCGTTGACCGTGACCTTCAGGTAGTGATAGACGGCGCGTGCGTACGCGTCGAAGCTACCGTGTCGCGACACGCTTCCGAGCGCAGCCCCACCCCCTCCCGTGACGTAGCTCAACATGGGACTGCCGGCGATCTGGGGGTAGTTGCGCTCGTAGTCATGAGCGTGACCGTTGAAGACGATGTTCACCCCATTGGAAGCGAGCACGCCTTCCAGATTTGTCGATCCGTCGAGGTACGTATCTGAGGGTTGCGTGCTGCTATCCGAGTAAAGCGGGTAGTGCCAGAACGCAAACTTATGCGCCGCCGTATGGTTTGCCAAGTCGTTGGCGAGCCATGTCAGCTCGGTGCCGCAAATCGGGCATCCCACGACTGGACCGTTGAAGTGTCCCTGAAAGTCGCCCAGGTAGGCGCCCGTCGAATCTCCCCATGCTCCTTCGAGGACGTAGAAGCGGCTGTTGCCCCAGTCAAAGGCATACCAACTGCTCGGATATGAGTGGCTGGTCGAGCCAAGCGTCCCGGTGCAGCAATACGTGTCGGGCTGATAGCGGCACCCGTTTTGTGCGCACGCGGCGACAGTTGAGTCTTGCGGCCAGTTCTGAAAGTACGGCAGATTCCCAGTGAAGCCGTGATTCCCTTCGATCATGAAGGCCGGGGTGGTTTTCCCCACCAGCGGCCAGTACATCGGAGCAAAGACATTCCCACCGTTGATGTCGCCGTAATCCGTCTGCGTGCCCGAGTTGTAGGCGTTGTCTCCCGCGGAGATGATGAAGTTCGGGGCTGCGGCTGCGATCTGGGTCAGAACCTTGTTCTCGTCCGTGGTTCCTGCACCCCAGTCACCGATCACCGCAAACGTAAAGGGGTCAGTGGCGCCTGAGGCGAGCGCGCTCGTGAATACGGGTGCCGATCCGAGGAGGTCGACGCCCGCCTGGAGAACGCGATAGCAGTAGGCCGCGTTGGGCTGAAGACCCGTCAGCTCCGCTTTGAACTGCTTGTCTGTACTGCCGAACGAGATCACAAACGTGGCGGCGACAGAATTCGGAGGCGATGCGCAGTTACCGGCCGCGGGACCCCACTTGACCACGGGAGCCGGTGACAAGGTGTCCGTGGCCAGGCTGACCATGGCCCACGACTGAGTGACGTCGGTCAGGTACGGGTAGCGCAGAAGAACCGGTGTCGAAGCCAGCGCGGTGATAGGTGAAAAGGCGGATGGAATCGCCGAGGCCAGCCGCGGGTCCAAACACAGCGACGCGCCAATGCACGCAAGTGTTGTGAGCGCTGCAAGAACCAACCGCGCAGGCCGCATCCGGGTGATCGGACTCTAGCGCGGGGTTTATGACATAACAATGGGACCCCTATGGGACCCCCCGTGAGGTTGCCTGACTACTCAGAATCAGTGACCGGTGAACTCTGGCTTGCGCTTTCCAGAAAACCCGGAGTGGAACTCCCGGAAATCCTCGGCGGTCATCAGCAACGACTGAGTGAACGCCTCCAGCTCGATGGCGCTCGAGTAATCCGTCGACGCCTCGCGGTTGAGCATCTCCTTGGTCATCGCCAGGCCCCAAGGAGCGAGCTCCTTCAGCCTGGCGACGTACTCCGCCACCGCCGCGTCCAGCTCGTCGTCCGGAACGACCCTCGAGGCGAGGCCCCACGCCTCGGCCTGTTGACTCTCGATCTTGCCGCCCAGCAAGAGCGCTTCCGTCGCCCTGCCGAGGCCGACGATCCGCGGCAGCAGCCAGCAGACACCCATGTCGCCGCCCGAGAGTCCGACGCTGGTGAAGAGAAAACGGAAGCTCGCGGATGCGGCGAGAATCCGGATGTCGGCCGCGGCCGCGATCACCGCCCCGGCGCCCGCCGCGATCCCGTTGACCGCGGCGATTACCGGCTGCGGAATCTCCCGCAGGTTGCGAACGCACTCGCCAGTCATGTGCGCGAACTCGTATACCTCGCGCGTCCCGCGCTTCAACAGCTCGGCGATGATCTCGTCGACGTCGCCGCCCGAGCAAAATCCGCGCCCGCGGCCCCTGACCACCAGCACACGGATGTCGTTGCGGCGCCTCAGTGAGTCTGTGAGGTCGCGGATGTCCGCGTAAATCTCAAAGGTCAACGAGTTCAGCCGCTCCGGCCTCGAGAACGTGAGGGTCGCGACCCCGTCGCGCTCCTCGTAGTCGAAATGGTCCCAGCGCCTCACTGCCGGCGCACCGCGACGGCATCGATCTCGACCAAGGCGGCCGGGTCGAAAAGTGAGCGCACCTCGATCAACGTCGTCGCCGGATAGTGGCGCCCGAACACCTCACGGTATGCGTGACCGATCGCGGCCAGATTTTGCTTGTAGGTCTTCAGCTCGGTCACGTAATAGGTGAGCTTGACCGTGTCCTCGGGCGCGCAGCCCGCCGCCCGCAGTGCCGTCCCAACGTTGCGAATCGCGCGGGCGAACTGCGCCACGACGTCGCCGTGATCGACGACCTTGCCGGTTTCGTCAGATCCGATCTGACCCCCGAGCCAGACGGTGTCTCCGGCGACGGTCGCATGCGAGAAACCCCTCGCCGGACCTAGCTCTTCGGGGTTGATGTTCCGAGGCCGGCCGCCGGGCTGCATGAAGGTAGTATGTCGAGGCAGAGGGATTGAAGCAGGTCGCACGATCGGCTCATGTCGACACCTTCACCCGGGAGAACCTACCTCCTCGTGCGCAGTGGCCTGAGTTCATGTTCACCCTTCCCGAGCTTGCCTACCCGCCGGCGCTGAACTGCGCGGCCGAGCTTCTAGACCGCCACGTCGAGGCGGGCGCCGGAGACAAGCGGTGCATCGTCACCGACGCTGAGACTTGGACGTACAACGAGCTGCTCACGAAGTCGAACCAGGTCGCGCAGGCGCTGATCCACGAGATGGGTCTGGTGCCCGGCAACCGGGTGCTGCTCCGAGGCCCCAACAATCCTTGGCTGGTGGCGAGCTGGTTCGGCGTCGTCAAGGCCGGCGGGGTTGTCGTGACTACCATGCCCTTGCTCCGGACGCGCGAGCTCGAAACGATGATCGAGATCGCGGCCGTAACCATGGCGATCTGCGATCACCGCTTCATCGAAGACCTCGATGCCGCTGCTCCCGACGGTTTCCAGATCTTTGCTTATGGGGGCGCTGATCAGGACGACCTGACGAAGGTTGCGGCCAGCAAAGGCTCGAAGTTCAAAAACGTATCCACGAGCGCTGAGGACGTTTGCATGCTCGCCTTCACGTCAGGCACGACGGGAAAGCCGAAGGCGACCATGCACTTTCATCGCGACGTGCTCGCCATCGCCGACACGTTCTCGCGCCACATCTTGCAGCCGGTCCCCAAGGATCTCTTCGCAGCCAGCCCACCCCTCGCCTTCACGTTCGGCCTGGGCCAGAGTCTGGTTTTTCCTCTCCGGGCCGGCGCCGCCGTCTACCTCCTCGAGCAGCCATCACCCCAACGCCTGCTCGAGGCGGTCGAACGCCACGGGATAACCGTGCTCGCCACGGCGCCGACCGCCTATCGGGCGATGGTGCCAAACCTCGCCGGGGCCGAGCTGAGCTCCCTGCGTGCATGCGTGTCGGCAGGTGAAACGCTTCCGCAGGCAACGTGGGAGGCGGTCTTTGACGCCTGTGGCATGCGCGTCATCGACGGCATCGGGTCGACAGAGATGCTGCACATCTTCATCTCCGCGGCCGGCGACGAGATCCGGCCTGGGAGCACCGGCCGCGCGGTGTCCGGATACGTGGCCGAGGTCCAAGACGAGGACGGAAGACCCGTGCCCGACGGAGAACTCGGCCGGTTGGCGGTGAAGGGACCGACAGGCTGCCGGTACCTGCGCGGCGACCGCCAGACCACCTACGTCCAGAACGGCTGGAACGTCACCGGTGACGTTTACGTGCGCGACGGTGACGGCTACTTCCGTTATCAGGCGCGCGCGGACGACATGATCATCTCCGCGGGCTACAACATCGCCGGACCTGAGGTCGAGGAAGCGCTCCTTCGCCACCCTGCCGTGGCCGAGGCGGCGGTCGTGGGCGCGCCAGACGAGGAGCGCGGCATGATCGTCAAGGCGGTGGTCGTGCTTCAGCCAGGCGCGGAGCTCGGCCCGGAGCCCGCCAAGACGCTGCAGGACTTCGTCAAGACTCAGATCGCGCCGTACAAGTACCCGCGAGTGATCGACTTCGCCAACGCGCTGCCTCGGACCGCGACCGGCAAGCTGCAGCGGTTCCGGCTGCGTGAAAGGTAAGGGCTCCACGCCGGCGCTGAAGATCGCGATCATCGGCGGCGGACCGGCCGGCCTGTACCTGGCGACGCTCGTCAAGCTGCTGAACCCGAAGCACGAGATCGAGGTATGGGAGCGAAACGCCGCCGAGGACACCTTTGGGTTCGGCGTGGTCTTTTCCGACGAGACGCTGGGGGGCATCGAGCACGCCGATGCCGCTTTCTACGAAAGGCTGGCGAAAGACTTCGCGATCTGGGATGACATCGACGTGCACTTTCGAGGCCAGGTCCTGACCTCGGGTGGGCATGGCTTCGCGGCCATCAGCCGTCGCCGGCTGCTTGCCATCCTGCGCGACCGGTGCGAGGAGTTCGGGGTCGCCATCCACTACCGCATGCCGGCACCCGAACTCGAGCAGCTTTGCGGTTCGTTTGATCTGGTGGTCGGCGCCGACGGCGTCAACAGCCTGACTCGAAACGCACGTGCGGAGGTGTTCCAGCCCCGGATCGATCTGCGACACGCGCGCTACATGTGGCTTGGCACGCCGCTGGTTTTCGAAGCTTTCAAATTCTTAATCGCGGAGACCGACATCGGAACGGTGCAGGCCCACGCGTATCCCTACAGCGACACGATGAGCACCTTCATCGTCGAGCTCGAGGAGGGCACATGGACGCGCAGCGGCCAGATCGACTCGGCCGACCGGTCGTGGAAACCTGGTGAGAGCGACGATCAGGGAATCGCCTTCTGCACCGAGGTGTTCGCCGCCGCGCTGCAGGGGCAGCCGCTGATCGCCAACAACAGCCGATGGATTCGCTTCCCGACGGTGCGCACGGGAGCGTGGCGCGACGGGAACCTGCTCCTGATCGGGGACGCCGCGCACACCGCTCACTTCTCGATCGGTTCCGGGACCAAGCTGGCGATGGAGGACGCGCTGGCGCTGGCCGCGTGCCTGCACGAGAACCCGAGCGTGGACGCGGCTCTGGCCGCCTACGAGACGGAGCGCCGGCCGGTGGTCGAAAGCGCGCAGCGAGCGGCGCAGGCAAGCCTCGAGTGGTTCGAGAACATCTCCCAGTACATGCATCAGGAGCCGCTCCAGTTCGCGTTCAACCTGCTCACCCGAAGCCGCCGCGTCACGTACTGGAATCTCAAGGCGCGTGATCCCGAGTTCGTGGCCGAGGTCGATCGCTGGTTCAACAAGGGCCGCCCGCCCGTGCCGCCGATGTTCGTCCCGATCCGCCTTCGCGAACTCGACCTCGCCAACCGGGTGATCGTGTCGTCAATGGACATGTACATGGCCGTGGACGGTTTGATCGGCGACTTCCACCTGGTGCACCTGGGCAGCAAGGCGCTGGGAGGTGCGGCTCTGGTGATGACCGAGATGGTTTGTGTTTCCCGCGAAGGCCGCATCAGTCCAGGCTGCGCGGGCATGTATCTGCCAGAGCACGAGGCCGCGTTCACGCGTCTGGTTGAGTTCGTGCACGGACAAACGCCGGCCAAGATCGGAATCCAGCTCGGCCATTCGGGTCGCAAAGGTTCGACCAAGCTGATGTGGGAAGGTATGGACGAGCCGCTGGACTCCGATAACTGGGGTCTGATCGCACCCTCGCCTCTCCCCTACCTGCCGAAAAGCCAGGTACCGCGCGAGATGACGCGCGCCGACATGGAGCTGGTGTGCGACCAGTTCGTCGCCGCCACGCGCATGGCCGAGCGGGCAGGGTTCGACCTCCTCGAGCTCCACTGCGCGCACGGTTATCTGCTGGCCAGCTTCATCTCGCCCCTCACCAACGTGCGCCGCGACGAGTACGGTGGCAGCCTCGACAACCGGCTGCGCTATCCACTCGAGGTTTTCGATGCCATCCGAGCGGAATGGCCGGCCGCGAAACCGATGACGGCGCGGGTTTCGGCGGTCGACTGGTATGACGGCGGGCTGAGCGCGGACGACTCGGTTGAAGTTGCGCGAGCCTTCGCCGCCCATGGCGTTGACGCGATCGATGTGTCGACCGGTCAAACGGTGGCGGACGAGCAGCCCAGCTTTGGGCGAAGCTACCAGACTCCTTTCGCGGACCGGATCCGAAACGTGGCCGGAGTCGCCACGATTGCGGTCGGGGCGATCAGCGGATACGACGACGTGAACAGCATCATCCTGGCCGGCCGGGCCGACCTCTGCGCGCTCGGGCGGGCGCACCTTTACGACCCCGCATGGACTCTGCACGCTGCCGCCGACCAGGAAGTCGCCATGACGTGGCCCGTGCAGTTCCAGCGCGGCAGCAGGAAGCCGCCGACGGGACGTACCGACGGCCCTCGGCCCCGCCTGGAGCTGATCCGTGGAGGGTCAGGGCGAGGGCGGCACCTTCGCTGGCGACCCTAGAAAGCCGGTAGCGCTAACCTTTCGGAAAAGGCACCTTCCGAACGGATTCAGGAGGCTGGGAGCCGTGATCAAGAAGATCCTTCTCAACGAAGAGGACATCCCCGAGCGCTGGTACAACATCCTGCCCGACATGCCCGCGCCACCGGCGCCATACCTGAACCCCCAGACCCTCCTGCCGATGGGACCGGCCGACCTGGCGCCGATCTTCCCGCAGGCGATCATCGCGCAGGAGGTCTCGGCTGAGCCCTGGATCGAGATCCCGGACGAGGTACGCGAGATCTACCGGATCTGGCGGCCAAGCCCGGTCTACCGGGCCGACCGCCTCGAGAAGGCGCTCGACACGCCCGCCCACATCTACTTCAAGTACGAGGGCGTCTCTCCCGCGGGTTCGCACAAGCCGAACACCGCGGTGCCGCAGGCCTACTACAACGCCAAGGAAGGTGTGAAGCGGCTGACCACTGAGACAGGCGCCGGCCAGTGGGGCTCGGCCCTCGCTTTTGCGGGCGCGCTCTTCGGCCTCGAGGTCACGGTCTACATGGTCAAGGTGTCCTACGACCAGAAGCCGTATCGCCGGGCGATGATGGAGACGTGGGGCGCGAAGGTGTACGCGTCACCCACCAACCTGACGAACGCCGGCCGCGGCATCCTGGCGGATGACCCCGACTCCCCGGGGAGCTTGGGAATCGCGATCTCGGAAGCGGTCGAGGACGCCGCCACGCACGACGACGCCAAATACTCGCTCGGCTCGGTGGTGAACCATGTCCTGCTCCACCAGACGGTGATGGGTCTGGAGGCAAAAAAGCAGATGGAGATGGCCGGCGAGTATCCGGATGTAGTGATCGCCTGCGTCGGAGGGGGATCCAACTTCGCCGGCCTCACGTACCCGTTCATCGGCGACCGGTTGAAGGGCCGCATGCCGCACACCCGTTTCGTCGCCGCCGAACCGGCCGCGTGTCCGACGCTGACGCGCGGCGTCTATGCATACGACTTCGGCGATGCGGTCGGAATGGGACCTGTGGTCAAGATGTTCACGCTCGGCCACAGCTTCGTTCCGGATCGAATCCACTCGGGCGGGCTCCGCTACCACGGAGACGCACCCTCGCTGTGCGCGCTCGTCGACCACAAGGTGGTCGAGGCCCGCGCCTACAAGCAGAAAGAGGTCTTTGCCGAGGCGGTGAACTTCGCACGCTGCGAAGGATTCCTGCCCGCGCCTGAGTCCGCCCACGCGCTGCGCGCCGTGGCCGAGGAAGCGGCGGCCGCACGAGAGGCGGGCGAGAAGCGGAGCATCCTCTTCGGCCTGTCAGGCCACGGCCACTTCGACATGTCGGCGTATGACGCGTACTTCGCCGGCAAGCTCGAAGACATCGAGCTGTCCCAGTCGCGGATCGATGCCGCCATCGAGGAGCTGCCCAGAGTCCCGGCCTTGTCCTGACCTCGGGCGTTCGCCGGCCTCGGGCCACGCTCCGTGCCGAGATGGAAGGACTAGGATCGGTTGATGGCGCAGAGCCCTGAGCCGGCCGGGTCTGGCCGCCAGCCCGCGAACGCCCCGCCGAAAAAGCCCGACCCGATTGCGCCGATGCGATCGCTTCGTTTCTGGATCGCGCTGGCGGTCCTTTTCGCCGCCAATATCTTGATCAGCAACCTTTTTTTCTCTGCAGCCCAGCCGGCGACCGTCACGATCTCATACAACTCATTTCTTGATCAGGTCAACGCCGGAAATGTGACGAGCATCACGTCCACCGGCGAGTCGATAACCGGTTTCACCAAGAAAGCGGTGAGCGATTCCAGCGGCGCCAGCTCGACCAAGTTCCAGACACAGCGCCCGGCCTTCGCCACCGACGACCTCGAGACCCTTTTGCAGCAGCACAAGGTCGTGATCAACGCGAAGGACCCCACCGCCGCCGCACCTCTGTGGGAAACGCTGCTGTTTAGCTTCGGTCCGACCATCCTGCTGGTGCTGGGATTCCTGTATCTATCCCGTCGCGCGGCCGCGGGCGGCGCGGGTGGAATCCTCGGCAGCTTCGGCCAGAGCCGCGCCCGGCTTTACAACGCGGAGCGGCCGTCGGTCACGTTCGACGACGTGGCCGGCATCGACGAGGTCAAAGCGGACCTGCAGGAGGTGGTCGATTTTCTACGCGAACCGCAGAAGTACCAGCGCCTCGGCGGCACGATGCCGAAAGGCGTGCTGCTGATCGGCGCACCCGGCACGGGAAAGACTCTGCTCGCCCGCGCGGTGGCCGGCGAGGCAAAGGTGCCGTTCTTCAGCATCGCCGCCTCGGAGTTCATCGAGGCAATCGTCGGTGTCGGCGCGTCGAGGGTGCGCGATCTCTTTGCGAAGGCCCGCGCCGCTGCGCCGTCGATCATCTTCATCGACGAGCTGGACGCCGTCGGCCGCAGCCGCTCGGCGGCTTTGAGGATCGGCGGCAACGATGAGCAAGAACAGACCCTCAACCAGATCCTGACCGAGATGGATGGATTCGACTCCCGCGAGGGCGTGATCGTGCTTGCGGCGACGAACCGCGCCGACGTCCTCGACCCTGCCCTGCTCCGGCCGGGCCGCTTCGACCGCCGCATCACCGTCCAGCCGCCCGACCGGCGCGGAAGGGCGGCGATCCTCCGCATCCATACACGAAACGTGTTGCTTGGTCCCGACGCCAACCTGGACCAGGTGGCAGCGCAAACGCCCGGACTTGTCGGCGCCGACCTGCGCAACCTCGTGAATGAGGCCGCCCTGGGCGCGGCGCGCAAGAACGAACCGGCGGTCACAATGGCCGATTTCAGTGAGGCCATCGAGCGGACGCTTCTCGGCGCCGAGCGGAAGATCATGCTCAGCGACCTCGACCGAGAGAGGATCGCGTACCACGAGTCGGGCCATGCTCTGCTCGGCCTGCTGGTGCCGGGCGCTGACCCGGTGAAGAAGGTCACCATCGTCCCGCGCGGTCAGGCGCTCGGCGTGACGCTGCAGAGTCCGATCGACGACCGTTTCAACTACGGGGAGGACTACCTCCGCGCGCGCATGATCGGGGCGCTGGGAGGTCGTGCGGCAGAAAAGCTCATCTATGGCGTCGTGACCACCGGCGCGGAGAACGACCTCATGCAGGTGACGCGGATCGCGCAGCAGATGGTCGTGCGCTGGGGCATGAGCCCGAAGGTCGGGCCCCTCAATTACGGCGACAACGATGGCAGCTCTTTCCAGCAGCGGCCGTACGGCGAGGGTACGGCGAACCTGATCGACGACGAGGTGCGCCGGATCTCGGAAGAGTGCCTGGTCGCCGCTGAGAAAGGCCTTGGCGAACACCGGTCCCAGCTCGACGCGCTGGCCCGGGCCCTCTTGAAGAACGATTCCCTCGACGAGAATCAGATCCTCAGCGTGACGGGGATTACGCGGCAGGAAAGCGCCGCCGCAAGACCGGCCGGGGCCGAGCTGGCCGGTACTCGGCCCATCAGCTGAACAGCCAGGACTTCGCGTCTATTTCCGCACCCGAGGCGAGGATGGCGAAACCAGACGAAGGTTCGCTGATCGGACTCGATGTCGGAACCACGGGAGCACGCGCCGTCGCAATCGATCTCGCCGGTGACATCCTGGCCGCTGCGACCGAAGAGTATCCGATGGCGATGCCGCGCCCCGGCTGGACCGAGCAGGAGCCCGAAGATTGGTGGGCGGCAAGCCGCGCCGTCCTGAGCAGCGTCATCTCGGAGACCTCGCAGACGCCGCTTGCCCTCGGCCTGACGGGCCAGATGCATGGCGCCGTCTTCCTCGACGAGAGCGATAGTGTCATTCGGCCGGCTCTGCTCTGGAACGACCAACGCACCCAGAGGCAATGCCGGGACATCACGGAAAAGGTCGGCCCGCAGCGCCTGGTTCAGGTCACCGGGAATCCCGCGCTGACAGGTTTTCAAGCCCCCAAGATCCTTTGGCTCCGAGACGAGGAGCCTGCGGCGTATGCCCGTCTTCGACGGGTCTTGCTCCCAAAGGACTACGTCCGGCTGAGGCTGACCGGCGAGTACGCCACCGACGTCTCCGACGCGTCCGGGACGCTGCTGCTCGATCTGCGCAAACGCCGTTGGTCGGACGAGATCCTGGACGCGCTCGCGATTCCTGGCGAGTGGCTACCCGCTGTGCACGAAGGGCCCGACATCACCGGCGCGGTCACGGCTTCCGCCGCGGGCGTGACCGGACTGCGGGCCGGCCTGATCGTGGCCGCGGGCGGCGGTGACAACGCCGCCGGCGCGGTCGGCAATGGCATCGTCCGCCCCGGCGCCGTCAGCTCGTCGGTCGGCACGAGCGGAGTCGTCTTCGCCCACAGCGACGAGCCTGTGATCGACTCGCTGGGTCGCCTGCATTCCTTCTGCCATGCGCTTCCTGGCGCTTACCACGTAATGGGGGTGACGCTCTCGGCTGGAGGCTCCTTGCGGTGGTGGCGCGACATCGCTGTGGGCAACAGCTATGACGCGTTGGCCGCGCTTGCGAACCAGGCGCCACCGGGCGCAGGCGGCCTCGTCTTCCTTCCTTACCTATCCGGGGAGCGGACACCAGTCCTCGACCCTGCCGCCCGAGGCGCATTCGTGGGTCTGAACATGACCCATACACTCGCCCACCTCACCCGTGCGGTGATGGAAGGTGTGGTGCACAGCCTGAAGCAATGCCTCGATCTGATCGCGGCTCTGCCTTTGCCGATCACCGACGTCAGGGCCACCGGAGGAGGAGCGCGCAACCCGGTGTGGCGGCAGTTGCAGGCGGACATCTTCGGCATGCCGGTCTACCGGAATGCCGTCGACGAGGGCCCTGCCTTCGGCGCCGCCCTGCTTGCCGGTCTTGCCTGCGGTGCATATGCGTCCGTCCTAGATGTAACGTCGCGCATCCGACTCGGACCAGACGTCACCGAGCCTGATCCCGACGCGTCGCGCCTGTATCGCGAGTATCACGAGGTCTACGCGAGTCTTTATGCCTCGACATCGGGGGCGATGCACCGGCTGTCCGCGCTTGGCGGCGCGAGCCTCACGTTCTAACCGAGGCTGCGCGCTAGCTTAGAGAGAGCCCATGAAGCTCGGCGACATCGATGTGGCTCGCATCGGGCTCGGCACCAACCGGCTGACGAAAACGCGCGATCGCATCGCGCTCGTCAAGGCCGCGGTCGCCGCCGGCGTGCAGATGATCGACACGGCACACTCGTACACCGGCGGCGACAGCGAAGAGACGATCGCCGCCGCTCTCTCCCCCATCCCCGAAACGATCGTCGTGGCCACCAAGGGCGGCATCGGTGGCGCCGGACACGGCCGCCCTGAGGTGCTGCACGCCGAGATCGAGCAGAGCCTTCGCCGACTCAGGGCCGAAACCATCCCTCTCTACTACCTGCATCGAGTCGATCCCGCGACTCCGCTCGAGGAGAGTCTTGGCGCCATCAAGCAGTACCAGGATCGCGGCAAGATCCGGCACGTCGGCATCTCCGAGGTCGGGATCGACCAGATCGAGCGCGCCCGGCAGGTCGTGCCCATCACCGCCGTGCAGAACCACTACAACCTGTCCGAGCGCAAGTACGAATCCGTCGTCGACTACTGCGCCGGCGAAGGCATCGTCTTCGTTCCTTTCTTTCCGCTGCGCGCGCACAGGAGCGCTGCGCTCGTCGAGATCGCCAGGCGACACGAAGCGACGCAGACGCAGATCATGCTCGCGTGGCTCCTACGGCGCTCGCCGGTGATGCTCCCGATCCCCGGCACGCTGTCCCTCGAGCATGTGAAGGAGAACATGGCCGCGTTGAACATCGAGCTGACCGATGCGGAGTTCGAGTCACTCCGCTAGAGAGACGCGAAGCGCGCGAGGCCTTGAAGGCCCCGCGCGCCGCATCCGACCAGTGATCAGTTGTGCTCATCCAACTTCATCACGACGTTGGTGCCCAGGAAGTCGGCCTGCGCCAGTCCGGTTGAGCGATCGATACGGATGGTGAAGAGTGGGCTCTCGCCCTTCAACAGCGATGAACGTTCGGTGAGCTCACCGGTGATGAGCACCTCGTTTCCAGACTGCTTGACATCGGTCACGCGAATCGACCGAGCTGTTCCCGGGAACACCACCCCGCTCATCGCGTTCGGGGCGCCGGCATGGACGCTTTTTGCGAGCTGACCGGTTCGGGCGCGGAGGTTCACCTGGCCCTCGATCACGTACGAGGCGTACGTGGGCAGGGGCGCTTTGGGCATGCCGCTCACGGCGCGAAACCGGAGCACGTCCTTGCCGGTCCATCCGAAAAAGCCGGCCACAGGCATTGCGACGCCGGCGGCGACGACCACGCTGCCCGCTCCGGCGATCTTGAGGAAGTCGCGTCGATCCATCGTCTTCATATGCCCTCCTAGTGCGGCGTCCCGACGTACGGGAAACCAGAGAGATAGTCCGTGTGAGGTCCAACGTGATCGGTGGTGAGACCACCGCCGGTGATCAGGCTCAGCGAGATGTCGATCACATCGTCGTGTAGTCGCCGGCCATTGAGCGCGGCGTAGCTTGTGGGTTTGGAGAAGTCGTAGTTCAGCACGTCCGGCAGCAGGACGGTCGCCAGCGCGGTATCGCCGCCGAGAGCAGCGAGCGTGTTGCGGAAGCTCTGCACAAATGTGATGCCCTCCGTCGTGGTCGCCGTCAGATCCTTGTCCGGATCGATCGAGTTGAAGACGTTCTTGTCCTGGCCATGGTTGAACACCGTGTTGATCGCGGCGCGGGCCATCCGATCGTCACGAACCAGGGTTCCGTTTCGAGCGAGCAGGGTGCGCCCCCAGAGGCTTGTTGTGTGCGGCGTCGTGCCAAGGGCGCTGTTCGGAACTTCCAAGACGATGGCGAACACGTTCTTGTCTGCAAAGAAGTCGCCATGGCTGAAATTGAAATCGTCGATGAACCCGAGGAGGTCAAAGAAGAAGGGATCACTGCGGATCCCCGCGAAGAACCTGTAATCGCCGCGGGTGGTGACCCGAGCAGCGGCGCCGAAAGACACTGGCGCCCCGGCGATGACCGCCGGTCCGCCGTCGTTGAGCCTGGCCGCGAGAGCGCCGGTCGCCAGGTGGACCGTCGCCTTCTGCTCGCCGTCCTGGAGGTCGGAGAACCGAATCCTGAAGGACCTGTCGGCGACTGCGTCCCCGTTCGTGTCCACGTTGATCTGGTAAATCGCGGCGCTGTCGAACGACGAGGCCAGCGCCGGGGCCAGCGGGTTGACGTTCAGGATCAGGATCGACTTGCTCGAATCCCCTGGCTTGAGGAACGCGTAAACGTCCGTGATGTCGGTCTTGGGGTCCCCCATCGGCGGGCCGATGTTCGCCGTGTCGTCGTCGACCGTGATCGCAATTGGACCCGGCACATCGAGATGGTCGGCCACAGTCCGTACCTCCTCTGCACTGTCGTGCAATCCGATCCAGGAAGTTGGCGGATCCGGTGGTCCGCCGACTCGGCATTTGTCCAATTGTCGAGTCTCTTACCAGTACGGAGATGGGCGGCAGCCGGATCAGTCCGAGCCGAAGAAAGTCCTGAAGCGGGTGATCTGGCCCGCCTCACGGCGCGCTGATCTTGTTGCCCTGGGCGTCGATCACGTACCAACCGCCGCCGAACTCGATGGCAGCCTGGCATTTGATCTCGCCTGCCGAATGGTCGCCTGCGTAGTAATAGAGCGGGTGGCCGTTGTAGGTCAGCTGCGAAGTCCCGTCCGTTCGCACAGCCATCGCAATCAGGGCTGGGTTGAGCCCAGGGCCCGGTGTCGCTCCCTCCTGGGCAGGCATCGGGGGCCAGGCCACAGCGCATGCTCCGTAGCACCTGGGCACGTGGTTTCGCTCGAGGTCGAAGAGGTACAGCGTCCGGCCGGAACGATCGACGATGATCATCCCGTAGGGAGAGCTGGACAGGGAGAGGCCTGCTTCGGCTGGAACTGTGGGCGCGGAGGGCGGCGTCGGCGACGGTGAACCAGGGGCTGATACCGACGGAGTGGGCGCGCCACAGGCAGTAAGCAGAAGGGCCAACCCGGCGAGCAGATTCACGACGCGGATCCAGCTCATGTGGTCGGACGTTGCTGGTTGAGCCGGATCACCAGGTCGCCTACGAGCCCCGTCCATCCGGTTTGATGCGAGGCGCCGATGCCCGCGCCTGAGTCTCCGTTGAAGTACTCGTGGAACGGGATGAGCTCGTGCCAAGCCGGATCGAGCTGAAAGCGCTGGTATGGGCCGAACACCGGACGCCGGCCGTCGGTGTCGACAAAGATCCCTATCAACCTTCGCGTGATCTCATCCGCCACCTCATCGAGATTCAGCTCGTGGCGCGACCCGGTCGGGCATTCGACCCTGAACCCTGGACCGAGGTAGCGGTGGTAAACCCTGAGCGCCTCGACGAGAAGGTAGTTGACCGGCATCCAGATCGGGCCGCGCCAGTTGGAGTTGCCGCCGAAAAGGCCCGTGCTCGACTCCGCAGGCTCATACACGAGGTGTGCGGTGTAGCCGCCAACCTCAAGCTCCAGCGGATGATCGCGGTGCCACCTGGAGAGCGCGCGAACTCCATGTTGAGATAGGAACCTGTCCGGATCCAGGACCCGCATCAGAATTCGCCGCAGACGCTCAGGCGAGACGATGGAAAGCATTCGCCACCCGGCGTGGCTCTCTTCGCGCATGTGCTCGATCACGCCCATTGCTTCCGGCCGGTGCGTGGTGAACCAGTCCGCTCGTCGGGCAAACTCGGGCAGCCGAGCCATCGTTTCCGGACCCAGCGTGGTGACCGCGAAAAGGGGTACGAGACCGACCATCGAGAGCACGCGCAGCGGCCGGGTTGATCCGTCCGCCAGGTGCAGGACGTCGTAGTAGAAGCCATCCTCCTCGTTCCACAGGCCCTGGCCGTTGAGCGCCGAGGCGATGAGCGCAAAGTGCTCGAAGAACTTGATCGCCAGGTCTTCGTATGCGCGGTCGTGCTGGGCGAGCAAAAGCGACAGCTCGAGCATGTTCTGGCAGTACATGGCCATCCATGCCGTGCCGTCGGACTGCTCGAGGTGACCGGAGACAGGCAGTGATGAGCGATCGAAGAGACCGATGTTGTCGAGCCCGAGGAATCCGCCCTGGAAGACGTTGTTGCCTTCGCTGTCTTTGCGATTGACCCACCAGGTGAAGTTCAGGAGCAGCTTGTGAAAGATGCGCTCCAGATAGTCGTAGTCGCGAAACCCGTCGATCTCAAAGACCCTCAGCGCGGCCCACGCATGGACCGGTGGGTTGACGTCGCCGAATGCCCACTCGTAAGCCGGCAGCTGCCCGTTGGGATGCATGTACCACTCACGGCACAGAAGAAGGAGCTGGGACTTGGCAAACTCCGGGTCGACACGCGCCAGCGCGACGCAGTGAAACGCGAGGTCCCACGCGGCATACCAGGGGTACTCCCACTTGTCGGGCATCGAGATCACGTCGCGGTTGTCGAGGTGCTGCCAGGCCGAGTTGCGGCCGGACAGTCGTTCTGGAGGAGGCTTCGGGCCGGCGGGATCGCCCTGGAGCCAGCGCTGAACGCTGTAGTTGTAGAACTGTTTCGACCAGAGCATCCCCGCCATCGCCTGTCTCAGCACAAGCGCTTGATCCGGAGGCGTGGCGGGTGACATCAGCTCCGCATAGAACTCGTCTGCTTCGGCCCGCCGCCGGTCGAGAATGGCGTCAAAGTCGCTGTCGACGCGCGCTCCCGATGCGCTGAGCCTGAGCCGGATCGTCGCGTTTGCACCAGGGCCGACTCTCAGGTGGTGGCGGAATGCGGCCTTGGTGCCAGTTCGTTGCAGATTGACTGTGGAGGCACCTGCGACAACGTGGTCATTGATGCCATCCTTCGGGAAGCGGCTGCGTCCGGAGACCCCCCACAGGCGCTCCGCGTTGGTCTCGTTGTCGCAGAACAGCAGTTCCGGCGCCGCTTCTGACGCGAGGCTCATCCGTCCCAGGTCCCAATGCTCGGCGACCAACTCAGAGTCCGCCGCTCGAATGATTGGGACGCGGTCATCGCCGCCCCATGCCCACGTGTTGCGGAACCAGAGCGTCGGCAGGACGTCGATCTCCTCCCGGTCGGGTCCGGCGTTGTGCACCATGATCCGGATCAGGATGTCGTCTTCAGCCGCCTTCGCGTAGTCGGCTGTGATCTCCCAGTACCTGTCGCCGTCAAAGACGCCCGTATCGAGGAGCTCGTACTCGGGCTCCGAGCGGCTGCGGCGCCGATTCTCCTCGACCAGCTCGGCATACGGGAACGCGTCTTGTGGGTACAGGTAGCGCCAGCGCATCCAGGAGTGGGAGGGAGTGGAGTCGAGGTAAAACCAGTACTCCTTGGCGTCCTCGCCGTGGTTGCCCTCGTTCCCGGTCAGGCCGAAGATCCTTTCCTTGACGATCGGATCGCGGCCGTTCCACAAGGCGAGGGCGAAGCAAAGAACCTGATGGTCATCGCACCAACCTGCGAGGCCGTCCTCGTTCCAGCGATACACGCGTGAGCGCGCGTGATCGTGTGGAAAGAATTCCCAGGCCTGGCCCGAGGGGCTGTAGTCCTCACGCACGGTGCCCCAGGCGCGTTCGCTCAGATACGGACCCCACCGGCGCCAAGGCGCCGAACCGTACGCTGTTCGCTGTCCGCGCGCTCTGTCTTCTGAAGCCATCCGAGTGAAATCGTCCGATGCACGGTGCGTCTTGCTGCAAACATAGAGAGTGATGGCCAGGACCGTCGACCTCAGGCGACACACCGATGCCGATGGCGATGTGCTCACCCCGGATGGGGTGCGCATGGCGCTGGAAATAGGCAGGCGATCGGAAACTGGTTACGACGTGCTCGTCTCTTCCGGTGCGCAGCGCGCCACCCAGACACTCGCCTGCATCCTGGCGGGGATGGGACGCGTCGTGGTCGGAGGTGTGGTCGTCAATAGCGGATTCCGATCCAGCGTCGAGGAGCGTTGGTTCGCCGCCGCGCGGCAGGCCAAAGGCAAAGACCTGGAAGCGTTTCGCAAGGTCGATCCGGAGCTGGTCGAGAAGGAATGCGCGATGCTGGGCGCGGCGCTGAAGGCGACCTTTGAATCGCTTTCCGAAGGCGGTCGCGCCCTGGTCGTGGGTCACTCGCCGACCACCGAGGCCGCCGTGCTCGGGCTGACCGGTCAGATCGTCCAGCCAATCGCCAAAGGCGGCGGGGTCACGGTGGTCGAGGAAGCCGGTCGCTACCGAATCGAACCGATGGTTTGATGGTCCAACAGGCCGAAACCGGGCTTTTGCTTCCGTCCCGTGAGGTTCTGCTGTGGGCGGACAGTGACTTGAGCTACGTCGTCGGGGCGGCGCGGCGGGCAGAACAGGCCGGGTACGACTCGGTGTGGGTCGGCGATTCTCTGCTCGCGCGTCCTCGCGGCGAGCCGCTGACCCTGCTCGCCGCCGTTGCCGGCGCAACGACGCGTGTCACACTCGGTACCGCGGTCCTGCTGCCACTGCTCCGGCACCCTCTCTCGCTGGCGCACGCCATCGCCACTCTCGACCGCCTTGCCAAAGGTCGGGTCGTCGTAGGCATCGGGCCAGGGGCCGAGCTCCCGGGTACGCATGCAGAGCTGAAGGCGCTTGGAGTTGCCAGCGACCGGCGTGTTAGCTCCATGCTTAGCACCGTCGAACGAATCCGGGGGTTGTGGAGGAATGCAGAGACAGGCATCGACCTCCAGCCACGACCATTGCGTCCAGCCGGCCCGCCGCTTTGGTTGGGCGGCAGCGGGCCTCGGATGCTCCGACTGGCCGGAGAAATTTTCGACGGCTGGCTCCCCTTCAGCCCAACCCCGGCCGACTATGCGTCGGGTCTGCGCGCCGTCCGCCAGGCGGCTGAACGCGTAAGCCGCGATCCGGAGAGCGTCGCGACGGGGGCTTATCTAACCGTGGCCGTCGCTGACACACCGCTTGCTGCCGCAGGCGAGCTGGACGCATACATGCGCGCGTACTACGGCGTGCCGGCAGAGGTGATGTCCAGGGCCCAGGCGTGCCATGCCGGGACCCTGGAATCGGCTTCCGAATGGTTCGCGGCCTACCGCGACGCCGGCGCTAGTCATCTTGTGGTGCGCCTCGCTCGTCCAGGCCTCAGCGAATATGCCGAGACGGTGAGTGAGCTACTCGCCGCGGCTGGCCGGCGCTAGATCTCGCGACCCGCTCGCCTGACACATATAGACCCGCTCGCCTGACACATATATAAGAAGAAGGCGCGCGCGCGAGGTGGCGCGATCGGACGCCACGGAATCAGACGCTGCTAGCCTTCGACTCGAATGCTCGCCCGCGTCGCCTGCCTGAGCCCCTTCGATGAGCGAACGGTGCGAGCCATGTTCAAGGGCCGGCACGAGGTGGAGATCGAAGCCGTCCCGGACCCGCCCGCGCAGCCGGCCGTTGTGGCCGCCTGCGCTGAGGCCCACCTTGTTATCGCCGACAAGCGGCACAAACATCAGATCGACCGGACCGTGCTCGAGGAGATGCATCGCTGCATGCTGATCCAGCAGGCCGCAGTGGGATTCGACTCCATCGACCATCGCTTTGCCGCCGAGCGCGGCATTCCAGTCGCCAACGCAGCCGGCTACAACAAAGATTCGGTGGCGGACTGGACGGTGATGGCGATGATCGCCCTGATACGGCGCTCGTTCTGGCTCGACCGGCAGCTTCGGGCCGGCCGATGGAGTGTCGACGACCTCCTGCGCGGCGAGGATACGATGGGCCGCGAGCTCGGCGCGATGACAGTCGGCATCATCGGCCTGGGCAACGTCGGCTCGTCGGTGGCGCGTCGCGTGGCCGCATTCGGCTCCAGAATCCTGTTTACCGATTCGGTGCCGCGGACCTTCGCCGGCGCGACGATGGTCGACCTCGAGACCCTGCTGCATGAGAGCGATATCGTCTGCGTTCACACGCCGCTGGATGTCGATACCAACTCTCTCCTCGGCTCCGAGAGAGTCGCCCAGATGAAACAGGGCTCGTACCTGATCAACGCCGCGCGGGGAGCAATCATCGACGAATCGGCGCTGGTCGATGCGCTGCGCTCGGGGCATCTGGCCGGCGCGGGACTCGATGTGTTCCAGGTCGAACCGCTCCCGAAAGCCTCTCCGCTGCGCAGCATGGAGAACGTGGTTCTCGCGCCTCATCGGGGAGGCGCGACGCTGGAGGCAGAGGCCAGGCTGCTTGGCGTGGTGGGGGAAAACCTCCTTCGCGTTCTGGATGGCCTCCCTCCGATCAACGTCGTCAACGGCGTGACGCCGGCGAAGGTGCCTTGACGTCCCTGCGGGACCGGTGGAAGGCAGGCGAGCCCACGCTTGGCGCATGGTGCACGATCCCCAGCCCATGGACGGCTGAAGTAGCGGCTCGTTCGGGGCACGACTGGGTGTGCATCGACACGCAGCACGGGCTCATCGGCTACGACGTCATGCTGCCGATGCTCCAGGCCATTTCGGCGGGCGGAGTGCCATCACTCGTACGGGTACCGTGGAATGAGCCGGGCGCGATCATGAAAGCCCTCGATGCCGGAGCTGGCGGCGTGATCGTGCCCATGGTCAACTCAGTCGAGGAAGCCGGCGCCGCGGTTGACGCCTCCCGCTATCCGCCCGACGGCATTCGAAGCATGGGTCCAATCCGGGCGCGTGAGGTCGACACCGAATGGCGCAATCCGATCTGCGTGGTGATGATCGAAACCGTACAGGCAGTCGCTCGCGCTGATGAAATCCTGGCTGTACCCGGAATCGATGCGGTGTTCGTCGGCCCGAACGATCTCGCTGTTTCGGCCGGGGTCGAGTCCAGCTATGAAGGCAGTAATCCGGAGCATCGGCGCTTGATCGAGGCGATAAGGAGAGCCGCCGGCGCACACGGGGTGGCGGCAGGAATCATGTGCGGATCGCCCGAGGTCGCGGCGCAGTGGCACGAGGCCGGCTTCGTGATGCTGGGCCTGCAATCCGACACCAGGCTTCTCGCGGCTGCTTCCGAACAGATCGCTAAAGGCGCAAAGGAGATGATCCGGAGGAGCGTCTGATTACCGGAACCCGGCGCTATTACGTGCTCGGTGCGGTAGTTGCAATCGCGGTGATCGCAAGCCACGTGATCGGCCTCGGCACTGCCCCGCCCGGACTTTTCAGCGATGAGGCGGGTTTCGCCTACAACGGCTGGACGATCTCACACTTTGGGACCGACCAGTTCGGCGCGCACTGGCCACTGTTCTTCCGCTCGTCGGGGGACTACAAAGGCCCCGTCGGCGTGTACCTCGAAGCGCTGGTCACTTTGTTCCTCCCGTTGACGCCGTGGGTGATTCGATTGCCCAACGCACTCGGCGGCATCGCGCTCGCTCTTTCCGCGGGCTGGCTCGCCTGGCGGCTGACGCGGTCGTACGCGGTCACGTTGATCCTCGTGCTGGAGGCTGCATTCGAGCCGTGGTTTTTCCATCTCAGCCGCACCATGCTCGAGGCGGACACCTTCACGCCGCTCTGCTACGTGCTCGCGCTCGCGGCGCTCGCCGGCGGCGGCGACCGGCGCCTCCGCTCCTGGCTCGTCGCGGGCATCGCGCTTGGTGCCGCGTGCTTCACCGCCCAGCCCGCCCGTTTCTTTACTCCCGCGCTGCTGCTGATCGTGGTCTTTGCGTTTCGCCGCACTCTAAGGCGGCCGGCGCTGGCCGCATTGGCGCTGCCAGTTGTGCTCGCTTTGATCGTCCTCGTCACGGCCGGGAGCGCGGCGACCGCCAGGCTCGAGGCGGTCAGCGTCTTCAAGGGCAGCGGGCTCATCGGGGGCGCGTGGCACGTCTTGACGGATTACCTCCAGTACCAGGGGCCTGGCTTGTTGTTCATTCACGGCGATAGCAACCGGCGGCACTCCACCGGATTCGAAGGATTGCTTTTCGTGACTGCGGCAATCCCTCTGGCTCTCGGAGTGGTCGCAGCCTTCCGCAGGCGAGGTGAGCCTCTGGCCACCATCGCTTTGCTGGGCACGCTCATCGCGCCCGCCGCTCCAGCCTTTGCCGTGGGCGTCAGCGCGCGGCGGGACGTCGTCGTGCTGCCTTTCCTCCTGGTCCTCCTCGCATTTGGCTGGCAAGCGCTTGTCCCCTGGCTGCGCCTTCATCGAGCCCGCGTAGCAGCTGCCGTGGCTTGTGTCCTGCTGGTCTCAGTCCCTTACTACCTGGACTACGCGCAGGCCTATCCCAACCGTGCCGGCCCGGCGTTCGAGGCGGGCGGGCTGGACGCTGTCGCGCGTGCGCATGAACTTGCGCAAGGCCACCCCATTCTTGTCTCCCGCTACCTTGGCCCCGAAGACGCGCTGGTGGTCCTGAAGCCGGATCCGACCTCCGGCGACCCACTCGGCAGCGTCGGCGTGCAAGTCATCGCTTCTCCCAGCGAAATCGCGGCGGCGCAGCCGGGTGACCTGCTGGTGCTCACGCCGCAGGACACCCCCCCTTCCGATTCGACGCTCCTCTTTCAGGAGGTCACGAAAGGACCCACTTCGCTGACCGGAGCGGTGGAGCAGACGGTCGTAGTGAGTGTGTATCGACGCTAGCTCTGCCAATCACGCGGGAACTAGAATCAAATAGATCGCGCGTTTGGGCTGGGGGTTTCGTGCCATGAGGGGAATCATTCGTGGCTCGGCCACGATGTATGACGAGGCGATCACGATCCACGAGGCCCGGTGCATGCTCCGAGGCGACGAGGAATGCCGTATCACGGTCCGGACCCTCGCAGTCGTCGACGGGGCCTTCATTCCAAGGCGGTAGGAGGCCGGTTTCGAGCTGAAGTCCCTGGCGGTTGAGTTGGTCGCGGACCGGCACAACGAGATCGGCGAAGGGCCCGTGTGGCTCGAGGGGGAGCAGCGGCTGGTCTGGGTCGACATCACGCGCCACCTCATCCAGTGGTTCGATCCGGCAACCAGCGGTGTCGGGCAAATCGACGTCGGTGCCGACGTCGGCGCGGTCGCCCCGACGACATCGCGGAAGCTGATCGCGGCAGTTGGGAATGGCTTTCAGCTTATCGATCCCAAGTCCGGGAGGACGGATGCCGTGGCCGTCGCGGAGCCTGGCCAGCCGGACAACCGCATGAACGACGGGAAGTGCGACAGGCGCGGGAGGTTCTGGGCCGGGAGCATGGCGCATGCCGAAACGCCCGGTGCCGGCGCCCTGTACCGGTTGAACCTCGACTGCACCGTCGACCGTGTCATTGCCGGCGTCACAGTCTCGAACGGGCTCGACTGGGCCGAAGACGATCGCCTCATGTACTACATCGACAGCAGGGCCTATCGCATCGACGTGCTCGACTTCGAACCGTCGGCGGGATCTGTCGGAAACCGACGACCCCTGATCCGGATCGACAAGAATGACGGCGCGCCCGACGGCATGACCTTGGATTCAGATGGCGGTCTTTGGGTCGCCCTATGGGGAGGCTGGTCGGTCCGCCGCTACCGGCCGGACGGAGCGTTTGATCTCGAGGTCAAAGTTCCGGTGAGCAAGGTGAGCAGCTGCGCTTTCGGTGGACCGGACATGTCGGACCTCTACATCACGACCGCCGCGAGGGGCTTGTCCCCAGAGCAGCTCGAAAACGAGCCGCACGCCGGGGGGCTGTTCCGCTGCCGACCTGGTCACGTCGGGCGACAGCCATATATGTTTCGCGGCTGACCCGCGATCTCATATCGGGCTCAAGCCAAGCTCCGCGGCGAGGTCGTTGATGGCGCGACGTGTCCCGGCGGGGACGGGGATCCCTTCCGCGGTGCGCCGCAAACGCGATCGCCACTCCGGTTCCCCGGGAGCGACTATCTCGTCGAATCCTGGGGCCCTCGGAGCCGCGTGGAGGCGGCCCACCAGCGCATCCACGTGTTGGCCGAAGGCGAACCCCCGCGAGAACCTGCTCACGTCGATGGCTAGCAACATCGTGCCGTTGCCGTTGTTGAAACCGGGGTCGGAGGATGAGCCGGTGCCTGACAGGATCCCACCCATGACCTCGGCCATCACGCTCAGTCCGAAGCCTTTGTGTCCGCCGAAGGTGGTGAGCGCACCGCCGTCGTAGAAGGCAGCGGTCTCTGCGCTGGGACGGCCATGCTTGTCGACCACGGCCCCGAGCGGCGCCATCGATCCGCCCGCGTGCGCAATCCTGAGCTTGCCCTCGGCGATGGTGGCGGTCGCGAAGTCCACCACTATGGGAGGCTTGCCTGGCTCCCGTGGGGCGCCCCACGCTATCGGATTGGTGCCGAGCAAGCGCGTGTAGCCGCCGTGGGGCGCGACGGCCGGCGGCGAGTTGCACGTCATGAGCCCGATCTGACCCGTTAGGGTCAACTTCTCGATGTATTCGCCCAGCCGACCGATGTGGTTGCAGCTGCCGATGGTGACGAGACCGACCCCGTTGGCGCGCGCGAGATCGGCGACTGTGTCGGTGGCGAGATGCGCCGCCGGCTGTCCCCACCCCCATGCGCCATCGACCCGCATGCACGCGTCGCCCAGCGACTCCACCTGGGCACGGGCAGCGGGCTTGACTCGCCCGGTTCGAGCGCTGGCCACGTATGAGGGCAGCCTTATCACCCCGTGCGAGTCGTGTCCGGCAAGGTTGGCATCGACCAATGACGCAGCCACGATCGAGGCGAGGTCCACCGGCGTGCCCACGGCCTCGAGGATCGCCTGGCCGAGCCGCTTCAGCTCGGCCGCCTGGAGCCGGATGTCCTGCTCCGCGGCCTGACTCACAGCGTCAGCCACGGCCGATGAATGGCATCTTGGTCGCCATGACGGTCATGAACTGGACATTTGCGTCCAGGGGCAGGCCCGCCATATAGAGGACCGCCCGCGCCACATGCTCGACGTCGATCCTCGGTTCGGGCAGGATCGCGCCGTCTGGCTGTTCCGCGCCCGCCGCAAGCTTCTCCGTCAGCTCGGTCGCTGCGTTGCCGATGTCGATCTGGCCGCACGCGATGTCGAACTTCCGGCCGTCGAGTGAAGTCGACTTGGTGAGGCCGGTGAGGGCGTGCTTGGTGGCCGTGTAAGGCGCCGAGTTGGGACGTGGAGCGTGTGCCGAGATCGAGCCGTTGTTGATGATCCGCCCTCCCCGCGGATCCTGGTTCTTCATCTGCCTGATCGCCTCCTGAGTGCAGAGGAAAGCACCAGTCAGATTGGTCTCGACGACGCGCCGCCACTGGTCGTAGCCGAGCTCCTCGAGAGGGACTGCCGGCGCACTGACCCCGGCGTTGTTGAAAAGGAGGTCGACACGGCCGAACGCCTCGCGTGCTGCGGTGAACAGCGCTTTCACCGAGGTCGGGTCGGAGACGTCGGTCGGGACTGCGATGCCGCGTGCGCCGGCAGATTCGGCCTCGTGCACCGCCGTCAGGAGGGGCTCCTTGCGCCGCCCCGCGAGGACGACGTTGTAGCCATCTCTCGCGAGGACGAGCCCCACCGCTCGGCCGATCCCGGTGCCACCCCCTGTCACAACCGCGACCCGCTCAGCGAGGTTCAATTTGGCGTGCGCCGAGGTAGAGCTCGGCTCGACGGTTCGACTCGTTTTGGGGATGGCGGTCCTCTAACCGCACCATCTCACGCCTTACCTCGGCGCTCAGGATGGCGGCGTCCGGCCAGTTGACCTCGACGAGGTTTCCGCCGGGGTCGCGAATGTAGAGCTGAACCTGGCCGCTGGGCAGCTCGTTGAGATGGGCGCCCATCGTCTCGGCATCGTGGAGGCCTCGGTCCCGGGTGGCGCGGAAAACAGCTTCGAAGTCGTCGACCGCAAGCGCTACGTGGTGGTATGCCGGCGCCGCGTGAGGGCGTTCGAAGAGATGGATCTGCAGGTCGCCCACGCGCAGCCACTGCACCGGGAACCCGAAGTTAGGAGTGTCGATGATCTCGGCGCCGAAGATGTCCGTGTAGAACTGCACCGACTCGCTCAGGTTCTTCGCCCCGATGCTGACGTGATTGATCCGCGCCCTGGTCATCGGCTCACGACAATGGTTGCAGATCTCATACCTTGCGGATGTACTCTGGGATGTGAACGGGCATGCAAGTCAAGGGTTCAGTCGAGGTGATCCCGACGACGTTCAGCTACGTCTTCAGCCCGTACCGCGACCCAATCGCGCGTGTGAGTCCGGGTCAGCGCGTTGTCATCCACTGCGAGGATGCGTTCGAAAGCAGGATTCAGTCCGCTCGAGATATTCCGAGTCGGGCACTCGCGGGCGCCAAATTTCTCAACCCGCAAACGGGTCCGATCTATATCGAAGACGCCGCACCCGGTGACACGCTTGCCGTGCGAATCGAGGACATCTCACCGACCAGAGACTTCGCCATCAGCTGCTTGATACCGTATTTCGGAGGGCTGACCTCGACCCCGATCACGCGCACACTCCAGGCCCCGCTCGAGGAGAGGGTTTGGCTGTGGCGGCTCGAAAACGGTCATCTGCGCAATGACGAGCTGCAACTTTCGCTGCCCTGGCAACCTTTCATGGGCACCCTCGCGGTGGCGCCGGATCTCGAGGCGATTTCGACCCTCGCGCCGGGACCATTCGGCGGCAACATGGACGTCCCCGACGTGTGCCCCGGTAATACGGTCTACCTGCCGGTTTGGAACGACGGCGCCCTCTTCTACACCGGCGACACGCACGCCAGGCAAGGACAGGGCGAGCTGTGTGGAGTCGCGCTGGAAATCACATCCAAGGTCACCGTCGTCTTCGATGTGATCAAAGCCAAGGAAGTCTCCTGGCCGAGAATCGAATCAGCCGACCGCCTGATGGCCGTCGGCAGCGCCCGCCCGATGGAGGACGCGGCTCGGATCGCGTACGCCGAGCTCGTCACCTGGCTCGAAGCCGACTATGGATGGCGACGACTCGATGCTTACCAACTTCTGACACAGGCCGGCGGGCTGTACGTCGGCAACATGGTCGACACCACCTACTCGCTGGTCGCATCGATCGACAAGCATCTCGCCGCCCGCCGATCTTCTTAGTTAGGAGCTGAGCGCAGTCGTTGGCACGGGCACGTGCTCTGCAAGGAACTCGCTGATGATCGGGGCGGTGACGTCTGTGCGCCAGAATGCCTGCATGTGGCCGAATCCCGGCATGACGACCGCTGTCCCATTCGGCAGCGCGCGTGCGGCCAGCTCGGCGGCGCCGTCGGTGTTCTCCAGCTCTCCGCAGACGATGAGGGTGGGAGCCTCGATGCGCGGAAAGTCATCGCACTCGCTGGGAGCGTCCGCCCAGCCCTCGATCTCGAGCTCGAACATATCGCCCGGCGTCGACGCAAGGTTTTCCATGAGCCATGCTGGCGCGGGCTCCGTTTCGCTAGCCGACATCTGCTCCAGCCATGCACGGAACCCCATCTGACGCACCTCCGCAAGCAGCTCCGGACGCCAGGCGTCGGTGTCACTCGGATGTGCGACGCCGCCAATGCCGACAATCGCAGCAACACGCTGTGGATGGCGAGACGCGAGTGCGTAAATGAGGCGGGCGCCGTCGGAGTAGCCGACCATCGCCGCCCGCTTCACTCCAGCGAAGTCCAGCACGGAGATGACGTCCGCGATGTACTCGTCGAGCCGGTGTGCCTGCAGGTCCTTCGGCTGATCGCTCAGTCCGTGGCCGCGGTGGTCGAACAGTAGATGGCGTCGGCCCGGCAGAGCGTCCAGATAGCCCGCGGCCTGCCACATCGTCCCGTCTCCCCCACCGCCGGTGTGGAAGAACAACGCTGGGCCGCTTCCGATGTCGGAGTAGTGCAGGCGGATCCCGTCACGTAGCACCGTCGGCATGAACGACATTATCGGTCGCGAGTGGCGCGTGATTCGGGCCTTCCCTATGGTTGCGGTGTGCGGGCGGCCCAAGAAGCGATCGTCATCCTCGGATCGGGGATGTCGGGAGGAGTCGCAGCCAGGACCTTGCGCGAGGAAGGGTATGACGGCCGCCTTGTACTGATCGGCCACGAGCCCACCCCGCCTTTTGGCCGCCCGCCTCTGTCCAAGACGTATCTCCGCGGCGAAGAAACGCTGTCCGGCTGGCTTGTCAACCAGGACGGGTGGTACGACTCCAACCACGTCGATCGCGTCACCGCCACGGCCACTCGCATCGAAATCCAGGGGCATCGCGTCGAGCTGAGTTCCGGGAGACCTGTTCCCTACGGCAAGCTCTTGATTGCCACAGGGGGCGAGAACAGGCATCTGGACATCCCTGGCGCGGACCTGCGTGGCGTCTTTCAGCTCAGGACAGTGGCCGACTGCGATGCGATCAAGAAGGCCGCCCATCGCGGCGCGCGGGCATTGGTGGTTGGCATGGGTTTCATCGGCTCGGAGGTCGCCGCCTCGCTGACTCAGATGGGCCTCGCGGTGACTGGCGTTTTGCCCGGGGCGTCACCCCTCGAGTCCGTCCTTGGCCCGGAGATGGGGGAGCTCATGGCCGGCATCCACCACGACGCGGGCGTCGAGTTGATGACGGGCGATGAGGTCGTCCGCTTCGAGGGCGCGAAACGGGTCGAACGCGCGACCACCAGGAAGGGCCGCCGGCTCACGTGCGATCTCGCCGTCGTTGCGGTCGGCATTCGACCGACGATCGACGTCCTTCAGGACACGGGAGTGGAGGTCGACAACGGCGTCCTGGTCGACGCCATGTGCCGAACCAACGTGCCGGGAGTATTCGCTGCCGGCGACGTGGCCAACCACCTGCATCCGCTCTTCGGCCGTATCCGCGTCGAGCATTACAACAACGCTGAGAAGCAAGGGGCCGCGGCCGCCAGGTCGATGCTCGGATCAGACGCCGCCTATGGATATGTCCATACGTTCTGGTCGGACCAGTACGAACACAAGCTCGAGTACGTCGGCCACGTCCGCAAGTGGGATCGCTTCATCGTGCGAGGTTCGCCCAAAGACCGGAAGATCGTCGGTTTCTACCTGACAGACGGCGGGCTGCGGGCGGCGGTCGGCCTCGATCGGGGCGGGGATCCAGAGTTGGATGAGCAGGATGAGCTCGCGGCGGCGAGCCGGTTGATCGCCAAGCGGGCGCGGCCGGATCCGGCCGCGCTAGCCGACGAAACGGTCGATCTACAAGGTTTGTAGACTCACCGCCGGCCGCGGTCGGCGAGCATCACTAGACCGAGTCGGCTAGACGCTGCTGTCCGGACACGGCCCGACGCTTCAGCAGCCAATCGATGCAGTCCTCACAGACGAACTCATCCACCAGGCGGTCCGAGTCAAGGGCAGGCCGAGGGATGCCGCAAAGCGAAGCCTCGGCGTCCTCGCGAACCAAGTGAAGGACCGAGCTTCCTTTGGCTCTCGCGGTACGCAGAGCAAGGACACGATAGTCACGACTTCCCACAGACTTTTGGAAGGTTAGCCTGACATCGGATCAGTAACAGTGACGAAGCTCACAAATATCGAGGGCGGCATACCCGTCCAATCCCGATCCGATACTCGAAAACGAGCCGCCGGACGTCATTCCGCGTGCAGCACCTCGACCACGTTGGTGCCCGCCGCCCAGCGGCCCGGGACCAGTGCTGCCGCCATCGCGACCACCACACCGAGCAGCGGCATCAGCACCAGCTCCAGCGGGTTGAATACCCCATACGCGGCCGGCGGGGTGTCGTTGCCGGCCGAGCTGCTGATCACGTCGTTCAGGACGTGATGCAGCGACAGGCCCAGGGGCATGGCCACCAACCCGCCGACCATGGCGAGTAGCGCCGCCGAAGCGCCCACCATCACGATCACCTGACGCGGGCTCATGCCCAGTGCCTTCAGAGTCGCAGTGTCCCGGATCCGCTCCCGAGTGTTGAGCAAGAGGGTGTTGAACACACCGCCGACACCGATGAGCGCAAGTACCCCCGCGATGATCAGCAGCACCAGGTCAATGATCTTTACGGGCGCGATGAGCGACGTGTCGCTCTGGCGAACATCCAGAAGGTCGGGCTGCGTGGTGGCGATCCGCCGCACATAAGCAGACGCGTCAGCTCCGGGAGCGAGCGTGACGTCGTAATAGAACGGTTCAACTGCCGGTTTGACCGAGGCCATGGTCGCCAGGTCCATGAACAGCGAATGGCCCAGGTTGTTGATGTCATAGACCTCTCCGACCACCCGGAGCTGCAATGGCTGGCCATTGGCGGTGCCGGTGAAGCTGTCGCCGATCTTGAGGTGCGCGTCGTGAAGCAAACCTGCCGGTGCGAGGACCTCGCCCGGCGCTGAGAACCAGCGTCCCGCGATGACCATGTAGCCCAGTCGCGACGAGTCCCCGCGGAACAAGTGCGTATTCACCGGATCTCCTAGGCGCGGGACAGCCACGTTCTCGCCGCCGACCGCAACGACGCGCGCGGTCTCGGGCTGCGCGTTCAGCAACCTCATCACGTCCGAATCTGCGTAAGCGCTGGTGCGGGTGACCACCACCTGGTAGTTGCCGGCGCCGGTCTCGCTGTTGTTGATCAGCTCGAAGCTTCGCGGCAGCCCGACCGCGACGACCACGGTCGCCACCCCCAACAAGACCGTGACCAGGGTGAGAATCGCTCGAAGGGGCCGGGCGAATGCGTCGCCGATGCCAAGGACCACGGGCCGTGGAAGCCTTGCTCGTGCGGCGGCCTGTCGCAGCAGGCGCCCGCCCGCGCCGCGAGGCGCGGAGGCCTTGGCGATCGCAGCGACCGGCTTGAGGAGCCCGGCCCGGAGAGCGGGTACCGTGGCCGCAACCGCCACCACCAAGAGCCCACCCACAAGGAAGAGTAGGTCCAGCCCGATCGAGAAGGTGGGCGCATATGCCAGCCCGAGAGCGTGTGAGCTGTTGGCCAGCAGCGGCTGGCTCGCGAGCGTCCCCACTGGTATGCCCACCAGGCATGCGGCCAGCGCCGGAAGGACTATCTGGAGGGCGAAGACCCCCACGACCTGGTATGGGGTGAACCCGATGGCTTTCATGATCCCGATCTCGCGGTAGGCCGAGATCACGATTCCGGTCACGAGTGTGGCCACGATCGCGATCGTCGCCGCGAGCGCAAAGATGCTGAACGCAGCCAGCACGCCGGTGAGGATCTGGTTGGTGATGTTGAAGATGCTTCGGATCAGGAGGTAGTTCAGGGACCCGGTGATGCTTCCCGGCGGGAGGCTCGCACGCAAGCGGTCGACAGAGGACTGCAGCTGGCCGCTCGTCGGGTCGGTGCCGAAGCGGTAGTCCATCAAGTAGTAGGACGAATCAGGGGTGGCAAGAGCTGGCAGCGCGGCCGGCAGCACCCACGCACGTTGGCTGCTCAGGTCGGCGCTGCCCTCATCGATATCGACTACCTCGCCGACGACGGTCAGTGTCGGGGTCTGCGCGACGCTGGTGACTTTCACTCGGTTGCCCACTGAAATCTTGTTCAGCTCAGAGAACGACCTGGTCAGGACGATCTCGTCATTGGCGAGCGGCCAGCGCCCTGATGTGACCTTGAGGATCTCAACGGATCCGCCGGGGTTGGCCCGACCAACCGCGTCCACGTAGAACTTTCGATCGCCAAACCGGAACTGAATGTTGCTCGCGGGGTATGGACCGCCGGATGCCGAGGCGCCGATGATCGTGGGCGTTTTGCGAAGCAACTGAAGATCAGTGCTCACGTTGTAGGCCACCTGCAGATGCGCGCCCTCCTGTTTCTCGAATGCGGCCTGATAAGGGTCACGCGTTTGCGACATCAAAGTCATGGCCATCGTCCCCGCGGCCATGGAGAAGAGAACGGTCAGGAAGATCACGGCGGCCTGCAGACGTCGCCGGCGCAAGTCGGCCAGCGCTTTGACCAAGATTGCTGTCATCGCGACGTTTCCTCGCCGCGGACGCGAATCACCTCTGAAGGAGCTCGCTCCGGACTCTCGAGCCTGGCGTCGTCGACGATCTTTCCGTCCATCACGCTGATCACGCGCGCGGCGTGCCGCGTCGCGAGCTTGGCGTCGTGGGTGACGAGAAGGATCGTCTGGCCGTCGCGGTGAAGCTGGCCCAGGAGCTCCATCACCTGTTCGCCGCTGTGCGTGTCGAGCGCGCCGGTGGGCTCGTCGGCGAGCAATAGCGTTGGGCTGTTGATGAGAGCCCGCGCGATCGCGACGCGCTGCTGCTGGCCACCGCTGAGTCGCGCCGGATACCTGTCCGCGATCTCGGTGATGCCGAGCTGATCGATGAGCGACCGGGCTCGCTCGGGCGCGGGATTCCCTTTGAGCTGGGCCGGGATGAGGACGTTCTCGAGCGCGGTCAAGTTTGGGAGCAGGTGGAAGAACTGGAAGACGAAGCCGATGTGGTCGCGCCGAAACCTGGCCAGCCCCGCCTCACTGAACTTGGCGAGATCGGTGCCGCCGACTGCGATGGTCCCGGAGGTCGGCCGGTCAAGCCCTGCGACAAGATTCAGCATCGTGGACTTACCGCTGCCCGAGGGTCCCATGATCGCCGTGAACTCGCCGCGCTCAACCGTGACCGACATGCCGTTGAGCGCCCCGGTGATGCCGCCCTGATAGACCTTGGTGACGCCGGTGAGCCGGACGAGCTCGCTCATTCCGTTGCCGCCCCCTCCGTCCCGAAACGCTCTGAAGAGAGTTCGTCCATCCATTTGAGGTCTGCCTCCGTGTGCAGTAGTGCGCCGCGCACGAGCCGCGTCAGGTCGACGCGGCCGTCACGGCGTGCCCGTTCTTCCAGCCGGTTGAGGTCCCGCAGCCGCTGCAGGTAGGCGCGCTTCTGGCGAGAGAGCAGGGTGTGCAGGTCGCCGTTCGCGATGCGGGTCGCGAGAAGGAGTTTCACGTAGATGTCCTCGTGCAACTGTTGTGGCCCGGAGTCAGGCTGGGCGAGCCACTGGTCGAGCGCTTTCTGCCCTTCGGGGGCAAGCTCGTAGACCAGCTTGCCGCGGTCGCCACGAGGACCGACGGGCCGGACGAGCCCGTCGCGCTCGAGGCGCTGAAGGGTCGTGTAGATCTGGCCGATGTTGACTTCCCAGGTCCCACCCAGCATCGCCTCAAAGCGGTTCTTGACCTCATATCCATGGAGCGGCTCTCCTTTCAGGAGGCCCAGCACCCCGTACTTAAGCGACAATCTCTCCACTAAGCATACTTAGTATGTATGTCGAGTATGTATCGGCCAGGGGCGGATGTCAAGGGGTCAGGCTGAGGAAGGTCCGGCGCCAGGCTCACCAGCAGTGTCTACGCTGCTGTAAATCACAACCACGCCATGGTCATGTCTGCGCCGGGGCTGAGGCTCGCGTACGTCGACGCTGCTGAAATGCAGGTCGCGTATCGCATGGCGGGCAACGGCCCTGCACTCGTGCTGCTGCACGGATTTCTCTGCGACTCGCGGTGCTGGATGCCTCAGCTCACGGACCTGTCGGATCGGTTCAGGGTGGTGGCTTGGGACGCTCCAGGCGCCGGGTCCTCAGCTGACCCGACTGCCCCGTTCACGGTCACCGATTGGGCCATTGCTTTGGGGGAGTTCCTCGATGCCATCGCCATCGATCGGGCACACTTTCTCGGCCTCTCGTGGGGCGGGATGCTCGCGCAGGAGCTCTATCGGCTCTACCCCACACGTGTCGATCATCTGGTCCTGGCGGACACCTACGCGGGCTGGAAAGGCTCTCTCCCGCCGGAGATCGTCGAGGTGCGGCTCGCGAGATGCTACAGGGACGCTCTCCGTCCCCCACGCGAGGTGGTGGCCGAGTGGGTGCCCGCAGATTTCTTCCTCGACGCTTCGCGCGAGCTCACGGCCGAGATGGCTTCCGTGGTGGCCGACTTCCACCCAGTTGGCTTCCGGCTCATGGCCACGTCACTGGCCCACACCGACACCACCGCTGTACTCCCGACGATCAAGGCGCCCACGTTGCTCGTTTGGGGTGACGGCGATCAACGCAGTCCTTTGACAGTCGCGGAGCAGTTTCATGCGGCGATTTCCGGATCGGAGCTCCGGGTGATCCATGGCGCGGGCCATGTCAGCAACATGGAGAAACCCGACGCCTTCAACGCGACCGTGCGCCAATTTCTAACTGATGCCTGAACAGGCCGTCAGGAGTGATCCGCTAGTTTGGCGCCGGGGCGGAGGCGATGTCGAGAACGGACGGCCTGCTCCGTTCTCATGACGGTGCCAGGATCGGCACACATCCAAAAGACGGGGAGTCAGATCATGAGATACGCGTTGATCGTCAATTTCGAGGGAGGCGTTGTCGACACGCCGATGGAGGAGTGGAAGCCCGAGGAGATCACGGCCCATCTGGACTACTACAAGGCCCTGCACAAGGAGTTGGTCAGCAGCGGTGAGCTGGTCGATTCCCAGGTGCTGGCGGGACCCAACCTCGCCAAGATCGTGACGTCTGACGGCCTGAACGCGCCGGTGGTCACCGATGGTCCTTTCCAGGAGTTCAAGGAGTGGCTGGCCGGCTATCAAATCGTCGAAGTGGACTCGGAGGCGCGCGCCATCGAGATCGCGGCGAAGATCTCCGCCGTGCCGGGACCTGGCGGTGCCGCGACGCAGCAGCCGATCCAGGTGCGGCAGGTAATGGACAAAGCGCCGTCCGATGTCGCCGAGATGGAGGCATTCCTGCAACAGGTGGGCGACGAGCGCTGAACGTGCCTCGAGTGTCGAGGACCTGCTGCGCGACCTTGCGCCGCAGGTCCTGGGCGCGCTCGTTCGCAGGTCTGGTGACTTCGACGCTGCTGAGGACGCAGTCCAGGAGGCATTGCTCGCGGCCGCCTTGCACTGGCCGCGCGATGGTGTTCCGGCGAAGCCGCGCGGGTGGCTCGTTCAGACCGCTGTACGGCGGCTGATCGACCAGAGGCGGAGCGAACAATCCCGGAGATACCGGGAGAGCCTGGCACTCCTGCAGGAGGCACCGATGGGAGAGGTCCCCGAGCACGACGACACGTTGATCTTGTTGTTCATGTGCTGCCATCCGGCGCTGACCCCAGCCTCGGCCATTGCCCTGACCCTGCGGGCCGTCGGTGGACTCACCACAGCCCAGATCGCGAACGCATTTCTGGTCGGTGAGGCGACGATGGCCCAACGCATCTCGAGGGCGAAGCAGCGCATCAAAGCGTCAGGTGTGCCGTTCCGGATGCCGACACGGAAACAGCTGCCGGCCAGATTGCGCTCAGTGCTGCATGTCCTGTACCTGATCTTCAACGAGGGCTACGCCAGCAGCACCGGCCGCGAGCTGCACCGCACGGATTTATCGGACGAGGCCATTCGATTGTCCAGGATGATCCAGCGGATGCTTCCTGACGACGCCGAGGTTGCCGGCCTGCTTGCCCTCATGCTCTTGATCGATGCCAGACGCCCGGCACGAACCGACGCCTCAGGCGAGCTGGTTACGCTCGTGGGACAAGATCGAACCAAGTGGGATCGGGCGCTCATCGCCGAAGGGGTTGCCCTGATCAACCGCGCAATCGGCCGAGGGGTCGTTGGTGAGTATCAGCTCCAGGCCGCGATCGCGGCCGTTCACGACCGGGCTCCGCGAGCTGACGACACCGATTGGAACCAGATCCTCGCTCTATATGGGTTGCTCGAACACATGACCGGCAATCCGATCGTCACGCTCAACCGCGCCGTCGCGGCTGCCATGGTCGACGGCCCGGCCGCGGGCCTGGCCATGCTCGACACGGTCGACGAACGGCTGGCCGGGCACTTCCGCCTCGACTCGGTCCGCGCACACCTGCTGGAGATGGCGGGCGATACGACGGCCGCACTCGCGCACTATCGAGCGGCGGCTGATCGAACGACAAGCCTTCCAGAACGGCGCCACCTCACCGCCCAGGCCGCGCGTCTCAACATGCTGGCCGTACAGGACGATGTCGCGACGAGCTAGCGCCCGATCGGCTCCACATCGGTGGTTCGCTTCACCGATTGGCTCCCGTCGCGCAGCCCATTCGGCCCTGTCGGATGCCCGCGAAGTGGCGGCGTTATGGAACGAATGTCTTCGAGCTGGTGCCGGATCCAGCGAGCGACATCATTGGCGGCGACGGTCTGGCTGATCGCCTTCGATCGCCCGTCCCGTTCGGCAACGCTCATCTGCAGCGCCCGATGGATGGCTCGCGCGGTTATCTCGACGTCAAACGGATTGATGCTCAGCGCCTGGGCCCCGAGCTCCTCATGGGCGCCGGCTGACTCCGAAAGCACCAATACACCCGAACGTTGATTGACGACTGGTCCCTCCTTCGCGACCAGGTTCATTCCATCAAGAATGGGATTTACCAGCAAGACGTCATAGGAACGATAGGCGGCAAGGGCGCGGTGAATGTCCTCTCCCAGATCGAGGCGGGTAGGTTCCCAGACTCCCATTCGGAATCGCTTGTTGATGCGCTCGACCGTGGACCGAACGAGATCCAGATACTGCTGGTACGCCTCGACGTCCTGTCGCGAGGGCTGCAGAAAAGCCCAGAGCGTTACCCGACCGTGGTGTTCGGGGTGGTCTTCCAGCAGCCGCTCATAGGCTAGAAAACCTCGGATCAGGTTCTTTGACGGGTCGGTCCTGTCCACCCGGACGATCAGTTTTTCCGAACGCCAGGCCGCCACCTCTGCTTCCAGCTCGCGCACTGGCGGCGATTCACTGAGGTGCCTCATTGCGTCCACATCGATGGAGACGGGGTACGCCCGAACCCACACCAATCGACCGCCATAGAAAATGGCGCCCTCAGTCTCGGCGACGCGGAGTCCCATCAACTCGACGCAACATCGCAAGAAGTTGTGCACGTCCAGGCTGGTCTGCAGACCAATGATGTCGTTCGCCAGGAGGCCTTTGAATATGCCCTCCCGCATCGCCGCGGGAAGCACCTTCATGTACCGCGGCTCGGGCCAAGGGACATGGATGAAGTGCTGCATCGCCGCGTCCGGCAGAGCGGCTCTGATGACCTCCGGGGCGAGGTACAGCTGATAGTCCTGGGTCAGGAACAGCGGTCGTCGAGGCAGGCGGCGGCTGATGGATAGCGCACGCTCCGCGATCGCGGCGTTGACGACGCGATAGCCCTCGAACCAGGCCCTATAGATGCTCCGGTCGACGACCGGCTCGATCGCGATGTTCCACAAGTAGTGGTGTGCGAACCACAGCAGTGGATTGCTGATGACCGCGTAATGGAGTTGATATACATCCGGTTCGGTGGGAGCGAAGAAGATCGGGAACGCTCGGTCGCTGTCGGCATCGGAGTTGAACGGTGTGTCGGACCCCGCGAGCTCCCGCTCGGCATCGGTTCGGGCAGCCGACACCCAGGAGGCTTTCGTCGCGCTCGCGAGCGAGGTCAGCGCCTTGACCAGACCACCGGCCCCCGCCACCAGCTGCCCGGTGGATGTGGGTTCCACAGGGGCGCGGTTGCTCAGAATGATCGGCGAGAACTGACCCAGCAGCCTTGCCGCATCGCGGCCGATCGACTGCAGCGCCGGCGTTTGCTCCGGCGAGCTCACCGCCGACCGTTCCCATTCATCGCACTCGCATGTGCGGAGTCCGCCGGGGTGAGGTGCTTCGGCCTGACCATCACGACCGGGCAATCCAGCTGTCGCACCATGCGCAGGAGCTCGCGCCCCACCAAGACGTTAGGGCTGGATGCACTGAGTCGCGATCCGATGATGACGAGGTCATGACCCACAGCCTCCTCCAGGATCCCTGCCGCCGGACTGTCGTGATGATGCAGCCGGACCATGGTCGAAGGACGGTGCATCTCCTCGACGATCTGCTCGAAAGACTCCCACTCCCTTCTTGATCGGTCTGGGTGCTGCGAATCGGTTTGTATGTGCAACAGGGTCAGCGCGCTGCCATAAGCATCTGCAAGCGCCGCTGCTGTGGACGCGACGACTCGAGCGCTAGGACCTCCGCGGATGGACGCCATGATCGACCGCGGCGTGATCGCATGGTTCGGGGAGTTGGAGCGGACGAACACAATATCCGTCCCACGGTCAGGCAACAGTTGGCGAGTGAGGTCGGTCAGTCCGTGGCGGCGCGGGCTCGCGATGGTGGGCCATTCGAGCACCAGGCTCGTAGCTTCAGTTTCGGCAACCGCATCGCGAATGCTGCTCGCCGCATTGGCGGTCATGCGCAGAGTGACGCTCATGCGACGGCGAACGTCGCCTGCGTACTCCAGACCTGCCACCCAGTGGAGCATGTCACGCCGTCGCTGTTCTTGAGCGAAGACCTCGTTGTCACGGCCGGCACGAATCTCCACCAGCGCGAGCAAATTGCCAGATGCACCCGGTGATGCCGCCAGCGCGTCGCCAACGCTGATCGTCGGTCGTGCCATCTGGCCGAGCAGGACCGGAGCGAGAACCCGCGGACGCGTGCCGACATGGGAGACGAAGACGCGACTTCTGGGAATCACCCTTGCCGTCCCTCCTACCCCGCGCCGTCGACCCGTGTCGCCACGGCGACCTTGGATCGCACCCGTAACTCTATATGTGGGGCCCACGGTCTGCCAAACGCGGGCGTCGGAAGCCGGCCTTAAAAAAATTCGGCGTTTCGGCCCGCACTCGCGACAACGGGGCAACCGCGCCCTGGCGGCGTTTTCTCTTCGTGCTGCTCCACGCCGCGCTTTGGTTTGGCGCCCTCAGCGCGATCACCACCATCTCGGCGTTCGTTCCGGGCATGATCCGCGCCCGACTCCGGGCCGGGCTTCCCTTCGGGGTCGTGGTCCTGAGCTTGACGACAGCGGTTGCCGTGCTGGTCGGCGGCAACCGGACCCTGGACTACTACCTGGCCCTGACAGCGCTCGTCGCCACGATTGCGTTTCGGCTCGCGATGCGGCGCTGGAGCTGGCTCGGTGCGCAGCTGTTTGCCGCCGCGACCCTCGGCTCGCTGAGCTATCTCGTCTACGCGGCGGACATCACTTATGTGGTGGCGCGCGACCCTGTTTACCTCGTCGCCTCGTCGCTGCTGCTGATCCTCGAGGTAGCCGCTCTCTCACTGTCCATGTCGTACCTCTTCGAGATCGTCGACACACTCAGCCGGGTATCGGATCCGGTCCACCACGTGGAACCACACTCCCTGCCGAAGGTTGCCGTCCAGGTCCCGGCCTATAACGAACCGCTCGAGGTCATGCGAGAGACGCTGTCGGCGCTTGTGAAACTCGACTACCCCAACCTGATTGTCCAGGTCGTCGATAACAACACGCCCGACCGTGAGAACTGGACAGCCCTGAAGGCGGAATGTGAACGACTTGGACCGCGCTTTCAATTCATGCACTTGGAGAACTGGCCCGGTTTCAAGGCGGGGGCGCTCAATGAAGCCACCCGCCGGCTGCCCGCCGACATCGAGCTCATCGGCGTCGTCGACTCGGACTACGTGGTCAAGCCTGATTGGCTGCGCTCCGTCGTCGGCCACTTCGCGGATCCGGAGGTTGCGTTCGTCCAGAGTCCTCAGAACTATCGGGACTGGATAGATGACCAGTACCTACGGGGCCTGTATTACAGCTATCAGTACTTCTTCGAGATCACCATGCCTGCCCGCGCGCACCGAAACGCGATCATCTTCGCGGGCACGATGGGCGTGATCCGGCGCAGCGCGCTCCAGGATATCGGCGGCTGGAACACGGACGTGGTGACGGAAGATGCCGAGGCAAGCCTTCGCATGCTTGCCAGTGGCCAGGTTGGCGTCTATGAGCCGCGGCCCTTCGGTCAGGGCCTGATGCCATTGAGCTTCGAAGGGCTCAAGCAGCAGCGGTTTCGCTGGGCGCTCGGAGGCGTTCAGATCCTCAGACTCCATTGGTCGCGCCTGCTGCTGCCAGGCCGAGGCGGGAAGCTGACTGTCGCCCAGCGAGTGCACTACCTGCTCGGCAACGTGCAGTGGTTCGGCGACGTGCTGATGTTCTGCTTCACGCTGCTGCTGCTGCTGACTGCGATCTCAACCGCGCTTCACCACCAGCTGCCGATCCGCCAGCTGACGGGCTTGGCGCTTGGTCTCCCCATCGCCTTTCTCGCCTCGGGCCTTCTGCGAGCCGTGTGGGCGATGAAGCTCAAGACCCGTTGCACCTGGCGAGATGCGTTTGCCGGGCTGCAGGTGTGGTTCGCGCTCAGCTGGGTTGTGGCGCTCGCGTGCCTTCGCGGGCTCGTGCGCTTCCACACCGCGTTCCTGCGCACGCCCAAGTCCAAGGAAGGTGAGGCATCGGTGGTCGAGACGCTGCGGTCCGCCCAGGTGGAAACCCTGCTGGCGGCGTCAGGTGCGGTTGCCGCGCTTGCCATGTTGGTCCGGGTGCCGTCGGTGGCAAGCGCGGCGTTGACCGTGCTTCTGCTGTTCCAGGCGGGCGTTTATGCGAACGGGATCTGGGCAAGCGCGTCTGCCGAAGGGATCCACCTGACGCCCATGAGGCGCGCCTACCGGAGCTCGGCGCAGAGCACCGGTGCCTGGCCCGCGACGGGTGGGGGAACGGTCGCGATGTCGGCGGCGGTAGGTGCGATCGCCCTGGTGATCCTGGTTCTCATCTCCCTCGCCACTCCGCCGGCTCCTCCGGAGCCTGTGGGGCCGGGCCTGCTCGGGCAGGCCGGCTCGGCTGCGTCACCTTCCCCTAAGCCATCCCCATCTCCGTCGCCATCGCCCTCGGCGTCTCCGTCGGGTTCGCCGTCCGGGTCGCCCTCGGGTTCCACATCACCGTCGCCCTCACCCTCACCGACATGACCTGAGGGAGCGCCAGACCTGATGCCAAACTGGCGGTGATGGCAGCGCCTCGAGTCGCCGTGCTCACGCGTGAATATCCGCCTGAGGTCTATGGAGGTGCTGGCACGCACGTCGAATACCTCGTCCGTGAGCTGCGCCGTCTCACCGACGTTTCGGTCCACTGCTGGGGCGCACCGCGAGATGAGCCAGGCGTCATCAGCCATCAACCCTGGACGGCTCTATCGGAGCCGAAGCCAGAGGCGGCCGCGCTGCAGGCTATGTCGATCAACCTTGCGATGGCAGCTGGGGTCAAAGGCGCCGGCATCGTGCACAGCCATACGTGGTATGCGAACCTCGGCGGCCACCTGGCGAAGCTCACGTGGTCGATTCCGCATGTTCTGACCGTTCACAGCCTGGAGCCGCTCAGACCATGGAAGGCGGAGCAGCTCGGCGGTGGCTATGCGTTGTCGATGTTCTGCGAGCGAACCGCGATCGAAGCGGCGGACGGCGTTATCGCCGTCTCGGGAGCAGTGCGCCAGGACGTCGTCGACTGCTATCCCAAAGTGGACCCGGACCGTATCCACGTAATCCACAACGGCATCGACCCAGAGATCTACAAGCCGGAACCGTCGCTGGAAACGCTCGCGCGCTTTGGCATCGACCCGAGCCGCCCATACGCTTTCTTCAACGGTCGGATCACAAGACAGAAAGGATTGCCGCTGCTTCTGGCCGCGGCTCTCGATCTCGATCCTCAATTTCAGTTGGTGATAGCGGCGAGCTCACCCGACACTGCCGAGATCGGAGCCGAGGTGGACGCCCTGGCGGAACGGGTTCGCACCGAGCGAGGGAATTTGGTCTGGATCAACCGGTTCCTGCCTCGCGATGATCTGATCCGCCTTCATTCGGGTGCAACGGTGTTCGTGTGCCCGTCGATCTATGAGCCTTTCGGTCTGGTGCTCCTCGAAGCGATGGCCTGTGAGAGCGCGGTGATTGCGTCCCGTGTGGGCGGCATTCCGGAAATCGTCGTCGAAGGCGAGACAGGTTACATGGTCGATTACGACGTCGATCACCCCCAGGACTTCACCACGACGCTGGCCTCCCGGATCCAGGAGTTGTTGAGTGATCCAGCCCGGGCCTCGAAGATGGGCAAGGCGGGACGGCAGCGTGTGCTGGAGAGGTTTGGGTGGCCGAGCATCGCGTCGCGGACCCTCGAGCTGTACCACCGCCTGATGTAGGTATTCGGCTTGTCCTTTTGGCTCCTTTGTTTGCTACGAAACGACGGACGGCGGTGACGGAATGGCTTGTCTCCTAGGTGGGCGTGAACGCCCATTGACGCGCAGGCAAGCGAGTGCTATACCCGCCAGGAATCCAGGCTCATCAGCTGTTCACAGGCGCAATAGGCCGATTTTCGGCAGGAGGTGCGGATGAACTTGAGCCACGGCCACGTTGGCCACTCCCATTTCTGGGTCCGGCCCATGACCCGACGGACATTCCTTGGCTCCGCCGCCTTGGCGGGTGGTGCAGCCGTCACCGCGGGCTGGTGGCTGCCCGAGGTTGCCAAGGCGGCCTTCGACGGAGTGGCTACTGTTTTCCCGCGTCCCATTCCCGGCGGTGTAGCGCCATTTGGGATTCCAATCCACCATTTCCCGCCCGTTCCGGTCTTCGGCCCAGGACCGATTAACGAGCCGTCCGAGATCACCGACTTCAACGGCCTGGTGGGGATATGTCGCGTCACGGGCGCCGGCACCGGCACCGACCTCGCTACCGGCACCCAGACCCGGCTCAGTTACCAGGTGGATAACGGGTTCATGAGTGGCCTGTACATTGGCGAGGACGGCCGCAAGCACCACGGAACCTTCGCCTTCATTTGAATGGACCTGTTCAATGGAGCCGTTGGCTCCAACCAGGTCCACGACTTCAACCCTGGCATCCGAGAAAGCGGCCTGTTTTGGACACAGCCGGTCGCAGGCGACTCTCTAGAAGTCAAACTCGAGGAGGGCACCGCCTCGCTGGCGCTGGACGACCTCGATGAGGAGGACTACCACGACCTCCACAACGCATTGATTGACGGTCCGAGCGACCCCGCCAGCGTGTCATTCGAAATGCGGTGGCAAGCGATCGCGAAGCCCATGAACGTGACCGACTCGGTACACCGTTTTACCGGCAGGTTCCGTCTGTGCGCCGTGCAGATCGAATGGTCAGCAACAGCTCCTGGCTTTTCTTTCGTCTCAGACCCCGCGAACACCACCACAAACGTGCGTTCCGTTATCGGCCGAGAGCGCAACGGCGTCTTTTTCGACGAGTAGGTGACGAGGGAGCGCCGACGCGCTCCCTTCACCCTCTTGCGGTCGATGGCTAAGGCCTTCGGAAGGTGCGAAGATCGAGAAGCGGAGGCATCACATGACGTTGAGGCGGCGTGGTGATCAGCGTCCGCGTCCATCCGCGAGCCTCGCGTACCAGGTCCTTATGGAAGGACGGCCTGCTGGAGCTGTGGGTCAACGCACCGCCGGTCGAGGGCGCCGCCAACGAGGCAGTGCTCGCGGCCGTCGCCAAGCTTTTCGATGTGCCGGAGTCGAGGGTCAGGCTGCGCTCGGGCGCGCACAGCCGCCTGAAGCTCGTCGAGGTCGACAACGAGATCAGCGTGCGGGGTCGCTTTGCTTAGACGTCCAGAGCGGCGGTCAGGCCATCTCCCGGCGGCGATCCGGTGCCTTTTCCCGGCCGCGGCCGCCCAGTGCCTGCTCGAAGACGGCGCGGTAAGCAAGCAGAGCCTGGCGGAGTGGCTCCGTCTGGCCGCGCTCCTCGCCGTCGATCGTCTTGCGGCGAGCCTCGATCATCTGGCGTGGAAGCCGCTCGTAGTCGAGAGGATGACCTCTGTCACGCAGCACGGAAGTCACCAAGGAGTCGGCCTGCCGAACTGATTCTCGCGGTGCGGATATGAATCGCGCCATGACATTCTCCCAGGCCTGCCGATAACGGCCTTGTGCTTCGGGAGCCAGAGGAGCGAGTCGCGGCATGCGGGACTGCCATGCGCGCGCCACCGCCACGATGACGGCGGTTATCCACAGGGCGATCACGACGTCGACTGCAAGGGTCGCCAAATCCATCAGCGCACCTCCAACTAAATAGAAACGCCCCACGCCCTACGCAGTTCCCATGCGAATTTCACGGGATCGGTCGATTTCCGCGAATCAAACGTTCGCCGGGCCAAGGCCGCCTTCGGAAACCAAGATCGCTTCATCGTTGCCGGGCCAGGGCGGTATGGTGAAGCACAGGAACCTGAGCGGGTCCACACCGTCGGAACGAAATTGAAAGTCCCAATTTGTAGGAATCGTCACCGTCGACCCCTGTCTCAGTCGGTGTGTCGTGTTGGCGCCGTCGGGCGACCGCAACCACACCTCACCTGACCCGGCGAGGAAATACCAGATCTCCTCAACCGTTCGGTGACGCACCGGGCGGCTTGTGCGCCCGGGCGCCAGGATGACCTCGACCAGGCTTGCCCGCTCCGCATCGAGCACGCGGAAATAGATTTCTGAACCGTCTGGCGCCATCGCGTCAGGCACAGCTGAATTCTCTCGACGAAGGCTATCGCTAGATCGCAGCGGCCCGCAAGCCTGTGCACAAGCGCAAGGAACCAGCTCCCATTGTGCCTACCTGATGCAGGTGAAATCGCCTGTAAGACTTGCCGGCCCCACGTGCGTCTTAGCCTCGGGCCGATCCGGACGCGAACCCTGATCGAAGGTGGCGTTGATGTGTCCGCGAACTATCCCGTGGGCGGAAGACACGGTGAGCGTCCCCGCCCCCGGAGTGTAGGCATCCCCGATCGGATCGCGCGGCGTCATCTGGATTTCCGCGTGCGCAGCGCTCAAGATGCCAGGTTCCGATTGGGAGGTATCGGGCATGAATGACTGAGGATTGATCTGAAGAATCCTCTCGGGCATTTCCGGCCCAAAAGGAATGTCAAATCCAACCAAGAACATATAGCGCCGAGAGGAACTTCGAAGCTGATTGTTAAGGCGGAACTGCGACCTCGTCGTCTGACTCTGTCCGTTGAGGGTGCCGGTAATAGTCTGGTTTGGACACGCAGGACGATCCCTGGTGCACGCATGGACCACACGTCCGTCACCGAATATCAGTTTGATGTTGACCGAGTCGGCAGGTCCGCATGGGCCGCTGCCAGTCGCTCCCGGACCTGGAGCATCAATGTTGTCGATGACTTGCCAGGCGATCCAGGCGGCACCGCCAACAAGACCGGACACCACGATGACAGCCACGGCCAGCAGCCCAAGGACACGGCCGCGGTTGGGGCCGGCGACGTGCCTCATCGGTCTGCCGTTAGCGAGAGTCGGCTTGTCATGGGAGTGATTCTGGGAGCTGTGCGTTTCAGGCGCAGTCTCAGTTCGGTCTCAAAGTCGGTCTCAAAAATCGGCCTGAACGTATCGCCGGAATAGAGGTGTGGGGCTGCGCCGAAGCGTCGCCGATCGGTTCAAGCGCTGAAACTGCGCGGCCCCTGCCGGTGGTGCATGATTAGTGGCGCTGGGGCGCGTCCAGCCGAATCGCCCAGCTCCCGGGTGGCGGGTTATGAGTTTTCCGGATCAGCCCACGAGCTTCATCGGCCGCGAGAACGAGATCGCGGAGGTGCTGGTCGCCGAACGTCGCTCACGTTTGATCACCCTGACCGGCCCGGGTGGCATCGGAAAGACCCGACTGGCTCTTGAGGCAGCGCGCCGCTTGCAAGAACGCGATGAAATCGTCTCGGTATATATCGTCGACGGCTCGTTCAGACGCGCGAAACGAATTCGCCGTCCGTCGAGAGCAGCGCCTAGTACTGGTGGATCTCGACCTCGAGCTTGCGGAGCTCGACGAAGAGCTCGTCAGGGTCGCAATGGCGGTCGGCTGGCACGACACCTGGAGGCGGTGAATCGCCACCGGCCAACGACCTGGCTGTGAGCGTTGCCGGGAGAACGGCGGTTAGGTAGCTGCCACGCCGCGCCACCAGCGCTGTCTTTGCCACACGAGAGTCGCCGGCAACCACCTCAATGATGTAGCCGCCGAAGCGCGAGCCCGCCAGGCGGGCAAGAGGAAGCCCAAGGAGTGCGAGGTATTCAAGCATTCTCCCGGAGCCGGGGAGTCGCAGCGCCATCGCCACAGTGCGGTTCAACCCGAAGACCTGGGTATCGACGAAGAACTCAACGTCGCGCAAGCTGGGCCACGCACGGGGCAATGTGACCGCGTCGGCGCTTTCAGCCAGGTATCCACGCACCTCGCGGCCACCTTGCGCAAGACGGAAGACTCGTGACCGGCTCCAACCAGTTGCGGCGGTCAGATGGCCGTCGCGAAGTTCAAGAATCGGGCGGCTCAACGAGCGGAGCAGCGAAGCGGCGGTACCTGAGCTCGCGGTGTGGCGGCTGGCGGGCAAGAGGCAAACCGAGACTCCAATCGGCTGTCGAATATCGCTCGTGCGAACGGCCGCGGCGGTCACGGCCGAAACTGCGCTGCAGGAGGTGAAAACTCGGACGTCCGCGGCTTTCAGGCGCTCGTCCATGGCGTGGACCATCAGCGCGTAGTCGAGGTTGTCGGAGAGGTCGATGACGTCGAATCCGCGCTTGATCGCGACCTCCAGCAGCGTCGTTGTGCGTTGGTGAAACGGGCCGGCTGCGTCGATGACGACGTCACCTGGATGGAGGCTCGACTGCAGGGCGTCACTCTTTTCGACGTCCACCTGAGCGTGCGACGGGGTGCGCGCTTCGATTCCTCTCGCACGCAAGGCTTCTGCAATCGCCGAGCCGAAAAAGCCGCTGCCACCGAGCAGCACGATCCGCCTCAAGCCTGCTTGCGACCCATCACCGCCGCCCAGGGGCAAAACAGTGCGAAGAGCACGCCCGAGCAGACGGCGACGCCCAGGAAGTTACCCGCGAGGGTGAACGCTGAGAGCCCGAACCCTGCCGCCCAGATGGTCCAAGTCCAGGTCGCAAACCAACCCCTTAGTCCTGGGGTGGCGAGGGTAAGCAAAGCGCCCGCCACCGTATAGAGGCCGTTGCCAGGACCGCCGGTCAGCAAGCTTGTTGCGGGTGCGACGGTGGCGTAGTCCTTGGGCAGCCAGGCGATCAGCAGAGATTCTGCGGTCAGGTCGAACAGAAGACCGACCGAAGCGATCGCGAGGGCTGCAACTCCCCAACCCCAGGCCGGCACGCGAGCAGCCCACCACGCGTAGAAGGCGAGCAGGCTGAGGGCGGCCGCGATCCAGCAGACCCAACCGGCTCGCCAGAGGAGCTCGTTGTTGGTTATGTATTGGATGCGGCTGGCTGGATCGGGCACGACCTCGGTGCCAGGCCGAAGGACAAGCAGGAGAGCCCCCGCGGCCGTCAGGTTGAGCACGGCGCACGCGTACGGCGCGAGCGCGCGAAGGGATTCGCCGCCACGGGTTCCCTCGAGCAGGAAAAGCGCGAAGGGAATCCACCAGACCAGATCGAGGAAGATGACGAGCGTGAAGGTGCGCGCCGTCAGCTGGCCGCCGGCCACCGCGAGCACCCAGGCGACCGGACCGATCACCCTGACCGCGAGCCCGATCGCGATGAATGGTTTTGCTCTTCGCAAATTGAATGCGGCGTACGCGTAGCCGACGGCGAGCAGACCGTCGACGAGGCCCAGGCCGCGGAGGAGAATCGAGTAGGCGGGGCGGTCTACCTGGAAGACGTCGAGGACGTTGGACGGAAAGAGCCCTGCCCAGATCGCGAACGCGGCGCTCACCGCAGCGGCCAGCCCGAAAAAGAGCCGGTAGTGACGAGCACGCCGCAGATCTAGAGATGGATCCGCCACGCCGACCTCGCTGCGGGCCTGCCCACGATCACCTTCCATTTCGCCATCCACGGGTGATCTAGGCGATCCCGACGGAGGTGCGGGCATCTTTCCCGAGCGCATGCTCCGACCGAACTAGAAGGACACCGAGCCCGGCCAACCCAGCCCAAACAGTACGAAGTTCTCGGGCGCAGCGCCGACCTGGCAGGCGGCACTTGACCCGTGCTGAAAGTGGGGTCACAGTGAGAGATGGGCGCGGCACAGGAGGACGGACCGCTACCCGGTGGGGGAGAGCGGGCCGCTTAGCGCTGTATCGAGAGGCCCAACCGCGCAACGGATCGTGTTAGTGGCCCCGGAACGCCTCCTCCAGCCACTCTGCAACAACCGTCGGCACCACCTTGGCGTCCAGGAGCAAGGGCTTGGGCCGGCCATGATTCAACCAGTCGCGAACGACCTCCATATCGTCCAGGCTCCGAACAGTCGCCGCCTCCATCCCCACTGCTCTCGCGAGCGACGCGAAGTCGGTTTCCGGGAATCGCACCGTATCCATGCGCGGCTGCTCATGCGCGAAATGGTGAACTTCGGCTGCATAGGAAGCATCGTTGTAGACCACAACCAGCGCATCAAGCCCAAGCCGTCCCAGAGTCTCGAGCTCCGGTAGCCCCATCAAAGCGCCGCCGTCCCCCAGCGCGACCACGGTCAGGCGGTCGGGTCGAGCTATCGCCGCCCCGATCCCCGTGGCCATCCCAAGTCCAATCGACATGAAAGACTGCGTGAAGACAAAGGATCGGCCGTCCGGAACATCCATGAACATGGGCGCCCAGCCCATGAAGTGGCCCGAGTCGACGGCGAGCATGCGCATTTGCGGCAGAAGTCCATGCAGCGCGATCGTCAAGGTCCTTGGATCGATGCGACCGCCGCCCGAGAGGTCCTCGAACTCCTGCTCGCGCCAGCCGGCATGGCGGATCCTTTCCGCCAGTCCATCGCTTCGCCACCGATGCGAGGGATCCGAGCGGTGCGATCCCAAGGCGGCGCACAGCGCCCGCGCCGTCGCAGCGACGTCACCGACCAGCCCCAGCTCCACAGCGCGGTGCGCGCCAAGGGCATTCGCCTCGAGGTCCACTTGAGCGACCTTCGCTCCCGGCCCGATCAGACGCCCACGCCGCGTGGTCCACATGTTGAGCGAAGCGCCGAAGGCGACGACCAGGTCGGACGCCGCGATGAGCTCCGCCCCAACCGGCGACGCAAATCCGCCGCTGATCCCTATGTACCAGGGATTTCCGGCGAAGAGCCCATCGGCGACAGCCGTCGTCGCGAGCAGCGCGCCGGTCTGATCGGCCAGGCGCTCGAGCGGTTCGCGCGCCGAAGACAAAACGGCACCGCGACCAGCCAACAGCAACGGGCGCTCGGCAGTCTCCAGCCACCGGGCCAGAGTTTCGACGTCGGTAGCCGGCGCTGCCTTGGCCTCAGGCGGTGCGGGCTCTTCCAGGCCGTCGGGCGGTTCGCACTCGCCTGCTTGCACCTCGAGCGGCAGCGAGATGAGGACTGTCCTGCGTTCGCCGACCGCAATCCGGGCAGCGTCCGCAATCTCCTTGACGGCCGCAGCAGGCGAGCTCAGCCGTCGGTGGACAGCGCCCGCCACCTTGGCCGCTCCTTCTTCATCGATAAAGAAATTGGAGAGCGGGGCAGTAGCTTCGGCGGCCAGCAGCAGGAGTGGTGTGCGCGTCTTCGCAGCTTCTGTCAGGCCCGTCAAGGCGTTGGTCACACCGGGCCCCTGGTGAACCGTACAGACGCCCAGCCGTCCCGACGCCCGGGCGTAAGCGTCGGCCATCGTGACCGCTCCGGTCTCATGGCGTGCGCCGACGTAACGCATCCCGCTCGCCTGCATCTCATTGGCCAGGTGGAAATTGCCGCTGCCGACCAGTCCGAAGAAATCGCGGGTCCCCAGCCGGGCGACTGCGCGGCCGATGGCTTCGGCGACGCGCATTGTCTGCTTACCGCTCGATCAGCGCCAGCACACGGGCCGGGCTTCCGGAACCGTGCACGATGGGCAGAGGACCGGCGATGAGGATCGCGCCCGTCGGCGGCACTCGAGCCAGGTTGGCTAGCTGGGTCAGGCCATACTTGCCCGCACCGAGCAGGTATGCGTGACAAGGGAATGCGGGATCGAAGCTGTGCGCCTTGCCAGCATCGGTGCCAACGGTTTCGACGCCTACCCCGATGACCCGCGCCACCTCGGCCAGCCATCGGGCACACGCGACGGAAATGCCCGGTGTGTGGGGTCCGGAATCGTCTGCGTTCAGAAATCTGTGTTGGTCGCCAGCTCGAGCATCCCATCCAGTCCGGTAGAGAAGCCAGCCACCATCCGGCAGGGGACCGTGCTCGCGCTGCCACGCCTCAATGTCAGAGACCTCCAGCAGGTAGTCAGGGTTGTTCGCGCACTCGCGGCTTTTGTCGATGACCACTGCTGGTGCGATCAGCTGCTGAGCTGGAATTTGCGAGACATCGCTTTGCTCGCGGCCAGTGATCCAATGGATCGGTGCATCGAGGTGTGTGCCCACATGTTCGCCCGTGGCGATGTCGTTCCAGTACCAGGCGGGTCCACGTTCGTCGTAGTGACTGATCTGCGTCAGCTCGAAGCGCCTTGTGTTTGCGAACGGTGGCGGAAGCTGAATGATCGGCGTCTTTTCAGAGAGCGGTGCTGTCAGATCGATCACCTCGATCCTCGAGTCCGCGATTGCTGCGATGAGATCCTTTAGCACTGAATCCATTCTGAGACCACGGCTTATGCCGGCTCGACGTTCTGATTGAGTCGAAAGAAGTTGTCAGGGTCGTATTTGCGCTTGATCTCGGAGAGCCGCGCGTGGTTCGGACCATAAGCGTCCTTGACCCTGGCATCGCCTTCCGCCCCGAGGTAGTTGACATACACAGCGCTCGATGAGAGAGGGCGGGTCGCATCCCAGAGCTCGCGAACCCAGGCGATGTTGGCCTCGCTCTCGTTTGCGCCAAGCCATCCTCCAAGGATCAGCAGGCTGTAAGCGGGTGCGCGGTGATGGAAGGCAGTGTCAGTGTCAGGTACGCGCGCGACGACGCCACCCATCGGTTCCACTGCAATGTTCGAGTACCGCGAGGGAACTCGGCCGTAAGCCGCGACCAGAAGGTCGATCAGCTCGTCACTCAAGATGTCGACAAAGTTGGCCTTCCAGTAGTTGAGCCGACCGGGCGGAAACATCGGCTCGACGATCTTCTGAATGTCCACGTACGTACGTGGCTTGATGTCATCCTGGACCGGGGTGCCGAACTGGCGGAGCGGCTTGAGCAGTGATTCGCCTTCGGCGATGGGGCCGTTGAAAACCGCGCGCATCCCGAGCCGCGGCTCGCCCTCGGGGCTTGTCGAGAAGCCCGCATAGACAATCAATTGGTCGGGTGCACCGGCGATGAACTCGCGATAGAACCGCAAGACTTCAGGTCCGTCAGCCAGCGGATAACCCAGGCGTCCTCCAAGCATGATTGGGCCGACCTCGTGGAGGCGGAACTCAAAGGAGGTCACCACGCCAAAGTTGCCGCCGCCGCCGCGGATCGCCCAGTAGAGATCGTCATTCTGTTCGGCGCTCGCCATGAGCTTGCGACCGTCGGCAGTCACCACCTCAGCCGAGACCAGGCTGTCGCAAGCCAGGCCGTAACTTCGCATCAGGTGACCCAGGCCGCCGCCGAGGGTGAAGCCGGCGATGCCGGTGGACGGCATCAGCCCGCCATTGGTGGCAAGTCCGAACCTCTGCGTCGCCGCGTCGAGCTCACCCCATACGACCCCGCCATCGACTCGCACCCTCCGCCTGGTCTGATCAACATCAATGCTTTTCATAGGCGAGAGGTCGATCACCAGGCCGTCGTCACACGTCGCGTTGCCCGCGATGTTGTGACTTCCGCCCCGAACCGCCACGACGATTCCGTAGGCTCTCGCGAAGGCGATGGCCGCGAGGACATCGCCGGACCCGGAGCATCGGACTATGCCCAGTGGGCGCTTGTCGATCATGCCGTTCCAGACCCGCCGTCCCGCCTCGTAGCCGGCGTCACCGGGCAGAATGATTTCGCCGGCGATCTCACCGGCCAGGCTTCGGAAGTCAGCACGCTCGCCGATCATGTCGCCGAAAGTACTGTGCACGAGGATCGGCTGAGGCGCAAGACTCGCCGGCTCACTCGATGCCGCCCAGCCATCGGGCGCTCAGCGCAGAAGCTTCAGCCCGTGGACCGCGACCTCCAGAGCAAGCCGGCTCGTCGGGTGACGGTCGAGCCCGCCGGTGAGAGTCGAGATCTGCTGCAGCCGGTAGCGAAGGGTGTTGTAGTGCACGAACAGCTCGCGCGCGGCCGCCGCCTTGTTGCGGTCGAGCCTCAGGTAGGTCTCCAGGGTCCGCACCAGGGAGCCGCGGTGCCGTGTGTCGTAGTCGAGCAGGGGCCTCAGCGTCTCTTCGCAGAAGCGACGCAGGGTCTCGTCGGCAACCAGCGACTGGAGCAGCCGGTAGACACCCAGCTCCTCGCGACTGATGACGAAGTCCGATCCCCTCAGCTCATGACCGAGGCTCGCGGCCTCCTGCGCCTCGCGGTAGCTGTGATGAAGATCTTCGGCGCCGGCGCAAACGCGTCCGATCCCAACCGCGACGTGCAGCGCCGGATGCTCGCGCCGGATGGCTGCGGCCAGGCGATCGGCGGCGCTCTTCACGGTCGTCACGGCGGATCCGTCGGCCTCCGCCAGGACCGCGATCCCTGAGCGCAGCCCCCAACCGATCGCCTCACGGCCCAGCACCGAGCGCATTTGGGTGAGGAGCTGCTCCTCCAGCGGACGCCCGCCGACCTCAGGCGAGTCGCCGGCGTCGTTGCGCACGATTGCGACGAGCGCCGCCCGCGGCGTGGCCAGATTCCATCCATACGCCGCCACACGCTCCGCGATCTCGCCCGAGTTTTGCGGGCGACCCGAGACGAGCTCCTCCAGCAGCAGCACGCGGTGGCGCTGCTCGCGTGACAGCAGCAGGCGCGCCTGCGCCATCTCCAGCGCGGCGATGGTCGCTGCGTGCTCCAGCGCTATGACGCCGTCCAACCCGAGCTCCGCTTCGTCCGTCCAAAGCACCATCTCGCCGTGGCGCTGCGGGCCGGCCTGGATGGGACGCGAGGTGCGCGGAGACCGCGAAACAGGCTGCACTCCGACCGACGCCACCACCTCGCCGTGGGTGTCGAACACCGCACTCGCCTGGCCGACCAGCGACGAGAGCGCGTCGATCAGCTCGTGGAGCGATCCGCCCGCGAGCGCGACCGCGTTCAGCCGGTCGTGGATGGCCCGGGCCCGCTCGAGCTGCAGCGCGTGCCGGTTCAGGATCGAGCCGAGCACGTCGGCCAGGATGTCGTTGAACGACGCGTCGTCGGGCAGCTCGATGAGCGGGAAGCCGAGGCGCTCGGCGCCCGCGACCATGGCCCCCGGCAGGGCCTCGATGTAGCGGCCGGGCTTCAGCGCGAGGCCCGCGAGGCCCTTCAACGCGAGCATCTGGACCAGCTCGTTGACAGCGCGGGCGTCGTCGCGCAGCGGATAGGCCGTCGTCACCAGCAGCTCGCCGGCGCGCAGGTAGGCCCCGATGTCGGGGACCTCCATCATGTTCACCGAGGTGATCCGGCGCTCCAGGCCGCGGGCGCCGGCGGCCAGACGGCCGCGCGCCAGGGACGGCAGGACGAGCGCCTCCCGGACGGTGATCCCGACGCGGTGCGTCGCGGGCTCGACCCGCGCCACGCTCACGCACCGAACTATATGGCGAATCCTGCCAATCCAAGGGCGGAATTTCGGGCGGGAGGCGCCAGTGACGGAGCAGGCGGCCAGGCCTAGAGTTGCGCCTGATGTCGCTGGTCGCGAAAACGCGGGTCAAGCGCAACGCGTACTTCGACTCGGTTGTGCTGATGCGAATCGCCGCCGGGCTGACGGCCCGGCCTGAGGTCGACGATGCCTCACTGATGATGGGCACGCCGGCCAACAAGGACATCCTGCGCGAGGCCGGGCTCCTGGACGATGCCGGCAGCTCTGCTGGGCCGAACGATCTGGTGATCGCGGTCCGCTCCGAGGACAACCTTGTCGACGGCCTGCTGGCGGATGCGGAGACCGGGCTGACCGCCTTGCCGGCGCCCACGTCCGCAGGGGAGCATGGCGCGCGCCGGCCCCGCGCCCTGGCCCAGGTGGCGGGCGCCAACCTGGCCCTGATCTCGACGCCTGGCGCGTACGCCGCGGCCGAGGCGCTGAAGGCGCTGAAGCTCGGCATGCACGTTTTCCTGTTCAGCGACAACGTGCCGGTCGAGGACGAGGTGATGCTCAAAGAGGAGGCCTCGCACCGCGGGCTGCTTGTCATGGGCCCGGACTGCGGCACCGCGATCATCAACGGTGTCCCGCTCGGCTTCGCGAACGCGGTCCGGCGCGGCGACATCGGTCTGATCGGGGCGTCCGGCACGGGCAGCCAGGAGATCTCCTGCCTCGTCGACGCCGGGGGCGCAGGCGTGAGCCAGCTGATCGGCGTGGGCAGCCACGACCTGTCGGAGAAGGTCGGGGCCCGCTCGATGCTGTTCGCGTTCGAGGCGCTGGACGCCGACCCCGCCACCAAGGTCGTCGTGCTCGTGTCCAAGCCGCCGGCGCCGAGCGTGGCCCAGAAGGTGATGGAGCGGGCAGCCCGCTCGGAAAAGCAGGTCGTTGTCAACTTCATCGGCTCGAAGCTCGAGGCGACCGCGCCGAACGTGCACCCCGCCACCACGCTGGCGGAGGCCGCCGGGATCGCATGCGGCCTGTCACTCGGTCGCACCATGCACGCCGCGCCCGCACCGCCGGTCGCGACAAGGGTCGCCGGCGGCCGGACCGCTATCCGGGCGATCTTCTCCGGCGGCACCTTCGCCTACGAGGCGAGCCTGCTGCTGGGCGACGTCAAGACGTCGATCGGCCATTGGGTGAGCGGCCATCCGATCGCGTTCCCACCCGGCCACCTCGTGCTCGACCTCGGCGCGGACCAGTTCACCGTCGGCCGTCCCCACCCGATGATCGACCCGACCCTGAGGGTCGAGTTCGTGCGCGCGGCGATCCAAGCACCGGACACCGCGGTCGTCCTTCTCGACGTCGTGCTGGGCACGGGCTCGGCCGACGACCCGGCCGGGGCGCTGGCGCCCGCGATCAGGGAGGCGGAGGGCGGGCCGCTGGTCATCGCTTTCGTGTGCGGCACGCCCGGCGACCGTCAGAGCCTGGCCGCGCAGCACCGCGAGCTCTCCGAGGCGGGCGCGGTCCTGGCGCCGAGCAGCACGGCGGCGGTCCAGCTGGCGGCCGACCTGGTGGGGGCGCGGGTGTGAGCGGGCTCGACGAGCTGATGGCCGGTGAGCTGAAGGCGGTCAACGTCGGGCTCGCCAGCTTCGCGGAGCCGATCGCCGCCGCCGGGGTTTCGGTGATCACGCTCGACTGGCGTCCGCCCGCGCTGGGCGACGCGGACGCGGCGATGCGGCTCGCGCGGCTCATGAACGACGAGCGGATCGAGAAGGCCAACGCGACCGCGATCGAGCTGGTGCTGGCGGCGCAGGCCGTGCTGCTCGACGTCGTCGCCGCGCGCGAGGCGATACCCGCCCTGGCCGAAGGCCGGCTGCTGCTCCATGCCGGGCCCCCGATCGAGTGGGAGCATATGTGTGGCCCGATGCGCGGCGCGGTCGCGGGCGCGATCGTGCTCGAGGGCTGGGCGCCGGACCTGGTACGCGCGGAGGAGATCGCGGCGTCGGGTGACGTGAAGTTCGCGCCGTGCCATCACCACGACGCGGTCGGCCCGATGGCGGGGCTCATCTCGCCCTCGATGCCGGTCTACGTGCTCGAGGACCCTTCGACGGGAAGGCGCGCGTACTCAAACCTCAACGAGGGAATCGGCAAGGCGCTGCGCTTCGGCGCCAACGACGATGAGGTGCTGACCAAGCTGCGGTGGATGGTCGCGGAGGTCGGGCCCACGCTGGGGGCCGCCCTCCGCTCGCTGAAGGAGCCGATCAACATGAAGTCGAACATCGCGCAGGCGCTGCAAATGGGCGACGAGTGCCACAACCGCAACGTCGGCTCGACCTCGCTGTGGAGCAGGCAGCTGGCGCCCGCCCTGGCGCGGCAGGGCGAGGCGGGCGTACGCGTCCTGGAGTTCATGCGCGACAACAACCATTTCGCGCTCAACGCCAACATGGCGGCCTGCAAGCTGATGACGGCGGCGGGCGAGGGCGTCCCCCACTCCACGCTCGTGACCACGATGGCGCGCAACGGGGTCGACTTCGGCATTCGCGTGAGCGGCTGCGGAGAGCGCTGGTTCGTCACGCCGGCGCCGGTTCCGGACGGCCTGTACTTCCCGGGCTACGGTCCAGAGGACGCTAACCCTGACCTCGGCGACAGCGCGATCACCGAGACGGCCGGCATCGGCGGCTTCGCGATGGCGGCGGCGCCGGCGGTCGTCGGATTCGTCGGCGGCACGCCGGCGGACGCGATGGCTTACACGGTCGAGATGGCGGACATAACGCTCGCCCGCAGCCGCGACTTCCAGCTGCCGCCGTTGAGATTCCTCGGAAGCCCGACCGGGATCGACCTGCGCAAGGTGCTGGACACAGGCTCGGCGCCGGTTATCGACACGGGGATCGCGCACCGCCGTCCAGGTGTCGGTCAGATCGGCGCCGGCATCGCTCGCGCGCCGATCGCGTGCTTCGTCGAGGCGCTGGCCGCCGTCGAAGCCGGGCTGTGAGCAACCGCACCGCCGTGGTCGCGATCGGTGGCAACGCCCTGGTGCCGGACAACCAGCACGGCAGCATCGCCGATCAGTTCATAGCCGCGTCCCGGATCTCGCACGAGATCGCCGCCATGGTGGCCGACGGATGGACAGTCGTGGTGACGCACGGCAACGGGCCCCAGGCCGGCTTCATCCTTCGCCGCTCCGACATCGTCGCCCGCATCGACACCAACATCCCGCGCATCGGACTCGACGTCGCGGTGGCGGACTCGCAGGGTGGCATCGGCTACATCGTCAGCGGCGCGCTGACCAACGAGCTCCGGGCGACCGGGGTCGATCGAACGGTGGTCGCAGTCATCACCCATACCGTGGTTAGCGAGACGGACCCTGCGTTGTCGAATCCGACCAAGCCCATCGGCTCGTGGTTCCCAGCTGCCGAGGCTATGGAGCTGCGAGCACGCGAGGGCTGGGCGATGGTGGAGGACTCGGGCCGCGGCTGGCGGCGGGTGGTCGCCTCTCCACGACCGATACGAGTCCTCGAGCTGGACGCCGTGGCCGCGCTGGTCCGAGGCGGGTTCATCGTCATCGCCGCAGGCGGCGGCGGGATCCCGGTCGTGGAGGAGCCGGGAGGCGGCTTCCACGGCATCGAGGCAGTGATCGACAAGGATTTCGCCTCGTCGCTGCTGGCCGCAGGAATCGGGGCCGACCTTTTCGTGATCACGACCGGGGTGCCGCAGGTGGCGGTGAACTTCGGCAAGCCGGATCAGCGATTCCTGGACCGGATCACGCTCGAGGAGGCGGAGCGCCACCTGGCCGAGGGTCAGTTCCCGCCCGGCAGCATGGGACCGAAGATCCGGGCGGCGCTCGACTACCTGCGGGCGGGAGGCGGTGAGGTGCTCATCACGTCGACAGATCGGCTGGCGGCAGCCTTGCGAGGCGAGACCGGGACCCGGCTGGTCGGGACCGTCCAGGCGGCGAAAGGAGAAAGAAGGCAATGACGGAACACAAGCTGACGGTGGAAGCCGAGCCGTACGAGTTCGAGCTCGACCCCAAGCGCACCGCGCTGCTGTTGATCGACATGCAGCGCGACTTCGTCGAACCTGGCGGCTTCGGCGAGCAGCTGGGCAACGACGTCAGCAACCTGCGGCGCGTCATCGCGCCGCTCCAGCGCGTGCTCGGCGTGATGCGCGAGGGCGGCTACACCGTCATCCATACGCGAGAAGGACACCGCCCGGACCTGTCCGACTGCCCGCCTTCGAAGATCGCGCGCGGGCGATTGAGCTGTGGCATCGGTGACGTCGGTCCCATGGGCCGCATCCTGGTGCGCGGCTCCCACGGGCACGACATCATCGACGAGCTGAAGCCCATCGGCGATGAGACGGTGGTCGACAAGCCGGGCAAGGGCGCGTTCTTCGCCACCGACCTCGACTTCATGCTCCACAACCGCGGCATCGAGAGCCTGGTCGTAACCGGAGTCACAACCGAGGTTTGCGTCAACACCACGGTGCGGGAGGCCAACGACCGCGGCTACGAGTGCCTGGTGCTCGAAGACTGCGTCGGATCTTACTTCCCGGAGTTCCAGGAGTACGCGCTTCGCATGATCAAGGCGCAGGGAGGCATCTTCGGCTGGGTGTCCAGCTCGGAAAAGCTGCTCGTCGCGCTCGAGGCGGGCCAGTCTGTAGGAGGAAGGGTATGAGCACTGCAGTCGAGGGCCGCCAGATCTCGCCGCTGAAGATCCCGCTGTGGGTCCGCGGCGACTTGAACGCGTTCTTCGGGCTCGGCACCAACGTGATGCTGAACGTCATCGTCTTGAGCGGCTTGTGTCTGGGCGTGGTCAAGATCGCGCCCGACAACGTCTACGGCAGCATCCTGCCCGCCCTGGGCATCGCGCTCATCATCGGCAACTTCTGGTACGCCTACCTCGCGTATCGGCTGTCCAGGAAGGAGAACCGCACCTCGGTCGCGGCCATGCCGTACGGACCGAGCGTGCCGCACATGTTCCTGGTGACCTTCGTGATCATGCTGCCGACCTTCTTGAAGCACAAGGACGAGGCCGGCGGCGCTGGCGCGGCCGCCGTCCTGGCGTGGGAGAGCGGCCTGGCGTGGGCGTTCATCATCGGCGTCATCGTCCTCCTCGGTGCCTTCATCGGACCATCGATCCGCAAGTACACGCCGCGGGCGGCGATGCTGGGCACGCTGGCCGGGATCTCGATCACCTTCATCTCCATGCGCCCCGCGGCGCAGATGTTCGAGGTTCCGTACGTGGCCTTCGCCGCTTTCGTGATCATCCTCGTCGGCTGGACCGCCAACGTCCGCCTGCCGGGCAACGTGCCCGCCGGGCTCGCCGCGGTGGTGCTGGCGACGGTGGTCGGCTGGCTCGCGCTGGCCGCGGGCTGGACGACGCAGACGCAGCTCTGGATGGGCTCGTTCAGTGACGCCTCTGGGCCCATCGGCCTGCACGCGCCCAACTTCGGCAACCTCGGCCATCTCTTCAACGGGCTGAGCGACATCGGCCCGCTGCTGGTCACTGCCATCCCGCTCGGCGTCTACAACTTCACCGAGGGTATGAACAACGTGGAGAGCGCAGCGGCCGCGGGCGACTCGTACAACCTGCGTTACATTCTGGCTGCGGACGGCATCGGCGCCGTCGTCGGCTCGGCGCTCGGCTCGCCGTTCCCACCCGCCGTCTACATCGGCCACCCTGGCTGGAAAGCGGCCGGCGGTCGCATCGGCTACTCGCTGGCAACGGGCGCGTTCGTCGCCTTGATCTGCTTTGGCGGCCTGGTGGGATTGCTGCTGGCGATCTTCCCGATCCAGGCGCTGGTCCCCATCCTCCTCTTCATCGGCCTGGTCATCGGCGCCCAGGCGTTTCAGGCCACCCCGCGTGCGCACGCGGCGGGCGTGGTGCTGGCCCTTGTCCCCAACATCGCCAACTGGGCGCAGGGCTTGATCGATAACACGCTGGCCACGGTCGGCGTCTTCGGCGTCCAGAAGACGGTCGCGGCGGGCGACACGTCGCACGTAGCCTTGAGCGCCCTGGTCGGAAACGGCGTCATCTACGACGGCCTCGTACGGGTCGGCGGCGGCGCCGTGCTGGCCGGCCTGATCCTGGGCGCGATCGCGGTCTTCATCATCGACCGCGAGTTCATGAAGGCCGCCATCTACTCCTTTGCCGGGGCCGTGATCGCATTGTTCGGCTTCATCAACGCGCCGTCGCTCGCCTACAACGGCACCACGTGGGACTTCTCGCAGACGTGGGACGTCGCCCTCGCGTACATCATCAGCGGCGCGATCTGTCTGGCCTTCGTTTACGTGTGGAAGGTCAAGCCCGCGCCGCACCAGCTGGAGGAGCCGGCGGCCGTGATCGAGGCGCCGAAGATGGTCGCCAAGCCAGAGCCGGAGCCGGCGCCGGCGCTGAGCTGAGGCGTTTCGTGGAATCGATCGTCCTGTTCGTGAACGGGACGCTGATGCGCGGGCAGAAGCTGCACGCGAACCTGGACGGTGCGGAATTCCTCGGGGAGTTCCGCACCGCGCCCCGTTATCGGCTGTATTCGATCGCGGACGTGCACCCGGGCATGTTCGAGGTCGAGTCGGGCGGCGTGACGGTGGCGGGGGAGCTCTATCGGATGCCGCCGGGGGTTTGGGCTCGGGTGGAGGCCGGCGAACCGCCGCGCCTGTACCGCGGACCGGTCTCGCTCGAGGACGGACGCGTCGTCGATGGGATCCTCTACCCGCGCGAGCTGGCCGAGGCCCGGCATCGCGACATCTCGGAGTTCGGGGATTGGCGCACGTACATGGATTCGTTGCACGCGGCCCAGGCGTGAGGGCGGTCTCGGTCAGCGCTTCGATCCTTCCGTGGTTCTTCGGCCAGGCTGTGGTTGGCGTCGGAGTCGGGCAGGGTTACATCGACTTCGGCCGCTTCGTCCTCGCCGTCACCGTGCCGAGGGCGCCGCGCATGCCGAACGGTGTCGAGACCTCCGTCCGCGCTCCGCGAGGCTGCCGGGCATCGCTGGGCACGGGCACGCTGCGGATCGATGACTCGGTGATTGAAGCAGGTCCGGAATGGAATCCCGTGCCGAGGGTCCGGCATGTGCCGAGAGGTCACCCCCACCCGCGCCTCAAACCCGAATCGCTGGCCGGACGCGGCCCGGGTCTGACGCCGGCGGGGGACGACATCCTGGCCGGCTACGCCGCAGGGCTGACGCTCTTCCACGGTTTGCGAGACGAGGCGATGGCGATCGCCGGTGTTGCGGGACCTCTCACTACACGGCTTTCGGCGACGCTGCTCGAACACGCCGCGCGCGGCGAGCTGGCGGAGCCCGCTCACGCCTACCTCGAGCGCGGAGATGCGGATGCGCTGGATCGGTTCGGCCACAGCTCCGGGCGATGCTTGAGGCTGGGCCTTCAGCTGGCAGCGTCAGAGCCGGAAGGATGCCCAACCGACGCCGAGAGCTGCTCGACGTGGCGCCCTACCGAGCCTGAATTCTGGCTAATCGGCTCGATCACAAACGCTTCCTGATGGACACAACCTGACCTCCGCGCCTGAGCCGCCCAGCCGGCAGCAGTGCGTGAACACCGAGTGTTTCGTTCGCAACCTGGGTCACGCGCAGATCGATGCTCACGCTGGCGAGCGCGGTGGCCTTGACCCGATCCAGCTCCAAATCAAACTGCAAACGTTCAACCATCGCCTCTAGCGCGATCATCAACGCCTCGTTCAGATCCGGCGAGAAGCCGAAGGTCATGAATCCGAGCGGCGTGTGAGCTTCGGGTGTCTTCAGGTTTGCGGCCTCGATGAGGCCAACGCGGAGCTCCGCTTCATCCGTGGCGCACTCGATGGCGGTGCCGCCCACCTCGCCGTCGCCCTGGGCGGCGTGGCCGTCGCCGAAGCTCAGCAAGCCGCCCGTGACCGCGACCGGGAGCACGAGCGTGCTGCCGGCCACCAGCTCGCGGCAGTCAATGTTTCCGCCGGTTGGCCGGGGCGGATTTGTCGAGTGAATACCAGTGTCAGCGGGTGGCATGCCGATCACACCCAGAAACGGTTGCACCGGGACCTCGAAGCCCAGCGCCCGGGCGACCATGGTCTCTGGGTCGATCTCCCAGTCGATTCGTTGATGGCCGCGACCGGTCAGCCCGAGGCGGTCGTTGACGAGGCTTGGGAAGTCGCCCGCCGCTGTTCTGCCCGAACGCGCGGGCCGCACCTTCACGATGTCGATTGCAAGCGCATCGCCTGCCTTGGCCCCGCGGACAAATACGGGCCCGAGCAGGGCATGGCCTTCATCCAAAGGGTGTTGGCGCTCGAAGCCGGCATCGTCCCAGTAGGCGCTCAGAGTTCGGGCGCGGATCGTATCGCCGGGATCGACCTCGAGCGCCGGTGCCAGCGCGGCCGAGAAGTGGCCATGAAGTGTGGCTCGTGTCGGTGACATGTAGTGCGTGGTCATTGAGCCTCCGCCTCGTCCAGTATTCGCGCCATTGCTCGCAGGTAGGTTGGGTCGCCCGACCGGTCTCGAAGGATCCAGTACTCAGCTCCCCAAAACAGATACGCAAAGATCGGTCGGTTCAGAGACGCCCATTTCATCGTGATGTTGTAGTTCCCGATGAGGTCCTCTGGGCGGCAGCTGAACATCTGCCGGAGTGCTGGGTTGGGGGGCAAGGTCATCGCCTCCCACGGCTCTGCCTGACCCTCTGCCACCATCACTCGTTTGCCGTGCCCCCATACGCCTTTGAGGGTTGTTTCGGTCAGCGCCTTCTGCCAAGGGAGGGCGGCGCCGTTCAAGTAGAGCGTCCTTGAGCCCAGCGCAAGCAAAGCGTGACGAGGGTAGTAATCGATGCCGACGATATCGGCCAGTCGCGAGGCGACCGCAAGTGAATCACCCTGATCGCGCGTGCGCCACCACTGCGAGATCCTGACCACCGACGAGGTGGGCAGAAAGCCGTTCATCATCACTGGTCGGGACGTATCGGCACTCCTGAGCGCCTCCAACTCGCGTTGGACGAAGTCAACGCCGAGGCGCCACGAATGCTCTACTCCGAGTGGATCGACTGCTTCGTGCTCCAACTGCCATGCGACGATGGAGGTGCGATCGCGGTACCTATTGACGATGTGCCCGATGAACCCGATTGCTCCGGCCAGCAGATCCGCATGCGTGAACGTCGTGATCAGGGAACCCTCAGGTAACGGCCGTTCGAGCCTATGGTTGGGCACGAAGAACTCGGGATAACCGAAATTCTTGATGGCTCCGACAGAAAAGATGACCCTCTTGCCGGCTCTTTCGGCGGCTTCGAGTTGCCAATCAAGCTCACTCGTGTCGAAGACGCCCGTTCGCACTTCGATGTGGTTCCAGTAGGCCGCAAGCCGAACCAGGTCGAATGGATAGGCTAGTAGCGCCTGGAGTGTCGGTGGCCCCCCGAGGCCGAAGGCTTCGATCTGGCGCGGACGAAAGCTGAACCCGAGCAGCGTCCGGCCGCGTCGAGCGATCGGTGATCGCTGCCAGGAGTCGCGGATCGGTTGCTCATGCCGCGTCAGCCGTGCCTCCAGCATCAGCGGAACAGCAACCAGGCCAGCGGCGACAGCTGCGGCCTTACCGAGTCGCGCGAGATGGAGGCGTCGCAATTCTCAGGTGACCTTCGCAGTATTTCGACTGCCAGCTTTGGCGGTTTGTCATAGGCCCAATTCCACTCCAATGACGAGCCTTGACACAGTGCCCCGAGGCTAACCGGTCAGCTTTCGGACCAAAATGGCCTTGAACTACGAACAGCTCCACCAACCCGCGATGTTGAGCTGGACGTCAACTGGCGAGTAATCACTTGCACCGAGCCCGGCATATACCCATCCAGACTCTTCGGACTTGTCGATTGTGAGCGAGCCCGCTGTTGACTCCCACAGGATTCCCGACGCCCACTCACGAATGGCCACCTTGGCAATTCCATCAGCCACGCCTAAAGAGGCACCGGGCCACGGGGCCAGAGCGTAGGTGTCGGGGCCGTGATAGGCGCCGTTCACCTCCACATAAAGGATGAAGTCGCTTTTTGTCCCGTGCAGGCGCACGACACGGGCTTGATTGAACGAACCAGTTGGACAGCTCATGCCATGGTCAATAGATGCACATTCCCGGATGGCTCCGGTAAGGCTCAGCTCCGTTGGTGGGCAAGGACCGTTCCACGGCGACGCAGATGTTCTCGCTGACTGACTGGCGGGCGGTGGGGTCGCGCCCGTGATTCGCGTTGGAACTGCTGGTCCCGTGCGCAAGTAAACGAGGCCGGCGGAAAGAATCACCGCAGCCGAGGCCGCGATCACCGCCATTGGTCTTCCGCTGCGTCGAGAAGCTCCCTTCACTCCAGTGCCTTACTGGTGCTATTACACCGCTCGGAGCTGCCAGGCTCCCGCGGTAGTCAATCAACCGCAGCCGGGATGGCAGGGTTCAACGGTGCGTAAATGGCGGTTGGTAGAAATCGGCGACGCGGCAGGAACGCCCGTCGAGCGCGACCTCGCTGAACTGGTAGAGGATCGCAGCCGTCGGAGAAAACACCTCGACACGGCGAAACTTCAATGAAAAGTCATGCGGCGCGCGGCGCGACGCGGCAGCGACTGTTTCCCGGAGCTCGGGCGTGCTGATGACAAAGAGTTTCGCCACCTCCGAGCTAGAAGGCTTCAGGTCGGTGATGTCGGCCTGGCTCCAGATGACCACCGGCGTGATCCTGAACCCGGACTCTGTGTCGAAGTCATCGAGCCTGCCTAGCACGTCCCTCTCGTCGAGCGCCACGCCCAGTTCTTCGTAGACCTCGCGTATCGCGCACTCGTCAACGGTCTCGCCCGCGTGCACCTTTCCTCCCGGCAGGGCCATCTGTCCCGCGTGTCTCGACATGTTCAACGGGCGCTGGAAGATCGGCACGCTCGTAATTCCGTCGTTCAGCATCAGCACGATCGCCACTGCTGCCGGCGTCAGCGAACGCGGCGAGTGGCGCCGCTCGAACAGCCGCAGGTTCTCGGATATCGTTGATCGGCTCAATCCGGCCGGCGCAGCTGACTCCCGACGCGCTCGATCGCACTGTGCAGCACGTCGACGAGGCGATCGATCTGCTGCTCGCTGATCACGAATGGTGGCGAAATCGCTAGGACGTCGCCGGAGAGTGGACGCACGATCACGCCGCGTTCGAGGGCTTCGAGCCATACCCGCCTGGCGGCGCCCTTCGACACGTCGAAGGACTGCTTCGTGGCCTTGTCGCTCACAAGCTCAACGCCAGCGAGCAAACCGAGGCCGCGCACGTCGCCAACGATCTCATGCTCGCGCAACCCCTGCAGCTTCCTGTGCAGGTAGGCCCCTCTTTCGCCGGCTTGCTCGACCAGCCCCTCCTCTTCCAGGATCTGGAGGTTACGCAGCCCGACGGCGCACGCAGTCGGATGGCCGCTGTACGTAAACCCATGCGCAAACATCCCTTTCACCGACCGCAGCACGTCGTGGACAGCATTTGTGAGCATCACGCCCGACAGCGGCAGGTAGCCGCTGGTCACACCCTTGGCGAAGATCATCAGGTCAGCCTGGACGTTCCAGTGCTCCAGCGCAAACCACCGTCCGGTGCGCCCGAATCCGGTGATCACCTCGTCCGCTATCAGCAGCAACCCGTGCTTGTCGCAGACCTGGCGCAGTAGCGGAAAGTAGTCGGCCGGCGGAACGATCACACCACCGGCGCCTTGCACCGGCTCCGCGACGACCGCGGCCACCGTTTGGGGACCGGCATCCAGCACGACCTTCTCCAGGGCCTGAACGTAGGCCGCACCGGCGGAGCCCTCGTCTGTATAGCGGTATGGGTCGGGCGCGGGAGCGTGCAGGAATCCAGGGGCAAGCGGTTCGAAGCCCTTCCAGAAGTTGGCCAGGCCCGTGGCGCTCGTCGCGGCGTAGGTGAGGCCGTGGTAGTCGCGAATCCGGGAGATGATGTTCACCCGTTCGGGTTCGCCGCGCAGCTTCCAGTAGAGCCGGGCGATCTTGTAGGCGGTGTCGTTCGCCTCGCCGCCGCCCGACGCGAAATAAGTCACATCGAGGTCGCCTGGCGCCAGCTCGGCCAGCTTGGCGGCGAGCTTGATCGCCGGCGCCGTTCCAAAGCCGCCATAGGCCGAGCTGAAGGCGAGAGTCCTCATCTGCTCGGCGGCCACGGCGGCAAGGACGTCCCGGCCGTAGCCCACATTCACGTTCCAGAGCGAGGCCATGCCGTCGACGTACTCGCGTCCGTCGATGTCGGTCAGCGTCGCACCGTTTCCGCTGACCAGAATCAGCTGAGGGATCGTTCCCTGTGGTGCGCCAAGGTCGCCCTGCGGATGCAGCCAGTGCGTCTGGTCGAGCTCGGAAAGCCGGCTCGCTTCCTCGGCTGAGAATCCGGCGACGGCTTTATCCAGGGTCATGGCTTACGCCGCCGTGTAGCCGCCATCGACCGCAAGGGAGACGCCCGTAATGTGCAGAGACTCATCGCTTGCAAGAAACAGTATTGCGCCGGCGATATCGATCGGCTCGGCCATCCGTCCCTGAGGGATCGTGGCCGCAACCTCCTTCTCGAATCCCGCAGGGTCTTTCTGTTCTGCGATCCAGCTCCGTATGAGCGGCGTTTGCGTCAGTCCAGGAGCGACCGCGTTGACCCTCACCCCGTCGGGGGCCCACTCCACCGCCGCCGCCCGTGTCAGAGCGAGCAACGCTCCCTTGGCTGCGGCGTAGAGGCCCATGGTCGGAACCCCGACAGAAGCGTTGCGCGAGGTCACGTTGATGATCGATCCGCGACGGCGCTCAAGCATCTCGCGGCCGGCCTCTCGCAACATCAGAAACGAGCCGATGAAATTTGTGTCCAGGACACGCCTCACGTCCGCTTCCGATGTTTCCAGGATCGGGCTCGTCCAGTCCATAGCGGCGTTGTTCACCAGGATGTCCAATCCGCCCCATCGCTCGGCCAGCTCGATGGCGTTCGTGCTGGTCGCTTCGACGGCCACGTCACCCGCCAGAAATTTCGCCCGGTCGGAACCGAGGTCGGCCACGAGCTTCTCCCCGGGTCCGCTGCGCCGGGCGACGATCACGACCCGGGCTCCTTCGGCGACAAACAGTCGGACCGTGGCTTCTCCAATGCCGCTTGTTCCGCCGGTGACGATGGCGATCTTGCCCGCGAGCCGGCCGCTCACCGGGCTCGGGCGAGCAGCGCGAGAAACTCATAGACGATGTTCGCGGCCACAAAGGACGTGTTGTCGGCGACGTCGTACGCCGGGATGACCTCGACGACGTCGAACGCGACGTAGTTCAATCCAGCCAGGCGCCTCACCAGGGACTGGGCTTCCCAGGTCGTGAACCCTCCGATCTCCGGAGTCCCCGTCGCCGGTGCGTACGCCGGGTCGATGAAGTCGATGTCGAACGAGAAGAACACCTTGCTGTCACCGACCCGTTTCTTGATTCTCTCAGCGACGGCGGCCATGCCCAGCTCATGCGCCTCGACACCGGTGATCACTTCCATCCCCATCTCGCGCGGGATCGCGTAGTCTCGGTCGGAGTAGACGGGTCCTCGTAATCCGACCTGGATCGATCGCGATGGCTCGACCAGTCCTTCCTTCACCGCGTGGTAGAAGGGCGTGCCATGCGTGTAGGGCTGATCGAAATAAGCCTCCGACGTGTCGCTGTGGGAGTCGAGCTGAATGAGGCCGACCTTGCCATGGACCTCCGCGAGGGCCCGCAGCTCCGGCAGCGCGATCGAGTGGTCCCCTCCAAGATCGATCGGGATGACGCCGAACCGCAAGACCTCGACCAGGCCCGCGGCGATCCGGCGCTGAGACTCCTCGATATAGCCCGGAACGACCGGGAGGTCGCCGTAGTCGACAACCGACAGACGGTCGAAGATCGCGACACCGCTTCCACTGTGAAATGGGCGCATCAACGCCGAGGCGCTGCGTATGTGCTCCGGGCCGAACCGGGCGCCGACGCGATACGTTCCCCCGGTGTCGAAAGGGATGCCCACGATGGCGACGTCGACGCCGTCGAGATGCTCGGTTACGTGCGGAAGGCGCGCGTATGTCCGGATGCCGGAGAATCGCGGCGAAACCTTTGAATCAGATGGTCCATAAAGTCGTCGCTCACGGCCGGCGTCGCCTCCCGACTCCATCCCCGAGCAGAGTGTAGTTCCGGTCATGATCCGAGATTCGGCTGACGCCGTGGTCGTGGGAGGTGGAGTGGTCGGGTGCTCGATCGCTTACCACCTTGCAGGGCGGGGAGCGACGGTGGTGGTCATCGAGAGAGACAAGCTCGGGTCGCAGTCGACGGGCAGATGCGCGGGCGGGGTCAGGCGACAGTTCTCCTCCAGCGCCAACGTCGTCATGCAGCAGCTGTCGGTGCGGCTGCTGGCCGGCCTCGAGGCTGAGACGGGCGTCGATCCAGAGTTCAGGCACATCGGCTACCTATTCGTGCTCACGAGCGACAAGCAGGTCGAGGACTTCCGCCGTTTCCTGCCGATGTGGCACCAGGCAGGCGTCAGTGACGCCCGCTGGCTCGAGCCCAAAGAGGTCCGCGAGCTGGCCCCGCTCGTCGAGGGCGACGATATCCTGGGCGGGACGTTCTGTCCGAGCGACGGGATCGCGAGCCCGCATGCAGTGACGCTGGCGTACTCCGGAGCGGCAAGACGGCTCGGGGTCACGCTGCTCGAAGGTGTCGCCGTCGACGGCATCGTCCACCGGGCCGGACGCGTGGAGGCCGTGCGCACCACGGCCGGCGAGATTTCGACATCCGCGGTATTCAACTGCGCCGGTGCCTGGGCGGGGCAGATCGGTGCCATGGCGGGGATCGACGTGCCGGTGTCTCCCTATCCGCGCAACATCTTCGTCACGGACCCGATGCCAGAGGTTACTCGGCGGCATCCGATGACCATCGATTTCGCAACCTCCTTCTACTTCCATCCTGAAGGCGATGGTTTGCTCTTCGGCATGGGCATGGCCGACGAGCGCCCCAGCTTCGACACGGGGGTGGATTGGACGGTGCTGGAAGCAATGGCCGAGGTGGTCGAGCGCCGGGCCCCCCGCCTCGCCACGGCCGGGATCCAGACCGCGTGGGCAGGTCTTTACGAGATGACGCCCGACCATCAGCCGATTCTGGGTCCGGTCGACCAACTCGAGGGATTCTGGTGCGCCTGCGGGTTCTCCGGCCACGGTTTTCAGCAGGCGCCGGCCGTCGGCTACCTGCTCGCGCAGTGGTTCTCGGGCGAGGACCCTCAGCTGCCGCTCGACATCTTCGCGCACCGGCGCTTCGCGACCGGTAACGTCGAACCGGAAAACAACGTCGTTTGAGCCACGAATTTTGAAGGACGGTCAATGATGAGCACCAAGATCGCATCCGATCGAAAAATCAGAGTCGATGAGATTCTCGGCGCCTTCGGCATGAAGGCGAGCGCGACGGTCACGGGCGTCGCCTACGGAGGCGCGTTCCACGATGACGCCTCGGGAGCACCGGTCGAGACGCGCGACCCTTCCACGGGCGAGGTCCTGGCGCATGTTCGAACCGCGAGCACGAACGACTGCAGGCGCGCCGTGACAGAGGCGCACGAGGCGTTCTCGCGGTGGCGGCTGGTGCCGGCCCCTCATCGTGGCGAGATCGTGCGCCGGCTCGGCGATGGTTTTCGCGCACGAAAAGAGGACCTGGCAAGGCTCGTCAGCCTCGAGAACGGCAAGATCCTGAGCGAGGCTCGCGGCGAGGTCCAGGAGGTCATCGATATCTGTGACCTCGCGGTCGGGCAATCCAGGCAGCTCTTCGGCCGGGAGATTGCGTCCGAGAGACGCGACCACCGGCTGGTCGAACAGTGGCACCCGCTGGGCGTGGTCGGAATCATCTCTGCGTTCAACTTTCCGCTCGCCGTCCCGGGGTGGGGCTGGGCGCTCGCGCTGGTCTGCGGGGACACAATCGTCTGGAAACCGTCGAGCCTCACCCCTCTGATCTCGATCGCGGCGCAGCAGATCGTTCACGAGGTGACGGCCGGAACCGAGGCCGAGCGGATCTTCAGCCTGGTCATCGGCGGCGGAAGCTCGATCGGCGAGGCGCTGCTTGCCGACGAACGCGTCCCACTGATCCAGGCCACGGGTTCGTGCGCCCTCGGCGAGCGCGTGTCGGTGGCGTTGGCGAAGCGCTCAGGACGCGCGATCCTCGAGCTCGGCGGGAACAACGCCGTGATCGTGCTCGCCGACGCGGACCTCAAGCTGGCGCTCCGGGCGGTGGTCTTTGGGACCGTGGGGACTGCGGGACAGCGGTGCACGAGCACTCGCCGCCTGATCCTGCAGCGCCCGATCGCGAAGCGTTTCATGGAGCACCTGGTCGCCGCGTACAAGACGATCGGCATCGGAGATCCGTTGGACGACACCACGTTGATGGGCCCTCTCGTCTCGCAGTCGGCGGTGGAGGAATACCGCGACGGACTGGCCGAGATGCAGCGCCAGGGCGGCAGGCTGGTCTACGGCGGGAACGTTCTCGCGGACCGCGGCGGTTACTTTGTCGAGCCGGCGATCATGCGCTCAACGGTCGATATGCCTATCTGCAAGGAAGAGGTCTTCGCGCCGATCGTGCATGTCTTCGAGGTGGACAGCCTGGCGGAGGCGATCGCGGTCAACAACTCGGTGCCGCAGGGCCTGAGCAGCGGCCTCTTCACGACCAACCTCGCGGCCGCGGAGCGGTGGCTCTCGTCCGCGGGGTCCGACTGCGGCATCGCAAACGTCAACGCCGGCACGTCAGGCGCTGAGATCGGCGGCGCATTCGGCGGCGAAAAGGCAACCGGTGGTGGACGCCAGGCGGGCTCTGACGCCTGGAAGGGCTACATGCGCCGGCAGACATGCACCATCAACTACGGGAGCGAGCTGCCTCTGGCCCAGGGGGTGACGTTCCCCGTCGACTGAGCAGGCGGTCAGCCTTGCAGCTGTGCCTAGCGCGCCCGACGCAATTCCTCGATTACGTGTCCGAAGGCGTGCACACCTTCGGAACCACCCACGGTCAGCGCGACCTGGACTTCGGCGATACCCAGCCTTGCATGTCCGCGCAGCGTCTCGGCCATCTCGCGCGGCGTGCCTGCGAGGGGCCGCTCATCTGACCTGGGGAGGTAGCCCGAGCCCGGCATGGCGCCGCGAACCGCCGTCGTCGCGACGAGCGTATTCGGGTCGCGGCCGTGCTCGCGGCATGCGTCCTCGATGATCCGAAGCTGGCCAGCAGCCGACTCCGGGCTGGCGTCCGTGTAGCCCAGCCAGCAATTCCAAACATCGGCATACTGCGCGACCAGGCGGCGCATCCTTGGGCGCGGATTCAGCGTCCCGATCAGGATCGGCGGCCCGCCGCGCCTGGGGCCGGCCGGAAGCAGGCGCGCCGCGCGCATGCGGTGATGCGCACCGTCGAAGTCGGTGGACTCGGCGCTGAACAGCTTCTTGATGATCTGCAGCGCCTCTTCGAAACGGCCCACCCTCTGCTCATGAGGAAACCCAAATGTCAGGTGCTCCCCCTCGGAGTCGCCCGCGCCCAGGCCGAGGACAAGGCGACCGTCGCTGATGTCGTCGATCGTCACGGCCATCTTGGCCATGAGGCCGGGATTTCGATATCCGGTACTCGCGACGAATGAGCCTAGTGCCAGCCTCGGGATGGCTACCGCAAGCGCGGCGAGCACCGTGAAGCACTCGAGATACCCTTCCAGCTCGACGTCCGCATCATCAGGGAAATCCACTCCCGCGCGCCGCTTCAGCTCCGCGTTGTTGCTCGGCAGGAGGAGATGGTCGCTGACGTAGAGGGCGTCGAAGCCTACCTCGGCGGCGGTGCCGGCAATCTCGAGGACCTCGGACCAGCGCACGTCTGTCGTCGTCCAGGTCGGAAGGATCAGGCCCAGCCGCAGCTTGTCGGCGGGCACAGGCGGACGCGGCTCGGCACCCGGCACAGCAAGAGTATGAGACGGGCCGGTTAACCTTCGGTCGATGCCCGCAGTCATCCCGCCTGAATTCATCGACCTTCTGGAAGGCAACGCGCTTGCACACTTCGCCACCGTGCGTGCCGACGGCACGCCCCACGTGACGCCAGTGTGGATCGATCATGACGGTGACACGCTGCTCGTCAACGCACGCGTCGACCGGGTGAAAGCGGCCAACATGCGCTCGCGACCAGCGGTTGCCTTGTCGGTTGTCGACACGCGCAATCCCCACCGCTTCCTGGCCGTAACAGGGAAGGTCGTCTCCTGGTCAGAGAACGGATGGCGAGAGCACATGGACGCACTCAGCCGCCGGTACCTGAAGGTCAATCGCTATCCGTGGTCGTTTCCAGGAGAGCGAAGGGCGATCTTCCGGATCGAGGCCACGCGCGTCTATCACGAGGCGGGCGACGCCGACATCCCGATCAACGGATAGTCCGGACTAACGACCCATGCCTCCTCGGCACCACCGAGTATGAAAATTGGCTTGCGTCGAGTGGTCGAGATGCTCGTTTGCGTTTGGTGCGTGGGAGCCCGGTGACTAACGTGAGCTGCGACCTTTGGGTACCAACGAATGTCGCCTCGCTTCGGCGAGAGCACGCAGGGGAAACTCTTCACTGGTCCAGGTCGCCCTCCACTCGATAGCCGACTCGATGGAGGTAGGCAATGAGGCCGATCTACGAACGGTGTTGTGGGCTGGACGTCCACAAGAAGACGGTGGTGGCATGCCGAATCACGCCTGAGGACACCCAGACGAGAACTTTCGGGACCATGACCGATGAGCTTGTCCGCTTGCGAGAGTGGCTGCTCGCAGCCGGCGTCACCCACGTCGCCATGGAATCCAGCGGGGTCTACTGGAAGCCGGTCTACAACCTGCTTGAAGACCAGGGCATGGAGTTGTTGGTGGTCAATGCCCGGCATGTCAAAGCCGTTCCGGGACGGAAGACCGACGTCAAGGATGCCGAGTGGCTGGCTGAGCTGCTCCAGCACGGGCTGCTCAAAGCCAGCTTCATTCCCGACCGTGAGAGTCGTGAGCGGCGGGAACTGGTCCGCTACCGGCGCTCCCTGGTCGAGCAACGCGCACACCTCATTCAGCGCATGCAGAAGCTGCTGGAGGGGGCGAACATCAAGCTGGGCGACGTCGCCAGCGATGTGATGGGCGTCTCCGGCCGGGCCATGCTCCAAGCTCTGGCCAAAGGCGTCGACGACCCAGCCGCGGTCGCCGGCCTGGCCAAGAACGCTCTCCGCCGCAAGCTTCCTGACCTGGAGCGCGCCTTGACAGGTTCGGTCCGCCAACACCAGCGCTTTCTCCTGCGCAGCCAGTTCCGCTTGCTGGAATCGCTGGAGACGGAGATAGCTGCACTCGACGAGGAGGTTGCCCAGCGCATGCGCCCTTTCCAGGTGGCACTGGAACGCCTGGATGAGATTCCCGGTCTGGGCCTTCGAGCTGCCCAACAGGTCCTGGTCGAGACCGGCCTCGACATGTCTCGGTTCCCGACCGTAGCCCACTTCGCATCCTGGGCTCGCGTCTGTCCTGGCAACAACGAGTCGGCTGGGAAGCGCCGAAACATGTCCATTGGTGGCGGTAATCGTTGGCTGCGCACCAGCTTGCTGGAGGCGGCTTGGACGGTCAGCCACTCCCGCAAGCCAAGCTTCTTCACCGCCCGCTACCGGCGCCTCGCGGCACGTCGAGGCAAGAAGCGGGCGGCAGTCGCGATTGCGCACTCGCTCCTGATCGCCATCTATCACATCCTCAAAGACGGGGTCGTCTTCCAGGACCTCGGCCCAGCCCACTTCGAGCAGCGCAACCGAGACGCCATCGTCCAACGCTCCCTGCGACGCCTCGAGGGGCTCGGTTACAAAGTGACGGTCGAGCCTATGACTGCCTGAGCGGCCTCTAATTTTCAGGGGAACTCGGCTAGCGGTACACCCCGTTGTGTCCCAGGCTGTGCAGTCCGACGTTCGGAAAATAAGTGAGGCCGTGGTCTTCGGCGCCGACCGGAATCTTCGCGATGAGCTTTCCAGTCGTCGTGTCGAACACGTACACCGTTGCGTTGTAGCGGCCCGACGCCCACAGGCGGGAACCGTCGGGATTCAGCTGCAGCATGTCGGGACTGCCGCCGCCTGGCATGACCCATTTCGCCGTCACCGTGTGGGTGGCGAAATCGATGACCGAGATCGAGCCCTCGAGGCGGTTCGACACATAGAGCGACTTCGTGTCGCGGGAGACCTGCAGGCCGTGCGCGCCGCGGCCAGTGGGAATGAACTGGACCTCTTTCATGGCCACCGGATCGATCACCGAGACGCCCATGCGGCCCTGGTTGGTGACGTAAAAGAGAGAACCGTCGGGTGACACCTTCACGTCGATGGGCAAACCGCCGACCTGCACGTAGCCGGCGAGCTCCATCCTGTTGACGTCGACCTTCGCGACGACGCCGGAGTACTCGGTCGAGATCATGAAGTAGCTGCCGTCCGCGCTGAAGTCCATATGGTCGGCGCCGGGCCATGGGATGCCGACGGACTTCAACAGCTTCCAGCCATGTCGCCAGTCACGGAACTCAACGCGCTGCAGACGCTCGACGACGTCGATGGCTTTGGTGCCGTCGGGGGTGAAATAGAGGTTGTAAGGAAATGGGATGTTCACCGTCCCAGTTGGGCGACCGGTGTGGATGTCGAGCACGGTGAGGCTGCTCGATCCCTCGTTGTCCACATACAGCGCGCTCATGTCCCACGCGGGTGCGATGTGATGGGGGATGAGACCGACGCGGTAGTGGTCTATGACCTTGTAGGTGGTTGGATCGATGACGTCCACGGTGCCGGCCACACTGTTGGGCACGTACACGCGCGGCTTCAAATCGCACAGCGGGCAAGGCACTGTGCCCGACAGCGTGTTCGCGTACACGTTGAATGCTGCGTCGGGCAGGCTCGTCGGCTGCACGTCGGGCGCGGGCAGCAGCCGGGCGAGCTGCTGGTCCTGCGTCGCTGCGCTCCCCGTGCTGATCGGTGGGGCCGTCCACACCACCCCGGTCACTACGGCGGCGGGGCTGATGATCGCGAAGACGAAGACCAGGGCGAAGAAAATTCGGAAAGCCCGGCTGCGCAGAGCCCCAGCCGGCGGTCCGAGGCGCTCCTTACTCGTCCGGAAGATCTTCAAGCTTGGGTGTCAGCTCGCAAACCCATCTCCCGTCGTCGAGGCGGCGGATGAATCGGGCGTAGCCCTGGTTGCGAGCGACGTTCAGGAATTGCTCCTGGGTGATCAGGGTGCGGAGGCGCGCCAGGTCCGCGTAGGTGCTGTCGCGCATGATCCCTCCAACCACGCCGGCGAGCTCGCGCCACTGACCTTCGGAAAGTGGCTCGCCGTAGCCGGCGATCGTCACCAGGAGCGCCGCCGTGGCTCCGGTGATGGTGTCAGGGAGGATCTTTTCCGCTTTCGCCCGGGCGATGATCTCGCGTCCGGTGCCGATGATGTCCGCGATCCGATCTCGCCGAACGCCGATGATGTCGCGACCACTTCCCACGGTCGTGCCCTCGAGGTATCTCGGCCCTGCGTCCATTGTCAAGCCCACTATTCTAAGTAACGCCTGAGTTGGATCTCGAACTTGCGCCCGAGCACACGAGGTTTCGCGCCACCGTTCGGGAGCTTGCTCGAGGGATGGTTCAGCCCCTTGCCGCCGAGATCGACCGGGACCACCGTTTCCCGCAAGAGGCGATCGAGGCAGCGACCGAATCGGGGCTCATGGGGGTGCTCATCCCCCGCGAGTACGGCGGGGCCGGGCTGGACGCCCTGGCGTTCGCGATCTGCATCGAGGAGCTCGCCCAGGCCTGCGCGTCGACAGCTGTGATCGTCGACGTGCACACGAGCGTCGGCACCGAGCCGATCCTGCTTTTCGGCGACGAGGAGCAGAAGCGGCGATGGCTGCCATTGCTTGCCTCAGGCCGGCTCCTCGGCGCCTTCGCCCTGTCTGAACCTGCGTCGGGATCGGACGCCGCATCCTTGAAGACCACCGCTCGACGCGGCGGTGATGGCTACGTGCTCAACGGCACAAAGGTCTTCATCACCAACATCGGCCACGCGGGCCTCTACGTCGTATTCGCGCGCACGGGCCCGGATGAAAGGGCCGCGGGCGTGAGCGCCTTTCTCGTCCCGGCGGATACACCAGGACTCCGCGTGGGGCAGATCTTCCACAAGATGGGCCTGCACGGGTCACCCACCGGCGAGCTCGTGCTCGAGGACGCGCGTGTGCCGGCCGCCAACCGGCTTGGAGGCGAAGGCGAGGGATTCACCATCGCCATGCGGGCTCTGGACTCGGGCCGGATCGGGATCTCCGGCCAGGCTCTCGGCATCGCGCAGGCGGCGGTCGACGAGGCGCGCGCGCTGATGCGCGAACGAGGTCACGGGCAAGGCGACGACTTCTCCCTCGCGGATATGGCCGCAAGGGTGGAGTCGGCGCGGCTGCTCGCGTATCACGCCGCGTGGCTGTGCGGCCGCGGTCGACGTTTCACATGCGAAGCGTCGATGTCGAAGCTGCATGCCACCGACACCGCGATGCAAGTCGCGCTCGATACGCTGCAGATCGCAGGCGATGACGGCGCAGCCGCCGGGAGCCCTTTCGAGCGGCACGTGCGCGACGCCAAGGCGCTGCAGATCTACGAGGGTTCGAACCAGGTGCAGCGGGTTGTGATAGCGCGCGAATTACTCCTGGGGTAAAACGCCGGATAATCAAACTCGAAATGGATTTCGAGTTCACTGCCGAGCAGGTCGCGATCCGGGACACGATTCGCGAACTGGTGCAGGACCGGGTCGCACCACGCGCGGCGGAGATCGACGCGAAGTCCGAGTACCCGAAGGACATCGAGACGCTTTTCGCCGAGAACGGCATCCTCGGCATTCCGTTTCCGGAGGAATACGGTGGCATCTCTGGCTCCAGCGTCACGATCTGCATGGGCATCGAAGAGATCGCCAAAGCTTGCGCGAGCTCGTCGCTGATCCTCGCTGTCCAGGCCCTGGGCTCTTACCCCATCCTCGTCGCCGGATCGGAGGAGCAGAAGAAGCGATTGTGCCCGCCGCTGGCTTCGGGAGAGAAGGTGGCCGCGTACGCGCTGTCCGAGCCCGGAAGCGGCTCCGACGCCGCGGCCATGAAAACGCGCGCCAAGAGGTATGGCAACGAGTACGTCCTCAGCGGCACGAAGCAGTTCATCACGCACGGCAGCGTGGCTGGGACCCTTGTCGTCTTCGCGGAAACCGAACCCGGCACCGACCATCGCGGAATCTCGGCCTTCGTGCTCGAACGCGAGACGAGTCCGTGGATCGTCTCCAAGATCGAGCATAAGCTCGGCATCCGCGGTTCACCGACCGCGCAGATCGTCCTCGAGGAGGTCAAGGTGCCGGCGTCAAACCGGCTGGGCGAGGAGGGAGCCGGTTTCAAGCTCGCGCTGGCGGTGCTCGACCGCTCGCGTCCGGGCATCGGTGCGCAAGCGCTTGGCATCGCGGAAGGCGCGTTCGACTACGCGCTCAACTACGTCAAGGACAGGCAGCAGTTTGGGCAGCCGATCTCGAGCTTCCAGGGAATCCAGTTCATGCTCGCCGACATCGCGACCCAGATCGAGGCGGCGCGCCACCTCGTCTACCTCTCCGCCACCAAAGCGGACAGCAAAGCGCCCGACCTCACCAAGACCGCGGCCATGGCGAAGCTGTTCGCCTCGGACATGGCCATGCGTGCGACCACCGACTGTGTCCAGCTGCTCGGCGGCTACGGGTATATATCGGACTACCCTGTCGAGCGGATGATGCGAGACGCCAAGATCACGCAGATTTATGAAGGCACCAATCAGATTCAGCGAGTGGTGATCGCCAGGGCTCTCCTGCGTTGAGTGCCGAGCCGCAGAGGCCGGTCCCGCCACCCCCTCCACCACCACCGCCGCCTCCACCTCCGCCGGTTCCGCCGCACGCCATACCCCAGTACTACGGGCAAGCGGCCTATCCGCGGCCGGTGCCGCGTCCGGCGCGCGGCGACGGCAGGGCGCTGGCTTCGCTCCTGGCCGGGATCTTCGGCCTCCTTTTGGGCATCTTTCTGGGTTTGCCCGGGCTGGTGCTGGGCCCGCTCGCCTACTTCCTGGGCAAATCCGCGCTGGGTCGGATCGACGAGTCCAAGGGACAGATCGGAGGCCGCAGCACCGCGGTCGCGGGGTGGGTCATCGGGGTGGCGGCCACCGCCATCGGGGCGGTCGTCTCACTCGTGTGGTTGATCCTCATCCTGGTCGCGACGTTCGGCACCCCTCCGACCTAGCCGGAATGGACCGCGTCGGCGACGCGTTCGTCTGGCCCTTTCGCGACCCGCAGTGGTTGGAAAAGCTGGCCATCATCGGCCTGATCCTGCTGATCCCGATCGTCGGTGCGATCAATGCGATCGGCTGGATGCTCGCCACCATTGACCGTCTCCGGGCCGGCGAGGAGCGGCTGCCACCTGCCAATTTCAGCTACCTCGGGCGTGGCTTCGAGCTCTTCGTGGTCTTCCTGGTGTATGGCCTGGGTGTCTTGATCGTCGCCGCGGTGTTCTTCGTACCGGCTCTGATCTTGCTGATCACCCAGGGCAGCGCCTCGGGTAACACCGCCCTGGCGCTCGTCGGCGTCGCCCTGACGATGGTGGCCTTCGCGGTCACGGTCATCGGTTACCTGGGCATGTACTTCGTCCGGCCGGCGGTCGTGCTGGCCACCCTCGCCGGAGGGATCGGAGGCGGGCTTGCGCTCGACCGAGTGTTGCGTCGGGTGCGCGAGTCGCCGATCAACACATTGATCGCGGGACTTATGCTGATCGCCGCGGGCTTCATTGGCGGATTGGGAGCCTACGCGTGTTTCGTCGGCATCATCTTCACGATTCCGTTCTCGCTCGCGATGGAGGCCTGGATCATCCGGAGTTACGAGCTCGGTGCCACGGCACCGGCGCCACAGGAGGGACTCAATGTCGGACATTCCACCGCCCCCAGGCGATAGCGAGCCCCCGCCACCCCCTTCTGGAGGAGGCTACGATCCAACCCCTCCACCGCCCCCGAGCCCGCCGCCGCCGCCTTCAGGCGGAGGTCTGAACCCACCACCCCCACCGCCCGGCGGAGGCTACGTGCCGCCACCGCCGCCCGGCGGTGGTTACGGCGGAGGCTACATGCAACCTCCGCCCGGCGGCTACATGCCGGGCGCAGGCTACGTGGCGCAGCGCACCGATGGGCTCGCCATCGCGTCCCTGATCATCGGAATCTGCTCGATCGTGTGCTCCGTCGGGTGTCTCGGCATCATCCTTGGCCCGACGGCCGCGATCATGGGCTTCATCTCGCGCCAGCGCATCGCGACAAGCGGAGGCGCGCTGGGCGGTGGAACGCTCGCCATCGTGGGCTTGATCCTCGGCATCGTCGGCTTCCTCGCCGGAGTTGGCGCGTTCTTCTTTTACATCTACGCAGGATCGCTCGGCAACTCGGCCGCGACCTCCAGTCCGTAACTCCTGAGTCTCCTGCCTCGTTGATAGAATCCCGGTGCTCATGTCTCGGGCCAGGCCAAAACGGGCCAGGCGATCCCGCTACAGCGTCTCCTATCGCCTGACCAGGTCGGTCCCCGCGGCGATCATCGCCGCATTGCTGCTGGTCGTCGTGGTCACGGCGACCCTGACCTACAAGCGATTCGATGATTTCATCTCCGCGACCACCGGGCATCACATCAACCCCGTCGGCGAGGTGGTGCAGGCGGTGGATCCTTCGCCGGGGACGATCGCCTACAAGCTGAAGCACGGACAGCGCGTGAACATCTTGCTGCTCGGCCGGGGCGGCTACGAGAACGACGCGCCGTACCTGACCGACTCGATCATGGCCGTCAGCATCGACCCGACGACAAATCGCGTGATGATGCTGTCCATCCCTCGTGACCTGGTCGTGCACATGAACCTGCAGACCAATTCGGGCAGCATCTGGACGAACAAGATCAACGCCGCCTACGAAGTCCCCTATACGAGCATCATCTGCTGCGTCGCCACGCAGTACAGCGGGCCGAACGGTGGCGGTTACGCCGCCGAGCATGAAGTCGGGAAGGTGACCGGGCTTACCTTCGACCGCTACATCGCCGTCGACTTCAAGGCATTTCGCGACATGGTCAATGCGCTGGGCGGGGTCGATGTCTGCTTGGGCACGAGTCTCAACGACTACGAATATCCGAACTACACCAACGGCTACAAGCCGATCCACTTCAAGGCAGGCTGTCAGCACCTCAACGGCGAGCAGGCGCTGGAGGTCGCGCGGTCACGCAAGGCGGTCGAACCTCAGCAGGCCTCGGACTTTGGGCGGGCGAAGCGACAGCAGGACATCATGCAGGCGATCAAGCAGAAAGCGACGACGGTCAACGGCTTCGCCAAGGCGCCCCAGCTGCTCACGGCGCTGCAGAAGAACATCAACACCGACATGAGCCTCTCGGACATGAAGGCGATTTATGACTGGGGCAAGAACCTGCCTGACAGCTCGATCATCCGCGTCGCGTTGACTGCGCCGTCAAGTGCGGCCGACGGCAACCTCCTGGACTCTTACAACTGCGGCATGGGCGCGGGCGTGTCACAGCTGTGCGCGGACGACCAGACGTACAGGATGATTCACAAGTACATCGCGTCGATCTTCATCGACCCGAAGACGCTCGGCGAGAAGGCCCCGGTCCAGTTCGTCAACGGCGCCATCAATTTGGCGGGGCTCGACACTCGCGTAACCACGATGCTCGACCCGACCGGTCTCCAGCTTTCAGACCCTGTCGCGCACGGCGCGTCGGCGCAGACCGTGATCCTCGACTATTCGGGCGGCAAGTTCCCGCTGACCACCAAATGGCTGCAGAGCTTCTTTGGCGGCAGCGTGGTCGTCGCGAGCCCAACCAGTCCCGCACCGGCCCGAGGCCAGCAGACGTACGGTCTCGTCGTGGTGCTCGGGCACGACTTCGCCCTACGCTGGTTGGGCGAGTGAGCATCTGAACGACCCAGAGCTGCTGAAGAGGTTTCGTTCCGGCGACGTCCGTGCCCTGGCGAGGGCGATCACTCTGGTCGAACGCCGTGATTCTTCCGTACGCGAGTTGGAAGACGCCCTGCGCGCCGACCCCAAGCGTCCAGGCGTGGCGGGCTTCACCGGCGCTCCCGGCACCGGGAAGTCGACCCTCGTCGACGCGGTCGTCACGCTCTTGCGTAAGCAGGGATCATCGGTTGCGGTTCTGGCCACGGACCCCAACTCGCCGTTCACGGGCGGCGCCATCCTCGGCGACCGCATCCGTATGCAGCGCCACGCTCTCGACGGGAAGGTCTTCATCCGCAGCATGGGCGCGCGCGGTCACCTCGGCGGATTGTCACTGGCGACCCGGGAGGCGATCAGGCTGCTCGGCGGGTTCGGTTTCGACCAGGTGATCCTGGAGACCGTCGGCGTCGGACAGTCCGAGCTCGAGGTCGCGGCGGTGGCGGACACAACAGTCGTGGTACTGACGCCCAACCTCGGCGACAGCGTGCAGATGATCAAGGCCGGCATCCTCGAGATCGCGGACATCTTCGTCGTCAACAAGGCCGACATCGACGGTTATGCGCGCGTCGTCGCCGAGCTGCGGACGATGATGAACATGGCGCCCAAGACCGCCCCCGAAATCAACTGGCGGCCGCCGATCATTCCCACCGTCGCGACCCGCCAGGAAGGAATCGACAAGCTCTGGGAGGCGGTGCTGCAGCACCGCCGCCACCTCGAGTCGAGCGGACGCGCGAAGGAGCTGGCCGAGAGGCGGCTGCGTGACGAGACGGCCGAGGTGGCAGCGGAACTGGCGCGCGACCGCACGCGCCGTGCCCTCGAAGAGGACCCTCGACTCGCGGAACGTTTGCTCAGCGACGGCACCCCTTACCGAACCGCGGAGGAGATCCTCGACCGAAAGGGATAATCAAGGTCGATGAAAGTTCGCGCTCGAGACGCCAAAGAGGCCTGGAAGGAGGAATTCGAGTCGAGTCCCGCGCGGGATGACGGCCTGGAAACCTCGAGCATTTCGGGCATCCCGCTGCAGCCGCTGTACACGCAAGACGATCTGGCGCGCCGCGAGCAGGAGTATCCCGGGCAGTTTCCTTACACCCGCGGCATCCACCCGAGCGGATACCGCGGACGGCTGTGGACGATGCGCCAGTTCTCCGGCTTTGCCACCGCCGAGGAGACCAATCGCCGCTACAAATACCTGCTTGCCAACGGGCAGAACGGCCTGTCGGTCGCCTTCGACATGCCCACCCTCATGGGCCAGGACTCCGACGCGCCGACGAGCCGCGGCGAGGTCGGACACTGCGGTGTGGCGATCGATTCGCTGGCGGACATGGAAACGCTGTTCGAGGGCATCCCACTTGGCGAGATCACGACCTCGATGACCATCAACTCGCCCGCGGCGATCCTCCTGTGCATGTACATCGCGGTGGCCGAGAAGCAGGGCGTCCCTGCCTCGAAGCTCGGCGGCACGCTGCAGAACGACATCCTCAAGGAGTTCATCGCCCAGAAGGAGTTCATCTTTCCCCCCGCGCCGTCGATGCGGCTGGTCGTCGACTCGATCGAGTACTGCGCCAGAGAGGTGCCGAAGTGGAACACGATCTCGATCTCCGGCTACCACATCCGAGAGGCGGGATCGACAGCCGTCCAGGAGCTCGCCTTCACGCTGGCCGACGGGATGGCCTACGTCGACGCGTGCCTCGAGCGGGGAATGCACATCGACGACTTCGCCTCGCGGCTGTCCTTCTTCTTTGACGCCCACATCGATTTCTTCGAGGAAATCGCCAAGTTTCGCGCGGCACGCCGAATCTGGGCGCGGTGGATGCGCGAGCGCTACGGGGCGCAGCAGCAACGATCGTGGAAGCTGCGCTTCCACACCCAGACTGCTGGCGTCTCCCTCACCGCCCAGCAGCCCGAGCTCAACATCGCGAGAACGGCGATCGAGGCACTGGCCGCGGTCCTTGGGGGGACGCAGTCGCTGCACACCAACGCCATGGACGAGGTCCTGGCTTTGCCCACCGACAGGGCGGCGCGCATCGCGCTTCGCACCCAGCAGCTCCTCGCTTACGAGACCGGAGTCGCCAACACGATCGACCCTCTTGGCGGGAGCTACTTCCTCGAGGCCCTGACCGACGAGATGGAGCGCCAGGCGGAGGCCTACTTCAAGCGAATTGAGGAGATCGGCGGCGTCATCCCGGCGATCGAGGTGGGCTTCTTCCAGAAGGAGATTGCCGACGCGGCGTTCCGCTACCAGCTTGAGCTCGAGCAGAAGCGGCGGATCATGGTTGGGGTCAACGACTTCACGGTCGATGAGGAGGAAGAGATCGAGATCCTGCGGATCGATCCTCGCCTGGAGAGCCAGCAATCAAAACGCGTGCGGGAGGTCCGCCGCAAGCGTGACCAGGCCCAATGCACGAACGCGCTCAACCAGCTGCGCAGGGCCGCGGCAGGCACCGACAACCTGATGCCGTACCTCCTGGATGCCGTTCGCGCTTACGCGACGGAAGGCGAGATCATGCAGGCGATGATCGAGGTCTTCGGCACGTATATAGCGATGGCAAAAGTCGCCACCAAGCCGGTGCGCATCGTCGTCGCCAAGGTCGGCCTCGACGGCCACGACCGGGGTGTCAAGGTCGTCGCCCGAGCGCTGCGTGACGCAGGCTACGAGGTGATCTACACCGGACTTCGCCAGACACCCGAGATGGTGGTCGACGCCGCCCTTCAAGAAGACGCGCAGGTCATCGGCCTGTCCATCCACTCCGGCGCCCATATGACGCTTTTCCCGGCAGTCGTCGATGAGTTGAAGCGGCGCGACGCGACCGACATCATCGTTTTCGGCGGCGGCATCATCCCGGACGACGACATCGCCGCGCTGAAAAAGCGCGGGGTGGCGGAGATCTTCACACCCGGCACGCCGCTTCAGGACATCGTCGACTGGCTGCGCAAGCGGTTTCCCGAAGAGACGCGCTAGCCGCCGCGGGGCTAGTTGATCGTGACGATCGTCCCCGCGACTTTGTCGTGGATCGCCTGCCGCTGCGGGTCCCACAGCTGCCAGAGCCAACCGATGGCGCCGATGATGCAGATCGTGAAACCCACCTCGAGCACCCATATGAAGCCGCGCAGCGCCGCCTTGCCGATCTCG